>NZ_OZ334582.1:607263-1214526 GCF_976982775.1 Salinicola sp. NYA28a
CCGACAGGGAAAGATAACCAAAAGGCGGGCTGATGGCGCTTTTATTTTCCCTAACGGGAAAGTAGGTGGCCTCTTAAACGGAAGGATCAGGCGAGGTGAATGGAATGCCACTGAGCACGTGCGAATGCGGCATCAATGCGAAACCGCAATGCCGTTTCCGTGACTGGCCTTGTTAGGGCTTTTCAGACGGCATAGCATAACTTTATCGCTACTCGTGGAGGCGTCATGACTACCGAAACGCTGGATCACCTACGCTCCCAGATTTCGACTCTCTCCGAGTCGGAACGTGCGACGTTGGCTCGCGAACTCATCATGAGCCTGGATGGGCCCCGTGACCACTCCGTTGAGCAAGCCTGGAACGAGGAAATCGTTCGCCGTACATCCAAGGCCAAAAGCGGCAAGGGCACAATGTTGAGTCGCGAAGAATTCCGAACCAAGATGCGGGCGAGACTGGGCCAGTAAGTGCGAACAGTAAGAATACTCGAAGAAGCCTCTCAGGAAGCGATAGAGGCTGCAGCTTGGTACGAATACGAGCAACCTGGACTCGGAGCAGAGTTTTTCGTTGCCGTTGAAGCTGCCATCGACGTTATTGAAGAAAACTTCATTCCATTATCACCTCTCCCGAAAAAAGCTGGCGAAACTGGTGCAAAGCGGCTGATCTTGGAGCGCTTCCCGTTTGACGTTGTCGCGATTGAGTTGCCGGAAGAAACCGTCGTTATCGCCTTTGCCCATCATTCCCGAAAACCTGGCTATTGGCTGGGACGCAGTAGGTCTTAACAGGTATGAGAACTGCGCGCCCGGCGAATCAATCGCTTCAGCGGCTTCATGGACGGGCGCCGCGTGTGATGGCGGCACGACGTGAGCCTTACGCGCACCATCCCAGCGCACCGCCCAAGCACTGGAGAACCTGATGCGCGAGGATGCCCAACAGAACCGGCAATTGGCAATTTATCGCCGCGCTGGTCATCAGCCGCCGCGGGGAAGAGCTGCCCGCGCAAGGCTTCTTCGATCTCGCGGTGGAACTGGGGCGGTTTCCCGCCGACCCGGCGCAGCGTGCCGGGGGTTGGCAGTTTCACGATTAATCTTCAATGAAGAAATCAGTATCCACTTTCTTGACTTCGTATGTTGCGGCAGAACTCACGCCTACACCATGATCAATCATCAGTTGTACAAGGTCAGCGCCATCTAGAAGAACAACCTTTGGATCAATCTGGCCGACATAATCCAGCGCCTCTTTCGAGAAACGGCTGGTGGTAATAAACACCCCTTTCTTAGCTCGCTGACCATGAAGGGCACCAACAAATTTTTGAATCTCCGGCCGACCAACCACCGCTTCCCAGCGTTTAGCTTGAAGATATATTGTCTCCAGCCCGAGACGGTCTTCTTTGATAATGCCATCAATTCCTTCATCTGCCGTTTTTCGCGTAGCTTTTCCTGCTTCTTTTACGGAACCGCCATACCCCATCGAAACAATGAGGTAGATGACGAGTTTTTCGAAAAACTCTGGCGTATTATTTTTAATTAAATGAAGAAGCTCATTCGCTACTTCGTCGCGAAGTTGTTGATATGCTTGCTCAAGCGTTTCCTCAGGCGTGGTAGAAGAATTATCGTCGTCGCCCACGTGGGTCACTTTTTGAGTGCGATTTTTACTGCTCGCCTGCCGAAACTCTTGAAACTCTTTGAACTGTTCTAAATACTTGATACTGATCCGACTAGGGGCTTCAATAAGGATCTGCCTGCCACGATTAGAGATATGGAATTTACCCCGCTTGGGAGACTCCAAAACTCCCGCCTGGGTCAGATAAACCTTTGCCCAAGCTACACGGTTTGCGAACGTGGATTGCCGACCGCTCGGCAGCCTTTTTTCAAGATCCTCTTGGGAGAGCCCCATGATTTCTGCCAGCCCTTCTCGGGCTTCCTGCATCGAATGCTCTTCGCCATCAGCGGAGAATTTTAGCAATGGCAACATCAATGATTGAAAGTCAGGTACGGCCAAGTGGTACTCCCGTTTTCAACTATAACATTTGTTAGGTGGCGGGCTCGTTATACTCTTTTAACGAGTATGCGTATTCAACATTTTTATGCAGCATCCTTATTTGTATGACTTTTCCAATTTTTAGTTGAGTCCATCCTATAACACCAAACATCGCGTCGGCTGCAAACTCTATTATATTGAACGACCTATCATTCCTGCCAATGTAAAACAATATTTGTCCCGAGTAACGTTGTGAGACCATTTCTCTAGTCAGGATTGGCTTAGGTGTTTTGGCCATCGGGGCCGATATGCGGCTACAGGGCAACGAGGGTCGATTCTATGAGCCATCATCCTCATCTTTCCGCCGCTGAAATCTCACCAACGGCTCCTGACGAAAGTAGCGGTTCAGCAGATCAAGCAGCTCCGGATACACCTCCGCCAACTGATCCGGGGCGCTGAAGAAGAGTTCGCAGCACACCGCGAAGCATTCGCCGGGGTGGGTGGCGGCGTAGTCGTCGATGGGGGTGGGTTCGTCGCGGGCGAGGTGGGCCTGCAGGTCGTCCCACACCGCGGTGAAGATGCGATGCCACTCCTTGGAGGTGACGTCGCTCGCGGCGGCAAGCGGCGGGAAGCCGTCGACATCCTGCGAGTTACCCAGATCGAGCTTATGGGCGAATTCGTGAATGATGACGTTGTAGCCGGTGTAGTCGCCGCTCTCGGCGACATCGGGAATCGCGAGTACCACGGGGCCGCGCCAGGAGGTTTCCCCGGCGCGTTCGTCGACGTATTCGTGCATCACGCCAAAGTCGTCCATCTCCTCGACGTGGCGATGGAAGGCGTCCGGCAGCAGGATGATCTCGGTGACGTTGTCGAAGGCGGCGCTGGCGTCGCGGTCCGACCAGCCGAGGGTCAGCAGTTCGACCTGGGCAGCGATGGCGAGCAGGGCGGCATCATCGAGCTCGACGCCGTCACCCGCGACCCAGCGCTTGCCGTGCAGCAGTTGCCAGGCGCGCGGGCCGAGGCGTTCGGCATCAGCGTCGTCGAGATCGGCCAGCAGCGGCAGGCCGTGGCGGATCGGCCGCCACGCCTCCGGGTCGAACGGGGGGCGCGAGCGTTGCCGGGCGTCGCGACGGTTGCCTTTCCGATCCTGCCGCCAGGCTTTCCACCAGCCCTGCCACCCGCTCTTCCCCCCGCCTTTCAACAAGCTCATGTCCCGCTCAGCTCTCTTCCTGACGCGCCCCGGATTTCCACGACCAGTCGCGCAGGCGCAGGTCGAACAGGTCCAGACGGCGGTCCTTGAGGTTGGTCACCGCGCCTTCGGAACGCACCAGCTTGAGCTTGGTCAGGTCGAGATCCGAGAACATCACCATTTCGGTGTTGGGCGTGGTCTCCGACAGCACGGCATCGTGCGGGAAGGCGAAGTCCGACGGCGAGAACACCGAGGACTGGGCGTACTGGATGTCCAGGTTCTCGATCGAAGGCACGTTGCCGACGCTGCCGCAGACGACCACGTAGCATTCGTTCTCGATGGCGCGGGCCTGGGCGCAGTGGCGCACGCGCAGGTAGCTGTTCTTGGTGTCGGTCCAGAACGGCACGATCAGGATGTCCATGTCCTGCTCGGCGAGCAGGCGCGGCAGTTCCGGGAATTCGACGTCGTAGCAGATCAGGATGCCGACGCGGCCGGCATCGGTCTCGAACACCTGCAGTTCGTCGCCGCCTTCGACCACCCAGTCACGCCGCTCCTGCGGGGTGATGTGCAGCTTGGCCTGGCGGTCGATCTCGCCGTCGCGGTGGCACAGGTAGGAGACGTTGTAGAGCTTGCCGTCCTCGCCCAGCTCGACCATCGAACCGGCGACGATGTTGATGTTGTAGGAGACCGCCATGCGCGAGATTTCGGTCTTGAAGCGCTCGGTGAACCCGGCCAGGAACTGGATTGCGGCGACCTGGTCGGTCTGGTCGGTCAGCCCCATCAGCGGGGTGTTGAACAGCTCCGGGAAGACGGCGAAATCGCTCTGGTAGTCGGAGATGGCATCGACGTAGAACTCCACCTGCTGGAGTACGGTTTCCACCGAGTCGAACTCCCGCATCTGCCACTGCACGGCGCCCACGCGGACCTGGGTCCGGCGCGTTTCGATGATCCGGCTGGCCGGTTCGTAGAGGATGTTGTTCCACTCGAGCAGCGTGGCGTAGCCCATCGATTTCTCGTCTTCGGGCAGATACTTGGTCAGCAGGCGCTTGACCAGGAAGTCGTTGGCCAGCTGGAACGAGAGGATCGGGTCGTAGAACTCCTTGCGCGCCACCCGATCGATGTACTCCGCGGGGGACATCTCGTCGGCATGCTGGTGGTAGTTCGGGATCCGCCCGCCGGCGAGAATCGCGCGCAGGTTCATCGAGCGGCAAAGATCCTTGCGCGCTTCGTAGAGGCGCCGGCCGAGACGGTAGCCGCGATAGGCCGGATCGATCAGCACGTCGAGCCCGTAGAGCGCGTCGCCGTTGGCATCGTTGAGGATGATCTCGCGATGGCCGATCAGCTCGTCGTACTTGTGCGGGTTGGAGAAGTGGTCGTAGTCGACCAGCACCGTCAGCGCCACGCCGACGATCTTGCCATCGTCCTCGACGATGATCTGGCCGTCGGCGAACTCGCCGATCAGCTTGTCGATCGTCAGCTTCGACCAGGCACCGCCGATGTCGTCGTAGACGGCATCCATCAGCCGTTTGAGCTGGGGGTAGTCCTCGGGGGTGAGGTTGCGCAGGTTGAGGTGCAGTTCTTCCAGAGACATTGAGCGCCGGACTCCATGAGAAAAATAGGAGGGAGATAGAGACAAAGTCTAACACGACGCGACCGTCGCTCTCTGGCTGACGAGGAATCGGGCCGCGGGACAGGTGCTAATCGGCCCTTCAGGAAAACGGGCAATCAGCCGGCAATGCTCGATGCTCCTAACTTTCTATGCGACGACGAGGTTGTCAGCGTGGCCGTCGGAGATGCTGAATGAAACGATTACTGCCGGTCTGTCTGGCGTTGGCCATGGCGGCGATAGGCTGGGCGGCCGAGGCCGGCCATTGACCGAAGACGAACGGCAGAGGTTCAGCGGCTTCGGGCAGGCAGTGCAGTTCTCCGACATGGCGATGTATGCGGCCAAGCGGGCAAGGCGCAATACCTGGCGCTTCTACGAGCCTTCAAACCGGATCTAGCGGCGCGCTTCAGCCGGGGCGGGACATCTTGAAGTTCTGGTCCGGGCTGATTTCGAAGTAGTCGGCCGGGCCGCCGCCACGCAGAATCGGCCGGGCGGCGGCGGTCTGGTAGATGCCGTCCTCGAGCAGCGCCGAGTCGATATGCACGCCGACGACTTCGCCCAACACCAGCCAGTTGTCGATCTCCTCGCCCGCGGCCGATTGCAGCCGAAGGGTCTGCGTCAGCCGGCACTCGAACACGACCTGCGCTTCCTTGACGTGGGGAACGCCGACGACGCGGGATTCTTGCGGCGTCAGGCCCGCCAGTTCGAACTCGTCGACCTCGGCCGCTACCGACGCCGAACTCTGGTTCATCGCCTCGGCGAGTGCATGCGTCGACAGCTGCCAGCAGAACTCGCCGGTCGCCTCGATGTTGCGCACGCTGTCCTTATAGCCTGAGCTTGAGAAGCCAATGATGGGCGGCGTGTCGGCAAAAGCGTTGAAGAAACTGTAGGGCGCCAGATTCAGTCGGCCTTCGCGATCCCGCGAGGAGATCCAGCCGATCGGCCGCGGCCCGACGATCGCCTTGAAAGGGTTATGCGGTAGCTCGTGACCGCGACTCGGTTCATAGAAATGCGCGTTGCTCGGCATGCCGGTTGATCCTGGAGGGAGTGTCGGAAGCGAAAGAATGTCCTGCGGACTGGCGAAGGGTATATCGACTGAAAAGAGAAGAGAAGCGGGCCTCCGGCTCGGCGGACGGGCCGCCGGGCCGGGGCAATCGGTGATAGCGCTACTTGCGCACGACGCGATAGATGATCAGCAGCACGATCGCACCGAGGACGGCGATCAGGAAACTGCCGATATTGAAGCCGGATACGTCACCAAACCCTAGCGCGGTCCCGATCCAGCCGCCGACGACGGCCCCGAGAACCCCGATGATGATGGTGACGATGAAGCCACCCGGATCCTTGCCTGGCATGACCATCTTGGCGATGGCGCCAGCGATCAGGCCGAAGATGATCCACGCAATAATTCCCATGGCGTCTGTCCCTGTTTGGTTCATGCTGAACTTTCACAACAAGTGCATGCCTTCCTGCATGCCCTTTGGACACTAGTCGCAGATCGGGAATACGACAAGCGCGGATCGGGGCTATCATCGTGCCTTGCGCCTTGTTTCCGGGCGTCATGATTCGTGACGCGGCCCGGACAACGCATCCCGATGTATTGGTCGAATGTTCAAGGAGGGGTCATGTCTGCTGGCGGAGCCGAACAGGCGATCGTTGGGCGCGTGTTGGCACCGAATCGGCTGTCGATCGGATTGACGCTGCCGCTGATGCCAGGCGGTCAGGAAGTGGTCGATGTTACCGAGCAGCGGCGTCTGGCGACACTCGCCGACAGGGGCGGGTTTCGCGCTCTGTGGATTCGGGACGTGCCGCTCAACAGCCGCGACTATCCCGATCCGGTAGGCCATCTGGATCCTTGGAGCTGGCTGGGCGCTCTGGCAGCGGAAACGCGGCAGATCGCGCTGATCAGCGGCGCCATCGTGCTCACCCTGCGCCACCCGCTGCATATCGCCAAGGCGGCGGCATCGGTCGCCACGCTCTCGGAAGGTCGTTTCATCCTCGGGCTGGGGTCCGGCGACCGGCCGCCCGAATTTGCCGCCTTTGGTCAGAACGTCGCCGAGCGGCGGCGCCTGTTTGCGGATCACTGGCAGGTGGTAGCAAAGGCGTTGGGTACGCCGCAGGAGGTCGTGCCGGATCGGCATGACACGGATTCGCCGGATTTCCAGTTGCGGCCGCTACCTCCGGAGCCCGTGCCGCTGCTGGCGGTCGGTTCGGGAGGGCAGAGCGTCAACTGGATTGCCCGCCACGCGATCGGCTGGATGACCTATCACCGCGAGCAGGCGCAGCAGCGCGATCGTTATCGCATGTGGCGGGCCGCCGTCGAACAGAGCGTACCCGGCGAGTTCCGCGGCTTCGGCGAGGCGATGCGCCTTGATCTTGCCGCCGATCCGGGGGCCCCGGCGACGCCCATCGACCTGGGCTATCGTGCCGGCCGTGATGCCCTCATCGACGTGCTCGAGGCGCTCAGAGAGATGGGCGTTCATCACGTTTCCCTGAATCTGCGTCTCGAGGAGCGGCCAGCCGATGCCATCATCGAAGAGCTGGCCGCCCACGTCCTGCCGCATTTTCATCGGCCCTGATTCATCAACCCTGACCGTTCAAGACTCGCGCCGAAACGTTTCAGCCGTTCCGACACGAGCTCGACTCGTTCCTCACTCGGAGTGGCTGGCCAGGAACGTCAGCGTACGGCCGTGCGCCAGCGCGGAAGCATGCTGGTTGTAGCTCGCCCGTGCCCAGCAGTTGAAGCCGTGTTCCGCTCCACCGTAGAGATGCACTTCGACATCCTTGTTGCCGGCAAAGGCCTGGCGGGTCTGTTCGACCTGCTCGAGCGGGATGTGGTCATCCTCGGCGCCGAAGTGGAACTGAACGGGCACCTTGAGCTCGTTGGCGCGCGGCAGGTATTCGGTCACGCCGCCGGCGTAGTAGCAGATCGCGGCGTCGACACCGGCATCCAGGGCGCAGAGGTAGGAAAAGACGCCGCCCATGCAGTAGCCCACGGAAGCGATGGGGCCGTCGCAGACGGGGCTTGCCCGCAGCGCCTTGGTCGCGGCACGCAGGTCGCTGACCGCCGTCGGATAATCGAGCGCCTTCTTGTGGGCGACCGCCGCTTTCCAGTCGTCGCCGTCATAGCCGAGTTCGACGCCCGGCTCATCGCGCCAGAACATGTCGGGCACGATGACGCTATAGCCATCCATCGCATACTGTTCGGCGACGCCACGCATGTGGCCGTTGACGCCGAAAATCTCCTGGATCAGCAGGATGCCGGGCCCTTTGCCCTTGTGCGGCAGCGCCTGGTAGGCCTTGAACGTCTTGCCGTCCTCGGCGGTGATCTCGATCCATTCGGTCCTGATGTTCGTCTGGGAATCGCTCTGAGACATGGTCTCTCCTCGTGGGCGGTTGGCTGAACTTGAGATAAACGGTGAAGCCCGAGACGGGAAGTTTAGCAGGCAATGGAAAAGACGAGAGTGCCGCGCTTCCCGAATCGTCAGGTGGCAGTAAAACCCGCGCCACACGCCGGTCGTCGGCGCGCCGAGGCGGCTTTCAGCGATCGGGCGATCGGCCGCGCCCCTTGGTTTCCCCCAGAATCCTCGCGCTATCCCGGGCGGGAGGCAGCCCGAATACCCGGGCGTAATCTCGGCTGAACTGTGTCGCGCTTTCATAGCCGACCTCGAAGGCGGCGCTGGTGACGCTTCTGCCGCTGGCTACCATGAGCGTGCGCGCCTGGAGCAGTCGAACCCGTTTCTGGTACTGCAACGGGCTCAGCGTGGTCACTGCCTTGAAGTGACGGTGAAACGCGGACACGCTCATCGCCGCTCTCTGCGCCAACGCCTCCACTCGGATCGGCTCGGCAAAGTCCTGCCGGATCCACTGAATCGCGAGACTGACCCGGGCCATGGCGGTATCCGGCGCCGCGATTTCTCGCAGCATCCAGCCATGGGGCCCTTGCAGCACGCGGTAGAGAATCTCCCGTTCGTACACCGGGGCGAGGGCCGCGATCTCTTCCGGGCTGTCCATCAATCGCAGCATGCGTAGCCACGCGTCCATCAACTTCGGCGTGACCGCAGCCACCGAAAATCCTGCGTTGTTGTCGTTCTCGCTTTCGTAACGCCCGGCAGGCGTAGGCAGGTCGGTCAGCAGCGTCGAGAGCACGGCGGGGTCGAGCGTCAGGCTCAACGCGAGGTAGGGCTCCCCCGAAGCCGCCGGATGCACCGTGCCCACCGCCGGCAGCTCGATGGACATGACGAAATAGGTCGCCGGGTCATAGCGCAGCGTGCGGTCACCGACGGTCATCGTCTTGCTGCCCTGCAGGATCAGATTGACCATCGGCTCGTAGACGGCGGCCAGCATATGTTCCGGGATTTCGCCCTGGACCATGGCCACACGCGGAATGCCCGTCTCCGTACGGCGATTCTCGGCCCTGGCAGCCAGGGAGCGAAGCTCGAGCAGTTGATCGTTCATGGCGAGCAGTGGGGCGTCCATGGCGAGCGGTTGGGGCGGTTATGAAGAGATATGCTGATCCCGGGGGCGCGCCCGCGCAAGCAAAAAGCAGAAACGGGCAGGTTTCGGGCAGGAACGGCTGAGCCCGCGATGAGGGTAATGGTTAGGGTGAATATCTATCCCATCGACACCGGAGCAGCCCATGGGCGTTATCGTCATCACCGGAGGCAGCCGTGGCATTGGTGCCAGCGCTGCCGAGCACTGTGCCCAGAAAGGCATGGGCGTCATCCTCACCTACAACAGCAACACCGACGCCGCGCAGTCGGTCGTTCAGCGCATCGAGTCCGCCGGCGGCAAGGCCGTTGCGCTGAAGCTGGATGTCGCTGACGTCGGCGGTTTCGGGGTATTTCGCGAAACGCTGAAGCTGACCCTACGTGAAAACTGGGGCGTCAACACCGTGAGTGGTCTGGTCAACAACGCCGGCTACGGCTTGTTCAACCCGCTCGAGTCGGTTACCGAGTCCCAGTTCGATGGTCTGCTGAACGTTCACCTCAAAGGCCCGTTTTTCCTCACCCAGGCTTTGCTCCCGTTGATGGAGGAAGGCGCCAGCATCGTCAATCTGACCAGTGCTACCACCCGCGTGGCGACGGCCGGCGTGGCGCCTTACGCCGCTCTCAAGGGCGGGCTGGAAGTGCTCACCCGCTACATGGCCAAGGAGTTCGGCGACCGCCGCATACGGGCCAATGCCGTCTCGCCGGGAGCGATTCGCACCGAGCTGGGCGGTGGCCTGAACGACGAGTTCGAGGCTTTGCTGGCCTCCCAGACGGCGCTCGGTCGCGTCGGCGAGCCGCAGGACGTCGCTCGCATCATCGCCATGTTGCTGTCCGATGAAAGCGACTGGATCAACGGACAGACCATCGAAGTCGCTGGCGGCTACTGCATCTAACTCTGCTTCTGTATTGGCATCTGCGTCCAGGAGGACACCGCATGCTTGATCATCTCTTTTTATCCGTCAGCGACATCGAACGCTCGATTCGTTTCTACGAGGCCGTGCTCGCCCCGCTGGGGATCACGGCGCGGCTCGATTACGACGGCAAAGACGGCCCGCCGGGTCACCCGGATCTCAAGGGTTTTGGCGCCAATGGCCGGATGTTCTTCTGGCTACGCGAGGGCGTGGTCGAAAGGCGGGCCGTTCATGTCGGTTTCGTGGCGAGCAGCAAGTCAGAAGTCGAGGCAGCCTACGCCGCGGCCATGGCGAGCGGCGCTGTCGACAACGGCGCGCCTGGGGCCCGGCTGCATTACGACCCCAACTACTACGCCGCCAACGTTCTGGATCCCGATGGCTACAGTCTCGAATTCGTCTACAAGAACTGGCAGCACGCCCGATGAAAACACTACTGATCTACGGCGCGACCGGTTATACCGGTCGCATGGTGGCAGCGCATGCCAAAACGTTGGGGCTCGATTTCGAGATCGCTGGGCGCAATCGGCAAACGCTGGCCTCTCTCGCCGAGGCGTTGGCGGTTCCCTTTCGGGTATTTGAGGCCGATGCCGATGCAGCGCAGTCCCTGGCCGGTATCGATGTGCTGCTGAACTTCGCAGGCCCTTTCGCGCAAACGGCGGAGCCACTGATGCGGGCGTGCCTCGAGGCCGGCGTCGATTACCTGGACATCACCGCCGAGATCAATGTCTACCGGCTGGCGGAACGACTGGGCGCCGAAGCGGCCGAGGCCGGCGTCATGCTGCTCCCCGGCGTCGGCTGGGATGTGGTGCCGACCGATTGCCTGGCGGTGCACGTCGCGCAGCGTGTGCAGGAGCCGCGGTCGCTGAGGGTGGCGCTTCAGGTTCCCGGTTCCATGTCGCGGGGCTCCGCCATGAGCGTCAGCGAGATCATCGGCGCGGGCCTGATGGCGAGGGTCGACGGCCATCTCGTTCCGACCCCCGATGCGCAGCCACGCCACTTCGATTTCGGTGAGGGGCCGGTGCCGTGCTCGCCGCTGTCGTTCGGCGATCTGGTCACCGGTTGGTATTCCACCGGAATCCCCGATATCGCCATGTTCGTGCATGTCAGTGGAGAGGCGTTCCCCGAAGGCGATTTATCGCTGCTGCCTGATGGCCCGACCGAAGAACAACGCGATGCTCATCGAGCCCGCGCGGTGGCCGAGGTAACGGCGGCTGACGGCACGGTCGTCCGATCGATGATCGAAACCGTCAACGGCTACTCCTACACGCCGTTGGCGGCCGTCGAGGCCGCGAGTCGAGTTCTCGAGGGTGAACATCGGCCGGGTTTCGAAACCCCGGCGCGAATATTCGGTAAGGGGTTCGCCGAGACCATCGCCGGCACGACGATCACGGATTGCTAGAGACCGAAGCCGCTGTGGACTCCTCGGACTCCACTTCCAGTTCATGCGCGAGAAATCGGCCAGCGGCCCTTGCGACTTCGGTGAGGCGTTGGGGTGACATGCCGTTGCAAGACGAGGCCGAGAGTCCGCGCAAAGTAACCACCACGTAGTCGGCCAGCGTCTGCGCGTCTTGCGGGCGAACCTGATCGAGGTAAGCCCGAATCGCCTGGAGTCCACTGTTGGCGAGGTTCTCGGCCATCTGACGGGCGACCCGGTCATCCGCTCGCAAGCCCTCCGTAATCATGCAGCCGCGCAGCATGCTGTCTTGTCCATACTGTTCGGCGGCAGCGAGCAGCAGGGCGGGAAGCGCCTCGGCGGGAGGGCGGTCTGGGGCCAGAAGATCTCCTATCGGTAGGGCATTTTCCCGCGCATAGCGCAGCATTGCCCGTTCGAACAGCGCTGCCTTGCTGCCGTAAGCGGCGTAAAAACTGGGCGGCTTGATGTCCATGGCTTGGGTCAGATCAGCAAGGCTGACCGCGTCATAGCCCCGCTCGTGAAACAGCGCCTGGGCAATGGCGACTCCTGCTTCGCGATCGAAAGCCGGGCGGCGTTGTCGGGTCTTCGTATTCATGATGGCCTCGCTGGGTGAGGGAGGGAGTGTAGCGGCCGCTATACCCGGAGACAAAGGCGCTGCCATATTTATATAGTAATCGATAAATATAGTGCGTGACGTGCACGTTGTATGTAGTGTTCACTACATAGGCTTTCCCATAACGCTTTCCTTGCTCAGGGTAACTATTCAGGTCACGCTGCCTGATCCAGGCCGTCCCGACGCATGAATTCGGGCACTTCACCGGCAAACAACTGTTCTAGTGCGGTGTGCGCTGCCAGGCCCTGCTTGACCGCCGTCGAGAGGAAGCTGCGCATCCGGCAGAAGATCTCGGCACCTTCCCAGGAGCGGAAACAGCCTGAAATCTTCTGCTGGACCTTGGTCATCCGCAGGTCACGCTCCCCTTGGTTATTGGTGAAGGGCGCGGCGGGGTCGTCGAGGAAACGCAGCACATCGTCCTCGTACGCCTGGAGACGTTCGAGCAGGTTACGTGCCTTGGTACGTTTGGCACGACCGCGCTTTCCCGGTGGTGGTGGGATCGGTGGCGGACACTCGGTCTCACCCTCTGTCAGGCACTGCCGATAGCGGACTCGCCAGCGTTGCGCCTCTTCGGGCGAGAGCGTGCCACCGGCAGCGTCAACGGCCTGATGCATCTCCAGCAGCAGATCATGCAGCGCCTTGGCCCACTTTTGGTGGTCATTTTCCCAGGCCGCAGTCAATTCACGCAGGTGATGGGCGTTGCAAAGTGCGTGGCGGCAATCCGCGTAGCGGTAGTAAGGCTTCCAGTGATCATGCACCAGCACCCCCTGGACATAGGGCAGGATGCCGATGGCATCCATGGCCTCCTGACCTCGCTTGGCGTGAGGCGCCAAGTAGGTCAGGGCGTCATTCGAGGCGCTGTGCAGCCAGTAGCGCTTGCCGCCGACCTGCATCCCGGTCTCGTCGGCATGCACGGTCGCGGCTTGCCTCAGCGCCGGGATCGCCCACTCGGCAAACGCCTCGGCGCGCTGATAGGCCTCTTGATTGAAGGCGAACAGCGTGCCGGTGCTCAGCGATAGATCGCACTGTGAGGCCAGCAGCGCCTGGATGCGGGCATAGGGCAGCAACTGATACTGCGAGAGATAGACGACATGCGCCTTGAGACGTGGGCCATACTGGATCGGGCGGGTCACGCCGTCGGGAAACGGCGCCACATGGCGCCGCCCGAGATCGTCCTCCAGCACCTCGGCGCGATACTCGGTGACGACGGCCTGGATCACGATGTCTTGCACCTGGCGCGTTTCGATGCCGACCGAGCGATAGGTGCGCCCTTTGGGCAAGGTGCGGCGATCGACGCGCAACGACACGATCTCGTCGGGATCGGTGACCGGCGCCAGCGTCTTGCCTTCGTGACCCGGTTGCCCGCCAGGGCGACGCTCGCCCTTGGCCCGGGAACGGCGTTGGCGGTTGGGGTCTTGTGACGGCGGCTTGCTGCTGTTGCGGCTGCTGGTGGCCAGTCGGTCGGCCATCAGCTTGACCAGCAGCATCAGCACGTCGATGGCAGCACGCAAGGAAGGCGAGACCGTGTGGTCTTCCTTGAGCTGCTGCCGGACCCGTTCCAGGGCCTCGTCGACGTTGATATCGCTGATGGTCATGTCACCGCATAGACGTGCCGAAGGATCAGGCACACTATGCCAAAAAAATCAGGTGGTTGGCGACATGCCATCCGCAGCCACCTGAATAGTTACTCTCCTCGTAGGCCTACCGTCGCTTAGGCGACGCTGGTGTGCAGGCGCACGTCGACGTTGCCGCGGGTGGCGTTCGAGTACGGGCAGACTTGGTGGGTGGTTTCCACCAGCTTCTGCGCGTCGGCTTCGCTCAGGCCCTGGACTTCCACATACAGGTCGATGTCCAGGCTGTAGCCGCCCTCGGCGTTCTGGCCGATGCCGACCTCGACCGAGGTCCTGGTGGCGGTGGGTGCCAGCTTCAGTTGCTTGGCCGCCACCGGCAACGCGTTGTCGAAGCAGGCGGCGTAGCCCATGGCAAACAGTTGCTCGGGGTTGACGCCAGCCTTGCCGGACCCCGGCATGGCCATATCCAGCGCGAGGCTGCCATCGTCCAGCGTGGTGCGGCCGGAACGGCCGCCGACGGCGGTGGCGCGGGTCTTGTAGAAAATCTTCATGGTATTCAGCTCCGTAGGTTTACGAAGGGCGGTGTGCTCCGCCCAGGAAAAAATCATTCGCTCAGCTGTGCCTCGACCGCTTTCTGCTTGTCGGCATAGGGCGCGCGCAGCGCCAGGCTGGAGGTCCCGTCCGGGCTCTGCATCACCACGGCCTTGGCGTGGCTGAAACGCCGGAACCCATGGATGCCGTGGTAGGCGCCGATGCCGGAAGGGCCGATACCGCCAAACGGCAGATCCTCGATAAAAGCGTGGATCAGCGTGTCGTTGATCACTGCTGCACCCGAGGTGGTGCGTTCGGTGAAGCGCTTTTGACGCGTTGCGTCGCTGCCGAAGTAGTACGCGGCCAGCGGACGCGGATGGGCATTGACGTAGTCGATGGCATGGTCAAGATCCGGGCAGTTCACCAGCGGCAGGACCGGCCCGAAGATTTCTTCCTGCATCACGCGCATCGTATCGTCGGGATCCAGTACAAGCGTCGGTGCCAGCAGGCGGGTCGCAGGATCGGCATCTGCTTCGCCGTCCGGTGCAAGACTGATGACGGTTGCTCCCTTGGCCTGGGCGTCATCGAGCAACACCTGCAGGCGCTGGAAGTGCCGATCGTTGACAACGGCGGTGTAATCGGTGTTGCTTCCCAGATCTGGATAAGTGGCCGCAACGAACGCGCGGGCGTGCTCGATGAACGCCTCGCGTGCGGACGGCGGCAGAAGCACATAATCGGGGGCGATGCAGATCTGCCCGGCGTTGAATGTCTTGGATGTGAGCACCCGCTCGGCCACTATCTTGATGTCGGCGTCCACGTCGACGAGCACGGGCGATTTGCCGCCAAGTTCCAGCGTTACCGGTACAAGGTTCTCGGACGCGGCGCGCATCACAAGACGCCCCACTGCCGTGCTGCCCGTGTAAATGAGATGGTCGAACGGTTGCGCGGTGAAGGCGGCGCCGACTTCGGCGTCTCCGAGCACGACGCCGAATTCGAGCGCATCGAAATAGCGCGGAATCTGCTCGGCCAGCAGATCGGAGGTGCGGGGCGTCAGTTCGGACGGCTTGAGCAGCGCGCGGTTGCCGGCGGCGAACACGCCTGCGAGTGGCCCGAACGAGAGGTTGATCGGGAAGTTCCAGGGGCTGATGATGCCTACTACACCGAGTGGCTGGTATTCCACGCGTGCCTGCACGCCCGGCATACCGGCGTCTTGCGCTTCGGGTCGCATCCAATGTTCGAGTTGCTCGCGCGCGTGGCGCATGCTCTTGATGGGCGCAAGCACATCGGTGGCCAGTGTCTGATAGGGGCTGCGGTGGCCATAATCGGCGCGAATGGCCGATTCCAGCTGCGCGCGGTTATCGGACAACAGGCGTTCGGCGCGAGCGAGCCGATCCCGCCGCTGTTCGGCGTCCGCCGGGCCATCGCTCAGGTGCGCCTGCTTCATCGCCGCGACGACGCCAGGCAGGCGCGTGATCAGATCGGATGTACTCATGAGGGTTTCCTGAGTTCGGTTAACGTTGAACGTCGGCCGTGGACGCGAAACGGCGGCCGGCGGTACCGTGCCGCCGGCCCGCTTGCATCAGAACGGCGCGTCGATGTCGACCACGTCGATCAGCTTGTGGTTGACGAACTCCTTGAGGCCCAGGCCGAGCAACTCTCGGCCGTAGCCAGAGCGGCGTACGCCGCCGAACGGCAGGTCGGCCTTGGCCATGGTCGGGTGGTTGACGAACACCATGCCGGTGGAGATGCGCTTGGCGACTTCGGCGCCATGTTTGGCGTCGGCGGTGAACACCGAGCCGCCCAGGCCGAACGGCGAGTCGTTGGCGATGGCGATCGCTTCTTCCTCATCGGCGGCGCGGTAGATCAGCGACACCGGCCCGAAGAATTCCCAGTAGTAGGCCGGGTTGTCCGGAGTCAGGCCGGTGAGGATCGTCGGCTGCACGAAGGCACCTTGCGCCGGCACCTTGGGCCCCACCTCGGTCGCGGTCGCGCCGTGGGCGACGGCCTGGCGGATCTGTTCCTTGACGTCGTCGGCGGCCTTCTGCGAGGACAGCGGCGCCAGGGTGGTAGCGGGGTCGAACGGATCGCCCGCCTTGAGCCCGGCCACGCCCTCGGTGTAGCGGCGCAGGAACTCATCGTAGATGGCCTCGACCAGGATGATGCGCTTGGAGGACACGCAGACCTGGCCGGCGTTCCAGTGGCGGCCGAACACCGCCCACTTCACGGTCTTGTCCAGCTCGGCGTCGGCCAGCACCACGAAGGCGTCGGCGCCACCGAGTTCCAGCGTGGACTTCTTCAGCGCCTTGCCAGCCTGGGCGGCGACCACCGCGCCTGCGCCTTCCGAGCCGGTCAGCGCCACGCCGTGCACGCGCGGGTCGTTGAGGATGATCTCGATGTGGTGCCGCGCCGCATAGAGGTTCTTGAAGGCGCCCGCGGGCAGGCCTGCTTCGAGCATCAGCTTCTCGAAGGCATCCGCGCTCTGCGGCACGTTGGAGGCGTGCTTGAGCAGCAGCGTGTTGCCCGCGGCCAGTTGCGGGGCCAGGATGCGGGCGATCTGGTAGTAGGGGAAATTCCACGGCTCGATCGCCAGGATCACACCCAGCGGCTCGTGTACCAGCAACGCGTCGCCCTCGGCGGGATCGGCCACGGTCAGTTTCTCCGGTGCCAGCAGGGCCTCGGCGTTCTTCACGTAATACTCGAAGATGCGCGCGGAAAGTTCGACCTCGGCCAGTGCCTCGGCGGTGATCTTGCCCATCTCCAGGGTCAGCAGTTTCGCGTAGTCGCCAGCCTTGGCGCGCAGCAGGTCTGCGGCACGCTGCAGGATGGCACCGCGCTCGGTGAACGAGCGCTCGCGCCAGGACAGGAAGGCTTCGTGCGCAGCGGCGATGGCCTGTTCCACCTCGGCGTCGGTGGCGTCCGGGAAGGTCTTCAGGGTCTCGCCGGTGTAGGGGTTGATGGTGGCGTATGCCATGTTCGATGATTCCTTGTGACAGTGGATGGAGGAAGGCGTCACGGCCTGCAGAGCCGGAGCGCGGACGAGGAATTCAGCGCAGGGTGAAGCCGAGCGCGTTCAGGGCTTCGCGCAGGCGATGGCGGCCCATCAGCGCGCCGGGGCTGCCGATGCGTTGCACCGACACTTGCGACCAGGGCCGGTCGTCACGCTGCTGCTCCTGCTGGAAGCGGCGCATCAGCGGGTCGTAGTGCGCCACCGCGGCGGCCTCGCCGGCAGCGTCGTAGCGTTCGTGATGCAGCACCGCCGGCTGTGCCAGGCGCGGCTTGACTTCGGCCGGGCGGGCCGGATCGGGATGGCCCACGCACATGCCGAACACCACGAAACTGTCCTGCGGCAGCCCCAGTTCAGCGGCGACCTGCTCTGGATGGTTGCGCATGCCGCCGATGTAGACGATACCCAGCCCCAGGGCTTCGAAGGCGTTCGCCGCGTTCTGCGCGGCTAACGCGGTGTCGACCGCTCCGACGGTGTAGCTCTCCAGGTAATCGATACCGTCGGTCGCGGCACCCTGCGCGGCACCGAGTCGGCGCAGCCGCGACCAGTCGGCGACCCAGGCCAGAAACAGCGGTGCCTCGGCCACGTGGCGCTGACCGCCGGCCAACGCGGCCAGGCGGGCGCGCCGCGCGGGGTCGCGCACGGCGATCACGCTCCATGGCTGCAGGTTGGACGAACTGGAGGCTGATTGCGCGGCAGCGATGGCGAGTTGAAGTGCCTCGTCGTCGACCGGTTGATCGGTGTAGGCGCGCACTGATCGGTGCTCCAGCAGCGCGGCCAGCGCGGCGGGAACAGGGGGCAGCGGCAGGGCGGCGGCCTCGCCATAGCGGGCCTGCCATGCGGAGGCTGGGTCGATCTGATGGGAAGTCATTCCAGAATCCTGTGCGTGTTAGGGGACTCAGGCCGCAGGTGTCGCGCCGATGCCGTCAAGCAACAGCACGCGGTAGTCCGCGCCCTTGAACCGGTGCACCCGTGCTGCCTGGTAAGCGGGGCTGTGATACCAGGCGCGTGCGGCCTGCATGTCGGAAAAGCGCAGGATCACGCCGCCCTCGATCGCCGGTCCCTCCAGCACCTCGAAATCGCCATAGAACGCCAGCGGCGTCAGATCGTGTCCTTCGCGCGCGGCTGGAGCCTGCCTCGCATAGATGTCAAGTTCGGTGGCGTCGAGGGTGCGTTCGCGCAGGAAAACCACGTAAGCGGACATGTTCAATCTCCTCACAGAAGGGCGAGCAGCGCCTTGGCGGCGTCGGCGGACGAGGCAGGGTTCTGGCCGGTGACCAGAAGGCCGTCGGTCAGCACGTGGGACTGCCAGTCGCCGCCCTTGCTGTAATGACCGCCATTGGCCTTGAGCACGTCCTCGACCAGAAACGGCACCACATCGGTCAGGCCAACCGCAGCCTCCTCGCTGTTGCTGAAACCGGTCACCTGCTTGCCGGCGACCAGCGGCTTGCCGTCGGCATCCTTGACGTGGCGCAGCACGCCAGGTGCGTGGCAGACCGTTCCGACCGGCTTGTTCGCCTTGACCGCCGCTTCGATCAGACCGATCGAGACCGGGTCTTCAGCCAGGTCCCATAGCGGGCCGTGGCCGCCGGGATAGAACACTGCATCGAAGTCGCCGATGGCGACCTCGGCCAGCTTGCGGGTGTTGGCCAGGGCCTTGACCGCGTCAGCGTCGGCCAGGAAGCGACGGGTCGCCTCGGTCTGGGCGTCGGGTTCGTCGCTCTTGGGGTCGAGCGGCGGCTGGCCGCCCTTGGGCGAGGCCAGGGTCAGCTTCGCGCCGGCATCGAGGAAGGCATAGTAGGGGGCAGCCAGTTCCTCCAGCCAGAAGCCGGTTTTCCTGCCAGTGTTGCCGAGTTGGTCGTGCGAAGTGAGGATGACGAGAATATTGGCCATAGCGGCTCTCCTTTGGAGGTTCGAAGTGAAAGACTCAGGGGGTGCCGACTCGTACCACGACCT
This sequence comes from Salinicola sp. NYA28a, assembly GCF_976982775.1. The sequence goes on from NZ_OZ334582.1 coordinate 626,524, forward strand.
TGCCGAAGTGCCTGCCGGCGAGCAGGTCGATCAGCGCCTGGGGCGCATGTTCCAGGCCCTCGACGAAGTCTTCGCGGACCGAGACCTTGCCCTCGGCGACCCATGCGCCCATGTCGCGCTGAAACGCCGCGAAACCGTCGGCGTAGTGGTCGCCGATGATGAAACCCTGCAGCAGCAGGCGCTTGCGCAGAACCAGCCCCAGCATCATCGGCATGCGGTCCGGGCCAGGTGGCAGGTCGGTGTCGTTGTAGTGGGCGATCAGCCCGCACACCGGCACGCGGGCGCCGACGTTCAGTCGCGGCAGCACGGTGTCGAGCACCGTGCCGCCGACGTTCTCGTAGTAGACGTCGATACCCTGCGGCGTCGCGGTAGCCAGTTGTTCGGCAAAGTCGGGCGCGCGGTGGTCGAGGCAGACATCGAAGCCGAACGCTTCGCGCGCGTAGCGGCATTTTTCCGGCCCGCCGGCGATGCCGATGGCGCGCGCGCCCTTTAGCCGGGCAAGCTGCCCAACTACCGAGCCGACCGCGCCGATGGCGGAGGCGACGACCACAGTCTCGCCCGGCTGCGGCCGGCCGATGTTCAGCAGGCCGTGGTAGGCGGTGAAGCCGGGCATGCCGAGCACGCTCAGCGCCAGCGAAGGATTCGTGGTCCGGGAATCGAGCACGACCAGTCCACGACCGTCGGAAAGCGTATGGCTCTGCCAACCCGTGTCGCCGACGACCAGGTCGCCAACCTTGAATGCCGGGTCGTGCGAAACCTCCACCCGGCTCACCGCGCCGCCGGTCATCACCTCGCCTAGCGCTACGGGTGGAGCATAGGACGGAGCATCGCTCATTCGCCCCCGCATATACGGGTCGAGCGAGAGGTACAGCGTGCGCAGCAGGAGCTGGCCCTTGCCTGGCTCAGGCAGCGATTCCTGTTCCAGCCGGAAGTCGTCTGGCGTCGGCTCACCCGAGGGGCGTGAGGCAAGTACGATGCGGGTTTGCAGGATCGCAGTGGTCATCGCTGACTCCTGAAAAGGACGGCCGAAACGGACTCATGTGCGTGCGTGGAAGCAAAGTTTGTCATCTGATTGAATTAGACCGGTCGTATACAGTTTGGGCAAAAAAAAAAGCTACGAGGACTTTTTTCTGTCTGTCAGGCGCAGCGTCGAAGATGAGAAGACAGGCCTAGCAGGCCCTGCGTAGCAGCCAGCGCGGCCTCCATGGGTACACGGTCGCGCGTGAGCTTGGCGCGCAGGCTCGCGCCCAGCCACAACTGGTACAACGTGTTCGCCGTTGTGCTGGCATCCAGCTCAACCGGAAGCGAGCCGTCGCTGGCGCCATCCTCGATGGCGCTGGCCAAACGCGCGATCACTCGCGTGGTGCCCTGTTCAAGAACTAAACGCATCGCCTCGGAGAGGTCGCTGACCTCCGCAGCCAGCTTGACCGCCAGACACTTGCCCTTCGGGTCACAGGCTGCCTGGGTCTCCAGCCAGTACTCGAAATAGGCGATCAGTCGCTGTGCTGCGGAAAGATCAGGACGACTCAGCAGATTATCGAGCGAAGCCAGGTAATCGGCGAAGTAATCCTCCAGCAGCGCTTCGCCAAAGACCTCCTTGGAGCCGAAGTAATGGTAGAAGGAACCCTTCGGCACGCCGGAAGCCTGGAGAACCTCGTTCAGGCCCACGGCGCTGAAGCCCTTTCCCGCGATAATGATCCGGGCGGTATCGAGGATATGTTGGCGGACGTCGTTCGTGGCATTAGTCATGGTTTGTATCTTACCCTGAAACTAGACCGGTCGTCTACAATCATCGGGCAAGTTGATGATGACAGTTAAAAGCTATGTAACTATTCAGGTCACGCTGCCTGATCCAGGCCGTCCCGACGCATGAATTCGGGCACTTCACCGGCAAACAACTGTTCTAGTGCGGTGTGCGCTGCCAGGCCCTGCTTGACCGCCGTCGAGAGGAAGCTGCGCATCCGGCAGAAGATCTCGGCACCTTCCCAGGAGCGGAAACAGCCTGAAATCTTCTGCTGGACCTTGGTCATCCGCAGGTCACGCTCCCCTTGGTTATTGGTGAAGGGCGCGGCGGGGTCGTCGAGGAAACGCAGCACATCGTCCTCGTACGCCTGGAGACGTTCGAGCAGGTTACGTGCCTTGGTACGTTTGGCACGACCGCGCTTTCCCGGTGGTGGTGGGATCGGTGGCGGACACTCGGTCTCACCCTCTGTCAGGCACTGCCGATAGCGGACTCGCCAGCGTTGCGCCTCTTCGGGCGAGAGCGTGCCACCGGCAGCGTCAACGGCCTGATGCATCTCCAGCAGCAGATCATGCAGCGCCTTGGCCCACTTTTGGTGGTCATTTTCCCAGGCCGCAGTCAATTCACGCAGGTGATGGGCGTTGCAAAGTGCGTGGCGGCAATCCGCGTAGCGGTAGTAAGGCTTCCAGTGATCATGCACCAGCACCCCCTGGACATAGGGCAGGATGCCGATGGCATCCATGGCCTCCTGACCTCGCTTGGCGTGAGGCGCCAAGTAGGTCAGGGCGTCATTCGAGGCGCTGTGCAGCCAGTAGCGCTTGCCGCCGACCTGCATCCCGGTCTCGTCGGCATGCACGGTCGCGGCTTGCCTCAGCGCCGGGATCGCCCACTCGGCAAACGCCTCGGCGCGCTGATAGGCCTCTTGATTGAAGGCGAACAGCGTGCCGGTGCTCAGCGATAGATCGCACTGTGAGGCCAGCAGCGCCTGGATGCGGGCATAGGGCAGCAACTGATACTGCGAGAGATAGACGACATGCGCCTTGAGACGTGGGCCATACTGGATCGGGCGGGTCACGCCGTCGGGAAACGGCGCCACATGGCGCCGCCCGAGATCGTCCTCCAGCACCTCGGCGCGATACTCGGTGACGACGGCCTGGATCACGATGTCTTGCACCTGGCGCGTTTCGATGCCGACCGAGCGATAGGTGCGCCCTTTGGGCAAGGTGCGGCGATCGACGCGCAACGACACGATCTCGTCGGGATCGGTGACCGGCGCCAGCGTCTTGCCTTCGTGACCCGGTTGCCCGCCAGGGCGACGCTCGCCCTTGGCCCGGGAACGGCGTTGGCGGTTGGGGTCTTGTGACGGCGGCTTGCTGCTGTTGCGGCTGCTGGTGGCCAGTCGGTCGGCCATCAGCTTGACCAGCAGCATCAGCACGTCGATGGCAGCACGCAAGGAAGGCGAGACCGTGTGGTCTTCCTTGAGCTGCTGCCGGACCCGTTCCAGGGCCTCGTCGACGTTGATATCGCTGATGGTCATGTCACCGCATAGACGTGCCGAAGGATCAGGCACACTATGCCAAAAAAATCAGGTGGTTGGCGACATGCCATCCGCAGCCACCTGAATAGTTACTTTCTTTTTTGACCATCGATATATCGATACCGAGTGCCGAGAGGTCGTGGATGGCTCCGAACTTGCTGACCGACACCAACAGCCCCCTGAATGCCGATCAGGCCAGACGCGTGCAGCAGGCGCTGGCGGATCTGGATGCCGCCCAGCGCCAGTGGTTGAGCGGATATCTGGCCGGCCTCAACGCCCAGTCCGCAGGGGCGCCCCAGGCCGGCAATGCGCAGACGGCGCCAACGCCTTCCGCAGCGCTGACCGTGCTCTACGGCAGCCAGACCGGCAATGCCGAAGGAGTGGCCGAACTGGCCGCCGAGCGTGCCCGCGCCCAGGGATTCGACGTCACGCTGGCGAGCATGGCGGACGCCGGCAAGAAGACCTTGAAGGCGGTCGAGCGGCTGCTGGTCGTCGTCAGTACCCAGGGCGACGGCGACCCGCCCGATCCGGCGCTCGAATTCCACGAGCTGATGATGGGCCGCAAGGCGCCGAAACTGGCGGGGCTGCGTTTCGCCGTGCTGGGGCTGGGTGATGCCAGTTATGAACACTTCTGTCACACGGCGAAGGAGTTTGACGCCCGGCTTGCCGAACTCGGGGGCGAGGCGATCCTCGAGCGGACCGATTGCGACGTGGACTACGAAGAGAAGGCCGAGGCCTGGATCGACCAGGTGCTCGAGTCGCTGGCCGGCGATCTCGCCACGCCGCCCCCGGCCCAGGCCGCTGACGCCGGCATGTCGCAGAGTGCCCAGCCGCGCTATTCCAAGAAGCATCCGTTCATGGCCGAGGTGCTGACCAGCCAGCCGCTCAACGGCCGCGGCTCGGACAAGCAGACGCTGCATCTCGAGCTGTCGCTGGAAGACTCCGGGCTCGAATACCTGCCGGGCGATGCCGTCGGTGTGGTGCCGCAGAACGATCCCGCCCACGTCGACGAGCTGATCGAGATGCTCAAGCTCGATGCCGAATCGCCGCTGGAGGAAGGGCGTGTGCTGCGCGACGCGCTGCTGACGGACTTCGAGGTGACCACGCTCACGCGGCCGTTCCTGCAGCAGTGGGCCGAATGGTCGCAGGCGCCGGAACTGCGCCGGTTGCTGAGTGAAGAGGCCCGCGACGAGTTGCGCGACTGGCTGCAGGGGCGCCATATCATCGACGTGATCGAACAGTTCCCGGTGGATGGCATCGATGCCGCCCAGTTCTCGGCAGCGCTGCGCAAGTTGCCGCCACGCCTCTACTCCATCGCCTCGAGCCAGGCCGCGGCTCCGGACGAAGTGCATCTCACCGTTGCCGTGGTGCGCTACGCCACCCACGGGCGATCCCGCAACGGCGTGACCACGAATTACCTGGCGGACCAAATCGAGCCCGGCGACCGTGTGCCGATCTACATCGACCGCAACAAGCAGTTCAAGCTGCCCGACGATGACGACGCGCCGCTGATCATGATCGGCCCCGGCACCGGCGTCGCCCCGTTTCGCGCCTTCCTGCAGGAGCGGGAGGAGCGTGGCGCCAGCGGCGATAACTGGCTGTTCTTCGGCGACCGTCATTTCCGCAGCGATTTCCTGTATCAGGCGGAGTGGCTCAAATGGCGCCAGCATGGGCTGCTCACGCGGCTCGACGTCGCCTTTTCCCGCGATCAGCCCGAGAAAGTCTACGTTCAGGACCGGCTGCGCGAGCAGGCGGAAACGCTCTACGCCTGGCTGGAAGCGGGCGCGTATGTCTACGTCTGCGGCGATGCCGAATTCATGGCGCCGGACGTGCATCAGGCACTGCGCGATGTCATCCGCGAGCAGGGCGGGCATGGCGAAGCCGGCGCCGATGATTATTTGCGTCAGATGCAGCAGGAGAAGCGTTATCAGCGCGACATCTATTAGAAAACTGTCTGCACTCGCCCATACGTCGTTAAAAATCGGCCCTCGATGCTCATTGACAACCACGTTAACTCCGCATGAGTGCCGATTTTTGCCTAGTCTGGCCTTCGTTCGATCAGTTTTCTGGCGATTGCGGTACGACGACCAAATAGATACGACATCTAGCTCCAGTAGAGGAGGCCGACATGGACATCATCGCCAAACTGCGTGACGTACACTGGGATGAGCTGCATCCCAACGAGCGGCTCAAGGTGGAAAGCGATTACCTGCGGGGCACGCTCGAGGAAGGGCTGGCGGATCGCGCCACTGGCGCCGTTGCCGAGGACGATACCCAGCTGACCAAGTTTCACGGCTTCTACCAGCAGGACGACCGCGACCTGCGCGACGAGCGCCGGCATCAGAAGCTCGAACCGCTCTACAGCTTCATGGTGCGGTTGCGCCTGCCCGGCGGGTTGGTCACGCCCGAGCAGTGGCGGACTCTCGATGACGTCGCTTCACGCTACGCCAACGGCACGCTGCGGATCACGACCCGCCAGACGTTCCAGTATCACGGCGTGCTCAAGGAGAACCTGCGCCCACACTTGCAGACGATCCATCAGGCCATGGTGGACACCATCGCCGCCTGTGGCGACGTCAATCGCAACGTGATCTGCACCGCCAACCCGTATCGCTCGGCGGTGCATCGCCGGGTCTACGAGCTGAGTCACGAGATCAGCACTCGCCTGCTGCCTCGCACCCGGGCCTATCACGAGATCTTTCTGGGTGAGGAGCGCGTGGCCGGCGGCGCCGAGGAGCGCACGGATGCGGCGGCAGAGAGTGAATCGCCGACGCTCGATCCCAAGGAGCCGCTCTACACCCGCCATTACCTGCCGCGCAAGTTCAAGGTGGCGCTGGCGATCCCGCCGGAGAACGACGTCGATCTGTTCGCCCACGACGTTGGTTTCATCGCCGACGTGGTCGACGGAGAGCTTCACGGCTTTACCGTCTGTATCGGCGGCGGCATGGGCATGACCCATGGCGAGCCGACGACCTTCCCGCGTCTTTCCGATCCCATCGGCTACTGCACGCCGGAAGCGGTGCCCGCCGTGGCCGAGGCGATCATGCTGGTGCAGCGCGACAACGGCAATCGCCGCGACCGCAAGCAGGCACGCTTGAAATATACCGTCGAAGAGATGGGACTCGAGGCGTTCAAGGCCGAGGTGGAACAGCACCTGGGCGAGGCACTGGCACCGGCGCGCGATTATCACTTCGACGATAACGGCGATCGGCTGGGCTGGGTGCAGGGCGACGACGGCCGCTGGCACTATGGCCTGTTCGTCCAGAACGGGCGCCTTGCCGACTTCCCGGATGGCCCGCAGCTGCGAACCGGCCTGAGGGAGATCGCCGAACAGCATGACGGCGATCTGGTGCTCACCACCAATCAGAACGTGATCATCACCCAGGTCGACGAGTCCCGCCGCGAAGCCATCGACGCGCTGCTGGATCGCCATCGGCTGGTCGCGGAAACCTCACCACTACGGCGCAACGCCATGGCCTGCGTGGCATTCCCGACCTGCGGGCTGGCGATGGCGGAAAGCGAGCGTTACCTGCCCTCGCTGATCGACAAGCTCGAAGCCGTGATGCGCGAAGCGGGGCTGGCCGACGATGCGATCATCGTCCGCATGACCGGTTGCCCCAACGGCTGCGCGCGACCGTATCTCGCCGAGATCGGCTTCGTCGGCAAGGCGCCGGGGCACTACAACCTCTACCTCGGCGGCGGCTTCAGCGGCCAACGGCTGAACAAGCTCTACCGCGAGAACATCAATGAAGCGACCATCCTCGAGGCACTGACACCGCTGATCCAGCGCTACGCCGCCGAGCGCGAGGAGGGCGAGCCCTTCGGCGACTTCGTGATTCGCACGGGAGTCATTGCAGAGACCAAGGCCGGACGCGAGTTTCACGAGGTCTGAGCGCTCCCGAGCGGGGAGTGGGTAATATGGCTACGTGTGGCTACGCCCGCTCCGGTACCGGACGCTTGGCCGGGCCGCCGTAGGGCCATAGCCAGCCCTTGGGCATCGGGCCCTTGTTGCGGCCGCCCTGGCACTGCTGCTCCCAGGCGTGGGCGAGAATGCCGACCGAGCGCGAGAGACAGAACAGGCCGCGTGCCAGCGGGGCGGGGAAGCCCAGTTCGGCGTAGATCACGGCGGTGGCGCCGTCGATGTTGAGCGGGATCGGCTTGCCCTTCATGGCGATGAGCTGACGCTCGACCTCGCGGGCGATGGCGACGAAGCCGCCTTCGACCTCGCCGCGTCCGGCGGCTTCTTCCACCAGTTGCAGCAGTCGCGGTCCGCGAGGATCGACGGGATGGAAGCGATGGCCGAAGCCGGGGATGATCTTCGTCCGGCTGCGTTGCCATTCGGCGATGCCTTCCTGAACGGCGGTCGCCAGATCCGCTCCGCCGGCCTGGTGCTCCTGAATCGACCGATACAGTTCGACGGCCTGTTCGCCAGCGCCGCCGTGAACGTCATCGAGCACGTTGACGGCGGAGGCCATGGCGTTGTTGAGACTGCTGCCGCAGGTTACCGCCATCCGCGCGATGGCGATGCTCGGTGCCTGGGGGCCGTGGTCGACGGCACTCATCAGCGCCGCTTCCAGTAGGTTGGATTGCGGCCGGGTGGGCAGCTCGCCGCAGGTCATCAGCCACACCATGTCGGCGAAGCCGACGTTGCCGACCAGCTCCTCGATGGGATAGCCGCGATAACGGATCTCGCCGGGGCGCATGTCGATGATGTCGGTCTTCCACCACTGCTGGGCCTGGTATTCGGGCGTGTGAGTATCGGTCATGGGATATCTCCGGTTTTATTCGTCGTTGGCGGCGTGCGCCGGTAGCAAGGTGGCGTTGTCCTGACCCAGGCGCGGCGGGGGGGAGGCGACGCGGGGCGCCTGTCCATCGAAGCGATAGCCGCCGCTGACCACTTCCAGCGGCCGGCCGATAGGGGAGTTGTCGAAACGCTCGATCAGACCACGATCACGAACCTGCGGGTGTGCCAGCGCTTCGGCGACGCTATAGACAGGGCCGGCGGGAATGCCGGCGTCGACCAGCCTTGGCCACCAGTATTCGGTCGTTTCCTGTTTCAGCACCGCTTCGATGCAGTCGCTCAGCGCCTTGCGATTGTCCAGGCGCGCCTGGCGCTGGGCGAAGCGGTCATCGGCCAGCCATTCCGGATGTTCGAGCAGGTGGCAGATCGCCTCGAACTGCTCCTGCTTGTTGGCGGCGATGTTGATCAGGCCATCGGCAGTCGCGAAGGTGCCGGACGGGCTGGCGGTGACGTTGTCGTTGCCCAGCGGCTGCGGCGGCTTGCCGGCGACGAGCAGGTTGGATACCGCCCAGCCCATGGTGGCGAGCACGGATTCGAGCATCGAGATGTCGACGAAATGCGCCTTGCGCGGCCGTTCGGCCAGAGCCGCGTTGATCGCCATCGCCGCGGTCAGCCCGCCGACGGTGTCGGCCAGTGGATAGCCGACCCGATAGGGCGCGTTTTCCGGTGCGCCGGTAATGCTCATCACACCCGCCATGCCCTGGATGATCTGGTCGTAGGCCGGATAGTTCGCCAGCGGGCCGTCCTGGCCGAAGCCGGAAATCGCGCAGTAGACCAGCTCGGGATTGGCCTGGCGCAACGTCTCGAAGCCGAGCCCGAGACGCTGCATGACGCCGGGGCGGAAGTTCTCCACCACGACATCGGCGGTCGCCACCAGTTCGAGAAAGGCGTCGCGATCGTCCGGCTGCTTGAGATCCAGCGCCACCGAGCGCTTGCCGGCATTCTGGGCGAGAAAGGATACCCCCATCAGGTCCTGGTTGAGAGCGGGATCCGCGCCGAGCTGGCGAGCCAGATCGCCACCCTGGGGACGCTCGACCTTGATTACCTCGGCGCCGAGATGGGCGAGCTGGTGGCAGCAGAATGGCCCGGCCAGCACGTTGGTCAGATCGAGTACCCGGTAACCGGTCAATGGCGATGACATTATTCCTCCTGGTGAAACCGATTCTTTTAGAGAGAATATTGTTCGCCGGGGTGAGTTGCAATACCGTTTTGCCTGTCGCAACATTCGCCATTAGTTCAAGCTGCATCAGTCATCCAGACTAGCCAGTCATCCAAACTACGATCACCAGAAACAAAGGAGCGTCATATGGCCCAGCGGCGTGTCGAAGCCGTCGAGCGAGCGCTGACCCTGCTCGAGGCGTTCTCCCAGGAGCGGCGCGAGTTTTCGTTGACCGAACTGGCCAATGCGACCGGGTTCTACAAGAGCACCATCCTGCGGCTGATGGCGTCGCTGGAACACTTCGGGTATGTCACCCGTGACGAGCGAGGCATTTATCGCGTCGGCCCGGCGGTATCGCGCTTGGCGCCGCTGGCGGGCGAAGGGCCGCAGCTCGAGAACCTGGTGCGGCCGATCCTGGAGTCCCTGCGCGATGCCAGCGAGGAGACCGCCTCCTTCTACGTGCGCGACGGTGACCACCGGATCTGCCGTCTGCGCGAGAATGGGCGGTTGGAAGTGCGCCATCACCTGGAGGAAGGCGTCAGGCTGCCACTGGGACGCGGCGCGGCTGGCCGCGTGCTCAATTACGAGACGCCCCGGGGTCAGGTGGCGGTATCGAGCGGGGAGCGACAGGCCGGCCTGTCGGCGGCGGCCATCGGCATCTACAACGGCGAGGGCGAGTTGATGGGGGCGCTGGCGCTGTCCGGGCCCAGCGAGAGATTCAACCAGGCGGTCAGGGATCGCCATGTGCCTCTGCTGACGCAGTACGCGCCGCGCCTCGAGCGGCAGTGGCCACGCTCGCTGCGCACTGTCTGACACCGCCGCCAGGCATCATCGAGTCCAGTCGCCAAAGCGGAACGAACGTCAAAACGGAGCGAACGTCAAAACGGAACGAACGCGCCGGACGGCTCTTGGGCGAGTCGTCCGGCGCGGTTGTCTTTGCGTGGCTGTCTGGCGCTTCTGTCCATGGCGGCTGGCCGCCCGTGAACCGCCCGGCGTGTTGCCGGGCCGCGCTCACCGGTCGGGCCAAACCTACTGGATCAGGCCCACTTCCCTGGAGACATCCTCGATATCGGCGATTTGCTGCTCCACGTACGCCTTGAACTCTGCCCCGCTGCGATCGAACGGGATCAGCCCGTTCTGCTGCATGACGTCCTTCCACTCCTGGCTTTCGTAAACCTGGTGCAGGGCGTCTTCCCACCAGACCACGTCCTCATCGGAAAGCTTCGGCGGCAGGTAGAAACCACGCCAGTTGATGCCTTCGACATCCACGCCCTGCTCCTTGGCGGTGGGGAAGTCGCTGAGCGCACCGGGCAGTCGCCCGTCGCCTTTCGGGAATGACCGGTTTCCACTCCGGGGAAGAGGCGTCAAACTACCCGGATGCGTCGTTTCCGGCTCCACGGGCCGGTGTCCGCTCGACAGTGCTGGCGAAATGCCGGCCCATCCCTTTTCGGCTAGACGGTCTTTTATGTCGTTACGCAAATCTATCCGCATCAACAAGTACATCAGCGAAAGCGGGATGTGTTCTCGCCGCGAAGCCGATCGCTTCGTGGAGCAGGGCAACGTGTGGATCAACGGCCGCCGGGCCACCACGGGCGATCAGGTGGTGGCGGGGGATCGGGTCAAGGTCAACGGCCAGGAGATCGAGCCTCAGGAAGAGGAAGACCTGATCCTGATCGCGCTCAACAAGCCGGTGGGGATCGTCAGCACGACCGAATCCAGCGAGAAGGACAACATCGTCGAGTTCGTGAAGCACGGTGCACGGATCTTTCCGATCGGCCGGCTCGACAAGGATTCGCAGGGGCTGATCTTCCTGACCAACAACGGCGATCTGGTCAACAAGATTCTGCGCGCCAACAACCAGCACGAGAAAGAGTATCGGGTGACGGTCGACAAGCCGATCACCGATGAATTCGTCGAAGGCATGCAGAACGGCGTGCCGATCCTTGGTCAGGTGACCAAGCGCTGCCAGGTGCGAAGAGAATCGACGTTCGTGTTCACCATCACACTGGTGCAGGGGCTCAATCGCCAGATACGGCGCATGTGCGAATACTTCGGCTACGAAGTCACCCAACTGATTCGTACCCGGATCATGAACGTTTCGCTCAAGGGCCTGGCGCTGGGCGACTGGCGGGATCTGACGCCGAAAGAGATCGATACCATCGTCGCTATGACGGCGCAGTCCGACGGCGCGCCGGAGAAGCCGGCCGCCAAGCCCCGCTCGCGTTCGAACGCCGGCAAGGCACGGGCGCCATCCGCCGGCAAAAGCCAGCCGTCGACCCGGTCCGGAGCCAAGACCAAGGCGGGCAAGTCGACGCCCAAGCCGGCTTCGAACGGCAGGAAGGCAGCCGGCGGGAAGGCGTCTTCCGGCCCGAAGACCGGCCCGAAAAACAGTACCGGCGGGAAGCCTCGATCCAAGGCGCGGGCGGCCAACGGCGGCAAGCCCGACGCCAGGGGAAAGGCGGGCGCCAAGCCTGCGGGCAAGGGCCGTGGCGGCAAGCCCGCGAGCCGGGGAAAGGGCGGCCCGCCCAGGAAGCGTTAACCGATCGCCTTCACGCCGGCCTTGGCTACCTGCACGTCCTGATCCGGCTTGACGCCGGAGACGCCGACGCTGCCGATCACGTGACCGTCGTGGATGACCGGGACGCCGCCGGAGAGCAGTGCGGTCATCGGCGCGGTCACGAAGGCGATGCGGCCGTTGTTGATCATCTCCTCGAAGACCTGGGTCTCCTTGCGGCCGATCGCTGCATTGCGCGCCTTCTCGGTGGCGACGCCGGCGCTGAACGGTGCGGCGCCGTCCATCCGGCGCAGGCCGAGCAGATGACCGCCATCGTCGGCGACGGCAATGGTGACCGCCCAGCCCTGAGCTTCGGCTTCGGTCTGCGCGGCATCCAGAATGGCGTTGACGTCGTTGAGTTCGAGTGCGGCTTTGGTCTGCATGGTCGGGTTCCTGTCGGGAAGATGATGGCTGTGTTTTGTGGCTAAGGGTGTTTCAAACCGCTGCGCTGGCCTGCCGTGGCGGGATGGCGCTCTGGTCGGTTTCCGCGGTTGCCAGAAGCTCGTCCACCAGTTCGATCCAGTGGCGTACCGGCGTGCGGCCGGCACCGTTGAGGTGGCTCTGACAGCCGATATTGGCAGTGACGATGGTATCCGGCGACTGGGCTTCCAGCGAATCCATCTTGTTGTCGCGCAGGCGCTTGGCCAGCGTCGGTTGGGTGATGGAGTAGGTGCCGGCGGAGCCGCAGCAGAGGTGCGCATCCTGAACCGGGGCGAGCGAAAATCCCAGCCGCGTGAGCACGCTTTCGACGGCGCCCCCCAGCTTCTGCGCATGCTGCAGCGTGCAGGGGCAGTGAAACGCCAGCCGCGCCGATGGATGGTTCGCGCCCAGCGCTTCCAGATCCTCCTCCCGCAGGATCTCGACCAGATCCCTGGCGAGCTCGCTGACGCGCTTGGCCTTGACGGCGTACTCGGGATCGTCGGCCAGCATCTCGCCATACTCCTTGACGAAGGCGCCACAGCCGCTGGCGGTCTGGACGATCGCTTCCACGCCGGCTTCCCCGCTCTCGCCTCCGTTTTCGATCAGCGGCCACCAGGCATCGATGTTGGCGCGCATGCGCTCGCGGCCGGCTTGCTGGGCATTGAGATGAAAATCGATGGCGCCGCAGCAGCCTGCTTCCCGGGCCGACCTGATACCAATCCCCAGCCGGTCTAGCACCCGCGCGGCGGCATCGTTGGTGTTGGGCGCCAGGCCGGGCTGCACGCAGCCTTCCAGAATCAGCATCTGGCGCGTGTGTCGGGCGGGGTCCGGGCGGCGCTGGCGATGCGGCACGCGCGCGGGGATCTTGTCGCGCAGGTCGTGCGGGGCCAGCGGGCGGAACGTCTGGCCCAGGGCCAGCAGCGCCTTGAAGCGTCCGGGCTCGACCAGGGCCGTGCGCAACCCCAGGCGCATGGCGCGCTCGCTGGGGCGGCGCCCGACCCGGCGGTCGACTTCGGCGCGGCCGATATCCAGCAGCTTGTGATATTCGACGCCGGAAGGGCAGGTCGTTTCGCAACTGCGGCAGCTCAGGCAGCGGTCGAGGTGCAGCTGGGTCTCCTGGGTGATCTGCTCGTCGCCATCGTCGCTCTCCAGCAATTCCTTCATCAGGTAGATGCGCCCGCGAGGGCCATCGCGCTCGTCGCCCAGTAGCTGATAGGTCGGGCAGGTGGCGTTGCAGAAGCCGCAATGCACGCAGGTGCGCAGAATGCGGTCGGCCTCGAGAATATGCGGCTTGGTGCGGGCGGCTTCGGAAAAATGGGTCTGCATGATGACTCCTTGCCACGTTGGCGCATGAACGGCCCGATCCTGGCGTGGAACGGACTCGCCAGTTGGCGTAAAACGGCCTACCAGTCGGCGTAGAGCCGGCCGGGATTGAAGATCCCCTGCGGGTCGAGCCGCTGCTTGAGCTGGCGGTGATACTTGGCCAGCACCGGCGGCAACGGGGTGAAAGGCGAATTCTCGTCGTCGACCGGCGTGATGCGCGTGGCATGGCCGCCGGCCGCGATGGCTGCCTCGCGGATGGCGATGTCGTGGTGCCCCTCCGCGCCGCTTCCCGTCGGGCTTTGCAGCCAGCGTTGGGCACCGCCCCAGTCGATGAGCCAGTCGCCGTCGAGTGCCGGCGTGCGGGCGAGCGCCGGCAACGACAGACGCCATAGCGTCCTGTCGGCCGCGTTGGCGAAAGCGCCGTCGAAGAAGGGCAGGCGCAGCTCTCGCAGCTGCGACCAGAACAGGGGCTCGTCCAATTCGCCGCCGAGGCGTTGGCGCGTGGCCGACACCGAGCCTTCGCCGCCTTCGAGGCGTATGTGCAGCGCCTCGCCATCATGAGCAGCACCGGTGATCGGCAGCGGCTTGCGCCCCCATGCCGCCAGCCGGTCGAGCGCGTCGGGCAATGGCAGTTCGAGTCGCAGGCAGGCGCTTGCCTGTGGCAGGGGCAGTACCTTGAACGAGACCTCGGTCAGCACGCCGAGCGTGCCCTGGGCGCCGACCATCAAGCGGGAAAGGTCGTAGCCGGCGACGTTCTTCATCACCTCGCCGCCGAAGCGCAGCAGCTTGCCCTCGAAGGTGATGACGCGCACGCCGAGCACGAAATCGCGTACCGCGCCGACCCACGGGCGCCGGGGGCCGGAAAGCCCGGCGGCGACCATGCCGCCGACGGTGGCGTTGTCACCGAAGTAGGGCGGTTCGAAGGCGAGGCGCTGGCCGTTGTCGGCGAGCGCCCGTTCGAGATCGCGCAGCCGGGTGCCGGCGCGCGCGGTGGCGACCAGCTCCACCGGATCGTAGTGGACGATACCGTGATGGCCGGTGGTGGAAAGCGATTGGGTAGTATCGACACGGCGGCCGTAGAACGCCTTGGTGTCGCCGCCGACGATACGCAGCGTGGCCCGCTCGGCGTGGGCCCGTGTGACCTGTTCGCAGAGCGCTTCGCTGTCGTCGCTGCCGGTGGCCGGTGCGACGGGGGCATCGGGCCCGGCTTCGCCCGGCGCGGTATAGGCCGGCTGCTGGTCCTGCAGGTGGGTCATGAACGTCTCCTCGCCCTTGATCGTTAGAACCGGGGCAGCTCTGGGTGCGGCAGCTCACCGTGGTGGACATGCATGGCGCCGAACTCCGCGCATCGCGCCAGCGTCGGGATGTTCTTGCCGGGGTTGAGTAGCCGGCGCTCGTCGAAGGCGGACTTCACCGCGTGGAACAGGGTGATCTCGTCGGCGGCGAACTGGGTACACATCTGGTTGAGCTTCTCGCGGCCGACGCCGTGCTCGCCGGTGATGCTGCCGCCCGCTTCGACGCACAGCTCGAGGATCTTGCCGCCGAGCGCCTCCGTGGCCTCGAGTTCGCCCGGCTGATTGGCGTCGAACAGGATCAGCGGATGCAGGTTGCCATCGCCGGCGTGAAAGACGTTGGCCACCCGCAGCCCATAATGCGCGGAAAGGTCGTTGATGCCCTTGAGCACGCGTGGCAGTTCACGCCGCGGGATGGTGCCGTCGATGCAGTAGTAGTCCGGCGACATTCGGCCCACGGCAGGGAAGGCGGCCTTGCGCCCGGCCCAGAAAAGCTGGCGCTCGGCGTCGTCGCGGGCGAGCTGGATCTGCGTGGCGCCGGCCGCTTCCAGCAGATCGCGAACCCGCTCGCAGTCGGCCTGCACGTCGGCTTCGACGCCATCGAGCTCGCACAGCAGGATCGCCTGTGCCTCGACGGGGTAGCCGGCGTGAATGAAATCTTCGGCGGCACGAATCGCCAGGTTGTCCATCATCTCGAGGCCGCCGGGAATGCAGCCGGCAGCGATGATGTCGCCCACCGCCTTGCCGGCCAGCTCGACGTCGTCGAAGCAGGCCATCAGCACTTTGGCGACTTCCGGCTTGGGCAGCAGTCGCACCGTGACTTCGGTGATCACGCCCAGCATGCCCTCCGAGCCCATGAACAGCGCCAGCAGGTCGTAGCCCGGCGTGTCCAGCGACTCGCCGCCCAGCGTCATGCGCTCGCCTTCGATGGTGACGATATCCACGCTCAGCACGTTGTGGACGGTGAGGCCGTACTTCAGGCAATGGACGCCGCCGGCGTTCTCGGCGACGTTGCCGCCGATCGAGCAGGCGATCTGCGAAGACGGGTCTGGCGCGTAGTAAAGCCCGTAGGGTGCGGCTGCCTCGCTGATAGCCAGATTACGGACGCCGGGCTGGACGCGGGCGATGCGGGCGTCGGCATCGACGCTCAGGATTTTGTTGAAGCGCGACATCACCAGCAGCACGCCTTTTTCCAGCGGCAGCGCGCCGCCGGAGAGGCCGGTGCCGGCGCCACGCGTCACCACGGGCACGGCATGCTCGTAGCAGACCCGCATCAGCGCCTCGACCTCGGCCAGCGTCGCGGGCATGGCGACCAGCATCGGCAGCACGCGATAGGCTGACAGCCCGTCGCATTCGAACGGTCGCAGGTCCTCTTCGCGATCGAGCAGGGTCAACTGGGGGGCGACCGCCAGGATCGCCGCCATCAGCGCCGACTTGTCGACATCGGCGATCTCGCCGTCGATGCGCTCGTCGTAAAGCAGTTCCATGGCATCTCCTCGGCGCCGGCCGGTCAGGTACGGTTCAGGAATCGATTTGTGGAAGCGCTTTCCACGATTACCGATGGGTCATTCTGTGGGAGGTCGTCGGCGTCGGCTATTAGCCAAAAGCCCAACGAGTTGGCAAATGGTCAGACCAAAGTGGTGCGGTAACGCGACGCCCGGCCATGGCCGGGCGTCGCGATCGTTCTGTCGTCTGTTTCGTCATCCGCCCATGAGCGGGTCGGTGAAGCCGAAGACGTAGAACGCCAGCAGGCCGATGATGCCGGCGAACAGGCAGTAGTAGAGCGTCGGCAGGATCGTCTTGCGCAGCGTCGTGCCTTCCCGGCCGAGCAGGCCGACGGTAGCCGAGGCCGCCACCACGTTGTGGATCGCGATCATGTTGCCTGCGGCAGCGCCCACGGCCTGCAGCGCAACCATCATCGCGGTGGAGACGCCCAGCACTTCGGCCACGTTGAACTGGAAGGCCGACAGCATCAGGTTGGAGACGGTGTTGGAGCCGGCGATGAAGGCGCCGAGCGCACCGACCGCCGGGGCGAACAGCGGGTAGATCTGGCCCACGCCGTCGGCGACCAGTTGCGCCATGGCGACTGGCATCGAGACCAGATCGGACTCGTTGACGCCGGAGTTGATGAGGATTCGCACCATCGGGATCGTGAACAGCAGCACGAAGCCAGCACCGAAGATGGTCTTGGAGGACTCTACGAAGGCAGCCTTCACCTGCGGGGCGCGCATACGATGCAGGAAGATCGTGCAGATCACCGCGATCAGGATGATGCCGCCGGGTAGATAGAGCCATTCGACGCTACCGGAGACACCCGCCTCGCCGAGAATGTTGCTCCAGCCGGTGCTGATCGATGACAGCGCCGCCTTGACCGAAGGCACGGTGCGCGAGATTACCAGCAGGATGGCGACGATGACGTAGGGCATCCAGCCACGCAGGGTGGACATCGGCGCGCGGCCGGCCACGTCGTCGACCTTGATTTCGATCTTGCCCAGCCACTCTTCCGGCCATTTCGAACGTTCCGGGAAATCCCAGGTGTCCTTGGGCAGCAGGAAGCCCTTGCGCGCCGCCGGCACCACGATCGCCAGGCCGATCAGACCGCCCAGCAGCGACGGGAATTCCGGCCCCAGGAAGACACCGACCAGCATCGAGGGCACCACGAAGCTGACACCGACGAACAGCGCGAACGGCGTGATCGACAGTCCTTCGCTCCAGGAGCGGTTCTCGCCGAAGAAGCGCACCATTACGATGACCAGGATCAGCGGCATGAACACGCCGATGATGCCGTGGGTGATGACGACTTCGGAGGTGATCAGGCGGAAATAGGTTTCCCAGGTCGAGCCGTTGGCGGTGAGCTGCTCGGTGATCGCCGACTGGTTCACGCCGCCGGTGACACCGACCACGATCGGCGTGCCCACGGCGCCGAACGAGACCGGCGTCGACTGCAGCATCATCCCGACCACCACGGCGGCCAGCGCCGGGAAGCCCAGCGCCACCATCAGCGGGGCGGCCACGGCGGCGGGGGTGCCGAAGCCGGAGGCACCTTCGATGAAGCAGCCGAACAGCCAGGCGACGATCAGTGCCTGGACGCGGCGGTCCGGGCTGATGCCGGAGAAGCCGTTACGGATCGCCATGATGCCGCCCGAGTGCTTCAGCGTGTTGAGCAGCAGGATGGCACCGAAGATGATCCACAGCAGCGAGACGGTCATGATCAACCCCTGCAGCGTGGAAGCCAGCACGCGGGTGCCGGTCATGTCCCAGGCCAGCAGTGCGATCAGTACCGCGACGACGAATACGATCGGCATCGCCGTGCGCGCCGCCATGCGGAAGCCGATCAGCAGAACCCCCGCCAGCACCAGTGGCAGGAAGGCAAGCAACGAGAGAAGCGTTTGATCCATATCGAAAGCCCCTGAGTCATTATTATCAGCGTCGGTTGTCGCCAGGGCGGCCGTCGCTGGGTGGCGATGGCGCCTGTCTATCGCCTGTCCAACGGGATATCGGCCTCCTCCGATACCCGGCCCGCGGCGATTGAATCGGAAGATAACCATAGAACGTGTCACTGCCAATCGTGGTTAATTGGTATTACCATCGCAGGCGGAGGATCGAAACTGTATTTCAAGTTGCTGAATGTAAAGGGTTTATCCAGTCGTTGACAGGATGAAATCGGCGGACGGGCGGCGTTGCGCTGCGACTAATGGACATCGCCGCCTGCCCGGAGGCGAGCGGCGATAGTGGTATGGAAGGAGGAGAAAACGAAGGGGGCGCGCATTCATCGGGTTTGACGGCTTATCTTCCCTTGGACATGCTGCTCGGACCTGGGCAGTGACAACCGAATCTGATGAGGAGTGTGACATGAGCCGCAAGATGTTCGATCTGTGCGGGCGTGACGAACGCCTGCGATTTTCTCCCTACTGCTGGCGGGTCAAGTATGCGCTGGCGCATAAAGGGCTCGATTGCGAATTCGTACCGTGGAAGTTCACCGACAAGGAGGCGCTCGCCTTCTCCGACCAATCGAAAGTGCCGGTGCTGGTGGATGGCGACCAGACGGTGACCGACAGCTACGAGATATTCCGCTATCTCGATCGTGTCTATCCCGACAAGCCGCTGCTGGGGGACGGCGTGGCCGAGGCGCGGGCGCGCTTCTTCAAGTTCTACGCCGAGCGTTCGTTGGCGCCGGGCATCATGCGCACCATCCTGATGGACGTGTTCAACGCCGTGCATCCCGATGACTGCGAGTATTTCCGCACGACCCGCGAAAAGGCGTTCGGCCGCACGCTCGAGGAGATGCATTCGCCGAGCCAGGGGCTGTCGATGCTCGACAAGGCACTGGAGCCGATGCGCGGACGGCTGGACGAGTCGCCGTTCCTGGAAGGCGACGAGGCCGGAGCTTCCGATTACCTGGTCGTGGGCGCGTTCATGTGGGCGCGGGTCACCTCCGCTGCCGATCTGATCTCCAACGCCGACCCGGTCTACGCCTGGTTCCAGCGCATGCTGGATCTGCATGGCGGTGTCGGCCGCGAGGCGACGCGGATCGTCGATATCGAAGGGGCGTTCGCCGACTGAGCGCCGCTTTTGTCGAGTGCCGGGCGATGTCGAGCGAGACGTCGCCCGGCGCAAGGCCTATCCTGACAGCATCCGGCTTACCGCCGGTCGTCACGACAGGAGCCTGTGATGATCGATCTCTACTACTGGACGACCCCCAACGGTCACAAGATCACGCTTTTTCTCGAGGAAGCGGGGCTCGACTACCGGATTCATCCGGTCAATATCGGCAAGGGCGAGCAGTTCGCGCCTGAGTTTCTCGAGATCGCCCCCAACAACCGCATCCCCGCCATCGTCGATCGCGCCCCGGCCGACGGCGGCCAGCCGCTGTCGCTGTTCGAGTCCGGTGCGATTCTCGAATATCTGGCCGACAAGAGCGGCAAGTTTCTGCCCAAGAGCGGGCGCCAGCGCTACCGCGTGCTGCAGTGGCTCTATTGGCAGATGGGCGGGCTGGGGCCGATGGCGGGCCAGAACCATCATTTCCGTAACTACGCGCCGAAGAAGATCGATTACGCCATCGAGCGCTATATCAACGAGACCTCGCGGCTCTATCGCGTGCTCGACAAGCAGCTCGACGACAACGACTTCGTCGCCGGCGACGACTACTCCATCGCCGACATGGCGATCTGGCCGTGGATCAAGCCCTACGAGAAGCAGGGCCAGGACCTGGAGGATTATCCCAGCCTGCAGCGCTGGTTCGAGCAGGTCGGCGAGCGCGAAGCGGTCATTCGCGCCTACGAGAAGGCCGAGGAGATCAACCCGCAGAACAACGTGGAAATGACCGACGAGGCGCGCAAGCACCTGTTCGGGCGACAGTAGCGCCAGGGCAGTAACGCCAGGTTTGGCAACGTTTACGTCTATGTCTACGTCTACGACAACGCCGGCTTCGGCCGGGGTTGTCGTTTTGCGTTCTAGGCGGCGAAAAACTCCCGGACCTGGCGGAAGGCGGTGGAAAAGTAGAGCTCGTAGGTGTCCTTCTCGACGAAGCCGATATGCGGTGTCGCCAGCACGCGGGGGTGGGCCTGGTAAGCGCTGGCGCCCTCGGGCTCGTTCTCGAACACGTCCAGCGCCGCCGCGCCGGGGCGGCCGGCATCCAGGGCATCGAGCAGGGCGCCGGGGCGGATCAGCTCGGCACGGCTGGTGTTGACCAGCAGGGCATCGGCGCGCATCGCCGCCAGATCCGCCGGGGTGATCATGCCGCGAGTGTCGCCGTTGAGCTTGAGATGCAGGCTGACCACGTCGCAGCGGGCGAGGAAGGCGTGACGATCGGGCTCGAACGCCACGCCCAGCTCGAAGGCGCGACCGGCGCTGCCCTCTCTTCCGTGCGCGACGACCTCCATGCCGAATGCCTGGGCATAGCCGGCGACCCGGCTGCCGATCTTGCCCAGTCCCCAGATCCCCAGCGTGCGCCCGTGAACGGCATGGCCCAGCGACTCCGCTTCCAGGCGCTCGTTGGTGCGCTGCCAGTCGCCCTCGGCCTGTCGGGCGAGATAGCCGCCCAGACGCCGACAGCCCGCCATGATCAGCAGCCAGGTGAGCTCCGCCGGCGCGATCGGCGAGCCGCCGCCATCACGAACGGCGATGCCCAGTTCCTTGCAGGCCTCGACATCGATGGCCGAGGAGAGTCGCCCGGTCTGGACCACCAGCTTGAGGTTAGGCAACTGCTCAAGCAGTTCGCGGGTCAACGAGGTGCGTTCGCGGATCAGGATGATGGCGTCGCTGTCCAACAGGCGGGCGGGCAGTGCCTGGTCGTCGAGATGTCGATGTTCGATGTCCAGGCGCACGTCGCTGCCGTCGAGTTCGTGGGCGGCGTCGAGAAAGGCACAGCATCCCTGATAGTCGTCCAAGACCGTAACCGTTATCGACATGACAGCTCCCTCGAAATGATGGCGTTGTCGCATTGTTGGCACTTTCGCCATCGGCTGTCGAGTCGCTTTCACGGGCATCGGCTCAACTTTCGTCACGCTCCAGAACAGCGACGACGCAAGCAACGCAAAAGGCTCGAGCCTGTCGACGACAGGCTCGGGCCTTTCCTTTCAAGCGGCTTTTGTCAGCGCTGGTCCCGGTGCCTTGGCGTCAGTCGTGCCGAGACGCCGGGTGCCAACTCAGGCCGTGGGGTTCTGCTCGATCCCCTGAATGTACCAGGGTGCGCCGTCGCGCAGGGAGCGCTTGAGGTGCCAGGTTTCGTTGAATTCGGTCTCTTCGCCGTTTTCGTCGAGCACGCCATGGAACAGGACCGTCGCTTCGGCCTCGTCCTTGAACTCCTGCACGCTGCCCAGTTCGGCGAACAGGCGCACGATCTCGGTGCGGTTGTTGGCCGGCTGCGCCATGCGTTCCGCTTTCAGCAGGTTGTAGAGCTCGGGCGTGACGTACTCCTGGATCTGGCTGAGGTCATTGTTGTCCCAGGCGCGCTGGAGCGTAGTGAAGTGCTCCTTGGCACCGGTCAGGAAGCGCTCGCGATCGAACCAGGCCGGTTCGGTGGCGATGCCGCCGGTGTGCGTTCCCGCGGCGTTGCCGCCCATGAACGGCGTTGGCTGGGCGCTGTTGTCTTCCCGCATCGTGTCGTTGGGCTGGCCGCCGTCGCGATGGCCGGCCGTCGCATGCCGCCGACGGCCCGCAATGAGCCGGAAGGCGATGAACGCCACCAGCGCGATCAGCAGCATGTCGAGCATCCGGAAGCCGTCGAAGGCGCCGCCGAAGAACAGCGATGCCAGCAGGCCGCCGGCCAGCATCCCGGCCAACGGGCCGGCGAAGCGGGAGAGTCCGGCGCTCGGCTGGCGTGGCGGTGCCGAGGCGTTACTGCGCGTGGTGGTCGGCGTCGGCTGTTGAACCGAGCGCGAGTAGGAACCGAAACTCTTGCCGCCGCCGAGACGGCGCGCCTCGGCGTGGTCGACTGCGGCGCTGAAACCGAGCAGGCCGACCATAATCATGACGAGCAGATGTCGCATGGCTTTCTCCTGAAATCGTTGTCCTGGACGAGTGACGGACCTGCATGGCACCGTTCGGGCGCACTCGTTGCTGCGAGCATTATCGCAGATCGTCATGAATGGAAGCTGAATGCCGGGAGGCCCGGGCTGCTTCTTTAGTCGCGTCTATCGAGTCTAGTCGCCTGGTCTAGTCACGATCCTGCTCGCGACGGCGGAAAACCGGCTTGTCCGACTTCGACTCTTCCGGCGAGTATCGGTAGCCGGCCACGTCGAATTCGGTCAGAGCTGAAGGCTTCTCGACCCGTTCGCGTATCAGCCAGGCCGCCATCAGCCCCCGGGCCTTCTTGGCATAGAAGCTGATGATCTTGAACTGGCCGTTCTTCTCGTCTCTGAACACCGGGGAGACGACATCGGCCTCGAGCTGCTTGAAATCGATGGCCTTGCTGTACTCGTTGGAGGCGAGGTTGACCAGAGTCGAACTGCCGCTGGCGGCGACCGCCGCGTCCAGATCCCGGGTCAGCCGGTCCTGCCAGTAGGCGTACAGGTCCTTGCCTGCGGCGTTCTCCAGCCGGATGCCCATTTCCAGGCGATAGGGCTGGATCAGATCCAGCGGTCGCAGCATGCCGTAGAGGCCGGACAGAATCCGCAGGTGATCCTGCGCGAAGGCGTTGTCGGCGTCGCTGAAGGTGGCGGCTTCCAGACCGACGTAGACGTCGCCCTGGAAGGCCTGTGCCGCGGGCTTGGCGTTGTCCATCGAGAACGGCGTCTGCCACTCGGCATAGCGCGCCGCGTTGAGTCCGGCCAGCTTGTCGCTAATGCCCATCAGTTCCGACAGCTGCTGGGGTGAGTAGCCGCGCAGGATCTCGATCAGTGCCCGACTCTGATCGAGATAGTCGGGTTGGGTGACGTCCCGTGTCGACGAGGGCGTTTCGAAGTCCAGCGTCTTGGCCGGAGAGATGATGCTGAGCATGGCGCGCTTATCCGTATGGGAAACGTTGCGTTATCGACTGCCGTCGCTGGCGGGCGTCAGGGGCAGGGGTTGGAGATTCTTCGGTGCACCGCTTCGATCGCGTCGAGCACGTCGTCGGAGAGTTCGAGCGAGTCGCTGGCGATGTTGGCATCGAGCTGTTCGAGGGTGGTCGCACCGATGATGTTGCTGGTCACGAACGGTCGTGAGGTCACGTAGGCCAGTGCCATCTGGGCCGGGTCCAGGCCGTGCTCGCGGGCGATGTCGACGTAGGCTCGGGTCGCTTCCTCGGCCAGCTCGGAGGTATAGCGGGAGAAGCGCTCGAACAGGGTCAGGCGGCCCTTGGGCGGCTTCTGGCCGTCGAGATATTTCCCCGAGAGCACGCCGAACGCCAGCGGCGAGTAGGCCAGCAGGCCGACGTCTTCGCGATGGGCGATTTCGGAAAGGCCCACTTCGAAGCTGCGGTTGAGCAGGTTGTAGGGGTTCTGGACGCTGGCGACGCGCGGCAGGCCCTGGGTATCGGCCAGATGCAGGCAGCGCATGACGCCCCAGGGGGTGTCGTTGGAAAGCCCGATGGCGCGGATCTTGCCGGCATCGACGGCATCCTTCAGCGCGCCGAGAGTCTCTTCCAGCGGCGTGGCATCGCTGTCGTCGCCCGGCAGGTAGCCCAGCTGACCGAAGCAGTTGACGTGACGATCGGGCCAGTGGAGCTGATAGAGGTCGAGGTAGTCGGTCTGCAGGCGCTTCAGGCTTGCGTCCAGGGCCTGGTGGATCTGCTCGCGGGTATGCCGCGGCCCGCCCCGCAGGTGTTCCATGCCACGTCCGGCACCCGCCGCCTTGCTGGCGATGATCAGGTCGTCGCGCTTGCCACGTTTTTGCAGCCAGCTGCCGATATAGGCTTCGGTGCGGCCCTGCGTCTCGGGCTTCGGCGGCACCGGATACATCTCGGCGGCGTCGATGAAATTGATGTCGGCGGCGATGGCGCGGTCGAGCTGTTCGTGCGCTTCGGCTTCGGTGTTCTGTTCGCCGAACGTCATCGTGCCGAGACACAGGCGCGAAACCTGCATGTCGGTCTTGCCTAAGGGGCGTCGCTGCATGTTGCACTCCAGGTTGAAATGGCCCGATCGAGACAAACCATGGGGACGAAAAACGGGCTGAAAATCGTATGTTACTGGCGCCGTCGTGAGGCGGCAAACCGGGCCTGGAAGCCGGGGGTTGAGTCGCCGCCCGGGCAGGCGTATTCTTGCGGCCTTTCGCCGCCCGGCCCCCCGGCCGAGTGCGCCTGTGAAAGGTCGATTCCGACGCGCCATAGAGCGTTGCCTGACGTTGCGGTAGTAGGTGTTGCGGCAATGTAGTAGGTGTTGCGGCAATAGAGAACAAGAGCGTCCAGATCGACACGGTAGTTCGGACCGTCAATGGGTCCCAGTTTCCAGGGTCACTGTCAGTTATGCCACAGACGTTTTCTTTCTTTACGCGTTTCGAGTTTCATCTGGCGACGCAGCTTAGCCATACGCGCTGGATGACACGCTCGCCGAGCAAGCAGCGCCTGATGTTGCGCTGGTTCAAGCGCTGTGCCGATGCTGGTCATGTGCCGGCTCGCTCGCTCTACGGCCGAGTGCTGATGCACCGCGGG
The DNA here is from genome assembly GCF_976982775.1 of Salinicola sp. NYA28a. Next base: position 651,420 of record NZ_OZ334582.1, read on the forward strand.
ATATCCCCGAGGGACAAGTCGACCGGCGCGCGCTACGTGCTGCAGGCGGCACAGCAGGGCGACCGTCACGCCCAGTACCAGGCCGGCCGCATCTACGAGCTGGGTTGCTCGCAGTATCAGCCCAGCGTTCACCATGCGGTGACCTGGTACGCTCGCGCCGGCGAGAATGGTCATGTTCGGGCCGCGGAGCGCCTGGCCGATGCGTATCGTCGCGGCGAGCTCGGCTTGCCGCACGACCCCGCCCGCGCGGATGAATGGCAGCGCTGGGCGCGCAATCTGGCTGAAGATGGTCCCAACGGCGAGACGCCCGTCGCGCTCGCCACGCACTGAGAGCCCGCAACCGTCGGCGCATCCTGCGTACCCCGCCATCGTCACGGTGTCGGGGTGAAGTTACGCCCCAACGCTGTCATGATGATGCCTCATCGGCGTCGCAAGATGAGACGGCATCATGGAGAGGGAGCCCGCAACGTGTTGCTGCCCACCCTGCTAGACATCGAAGCATCCGGCTTTGGCCGTGGCAGTTATCCCATCGAGATCGGCCTGGCCCGTGCCGATGGCAGCCGCTGTGCATTCCTGATTCAGCCGGTACGGGAGTGGACGCACTGGGATCCCAAGGCGGAACTGCTGCACGGGATATCCCGCGCTCGTCTGATTCGCGAGGGGCATCCTCCCATCGAGATCGCCCGCTGGCTCAACGACGAATTGGCATCGGCGGGGATCGCCTACAGCGACAGCTGGGGCTACGACAACACCTGGTTGTCGCTGCTGTTCGATCAGGCGGGGATGCTGCCGCGATTTCGACTGGAGGCGCTGCGGCGTCTGCTGAGCGAGGCGCAGACCGAATGCTGGGCCGACACCAAGGCGCGACTCGCCGAAGCGCATGAAATCCGCCGGCATCGCGCCGGCGACGATGCCCGCCTGCTGCAGCTGACCTATGCCGAGACGCTAAACGCCAAGTAGCCCCCCGCTCGACTTCCGGATCTAGCCTTCACCGCTGACGCTCAGCAGCAGCTTGCCGATATTGGCGTTGTCGGAAAGATGCTGCATGGCGGTTTCGGCTTCCTGAATCGACCAGGTGCTGGCAATCAGCGGCTTGATCTCGCCACTGCTCAGTTTGGGCCACACATGCGCGTGAAGCGCGTCGAGAATCCCGCCCTTGGCTTTCGCCGAGCGCGAGCGAAGTGTCGAGCCGATCAGGCGTTGACGCTTCATCAGCATGCGGCCCAGATTGACCTGTGCTTCCAGCCCACCCATCAGCCCGATCAGCACCAGACGCCCGTCAGGATTCAGGACCGCGAGATCCTGGGCGATGTAGTCGCCGCCTACCGGATCGAGAATCATGTCGGCGCCGCCCCACTCCTTGACCGCTTCGACGAAGCTGCCATCGTGCCGATTCCAGCCGGCATCGGCGCCAAGCCGGTAACAGGTTTCCAGCTTGTCGGCGCTGCCGGCGGTCACGAAACAGGGGTTGCCGAACACGCGGCAGAGCTGGATCGCCGCCGTGCCCACGCCGCTGGCGGCAGCGTGCAGCAGGACGCGCTGGCCGGTCTGAACCGCCCCTTCCATGTAGAGATTGAGCCAGGCGGTCGCGAAGACTTCCGGCAGCGCGGCGGCTTCACGTAGCCCCAGGCCCTGGGGGATGGGCAGAACCTGCGCTTCGTTGACCACGACCTGCTCGGCATAGCCGCCGCCGGCCAGCAGGGCGCAGACGCGGTCGCCCTTGCGAAAGCGCTCGACACCCCGGCCGACTTCGCTGATCGTGCCGCTGACTTCCAGCCCCGGAATCTCGGATTCGCCCGGCGGCGGTGGATAGTTGCCGCCACGCTGCATCAGGTCGGCGCGGTTCATTCCCGCCCAGGCCACATCGATCCGCACGTCGCTGGCGCCCAGCGGGCCGAGGTCGTCGTGTTCGCGCCAGATCATCCGTTTGTCTTCGATGGCGATGGCATGCATTCCCAATCCTCCTTGACGGATACGTTACCGGTGCTCGAACCGCGTCGTTCAAGCGTCGTGATTTCTCAGTCTGGCATCTTCGGCCAAGGCGATCCAGCAGGGTTTCGATATCGGCCTCGGCGAACAGCGTGCGGCGGGTGGCGACATCGAGAAAGCCGTGTTCGACGGTAGTGTCGAGGAAGGTCAGCAGCGGCGAGTAGAAGTCGGCGACATTGAGCACGCCGATCGGTTTGTCGTGCAGGTCGAGGTAGCGCCAGGTCCAGATCTCGAACAGCTCCTCCAGCGTACCGATACCGCCGGGCAGGGCGATGAAGGCATCGGCATGCGCGGCCATGGCCGCCTTGCGTTCGTGCATGTTGTCGACCCGGATCAGCCGGGTCAGGCCATGGTGCGAGACTTCGCGCTGCACGAGATGTTCTGGCATCACGCCGATCACTTCACCGCCTTCGGCTAGGCAGGCGTTGGCCAGCCGGCCCATCAATCCGTTACGGGCGCCGCCATAGACCAGGCCCCAGCCGCGTCTGGCGATCGCCGCGCCGAGTGCGTCCGTCGCTTCGGCGAAACGGGGATCTTTGCCTTCACGCGAGCCCAGATAAACACAGATTTGCACGCTATCGCTCCTGGAAAACGAATGATGAAAGAGAGAACGGAGAATTCCCTGTGATCACGGAATGCTGGCTGCGACGTCATGCTCTGCGTCGAGCCAGCGGCCGATGGCGTTGTCGCCGCAGAGATGGTGAGCGTACTGCGTATGCAGGCAGCGCACCTGATCCCAGTTGGTGATTCCGCCGACGCCGCGCTCGCGCATCAATTGCGAATAGCCGCGTTTTTCTACCGCTTCACGCTGCTCATCGGTCATGAAATCCCAGCGCTGTCTCACGTAATCGGCGTGGCTCTGGTGATAGCTTGCCAGCCATTCGGAGTCCTGCTGCAGTCGGGCTTCCAGTTCCTTGATCACGCCACTGGCCTCGAGTCGTGACAGCACCACCTTGAGACGCTCGCAAGAGAGCCAGTAGAGCGTCGGGAAGGGCGCGTCGTCGACGATCGGCGCCATGCGCAGGACCAGCGGCCGGCCGTGACTGTCGGTGGCGGCAACCGCTTCGAGACCTCGGGGCGGGCGGCCCAGCTGTTCGGTGATGATCGCCAGTTGGGCGTCAGTCGGTATCTGATTGGTGTGAATCACCATGGGAGGAATCCAGTATGACCTTGTTGGAACGAGCCACGGCGCGATAGAAGGCCTGGCTCAGCTGCATCGGCGTGGGCGAGTAGAGATAGTCGCGCAGCAGGTAGTCGCGGGCGCGTTCGACCAGCACGGCGTGCAGTCGATTGAACGGCGCATCATAGTCGTAGGGATCGGGACCCGGCAAACGCAGATGCGGATAGTCGGCCAGGCGCTCCATGAAGTAGTGCTCCAGCACTCGCTCGATGGCACGATGGCGATCGAGATCGTCAGGATCGATCCACAGGTCGAAGTCTATCGACATGCGAAAGGTCAACCGCGCCGGGCCAGGGCCGCAGTGCGAGCTGCGGTCAGGGCGATCAGGTCGCTCGGCGCCAGCGACAGTTCGAGGCCGCGCCGGCCCCCGCTGACGTGCATCGTCTCCATGGCCGTGGCGCTCTCGTCGATGAAGGTCGGCAGACGTTTCTTCTGACCCAACGGGCTGATGCCGCCGACCAGATAGCCGGTGGTGCGCTCGGCCACCGGGGCCTCCGCCATGCGCGCCTTGCGTGAGCCGGCGGCCTTGGCCAGCGCCTTGAGATCCAGCGTGGCGTCGACGGGCACCAGGGCGACCACCAGGCGCCCGTCGTCGAGCTGGGCGAGCAGTGTCTTGAACACGCTGGCAGGCGGCAACGACAGCGCCTGGGCGGCATCGAGACCATAGGAGTTGTGGGAGGCCGCCTCCGATTCACTACCCAGTTCGTAGCTGGTGACCTCGTGGGCCACACCGCGTGATTCTAGCAGGCGGATCGCGGGCGTCATGGTGCGATTCCCGTTCCGGTCGAGACGGGTTGCGGAAAACCCGAAGGTGTTTCTAAGCTGACCACGCGATGGAGACTCCTTGCCGATGGTGACTGACGATGACATGGCGGGCTGCGAGGTGACCGAGCGTTGCGCGCTGTGCGAACGTGCCGCGCCGTTGACGCGTCATCATCTCATCCCTAGAACGTTGCACCGCAAACCGCGCTATCGCAAGCGCCTTGGGCGCGATCTGATGCAGATGGCCATTCTCTGGGTCTGCCGACCGTGTCATTCCCACCTTCACCGGACATTGAGCGAGCGCGAGCTGGCCGATCATTATGCAAGTCGCGAAGCGCTGCTGTCGCATCCCGATATTCGCGCCTTTGCCGAGTGGCTGGCAACCAAGCCGGACGGCTTCGTTCCCAAGCGTCAGGCCAGGCGTCGTCGTTCCTGAAGCCTGCCTCAAACTTGTGCAATCGGTCAGGTTTTGAGAGAGATCTGAGTTGAAACAGTGCGTTATGAAAACGCCTCGATATACCGGCGTCTATGTTTCGTCGCGCGTCCATTGTTTTGTACACAAAAATAGTCGACTGGCACGCCTTTTGCTCCTTCTGGTTCCGGGTCTTCAGGATCTCGAGTTCAAGCGCCAGAGAGCGACCCATGACATAGGAGCAGGGTGGGATGAAAGGTTTGAGACAGAGCACGGTCGCCATCGGCGTGATTGCAGGAGCGGCCCTCGGTGTGGCTGGCGAGGCAGCGGCCGCTAGTCCGATTCTGTGGCAGGGCAATAGCCTGACCTACTTGTACGGGCAGAATTTCGAAGTCGATCCGTCGACGCAGCAGACGGTAACTTTCGAGCATGCCAGTAGCTGGACGGTAGGGGATCTGTTCATTTTCGTCGACAAGATTTTCTACAACGGCGAAGAATCCGCCACCAATGGCAGCAATACTCTTTACGGCGAGTTCACGCCCCGGTTTTCGTTCAACAAGATCTTCGACCAGTCCTTCAAGCTGGGGCCGATCAGCGACGTGCTGCTGGCAGGCACCCGCGAGTTTGGCGAAGGAGATGTGGAAACGACGTTACTGGGCATGGGGGTCGACCTGGCGATCCCCGGTTTCGACTACGCTCAGATCAATGTCTATCACCGCGACCCGGATGGAGATCGTGATGGCGATACCTGGCAGATCACGCCGGTATGGTCGGTGACGATCCCGGCGGGAGAGTCGGACTTCCTGATCGATGGCTATATCGACTGGGTAGTAGATAACGACGATAGCTATCACGCCAACCTGCATGTCAATCCACAGATCAAGTACGATCTCGGCAAGGCCATGCAGTGGGGGGAGAAGAAACTCTACGTCGGCTTCGAGTACGACTACTGGAGCAACAAGTACGGCATCGAGAACAGCACGGCTTTCGATACCGATCAAAATACCGCGAGTCTTCTCGTCAAGTACAACCTCTGATCCTCCGCCTGCTCGTGTCAGCGTGCGCTGCGGCCTGACACAGGCTGGTACGCAAACGGCTCGGGCCTTGGCATGGCTCGCGCCGGACGGGTCAGACCAGGCGCAGCCCACGATAGTCGTGCCACGCTTCGGCCAGCGGTGCCGCGAGGCGCTCGCGCAAGTGATCGGGCAGCGCGTCGCGCGCCGTCTCGAAGGCGTCGAAGTCTCGATTGTGCAGCCAGCAGTAAGCCCAGGCGCACGCCTCGTCGTCATCGCGGGGCAGGGGCCTGGCCGGCATCTGCACCAGCAGGAACAGCGCCGTTCTGGCGGCCCAGCGCGGTGGCGTAGCGTCACCGCTCCAGTGGGTCAGCGTGGCGCCGTCCGGTGTCGACTCCGGCTCTCCCAGTTTGGCGATGCGCGCCGTATCGGCCAGAATCAGGGCCAGACGGTCGGGATCGGCCTGCCCCAGCATCAGCCAGTGGCCGACCAGTTTCGAATTGCCGGCCAGCACCCGAGCGTAGAACGGTCGGGGAGAAGCGTTGTCAGGCACGTCAGGTCGCTCGCACATATTTGTCCATCCATTTCGATGATGAGATCACTATCGTGAACTTCGATTTTGCCACGCGTATCGATCGCCGCCAGCACGCCACCAAGAAGTGGCTGCAGTACGACGAGGACGTCCTACCCCTCTGGGTCGCCGATATGGATTTTCGCTCGCCGCCGGCGGTCATATCGGCGCTCGAGTCACGCGTCGCGCACGGTGTCTTCGGCTACGGTGACGTGTCCGCGGCACTGAAGCAAACCCTTTGCGACTGGAGCCGTGACCACTACGACTGGCAGATCGAGAAAGCGTGGCAGCTATGGGTGCCCGGCGTAGTGCCGGCGCTCAATCTGGCGGCGATGGCACTCAGCGAACCGGGGCAGGGCGTGCTCACCGCGACCCCGATCTATCCGCCGTTTCTGAGTGTCGCCAGAAATACCGGACGTGAAGCACAGACGTTCGCGCTGGCCGACCCCGTTGCGCCTGGCGAACCCTGGCGGCTCGATCTCGAGGCGCTGGAAGCGGCGATCCAGCCCAACACGCGCGTATTGCTGTGGTGCCACCCGCACAACCCCACCGGGCGCGTGTGGAACGCCGAGGAGATGAAGGGGCTGGCCGAGCTGGCGGTGCGTCACGACCTGATCGTGATTTCCGACGAGCTGCACTGCGATCTGATTCTCGATCCTTCGGTCTCTCATCGGCCGCTGGGTCAGCTGTGCCCGGAGCTGAAGGATCGTCTGATCACGCTGTGGGCACCCTCCAAGACGTTCAATATCGCGGGACTCTCCTCCGCCTGCGCCATCATCGCCGACGACGATCTGCGCCAGAGATTCCAGTCTGCGGCTGCCGGCTTGCTGCCGAGCGTCAACGTGCTCGGCCTGAGCGCGTCGCAAGCCGCCTACGCCGAGTGCGAGGAGTGGCGCCAGGCGCTGCTGAGTGAGCTGCGGGACAATCTGGCCCTGGTGGAAGCGCATGTCTCGCGCTGGCCGAACGTGGCCATGACAGCACCGGAAGCGACCTACCTGGCCTGGCTGGATCTACGCCATAGCGCGTTGGCCGAGTCGCCGCAGCAGCGCTTGTTGGAAGAAGCACGCGTGGCGCTCTCCGATGGCGCCGACTTCGGCTGGCCCGGTTTCGTCAGGCTCAACTTCGGCATGCCGCGAAGCTGGCTCGAAGAGGCATTGATGAGGCTGGATCGGTTGCTTGCCGAGCCAGCCTGACGAAAACGCCCGGGCGAGCTTTCACTCGGGCCGGGCGTTCCGGGTATTACGTGGATCGACGTCGATCAGTAGAGCATGGCGAACAGGCGACGGCGGTAGGTGACGGTCAGCGGGTGTTCGGCGCCCAGCGCATCGAAAACGCGCAGCAGCGTCTTGCGTGCCGCGTCCTCGCCGTAGGCGCGATCCCGTTTCATGACAGCCAGTAGCGCTTCGAGTCCGGCTTCGTACTGGCCGTCGGCGATCTGGCGCATGGCACGCTGATACTGCGCCTCGCTGTCGTCACGCTCGCCCAGGGCGTCGATATCGGCCTGGCTCAAGGCTTCCTCGCCGAACTCGATGCGTGCCCGCACGCCGCGAGCCTTGGCCGCATCGCGGTGTTCCGGCGGCAGATTGTCGAGGATCTGCTTGGCGTCAGCGGTGCGACCGGCGGCGACCTGCACCCCGGCCAGCTCGATCTGGTAATCGTAGTGCTCCGGATACTGCTGGATCAGTTCCTGATAGATCGCTTCGGCCGTCTCGGTGTCTCCGGAGGCAAGTGCCGTCTCGGCCATCTCTTCCGGGCTCTGCGAGGCGTTCGCCGGTGCCTCGAGATACTTGCCCAGCCACTCGCGAACCTGCTTTTCCGGTAGCGCGCCCTGGAACTGGTCGTAGAGCTGGCCCTGGGAAATCAGCTTGACGTCCGGCACCGAGCGTACCCCGAGCTGGGAGGCGATCTGCGGGAAGGCTTCGATGTCGAGCCGCGCCAGCACGAAGGCGCCAGCGTATTCCTGCGCCAGCTTCTCCAGCACCGGTTTCAAGTTCTTGCACGGCTCGCACCAGGATGCCCAGCTCTGCAGCAGCACCGGATGCTGCATCGAGCCCTCGAGCACGACCTGCTGGAAGTTCTCCAGCGTGACGTCGACGATGACGTCCTCCGGAGCAACGTTGTTGCCGGCGCCATTCTGGCCGCTTTCTTCCGGGCCGGTCAGCGGTTGTCCGGTGCGAGGATCGACGATAGCCATGTAAAAACCCTTGATGTTCGATTCGAGATTGATGAGTGTTATGTGGGCCATCGTACGCCGATTCAACCCGTCCCGGATGCTGACTCGCACGTTCAAGTTCGTGCTGGCTGCCGTCACGCTGATTATCGTACTGCTGCTGGGGCCGGCTTATATGCTCGCTTCCCAGCAGGTGCCGATGTCCGCCAACTGGCAGGATGCGGATCGTTCTTCCAGTGGGCTGGCGCCGGATCCGGCGGAGGTGCGCGAGGCCGTCGTTCAGGTCTACGCGGCGCGAACCTTCGAGTGGCGCGGGGCGTTCGGCGTGCATACCTGGATCGCAACCAAGGCCGAAGATGCCAGCCGTTATCGCGTCTATCAGGTGATGAGCTGGCGTCGGCCCACGGTGGAGACCGGCTTTGCGCCGCCGGATCGCCAGTGGTATGGCAATTCGCCGACGCTACTGGCCGAACTCCGGGGCGACAAGGCGGCGCGGGCGATCGACGAGATCGAGCGCGTCGTGCCCGACTACCCGTTTCCCGACCAATACCGGATCTGGCCCGGTCCCAACAGCAATACGTTCATTGCCTGGGTGGTGCGACAGGTGCCGGAACTCTCGGTGGACTTCCCGCCCAATGCGATCGGCAAGAACTACCTGCCGGGAGAGTTCGTCGCCAGAACGCCGACGCAGACCGGCTATCAACTGTCGCTGGGCGGCCTGTTCGGCGTCATGCTGGCCTGGGACGAAGGATTCGAACTCGACGTGCTGGGATTGACGGTCGGAGTCGACTGGCAGTCTCCCGCGCTCAAGCTGCCCGGCATCGGCCGAGTCGGCATGGCGCAACCGACCGGTAGCCACGGGGAAAGAGAGGTGGAGCAGGAAATTCCTTGAGGATCTGGCGATAAAACGAAACAGGACCCAGAGACCTGGGATAGCCCACATGCATAACGTGGCGGAACCGGTATCTGCCCGAGGGTAATGAATGGGGCAAAATGGATAACGCAAAAACGGGTCGTGAGAGAAGCGGATAGAGCAAAAGGGAAAGAGGAAAGGCGGATAGCGTTTGACGGAAAAATAGAGGCCAAAAAAAACCGGCGCCTGGGGAAGGCACCGGTCAAATAATTTGGTAGCGGGGACCGGATTTGAACCGATGACCTTCGGGTTATGAGCCCGACGAGCTACCAGACTGCTCCACCCCGCATCAACTTGTGGCGTATTATACGTACGGATTAGATGAAGTCAATGCCTTCATCGCTGTGATGATGTCCTGATCGGCTCAAATGCGCCATTACGCTATCGAAAGCGGGCTCGTAGCGCTCCCAGGTCTCGGCCGAAAGCGGGGCAATCGACAACAGCCTTAGCAGCGTCTGGTGCAGTTCCTCGGGCGGGGTGGGCGGCCGGCCCAGCCCGTCGTTGAGCCGCGCGACCTGAACCTCGAGGCGCAGCGGTTCCAGCGCTTCAGGGATGGCGTCGCCGGCCAGCAGCGCCAGTTGGACCAGGCAGCGTTGCAAATTCTCTTCGGCTTGCTGCGGCGACGACGTTTGGCGCTGAGTCTCGCGGGCTTCGAGCGCTCGTCGTACATCGCTGTCGAGCCGGGCCGTGTCGAGCGCTTCGCCGTCGGCCTGACGCATCCATGCCCGATAGTCGGGCCACTGCTTGGCTTCTTCCACCAGCGCAAGCCGATCCAGTGTGACTTCCCGCGCGTGAACGATGCCTTGCCAGCGCTTTTCCATACCGTCGCTGCGACGGCTGCGGGGCAGAGGCACCAGGCGTTGTGCTTCCGTCAGCGCCGAGTCGAGTACATGGCGCTCCCTGGCGGATGCAGGTTGCCAGGCGTCCAGGCGGTCGATCAGTGCCTGCATGTCATCGAAGCGCTGCTGCTGCCGTGCCTGCTGTTCGCCACGCACGGTGTCGCGGGCTGCGAAAATGGTGTCGCAGTGGTTGCGGAACTGGCGCCACAGCGTCTGTTCGATGCCTTTCGGCGCCCGGCCCAGCTCGCGCCAGCGCTGTTGCAGCGACTTGGCCTGCTCGGCACGCTGCGCGGCGGGCGCGGTATCTTCCGCCAGTTGTCGGGCCTGTTCGACCAGTTCGCGCTTGTGGTCCGCGACATCACCGGCGCGTTCGTCGATCAGCGATTGCAACTGACGACGCAGGCGGGCGTAATGCCGGCCGGTCGAGGCGGCCTGCCGCCGCGGAACCGGCCAGTGTCGATCCCACTGTTCCTGGGCGGCATCGCGAATCCGGCGCAGGCCGTCCGGGTCGGCATCCTCGGAAGGGTGGGCCAGCAGCGCTTCGAGCTGTTCGCAGAGTGCCTGCCGGGCTGCGAGGTTGTCCTGCTCCCGCGATTCGAGCTCGGTCTCCCACTCGGCCAGCTGCTCATGCAGAGCGTCGGAGGCGGCGCGGAAGCGCTGGGCCAGCTCGCGGGTCGCCGCGGCGTCGCCGAGCTGGCGCCAGTCGCGAATCAGCTGCTGATGCCGGCGATGACGCTCTGCATCCGGCTGCTCGCGGGCCTCGACCAGCGCTTCGATGTTCGCCAGCAGGGCTTCGCGCTTGGGCGCGGCGGCGAAACCGCGCCAGTCCTTCAATTCGGCCAGGCGGGCGGTCTGCTGCTTGTAGGCCTGCTCCTGGGCCGGCGACAACGACTGCCCGCTGGAATCCAGATGCTGGCGCAGACGGCGATGCAACTGCGAGGCGGGGCGGTAACGGCCCTGGTCGAGCTCCTCGGACAGAGCCTCGAGCTGTGCGCCGATCTCTTCGTCCGACCAATGGTTTTCGGTCTTGGCGGCGGCTGCTGTGTCTTGCTGTCGCCTGCTGGCTGCTGCCTGGCGCTGGGCATCGAGCACCAGCTCGGTCGGCGGCAGCGTGCGCGGCCATGCCAGGCGATCAAGGACCGGCGCCAGCGGCTCGTCCTTCTCGAGCGCTTCGCGCAGGGCGGGGGCTTCGGCCTGCAGTCGCTCCCAGGCCTGCCAGATGGTCTGGGCCTGCTGGTCGAGCGCCGCGTACCGCTGCTGGAAGGACTCGCTGACCCCGTAGCGATCCGAGACCTCCTGCCAGCGCTCTTCCTGCAGCCGCCACTTGCCTTGCAGCGCCTGCATGACCTCCGGGGTCAGTCGTTCGGTTTCAGCGACGATGTTCAGTGCCTGGTTCAGGGCATCGAGGATGCCTTCGCGCGTCGATTGCGCCTCGGACTTTTCGCGCTGGATGCGTTCGAGCTCGCGATGCTGATGCTCGTGTTCGGCGATGCGCTGGCGGCAGCGAGTCACTGCGGCATCGAAGCGGGCGTGCTGGGTTGGGTCTGCGTTGCTGGTCAACGCGTCCCATTGTTTGACCCAGTGCTTCAGGCGCGCCTCGAAGGTCGGCTCCCAGGGGCGGTTGGCCTGGGCTTCCAGGGTTGCCAGCAGCTGCTCGCGCTCCGCTGCTTCGCGGCTCTGCTGTTCGGCGTCGGCACGCAGACGCGCCAGTCGTTCACGCGCGAGGCGGGCGACCTGCTTGTCTCGGCGCGCCTGCTTGGCCAGTTGCGCCAGGCCGTCGGGGGAGGTGACACGCTCCGCGGCGGCGTGGCGCACGGCAGTGATGCCGTTTTCGCTGGCGTGGTGAATCAGGCGCGCTTCGTCGTCGATGCGAGCTAGCGCGGCCAGACGCAGGGACTGGTTGTCACTCTGGCCGATCAGCGCGTCGACCAGTACCAGATCCTCGAGCTGCTCGATCTTCTCCAGTCGCGTATTGAGATCGGGGCTGGGAGAAACGCGCCCACCGAGAAGGTCGACGAGGCGCTGGAACGATTCCTCGCTCGGCGACTGGCGATGCCACTGGAGCAGCGGATCAAGGTCCTGTACCCGCGCCAGTGCCGCTTGGCGGACCTGGGGGGAATCATCCTGGGCGAGCTGACGAAGCGTATCGAGCTCGTCCGAGCTCAGTTGAGAGGCGGCTTGGGCGCGGACAGCGGGATCCTTGTGCCGCCAGCGAGGGGAAAACAGACGTTGAAAGAGTCCTGGCATGGCCGGTGTGGCATCCTGAAAACGACGGGGCTGGCAGAGGTCGACCCGCAAATTCGCGGCGCCGACGGCAACTGTCTATCTAACCATTTGAAGGCCGGCGGTAAAAGCCCGATTCGTCGGTGATGAAAGCCCGATTCGCGGGTTGCGTCGGTTCGTGGCGACACCTGACAAAAGGTCTGAGGGGCCTTATGATCGGTTGCAGCGATGTCCGCCCTCGCCTAGCTTAACCTCATTCCCCCGCTGCGGAGTTCGGTCATGAGTCTCAACAGGGATCGGGCAGACACTGCCTTTACATTCAAAGGCGGCATGCTGCCGATGACAGTCATGGAGTTGGCCAGTGGCGACCCTGAGCGTATCCGCGCACAACTGGCCGGCAAGGTGAGCCAGGCACCGGCCTTTTTTCAGCATACGCCGGTGGTGCTGAGTGTCGAGCAGGTTGACGAGCCGCACCTTGCCCTCGAGCGCATCTGTGCCGTGTGTCGTGCGCACAAGTTGTTGCCAGTGGCCGTACGCGGCGGTTCGGACCCGGTCAAGCAGTCTGCATGGGCGCTGGGGCTGGGGTGGTTCCCGCCGCAGGAGAATCGTCCGCGAGCGATCGAGGCCCGGCCCGTCGAGGCGCCGGTCGAAGCGGAGCTGCCGGTACCGCCACCGGAGGTGTCGATACAGGCCGGCGGACGTATTCATCGGGGGACGGTGCGTTCGGGCCAGCAGGTTTCCGCCTCGGAAGGCGACCTGGTGGTGATCGGCGCCGTCAATCCCGGCGCCGAGGTGCTGGCAGCGGGCAGCGTGCATGTTTACGGGCCACTACGCGGGCGGGCGCTGGCTGGTATCCACGGTGATCGCGAAGCCGGTATCTTCTGTCACGATCTGAAGGCCGAATTGCTTTCCGTGGCAGGGACCTACAAGCGTCTTGAGGATATCGACCCCAAGATGCTGGGATGTTCGGTGCAAGTGCAGCTCAAGGAAGACCAGTTAAGGATCTCGGCGCTGACCTGAATGGCGCGAGAGTGATCAACAGTTATCGGGTAACAGGAAGTTCATCTTGGCCAAGATCATCGTTGTAACATCCGGTAAAGGTGGCGTCGGCAAGACGACCAGCGCGGCAGCCATTGCCACGGGATTGGCCCTTCGCGGCAACAAGACCGTCGTCATCGACTTCGACGTGGGTCTGCGGAATCTGGACTTGATCATGGGGTGTGAACGCCGGGTCGTTTACGACCTGGTCAACGTCATCCAGGGCGAGGCCGGGCTCAAGCAGGCCATGATCCGCGACAAGCGCTCGGAGAATCTGCATATCCTCCCCGCGTCCCAGACGCGCGACAAGGATGCGCTGACGCTGGAAGGCGTCGAGAAGGTCCTGATGGATCTCTCCGAGGAGTTCGATTACATCATCTGTGACTCTCCCGCCGGTATCGAACGTGGCGCCCAGCTGGCTCTCTACTTCGCCGACGAGGCCATCGTCGTGACCAACCCCGAGGTTTCCTCGGTGCGGGATTCGGACCGTATCCTCGGGCTGTTGTCGTCCAAGTCGCGTCGCGCGGAACAGAACCGTGACCCGATCAAGGAACACCTGCTGGTGACCCGCTACAACCCGAGCCGGGTCGACGACGGCGATATGCTCAACCTGGAAGACATTCGGGAGATACTGGCGATCGATCTGGTCGGCCTGATCCCTGAATCGGAAGCCGTGCTGCGTGCCTCCAACCAGGGGGTGCCGGTCATCCATGACGACAAGAGCGACGCTGGACAAGCGTATGTCGACACCGTGTCGCGCCTGATGGGCGAAGACGTGCCGCTGCGTTTTCAATCGGTGCAGAAGCGCGGCTTGATCGCACGCATGTTCGGAGGAGGAGGTCGCCGGTGAGGCTACTCGATTTTCTCAAGGGTGAACGCAAGAAGTCCGCATCCGTCGCCAAGGAACGGTTGCAGATCATCGTTGCCCATCAACGCGGCCATCGGGGCCAGCCCGACTACATGCCGATGCTGGAGCAGGAGCTGCTCGAGGTCATTCGGCGGTACGTCAAGGTCGACCAGGATGCCATCAATATCAGCCTCGACAGCGACAACGACTGCTCGGTGCTCGAACTCAACGTGACGCTGCCCAACGAAGGCGAAGCGGCCAAGACCTGAGCCAAAGACCGGGGCCAAAGATCTGGGCCAAAGACCCTGGCTGAGCCAAGCCTGGGAAGCGGCCAGGGCCGGGAAGCGATCGGTGACGCATGAGTCGTGCTGCCGGCTATGCTAGGCTTGGCCTTTTGCGCAGGCGGAGAGCGGAATGGCCACGAGTGGAAGGGGCAATGGCAAGGCAGTCCATGGCAAGAAGGCCCGGTCCCAGGCAGAGCTCACATTTCTCTGGCACGACTATGAAACCTTCGGTGCCGATCCGCGTCGGCACCGGGCTTCCCAGTTCGCCGCGATTCGTACCGATGCCGAATTCAACGAAATCGGCGAGCCGCTGACGCTGTATGCCCGCCCGGCGGACGACGACCTGCCCAATCCTCACGCTTGTCTGATCACCGGCATCACGCCCCAGGCCGCGCTGCGTCGTGGCGTGCCGGAGGCGGAGTTCGCTGCGCGTATCCAGGCGGAAATGAGCGTGCCGGGTACCTGTTCGCTGGGCTACAACAGCCTGCGCTTCGATGACGAAGTCAGCCGCCATCTGTTCTACCGCAATCTGTTCGATCCCTACGCTCGGGAGTGGCAGAACGGCAATTCCCGCTGGGATCTGATCGATGCCGTGCGCGCCTTCTACGCCGTGCGCCCCGAGGGTATCGAATGGCCGAAGCGCGACGATGGCGCCCCGAGCTTCAAGCTCGAGCACCTGACGGCAGCCAACGGCATCCCGCATGAAGGAGCCCACGACGCACTGGCGGACGTGCGCGCCACGATCGGCATGGCCCGGCTGCTGCGCGCCCGGAATGCCAAGTTCTTCGATTACCTGCTGTCGTTGCGTCAGAAGCGTCGAGTGGCCGAGCTGCTCGATGTCGATGCCCGCAAGCCGATGCTGCATGTCTCGCGGCGTTATCCCGCCAGTCGCGGCTGCAGCGCGCTGGTCGTGCCGCTGGCCGCGCACCCTTCGAATCCCAACGGGATCATCGTCTACGATCTGGCCGTCGACCCGGCGCCGTTGTTCTCGCTGACGCCCGAGGAGATCCGGGCACGCATCTTCGTCAGCGAAAGCGAGCTGGCCGAGGGCGAAACGCGGATTCCGCTGAAAGTGGTCCATCTCAATCGAAGTCCGGTATTGCTGCCGATCGCCACGGCCGATGATGCCGTCGCCAAGCGTCTGGGGCTCGACCGTGCCTTGTGCGAGCGACACTGGCAGGCGCTGGTGCAGAACCCGGAGTCCGCCAGCAAGGCGGCACTGGCCTTTGCCGACTCGCCGGCCGATCCGCCGCAGGATCCCGATCTGATGCTCTATTCCGGCGGCTTCTTCTCGCCGCACGACCGTCAGGCGATGGAACGCGTGCATGCGACACCGCCCGACGAGCTGGGCACGACAGGGTTTGCCTTCCAGGATCCGCGGCTCGAGGAAATGCTGTTCCGGATGCGCGCGCGCAGCTACCCCGATACGCTCGACAGCGAGGAAAAGGCGCAGTGGGACGCCTTCCGCTGGGCACGCATGAACGACGCCAACAGTGGCAGCATGACGCTCAAGGATTTTGCCCGCGAAATCGAACGTCTCAACCAGACGCCGCTGGAGGATCGCGAGCGTCAGGTGCTCGAGGAGCTGGTGATGTATGTCGAGTCGATCATGCCGGAACAGGCGTTCGACGCTTATTGAGCTACGAGCTACGAGCTACGAGCTACGAGCTACGAGCCATGAGCCATGAGCTAAGAGCGACGGGCGGGTGACGAAAACCGACCTCCCGAACCAGAATGCCAGAAAGCAGACAGCCGCCCCGGACGATGCGTCCGGGGCGGCTTTCGTTGGTAGGTAACGTCTTGCGAGGCGCGCCGCTACCTCTCCAGTGTGGCGTAGTCGCGAGTCAGAGCATCGACATCGCTGGGTTGATCGCCGGCATCGGAGGTGACACTAAGCGTCGGGCTCTGGCGCAGCGTCTGCCAGGCGCTGCGGACATCCGCTGCGCTCAGTTCGTCGACCTGGGCTGCCAGTTGTTGGCGACGATCGAAGTCGGCCTGGGGATAGGCCAGCGTCTGCCACAGCCGATCGGCACGCGCCGAGAGTGACTGATCGCGCTGCAGCAGTTGCTGGCGCACGGCCTGACGATAGGGCGCCAGGTCGGCGTCGCTCAGGGCGCCTATGCGCTGATCGAACGTCTCCAGGAAGGCGTTCATGCGCTGCCCGATGGTCTCGCTGGAGACGCTTGGCGACTGCACCAACATCATCAAGCCCGGGGCGTTCATGAAGGGCGCGTAACCGGCGCTGACGATATAGCCTAGCTGCTCGTCGGTGCGCAGTTTGGCAAAGAACGGCGGGCCGATCAGTTGCCCGATCACGGCCAGGCTGGCCTGGTTCTGCAGCGCGCGATCGGGGCCCTGGAGATAGCGCAGGACCGCGGCGTCGTCGCGGGTCGTTGCCGGATGCAGGGCCGGCGCATCTGCCGGGACGTCGAGCACGCTCAACGGCGGAATGTCGCTGGCGTGAAGCCTGGGCGACAGGGCGTTGGCAACCAGCAGCCCCTCGCGCTTGGCAAGGGTGGCATCGAGATTACCTACCGCCATCGCCTGCACGTAGAGCTTGTTCAGAAAGGCTTGGCGATAGTCACGCACGTCCTGGGCGTCGATGTCACCGATCGCCGTCAGCATGTTGGGGGTGCTGATCTGCGGCCGCATCAGGGCCTCGCCCAGGGTGCGCTGCATCTGCTGATAGAGCGCATCCTGTGGCGCGTTCTCCCAGCTGCGTACCAGCCCCTGCTTGACCCGCGCGATGCTGGCATCGGTGATCTCACCCTGCCGCAGCTGCTCGACGACCGTCTGCATCAGACGATCCTGGTGGTCGCGCCAGCCGGAGAAGGCCAGCGTGATGCCGCGGCCGTGGGCGTAGGCGGTGAAGTCCTGACCGGCCAGCGAGGCGGGGTAGAAGCGCTCGTTGAGTCCATCGTTCAACCAGCCGGCCAACAGCCGTGTCAGTACCGCATGGCGGGCGTCCCGCGTGGCATCGGGGTTCTGCAGGCTGAAGCGCCATTCGACCCGCGGGGCGCCGAAGTCGCTGTCGGCCTGGTGCCAGATCTCGACGCTGGGCGAGTCGACGAGGCGCGTTGGTTCGGCGCTATCGAACGCCTCGACGCCCAGGTCCTCGGCGATGTAGGGGTTGGCCTCGGGAAGCGCCAGGCCGTCGAGGGGCGTCCCGCGAGGCCAGTCGTCACGGCGCGTCAGGGTGTAGGGGGTCGAGAAGTACTCGGTCGTCTTCTCTCCCGCGATGTCCGGACCGCTGTAGACCCGCAGCAGGTTGTCGGGGGTCAGCCGTTCGAGGATGCCATCGATCGCCGCCGCATCGAACTGATCCATGCGGTAGGGCGCGTACTGCACATCCTTGAGCGGATAATGGGCGAGACTCATTGCCATACCGCTGACGGTATCGATCGGCTCGCTGCGCTGCTGAAAGCGGAAGCTCTGCTCGGCCAGTCTGGCCTGTTCCTCGTAACGCCAGGCGTTGACGCCGTGATCCTGGATCCGCCGGATCTGCTCGAACAGGCTCGCCTGGATGTCGTCGAGGTGTTTCTCGCCTTCGGGGGTCAGGCTGATCGAGATGTCGAACAGCGCGTGGCGGCCGTCGCCATGGCTCGTGCCGGCGGACAGACCGTCGGCCCAGCCGGCCTGGCGCAGGGCGGCCAGCAGACTGCCTTCGCCTTCGTGGCCGAGCAGGTTGGCGAGATAATCGTCGGGCTTGTTGGCGTACTCGAGGATCGGGTCGTCGACGGGAAACAGGAACTCCAGCTGGCGCCGGGCTTCGTTGGTCTGGATGCGCAGCGAGGCCGGCAGGTCGCCGTCTCTCGCCAGCGGTTGCTCGACGATCGGCTTTTTCAGGTCGCGATCGGGCACGGCGTCGAAGCGCTGGCGTACCTGTTGCTCGATGGCGTCCAGGGGTTCCGGCGCGAGCACGGCAAGTTGCATCACGTTGGCGCCGTAATGGCGATGATAGAAATCGAGAAGCGCCTGGCGCAGCGGACGTTTGTCGCTGTTGAGCGTGTCCAGACTGCCGACGGAGAAGTGGTTGATCGGATGATCGGGACTGAGCGCCTTGCCCAGCGCTTCGTTGATACGACGGGCGTCGTCTTCGCGCCGTGCCTGATACTCGGAGTTCACCGCATGGCGTTCGCGGTCGACGTACTCCGGGTTGAACTGCGGGGAGACGAAGAACTGCGAGAAACGGTCCAGTGCTTCGGGAAAGGCCTCGGGATCGACATCGAAGAAGTAGTTGGTGTCCTGGTCCGCGGTGAAGGCGTTATGAGACCCGCCGTTGCGGTTGATGAAGCGCTGGTAGCCGTCGGGATCGGGATAGCCCTCGGTGCCCAGAAACAGCATGTGTTCGAGGAAATGCGCCAGCCCGGGCATGTCCGACGGGTCGTTGTCGCTGCCAACCGAGACATCCATGGCCGCTGCAGCCTTGTCGGCATCGGGGTCGCTGACCAGTAGCGCCTGCAAGCCGTTATCCAGCGTGATGGCACGATACTGGCGGTCGTCATTAGGGCTTTGTATCAGAGGGCTTTGGATCAGAGGGCTTTGGGCCGGAGAGCCCTGGATCGGCTGGACGGGATCCGGCGAGACAGGTTTGGCGGCGGCGATGGCTTCGCTGGGGAGCGAGCTGAATGCCAGTGCCAGACCGAGGGTCAGGTAGCCGGCGGCGAACCAGGCACGAAGCCCGAAACGCCTGGACATCGCGATGCCGGTGGGATGAGCGCGATGCGATGAAGCTCGTGAATGGGGTTCCTGCATACGGATTCTCTCGGTGATGATGAATCGGCTTGGTAATGAATCGACTTGGTAATGAATCGGCTCGAGGATGAACGGAGCTCGACGATGAACAGGGCTTGATCGTGAATGCCGGGACAGAACGTGGTTCGGCTCTCAGGCCGTCCATACCCGCATGGGCCCGACCGGATAGCCACAGGCCCACTCCTGGTGCGCGGGATCGTTCACCTGTCTTGATACCGGAAAAGCGCCCAACAGTTCCCTGTCGGCTGGTCCGATGAGGTCATGAGCGGCTGTCGGCGAGGTCTTCGAAGAGAGCCAATCCTCGATCCGGGAGGGCGCGATGACAGCGGGCAGGCGATCGCTCATGGGGGCGATGACTTCCGTGGTCGGCACCGTGATCAGCGCGAACGAGTCACGCGAGGTTCCGATATCCGGGGCGTAGCGGCTCCAGATGCCGGCCAGCATCAGCGGCGAGCGATCGGTATGCGTGACCAGAAATGGCTGCTTGCCGCGTAGCCCGGCCTGCCAGACGTAGATACCGGTCACGGGGACCAGGCAACGGCGCTCGGCCAGCGCTTCGCGAAACATCGGTCGCTCGTCGAGGGACTCGGCGCGGGCACAGTGAGGCGCCTGGTCGAGGACCTTCAGCCAGGTGGGCGTGAGCCCCCAGAAGGCGTCGCGCAGCACGATGTCGTTGGCTTCCTGGCGCAGGATCGACAGCCAGCGGCGAGGCGCCAGGTTGGGCCCGAACACTGGCGGGTCGATGCCACGAAAGGCAGGGCTTCGTGGATGGCGCGTCCAGTCGTCGACGTGCAGTCGACCAGCCATGGTCTCTCCTCGTGGGCATTCTGATGGCAGGGGCCACAGCCTATGCCACCGGAAAGGCAGGGCCAAGATGTTATTGTATCGAAAACGGACGCGACCGCTCCATCGACGATGGCAGCCGGTCGGCGTAAAACTCTCACGAAATCGTTACGTTAATGCCCCAGGTGCTTGCGTTTGCGCGGTATGGCGATATGCTGAGAAACGCTGTTCGATTTTAAGTCGACAACAAGATTTTCCGGCCCCCGGACCATCGACAGCGATTCGACACTATTCCGAGCGAGGAACTTCATGGCTCGACCGCGACAGCACGCTCCCGAGGCGCTCCATGCTCAGGTCATGGCGGCCTGTGATGCCTGGCTGCGAGACAATCCCGTGCACACGCTGTCGCTGCGCTCCCTGGCTCGCGATGTGGGCTGCGCACCGAGTACGCTGCTCAAGCTCTACGGCAGCTTCAGCAACCTGCTGCAGTACGTCAATATCGAGACGCTCGACCGCATGGGGGCCGCGGTCTCCTGGCTCGAGGATGCCGACCCGGAGCCGCAGCTCAAGGCGCTGGCGAACGCATACTGGCAGTTTGCCCAGCATGAACCCTACCGTTGGCAGATGCTGTTCGAATATCCGCTGGCGGACGAGGGGGAGCTGGACGAGCGCCAGAGCCATATCATCGAAGCGCTGTTCCTTCGTGTCGAAAGTGCGCTCAAGGCGCATCAGCCGGCGCTCGACGATGCCGGCGCCCGCCGCATGGCGAGAACCCTCTGGGGTAGCGTCCACGGTCTGGTCCAACTGGGGCTGAACGATCGTCTCGGCTATTGGCAGGAGCAGCCGATGGAAGTCGGCGACCTGCTCGATCAGTTGCTGACGATGACCCTGAATGGCCTGCGTTACCAGCCGGACGCCACGTGATCTCGGGATTGCTGACTCAACGCCGTTTTGCCCCGTTCTTCTGGACTCAGGCGTTGGGGGCGTTCAACGATAACCTGTTCAAGAACATTCTACTGCTGCTGCTGACCTTCGTCGCCGTGCCTCGCTACGGCTGGGATACGGGACTGCTCAACAATCTGGCAGCGGGACTGTTCATCCTGCCTTTCTTTCTGTTCTCCGCCTGGGGCGGCACGCTTGCCGACCACCTCGACAAGCAGCGGCTGGTGCGCCGCCTCAAGCTGCTGGAGCTGGTGACGATGATCGCGGCGGCGGTGGCGGTCTGGTTCGAGCTCTTTGGCCTGCTGCTGGCGCTGCTGTTCATGATGGGCACGCAGTCGGCGCTGTTCGGGCCGGTCAAGTACGCCATCCTGCCGCAACATCTCGCCGCCACCGAACTGGTCAAGGGCAATGCCTGGGTCAATCTGGGCACCTTCGTGTCGATCCTGCTGGGAACGCTGCTGGCCGGTGTGCTGGCTTCGCTGGACGGCGCCCTGGAGCGGGCGGCGATCGCGGCCAGCCTGGTCGTCATCGCGCTGGTCGGCGTCGTTGCCAGCCTGGGTATTCCCGAGGCGCCACCGAGCGCGACCGGCCGTGTGTCATGGCGCCCGTTCTCGGGAACATGGCGGGTGATGCGGGACGGCCTGAGTGAAAAGCGCGTGCGTCCCGCGCTGATCGGCATCAGTTTCTTCTGGTTTCTCGGGGCCTGTTATCTCACCCAACTGCCCGCCTGGGTGCGTGACGTGGTCCACGGCAGCGAAGGGGCGGTCAGCTTTCTGCTGGGGGCTTTCGCGGTCGGCGTCGGGCTCGGCGCGCTGCTCTGCTCGCGGTTGTCGGCAGGCCGCCTGGAACTGGGGCTGGTTCCGCTCGGGGCGCTGGTCATCGGGGTATCGGGCATCGAGCTGGCATCACAGTCGAGCTTTGCCGGTGAACAGCTGGCGCTGGGTGAACTACTGACGATGACCGACTTCTGGCAGATGAGCACGCTGCTGGCGCTGGTGGGGCTGGGCGGCGGTCTTTATAGCGTGCCGCTCTACACCCTGATGCAGCTGGCCAGTCGCGAAGAGCGAAGGGCGCGCATGATCGCTGCCAACAATATCCTCAACGCCCTGTTCATGATCCTCTCCGCCGTGTTCGGGATCCTGGTGCTCAGCGTGATGAAGCTGTCGCTTTTCGTGCTGTTCGCCTGTCTCGGCTGGGCCGCTCTGCTGGTCGGCGTCGCGCTGCTGATGCGTAACCCGAGACCGGCGCTGCGGTTGTTGATCTTCGCCCTGACTCAGGTGCTCTACCGGCTTCGCTGTCGCGGTCGTCATCATGTGCCGGCCACTGGCCCGGCGCTGGTGGTCTGCAACCATGTCAGCTTCATGGATGCGCTGGTACTCGGCGGCGCCTGCCCTCGTCCGCTGCGCTTCATGATGGATCGGCCGATCTACGAAAATCCCTGGATCAACTGGTTCTTCCGGATTGCCGGGGCGATTCCCGTGGACTCCGATCGACGCGATCCGGGCGGCGTGCGTCGTGCGCTGGAAGAGGTCAGCCGGGCACTGCGCAACGGCGAGGTAGTGATGATCTTTCCGGAAGGGCGGCTGACGCCGGATGGCGAGGTACAGGCCTTCCGGCGAGGGCTGGACCTGGTGCTGGCGCGAGATCCGGTGCCGGTGGTGCCGGCGGCGCTGTCGGGCCTGTGGGGGTCGTGGACTTCCAACAAGGATGGCAAGGCACTGACCAAGTGGCCGCGCCGTTTGCGGGCGCGGGTTCTTCTGGTCTTCGGCGAGCCGATACCGGCGGGTTATTCGCCGCGCCGAACCCTGGAGCGGCGGGTTCGCGGGCTCAAGCGCGCTGCCGATCAGAGCCTGGCCAGGAGGCTGGGCGGCCCGATCTAGCCTGGCGAATCACTCCCTGGCGGGGCATCGGTCGCCAACGCTGTGAGGGAAGTCGGCGCGCCTTGAGCCCCGGTCTATTCGGGTCTATTCGGGTCTATTCGGTAGCACGGCGCCGGACGCCTTGCTGCCAGCAGCGTGCCGAGGTGATCAGGTTGTCGCCGATCTCGAGGATCTCCAGGCGGCTCGTGCCGATCTGCAGGCAGGCCTGGGCGTCGGGAAAGGATTCCAGCTCTTCGAGGATCAGGCCGTTCAAGGTCTTGGGGCCATCCGTCGGCAGCTGCCAGCCCAGTGCCTTGTTGACTTCGCGGATATTGGCCGTACCTTCGATCACGTAGCTGCCGTCGGGCTGCGGGTGGATATCCCGATAGGTGCCGGCGACATCGGTGGTGAACTCGCCCACGATCTCTTCCAGAATGTCCTCCAGCGTCGCCAATCCTTGCACGTCTCCGTACTCGTCAACCACCACCCCGATCCGACGCTTCTGCTGCTGGAAATTGAGCAGTTGCGTATGCAGCGGGGTCGACTCCGGAATGAAATAGGGTTCACGGGCTTCCTGTACGATCGCGGCTTTCTGAAGATCCGGTTTGGAGAGAAACCGCGAAGCGTTGCGCAGGTGCAGAATGCCGATGATGTTGTTGATGTCGCCCTTGAAGATCGGCAGGCGGGTGTGCTGACTCTGGCGAATCTGGGCCAGCAGCGTTTCCAGATCGTCGTCGAGATTGAGACCGACGATCTCGTGACGCGGGACCATGATGTCGTTGACGGTGACGTTTTCCAGATCGAGGATCGACAGCAGCATCGCCTGGTGACGGCTGGGGATCATCGGCCCCGCCTCGTGAACCACGCTGCGAAGCTCGTCACGGGTGAGGCTGTCGGCACCGGCGTCCAAGTGGCGAACGCCGATGAGGCGCAGAAGCCCGTTGGAGATGACGTTGACCAGCCAGACCACGGGATAGAAAAGTCTCAGCAATGGCGCAAGGATCAGCGAGGCGGGTAGGGCGATGCGGTCGGGCTTGATGGCGGCATAGGTCTTGGGGGTCACTTCGCCGAAAATCAGCACCACGATCGTCAATGCCAGCGTGGCGATGGCGGGCCCCGACACATCGCCGAAGAAATGGATGGCGACGATAGTGGCGATCGAGGCGGCGAGATTGTTGACCAGATTGTTGCCGATCAGTATCACGCCCAGCAGGCGATCGGGGCGCTTGAGCAGCTCGACGACGCGCTTGGCCGAGCGGGATCCGGCATTGGCCTGATGATTCAACCGGTAGCGGTTGATCGACATCATGCCGGTTTCGGAACTGGAGAAGAAGGCTGACAGGCAAACCAGAATGAACAGCAGGCCCAGCATGAGGCCCAAGGGTATGTCATCGCTCAAGGCGGGGAATTCCTCAGGAGTTGTCAGGTTGTTGTAGGGCGTTAGCCGAACCCTGTCAACGCCGCCGACAGCCGCACCCGGCATAGCTGTCGACTCGGGCACGTCTCAGGCGTTGTAGTGGAAGACGTATTCCAGCACGAACTTGGTGCCGAAGAAGGCCAGTATCAGCACGCCGACACCGGTCAGCGTCCAGCGCACCGCCTTCTGACCACGCCAGCCCAGATAGTGGTGTCCGGCCAGCAGGCCGGCGAAGATCAGCCATGCCAGCAGCGACAGGACGGTCTTGTGGGCCAGGTGCTGGGCGAACAGGTTGTCCACGAACAGGAAGCCGCTGATGATGGCGAGCGTCAGCAGCAGCATGCCGCACCAGATCAGTTCGAACAGCAGCTGTTCCATGCGGGTCAGCGGTGGCAGCACCTGAACGATGCCACCCGTCTGGCGGCGTTTGAGAGCGTGATGCTGGAAGCCCAGCAGCGCTGCTTGAACGGCGGCAATGGCCAGGAAGGAGAAGGCGGCGACCGAACTCAGAATGTGGAAGTAGAGCCCCGGCGATACTCCGGACTCGATCATCCGGCTGGGCATGCCAACGACACCGACAACGGTGATGGCGGCCAGCGGAAAGACGCAGACGCCCGCGTTGAGCACGGGCTTGAACAGACTGGCAATCAGCAGTAGTGCCACGACCAGCCAGCCCACCAGCGCCGCGCTCTGGGTCAGCCCCAGGTGCAGTCCGTGGGGGCCGACGATCGCCAGTGCGACGATGAGGGTGTGGCATGCCAGGGCGATCAGCCCGGCACCACGGACCCAGTTCGGACGTTCGCCGACGCGTCGGGCGAGGCTCAGGCTTTGCCACAGCCCGGCGGCGAGATAGCAGACAATAGCGACAAGGGCGAAAGGAAGCGCCGGCATCGGTGTTTTGGCCTCGTGAGCGGTGACTGACGACCGCCATGACGATGAAAAGAGTACGGGATGCGGATGTGCTAGATGATAGGCAATCGCGTTTCGCGGTTACTATACCCAATCACTGCCAACTCGCCCAGCCATAGCCGCATGCAGCCGAACTGTGTGAATCAGGCCGCATGGAGCCAAGCCCTATCCATGCGTATAATGCTGGCCACATTCCTTCTAGCGGCGCCGCGAGCTTGAGTTCGAGCATCGGTGGCGCCAGGCATCGTTGCCCGGAGCGTTTCATGTTCGAAAGCCTCTCCAATCGCCTGTCGCAGACGCTCAAGTCGATTACCGGCCAGGCGCGTCTGACCGAAGACAACATCAAGGATACCCTGCGTGAAGTGCGCCGGGCCTTGCTCGAAGCCGACGTTGCCTTGCCCGTGGTCAAGGACTTCGTCGATCGCGTACGCGAGCGTGCCGTGGGCCAGGAGGTCTCCAAGAGCCTCTCGCCAGGGCAGCAGTTCGTCAAGATCGTCCAGCAGGAGCTGGAGGCGATCATGGGGCAGGCCAACGAAGCGCTGACGCTCAAGGGCTCGCCCGCGGTCGTGCTCATGGCCGGCCTGCAGGGCGCGGGCAAGACCACCTCCGTGGCCAAGCTGGCGAAGTTCCTGCGCGAACGCGAGAACAAGAAGGTGCTGGTGGTTTCCGCCGACATCTACCGCCCGGCGGCCATCGATCAGCTCGAGACCCTGGCCCGGGAAGTCGAGGTCGACTTCTTCCCGTCGACCAGCGCCCAGCAGCCGGTGGCGATCGCCGAAGCAGCGATCAAGCACGCCAAGATCCAGTTCCATGACGTGGTGATCGTCGATACCGCCGGCCGGCTGGCGGTGGACGAAGCGATGATGGCGGAGATCCAGGCTCTGAACCAGGCGATTCAGCCGCAGGAGACGCTGTTCGTCGTCGATGCCATGACCGGCCAGGATGCCGCCAACACCGCCAAGGCGTTCCATGACGCGCTGCCGCTGACCGGCGTCATCTTGACCAAGGCCGATGGTGACGCGCGCGGCGGTGCGGCGCTTTCTGTGCGTCACATCACCGGCAAGCCGATCAAGTTCATGGGGATGGGCGAAAAGGTCGATGCCCTGGAACCGTTCCACCCCGATCGCGTGGCGTCGCGCATTCTCGGCATGGGCGACGTGCTGTCGCTGATCGAGGAGGCGGAGCGCAATGTCGACAAGGGCAAGGCCGAGCGACTCGCCAAGAAGGTCAAGAAAGGGCAGGGCTTCGATCTCGAGGATTTTCGCGACCAGCTCCAGCAGCTCAAGAAGATGGGCGGTATGGGCGGGCTGATGTCCAAGCTGCCGGGCATGGGGCAGATGGCGGAAATGGCCCAGAACAAGGGAGCCGAGCAGGAATTCGGCAAGCTCGAGTCGCTGATCAACTCGATGACGCCCCAGGAGCGACGCAAGCCCGAAATCATCAACGGCTCGCGCAAGCGCCGCATTGCCGCCGGTGCCGGTCTGCAGGTGCCGGATCTCAATCGTCTGCTCAAGCAGCACAAGCAGATGCAGAAGATGATGAAAAAGGCCGGCCAGAAGGGCGGCATGCAGAAGATGATGCGCGGCATGTCCGGCATGATGGGCGGCGGAGGCCCTGGCGGCCCTGGTGGTCCCGGTGGCATGGGCGGTATGGGGGGAATGGGCGGCGGCTTTCCCCGGCGCTGATTCGCCCGTGCGTCGCAACAAAAGGTTCCCAAGACAGGGTGTTTTCCGTAGAATGCTGCGTCTTCGTCTCGGGCGAGTGTCCGAGAAGACTCGAATCCGTGGCGTAACGATTAACTTAACCGAAGGATTATCAACGCAATGGTAACCATTCGTCTGGCACGTGGTGGCGCCAAGAAGCGTCCCTTCTATCACCTGACCGTTAGCGATTCTCGCGTTTCCCGCGATGGCCGCTTCATCGAGCGCGTCGGCTTCTTCAACCCGGTCGCTCGCGGCCAGGAAGAGCGCCTGCGTGTCGATCTGGACCGCATCACCCACTGGCAGTCCCAGGGTGCGCAGGTTTCCGATCGCGTGGCCGAGCTGGTCAAAGAAGCTCGCAAAGCCCAGGCCTGAGTTCGATCATCATGCCGCAAGCGGCTCGCGAAACGCTGTCGGGTGACCCCTTGCCGAAAGCCGAGCAGGACAAGCCCATGCAGAATGACGAGACGCAGCACGTGGTGCTGGGGCGTCTGACCAGCCCGCACGGTGTGAAAGGTTGGCTCAAGGTCTATTCGTACACCAGTCCGGCCCAGGGCATCTTCGACTATCCGGTCTGGGTGTTGTCGATGCAGGGGCAGCGCCAGTCGCGACGTCTGCTCGACGCGCGGCCGCAAGGCAAGAGTCTGGTGGTACGACTGGAAGGTATCGACACGCGGGAGCTGGCAGAGCAGTGGGCCGGTGCCGAGGTGTCGATCGAGAAAACGGCGCTACCCGAACTGGATAGCGGCGAATATTACTGGCATCAGCTGGAAGAGCTCGAGGTCAAGACTTGCGATGGCGTCAAGCTGGGTCGAGTCGACCATCTCTTCGAGACGGGTGCCAACGATGTGCTGGTGGTCAAGCCCTCCGAGGGTAGTCTCGACGATCGCGAGCGATTGCTGCCGTTTCTGCCTGACGACGTGATCGTTCAGGTCGATCTGGCCGGACGATTCATGATCGTCGACTGGGACCCCGCTTTCTGAAACGCTGCACGTCGACATGACGCGGCGATTTCGGGAAACGGCGAACGGCCGATAATCGGCGGCGGGAAGGAGAAGCGTACCGTGTGGATTGGTGTCGTCTCCCTGTTCCCTGAGATGTTCGAGGCCATTACCCGGCATGGCGTTACCGGTCGCGCCGTCGAGCGTGGCTTGCTGGAAATGGCTTTCTGGAATCCCCGGGATTACGCCACGGACAGACATCGCACGGTCGACGATCGTCCTTACGGGGGCGGCCCCGGCATGCTGATGAAGGTCGATACCTTGCGCGGCGCATTGACGGATGCGCGTGCCGGGGCGGAAGCTGCAGGCCATCGTGCCAGCGTGATCTACCTGTCGCCTCAGGGGCGCAGGCTGGATCAGGCCGGAGCTCGCGAGTTGGCTTCGCGTGATGGCCTGATCGTCGTGGCGGGCCGTTATGAAGGCATCGACGAGCGCGTGGTCGAAGCCGACATCGATGAAGAGTGGTCGATCGGCGACTACGTCCTCAGCGGTGGCGAGCTGCCCGCGATGGTGATGATCGATGCGCTGGCGCGCGAAGTGCCCGGTGTGCTGGGGCACAGTGACTCGGCCAGCGAGGATTCGTTTGCCGATGGCCTGCTGGACTGCCCGCACTATACGCGGCCCGAAGTGATCGACGGCCACCGGGTACCGGACGTCCTGCTCAGCGGCAACCACGAGTTGATTCGCCGCTGGCGACTGAAACAATCCCTCGGGCGCACTTGGCTCAGGCGCCCGGATCTGCTGGAGAGCCGAACGTTGGATCGTGAACAGCGCAAGCTGCTCGACGAATTCATCGACGAACACGTCGCGGGAAGCGCGTCTTCCGGCGACGGCGGTGCATGAGGCGACAGACCTTCGAACAGACCTGCGAATAGCGTGATGTTCGAATGCAATAGTCGTCGACATGCGTCATCCACGAGTCCGATTCCGCCCCGACCGCTTGTCGGACGGGCGTCGGGATCACGAAACGCCCTTCAGGTACGTTTCTTCAACGAGGAGCAAGACATGAGCAGCAAGAGTAAAGTGATCCAGGCGCTCGAAGACGAGCAGATGAGCAAGGAAGTCCCGGCGTTCGCGCCCGGTGACACCATCGTCGTCCAGGTCAAGGTCGTGGAAGGCAGCCGCGAGCGTCTCCAGGCTTTCGAAGGCGTCGTCATCGGCAAGCGTAACCGCGGTCTGAACTCCGCTTTCACCGTGCGCAAGATCTCTCATGGTGTCGGCGTCGAGCGTACCTTCCAGACCTACAGCCCGCTGGTGGCCGGTATCGAAGTCAAGCGTCGCGGTGACGTGCGCCAGGCCAAGCTCTACTACCTCCGCGAGCGCAGCGGCAAGTCTGCCCGCATCAAGGAAAAGCTGGGCTGAGTCGGCGCAAGCCGCTGACCCACACGCTCCCGGTCATCATCGGGAGCGTGCCCGGCAGGAGCAACGGAAACCCCGCGAGTCGTTCGGCTTGCGGGGTTTCCGCGTTATGATGGTGCTCTTTGTTTACACTGCCGTTTTCGCCCCGGAGTTGCATGAACGATCACGACCGACGCGATGCCTTCCTCGATGCGCTATGGCTGGAGCGGGGCGTCAGCGAGCACACGTTGAGCGCCTACCGCCGTGATCTGACGGCGTGGATCGTCTATCTCGAGGCACAGGACGAGCGGCTGCTGGCGCCTGGCGAGACCACCTTGATCGATTTCGTCGAGTCCTGTCGCGAGCGCTATCACACCCGTTCCATCGCGCGGCAGCTCTCCTGCCTGCGCCGCTTCTACCGCTGGGCTCTGGCCGAAGGACTGATGAGTCACGATCCGCTGGCGGAGGTTCAATCGCCGCGAGTGCGGCCCGGGTTGCCCTCGACCCTCGAGGAGCACGACGTGGATCGGCTGCTGATGGCGCCGGACGTGGAGACCGCGCTGGGCCTGCGCGATCGCGCCATGCTGGAAGTGCTCTACGCCTGCGGCCTGCGCGTCTCCGAGCTGGTGGGGTTGACCGTATCGGCGGTCAATCTGCGTCAGGGCGTGGTGCTGATCCGTGGCAAGGGTGACAAGGAACGACTCGTGCCGCTGGGCGAAGAAGCCATGGCCTGGATCGAGCGTTATCTGCGCCAGGGCCGCAACGAGCTGATGAACGACATCCGCCAGCCACCGCTGTTTCCCGGGCGCCGTGATGGCTTCATGACCCGCCAGACTTTCTGGCACCGGCTCAAGCACTATGCGCAGCTCGCGGCCATCGACAAGCCGCTGTCGCCGCATACCCTTCGCCATGCCTTCGCGACCCATCTATTGAATCATGGGGCCAATTTGCGTGTCGTACAGTTGCTGCTGGGTCACAGCGACCTGTCGACCACGCAGATCTACACCCACGTGGCCCAGGCGCGTCTGGAAGCGCTGCACGCTCAACACCACCCGAGAGGTTGAACATGAGAAGTCGTCTACTGTTGTCCACCGTTGCCTTGCTGGCTGCCGTTCTGGCGCCGGCCGTATCGGCCGAGCCGCCGGCCGATCTCGCCGACAAGCTCAACGCGCACGGGGGACAGCCTCTGCCGATCGAAGCCATCGACGACTCTCCGGTCCCCGGGCTCTATGAAGTCCGCCTGCGTGGCGGCAATACGCTCTACTCGGACGCCGAGGGCCAGTATCTGATCGTCGGCGATCTTTACCAGAATGCCGAGGACGGCATGGTCAACCTGACCGAACAGGCGGCCAACCAGCGACGCAAGGCCCTGGTCGACGCCGTGCCCGAGAATCAGCGCGTGATCTACAAGCCGGCCGGCGAGGTCAAGGCCAGGCTCACGGTGTTCACCGATCCGACCTGCCCGTACTGCCACAAGCTGCACGCCGAGATGTCCCAGCTCAACGACATGGGCATTCAGGTCGACTATCTGGCCTTCCCGCGCATGGGGCCTAGTTCGGATGCGGCGCGACAGCTCGCCGACGTGTGGTGTGCCGACAACCGCTCGGAAGCGATGAGTGCGGCATTCCGCGGTGACAGCGTGGAAGCGTCGAAAAGTTGCCAGGCTCCCATCGCGTCGCAGTATCAACTGGGCGTCGAATCGGGAATTCAGGGCACGCCCGCGATCATTTTCCCCGATGGCAAGATGGTGCCGGGATACCTGCCGGCGAAGCGGTTGGCGGCCATGCTCGGCATCGATGCCAGCGGCGATAGCTGATACCCGGCAGGATACCCGCGAGTCCGCTTGACAAGGGGGGCTGGGCTTTCTACCGTGACCGCCCTTCAGGGCGCTTTGTGCCGGGAATCCGTACAGCAAAGAATGGAAAGCCGTGACAGCGGCTTCCGCTCCGGAGGGCGATGCGGCGAGTCAATATCAGCAGGGGAGAGCGACATCTTGGATCCGGTGAGAGTGGGTATCTGCGGGCTGGGCACCGTGGGCGGTGGCACCTTCGACGTTCTGACGCGCAACGCCGACGAGATCGCTCGTCGGGCGGGTCGCCCCATCGTCATCGAGCAGGTGGGTGCGCGGCGCGACAATCCTGACTGCGACACTTCCGGGGTCAAGGTGACACGCGACATTTTCGAAGTCGCGCGCAATCCCGATATCGATGTGCTGGTCGAGCTGATCGGCGGTTACGACGTTGCTCGCGAGCTGGTCATGACCGCGATCGAACATGGCAAGCACGTCGTGACCGCCAACAAGGCGCTGATCGCCGTTCACGGTAACGAAATCTTCCAGGCAGCCCACAAGAAGGGCGTCATCGTCGCCTTCGAGGCTGCCGTGGCCGGCGGCATCCCGGTGATCAAGTCGCTGCGTGAAGGTCTCGGGGCCAACCGCATCCAGTGGCTGGCCGGCATCATCAACGGCACCGGCAACTACATTCTGACCCACATGCGCGACGAAGGGCGAGCCTTCGATGACGTGCTCGCCGAAGCCCAGGCGCTGGGATATGCCGAAGCCGATCCGACCTTCGACGTCGAGGGCATCGATGCCGCCCACAAGCTGACGATCCTGGCCTCCATCGCCTACGGCGTCCCGCTGCAGTTCGATCGTGCCTATACCGAGGGCATCGCGCGGATCACCGCCGATGACGTCGAGCAAGCCGATAACCTGGGCTATACCATCAAACATTTGGGCATTACCCGGCGGGGCGATAACGGCGTCGAGCTGCGCGTCCACCCGACCCTGATCCCGAAGGAGCGGCTGCTGGCCAATGTGCATGGCGTCAAGAATGCCATCGCCGTGATGGGCGACGCCGTCGGCCCGACGCTCTACTATGGTGCGGGTGCCGGGGCGGAACCCACGGCCTCGGCGGTGGTCGCCGACCTGCTGGACGTGGCGCGCGATATTACCACCGCGCATCGCTACCGTGTCCCTTACCTGGCGTTCAGCGGGGTCAACGACGAAGCCAACGCGCTGCCGATCCTGCCGATGGAAGAGATCGTCACGGCCTACTACCTGCGCCTGCTGGCGGTGGACCGGCCTGGCGTGCTGGCGCGAGTCGCGACGATCCTGTCCGAGCAGACCATCTCGATCGAGGCGATCATCCAGAAGGAAGCCACCGAAGGCGAACTGGTGCCGATCATCCTGCTGACGCATCGCACCCGCGAGCAGCACATGAACGATGCGATTCGCCAACTGGAATCGCTGGCCGATATCGCCGGGCCGGTCACGCGGATTCGTGTCGAGTCGCTGGACGAGCAGTAATAACTTCAGTTCCGAGCCGTAAGCCGCGAGCCGCGAGCGGGTTGTGCTCGAAGCCCGCAGCTCGAAGCTCGTCACTCACGGAGTGAAATATGCGTTATATCAGTACGCGCGGCCAGGCGCCGGCGCTGAATTTCGAGGAAGTGGTACTGACCGGCATGGCGGTCGACGGTGGCCTCTACGTGCCGGAGACGATGCCGCAGCTGTCGCGGGAGGAGCTCGCCTCGATGGCGGGGCTCTCCTACGCCGACATCGCTTTTCGGGTGATGAAGCCCTTCGTCGGCGGCGAGATCGACGACGAGACGTTCCGTGGGCTGGTGCATGATGCCTACGCGACCTTCAGCCACGATGCCGTCGTCCCGCTCAACCAGCTCGATGCCAACCACTTCCTGCTCGAGCTGTTCCACGGCCCGACGCTGGCATTCAAGGATGTCGCGCTACAGCTGCTGGGGCGCATTCTCGATCATTTCCTCGCCAAGCGCGGCGAGCGAGCGGTGATCATGGGCGCCACCTCCGGTGACACCGGCTCGGCGGCGATCGAAGGCTGCCGCCACTGCGATCATCTGGATATCTTCATCCTCCATCCGCACAACCGGGTTTCCGAAGTGCAGCGGCGCCAGATGACCACAGTGCTGGCGGACAATGTCTTCAACATCGCCATCGAGGGCAACTTCGACGATGCCCAGGCGATGGTCAAGGCGAGCTTCGCCGACCAGGCGTTCCTCGAGGGCGCACGGCTGGTGGCGGTCAACTCGATCAACTGGGCGCGCATCATGGCCCAGATCGTCTACTACGTCGCTGCCGG
Source organism: Salinicola sp. NYA28a (assembly GCF_976982775.1). Next base: position 684,474 of record NZ_OZ334582.1, read on the forward strand.
CGTGGCGCTGGGCGCGCCGCATCGCGAAGTCAGCTTCTGCGTGCCGTCGGCCAACTTCGGTAACCTCTTCGCGGGCTACATGGCCTACAAGATGGGCCTGCCGGTCAAGCAGTTCATCATCGCCACCAACGCCAACGACATCCTGCACCGCACGCTGGCCGACAACGACTTCTCCAAGCGCGACCTGGCGGCAACGCTGGCCCCCTCGATGGACATCGTCGTGTCGTCGAACTTCGAGCGGTTGCTGTTCGACGCCTACGACCGCGACGGCGATGCAGTTCGCGAGCTGCTCGAGCGCTTCCAGCAGGAGCCGGCCGTGCTGGCCGAGGCGCCGCTCGCCAGGCTGCGCGAGAAGTTCTCCAGTTTCAGCGTCGACGACGATGCCATCCTCGAGACCATTCGCGACGCGCATCATCGCACCAAGGAGCTGCTCGACCCGCATACCGCCACCGGTTACCGGGCGGCGGAGCAGGCGCGCGCCGATACGGTGACGCCGATGATCACGCTGGCGACGGCGCATCCGGCCAAGTTTGCCGAAGCCGTGGTCAGGGCCGGCTTCTCCGGCGTGCCGCTGCCGCCCCACATGGACGATCTGCTCGAGCGCGAAGAGCGCTACAGCGTGCTGCCCGCCGAGTTGAAAGCGGTCCAGGCATTCGTCGCCGATAACCGTCGCTGAGACGGGATCGCGCATTGCTGCGTTAACGGGAGAGACGCCATGTTGAAAGTACTGGGAAGAGACAACTCGAACAACGTCAAGAAAGTGCTTTGGTGCGCGGCCGAACTGGAGCTCGAGTTCGAACGTGTCGATTACGGCGGCGTGCATGGTGGTCTGGATAGCGACGAGTATCGCAAGCTCAATCCCAACGGCCTCATTCCGTGTCTGATCGACGGGGAAAGAAGCGTGTGGGAGTCCAACGCCATCGTTCGCTACCTGGTCGCTGCCTATGGCAATGGTGCGCTGCAGAGCGGCTCTCCCCTCCAGCGAGCCATATGCGATCAATGGATGGACTGGGTGCTGTCGATGCTGGCCGCGCCCTTCCGCGACTTGTTCTTCAACCGCGTGCGTGCCACCCCCGAGCAGTTCGACGGGGACGCGATGGCACGAGGCCAGTTGCTCGTGGCCGAACGGTTGGCAATCGTCGACAGGGCGCTTGCAAGCCAGGCATGGTTGTCGGGAGACGCCTTCGGCATGGGTGACATCCCCATGGGATGTTTCGTCCATACCTGGTTCGCGATGGACATCGAGCGCCCCACGCTGCCACACCTGGCCGACTGGCATGCACGGCTCGAGACGCGTCCGGCATTCCGCCAGCACGTCATGACCCCGCTCACTTGAGTTCTGGATGTCTACTGTTCCCGCTACGACCTTGGCCGACCAGACTTCCCACGATTACGCCCGCTGTCGCATCCAGCCACGCCCGCGCGACGAGAACGTCTATCGGCGCGGGCTGGCCGCCGGGCTGAGCGAGCTGCAGGCACGGATTCTCGCCGGGCGGCTGCCGGGACACGACGGCCCGCTGGAAGCGTTGACCGCGCCGGCACTGCGCTATCTCAGCCACCCCGAGCAGCTGTGCGATGCCCGCCGTGGCGCCGAGCGCATCGCGCGGGCGGTGAGCGAGGGCGAGCATATCGGCATCCTGACCGACTACGATGTCGACGGTATCACCTCGCATGTGGTGATGCTGCGGTCGATGACCGAGCTGTTCGGCGTGCCGTCCGCGAAGCTGCACAGCCTGATCGGTCACCGTATCAACGACGGCTACGGCATCAGCCTGCCGCTGGTCGAGCGCACGCTGGCGCTGAAGCCGCGCCCCAGCCTGGTGATCACCGCCGATTGCGGCTCCTCCGACGAACCGCGGATCGCGCGCCTGCGCGAAGCGGGGATCGACGTCGTCGTCACCGATCACCATGCGTTGCCGATCGAAGGGCCTCCGGCTTCCGCCTACGCCACGATCAATCCCACGCGCTCGGACTGCGGGTATCCGGACAAGACCATCGCCGGCTGTATGGTGGCGTGGCTGATGATGTCGCTGACCCGCTCGGTCCTGATCGAGCAGGGCGTGCTGTCGTCGTCGACGCCCAAGCTTTCGCCCTGGCTCTCCTACGTGGCCTTGGGGACGGTGGCGGACTGCGTGTCGCTGGGGGCGAGCGCCGCCAATCGCGCGGTCGTGACCTACGGCCTGCGGCTGATCAATCGGATGGAGGCTGCCTGCTGGCGGGTCATGGCGGAACGCCTGGGTGCCGACAGCGTGCCGTTCAATGCCGAGACGCTGGCCTTCCAGATGGGGCCGCGAATCAATGCCCGCTCGCGGCTGGACGACCCCTACGCCGCGCTGCACTACATGCTGGCCGCCGAGGATGGCGTCGCCCGCCAGCATCTCCAGGTGCTGGATGATGACAACCAGGCCCGCAAGGCGCTCGAGGCCGACATGGTCGAAAGTGCCCGCGCGCTGGCCAAGCCGCAGCTGGCGGACAACCTGCCGGCGCTGGTGATCCATCTGCCGGAGGGGCACGCTGGCGTGCAGGGCATCGTCGCTTCCCGGCTGGTCCAATCCTACGGGCGTCCGGCGCTGGTGCTGACGCCCGCTACCGCGCCGGACATGCTGACCGGCTCCGGGCGCTCCATCGAGGCTCTGCATCTGCGCGACGCGCTGCAGCGGGCCCACGAGCTGTCGCCGTCGAGCCTGCCGCGTTTCGGGGGGCATCGCGGCGCTGCCGGCGTCGGCGTGCCGCTCGCCGAGCTGGAGTCGTTCCGCCATGCTTTCCTGCAGGCCGTGCGAGAACAGTTGGGCGAACGGGAGCTGTTCCCGATCGTATGGACCGATGGCAGCCTGAGCGCATCGCAGTTGACCCTGGCGACGCTGGACGAGCTCGACGCGCTGGCGCCCTATGGCCGCGAATTCGACGCGCCGCTGTTCGAAGCCGAGTTCTTCGTCGAGCAACTGCGCCCGGTCGGTGCCGAGGGCAATCACCTGATGCTCGAGCTCTCCTGCGACGCGGTGGTCAGCCGGGCGATCTGGTTCCGCGCGCTCAATCCGGGCGAGGCCGCGCCGGTTTCACTTGGCGACCGGATACGATGCGCCTTCAAGCTTTCCCGCAATCGCTGGAAAGGGCGCGAGTCCCTGCAGTTGATGGTCGAGCACGCCGAGCGCCTGACGGCCTGACGTTTCCCGCCTCATTTCCCCATCCTTTCACACGCTTCATTGGCTGCCACGACACCTGCCGCCACGACGCCTGTCGTCCCGAACTGTCGGAATCGGGCGGGTTCGGGGTCGCCTCGAGCGGACGTCTTGACGATATAATCGCCGGATCGCCGGTGGCCCCGTTCTCGGGGCGTGACCGGACAGGCGCCAAAAGCGCCGACTCATTGACCCACTGCCTACCCGGCAGAGACAAGACAACAAGGATTGCTCGATGGAAACGACGTACCGTCACCGTTCCTATGAAGACGTGCTGGCCATTCTGCTGGGGTCTTCCTGCGCGGCGCTAGGGTTGGCGCTCTATCACCATGCCGAGATCCTGATCGGCAGCACAGCGGGCCTGGCGCTGTTGGTGACCTACGTGACCGGCTGGAGTTTCGGACTCGTCTTCTTCGTCATCAACCTGCCGTTCTACTGGCTGGCCTGGCGGCGGATCGGCCATCAGTTCACCTTCAAGACCTTCGGGGCGGTAGCGCTGCTGTCGTGGATCTCCTGGATGCTGCCGAGCTGGCTGGAGATCGGCGAGGTCGATCCGCTGTTCGCGGCGCTGGCGGGGGGAAGTCTGATCGGCCTGGGCGTGCTGTTTCTGCTACGCCACCGTGGCAGCCTCGGCGGGTTCAACATTCTCGCGGTCTATCTGCAGGACCGTTACGGTTGGCCGGCGGGCAAGGTGCAGATGGGACTGGATGGCCTGATCATGCTGGCTGCGTTCTTCGTGCTGCCGGTGACCAACGTGCTCTATTCAATCGTCGGCACCGTGGTACTGGGCGCGATTCTCACCATCAATCACCGCCCGGGGCTCTACGCCGGCATCAGCCAGAGTTGAAGAGCTGAGGCTGAGGCTAAGTCTGGATCGGCCCAGCGCTGCCGTTCAATAGTTGGGCCACAGCCCCGGCGTGACCAGCTCGAGCAGGTGGTCGTCCGGGTCGCGAAAATAGAGGCTCTCGCTCCCTTTCGGCCAGCGGGTCCGGCCTTCGATCTCGATGCCCTGATCGGCGAGATGCGCCTCCCAGTCGTCGAGACTTTCGGCCGGAATCGCCAGCGCCAGGTGCTGGCGACCCTCGCCGTCGTGGGGCGGGATGGTCCCCATGTCAGCCGGCAGGTGGACCGTCTCGTCGGTCTGGCCCTGCTGGAACACCAGCAGCATGGTGTTGCCGGTGGGGTAGGCGGTGAAGCGCTCGTCCTCGAGATGAGGTTCGAGCCCGAGCACGCGCGTGAAGAAGTCCCGAGCCTGCTGCATGTCGGCCGTGTAGAGAACGCTTTCGATGACGCCGCCCAGCGGTGGGGCGTGGTGTGGTGAAGTCATCGTTTTCTCCTTGCTGGCTTCGTCCCTTTGCTAGCTGCGTCCCTGGCTGGCTGCGATCAGCCTCGCAGCCAGAACCACCAGACGATGAACAGAATCACGGCGATGCCCAGGGTATTGAGCAGAAGTGTCATGCCGTCGCTTCCTTTGCGTTTGCGTTGGTCTGGGTTGTCGAACCTTGGCCGCCATCGGGCCGGAACAGCCGTAGCCGGTTGGCATTGCTGACTACCGTGACCGAGGAGAGCGACATCGCCAGAGCCGCGATCATCGGCGACAGCAGCATGCCGGTGAAAGGGTAGAGTATACCGGCGGCAATCGGGATGCCCAACGCGTTGTAGCCGAAGGCGCCCCACAGGTTCTGCTTGATGTTGGAGAGCGTGGCGCGGCTGATGGCGATGGCGTCACCGACGCCGTGCAGCGAGTTTCGCATCAGCGTCATGCCGGCGCTCTCGATGGCGATATCGGTGCCCTGGCCGATGGCGAAGCCGACCTCGGCCTGTGCCAGCGCCGGGGCATCGTTGATGCCGTCACCGACCATGCCGACGCGTTCACCGCGTTGCTGCAGCTCGACAATGGCCTGTTGCTTGTCGCCGGGCATCAGTTCGGCGCGAACCTCGTCGATGCCCGCTTCCCGGGCGATGGCCTCGGCCGTGGCGCGATTGTCTCCGCTCAGCATCACCACTGTCAGACCCTCGGCCTTCAGGCGCGAGATCGCGGCGCGGCTGTCCGCCCTCAGCGCATCGCGAATACCATAAAGGGCTGCCAGTTCGCCGCCGATGGCGAGGTAGATCACGCTGGTCGCCTGTGCCTGCCACTTCTCGGCATCGGAGGCGGCAGTGGCCACATCGATGCCGTGCTCGTGCATCAGCGCGGCGTTGCCCAGGAACACCTGACTGCCGTCATCCAGAGCCGCGCTGACGCCCCGGCCGGTCAGGCTCTGGAAATCACGGATCGCCACCTCGTCCGCCGTATCGCCGACGTGCGTCAGCAAGGCGTCGGCCAGCGGGTGCTCCGAGCCGCGCTCCAGGGCGGCCACCACGGCATCGACGCGCGTTTGCTCCAGCCAATAGCGGCTGTCGGTGACCCGCGGCTTGCCCTCGGTCAGGGTGCCGGTCTTGTCGACCACCAGGGTGGTCAACTGGCTCGCGGTCTGTAGCGCTTCGCCGTCGCGAATCAGGATGCCGTACTCGGCGGCCTTGCCGATGCCGATCATGGTCGAGATCGGTGTCGCGAGGCCCAGGGCGCAGGGGCAGGCGATGATCAGAACGGTTGTCGCTGCCACCAGCATGTGCACCAGCTGCGGCGCCGGACCGAAGTCGAACCAGAGCAGCGCGGTGACGACAGCGGCGATCATTACGCTGGGCACGAAGATCGCCGAGACCTTGTCTGCCAGCGCGCCGATGGGCGGCCGTGATTCCTGGGCGCGGGAGACCTGGTCGACGATGCGTCCCAGCCGAGTGTCGTCGCCGACATGGCTCGTGCGATAGACGAGGGTTCCCTTGCCGTTGACGGTACCGGCGCTGACCCGATCTCCGGCCGCCTTGCGTACCGGTTCCGGTTCCCCGGTGAGCATCGACTCGTCGATGAAGCTCTCTCCCTCCTCGACGTCGCCATCGACCGGCAGGCGTTCGCCCGGGCGCACCCGGATTCGATCGTTCACCTGAACCTGCTCGATCTCGATATCGCGCTCTTGTCCGTCACGGATCACTCGGGCCGTCTTGCTTTGCAGGTCGAGCAGACGGGACAGCGCCTGGCTGGTACGTCCCCTAGCCTTGAGTTCCAGCGTCTGGCCGATGCCGATCAGACCGATGATCATCAACGACGCCTCGAAATAGAGATGCCGGGATCCCTCGGGAATCACCGTCGGGAACAGCACCACGGCCATCGAATAGAGCCAGGCGGCGGCACTGCCCAGGGCGATCAGGGTATCCATGTTGGCCTGATGATGACGGAACGCTTTCCAGGCGCCGTCGAAGAAGCGACGACCTGCGGTGGCCAGCACGCCCAGCGTGGCCAGCCCCAGGAGCAGCCAGATCCAGCGCTCGCCGCCCTCGAGCTGCGGCATATGGAAGAACATCGCCAGCATCATCGGTACGCCCAGCGTCAGGCTGACCGCCGATTCGATCGCATGGCGACGGGCCTGCCGGGCGGCGTTCTGCTGGCGCTTGGCGGATGCCTCGCGCAGATCCTCGATCGGCGAGGCGCCATAGCCGACGTTCTCGACCGCCGCGATCAGATCGGCGATGCTGGCCTGGCCGCTGACCTGGGCCGTCTCGCTGGCGAAGTTGACCTGGGCATGCTGGACGCCGGGGGTTTTCGAGAGCGCTTTCTGCACCGCGTTGACGCAACCGGCGCAGGTCATGCCGCTGATTGATAGTCGTTGCAGCTCGCCGGCCTCCGTCGGCTCTTCCGCCCGGCTATCGGATGGAGCGGCGTCGTTGGATGGCCGGGTATCGTCGGCCCGGTCGGGCTCGCTCTCACGCGACTCGGTCTCACGCACCTCGGCCTCACGCGATTCGGCCTCGGCAGCCGCCTCGTCTTCGGGCGGATAGCCGGCCTCGGTCAGCAGTCGGGCGATCCGATCCCGTGGCAGCGTGCTGTCGACTTGAAGTCGATGATCGGCCGGTTCGCCGCTGACTTCGGCCTGGGCGTCCTCGGCCTGAACGGCTTCGCGCATGCGCTTGACGCAGCCCTGGCAGCTCATCGCCGGGATGGTGAAATCGCAGGACTCATGCTCGGCGGCCGGGGGATAGCCGGCCTCGGTCAGTAGCTGAGCGATCCGATCCCGTGGCAGCGCGCTATCGACCTGAAGTCGATGATCGGCCGGTTCGCCGCTGACTTCGGCCTGGGCGTCCTCGGCCTGAATGGCCTCGCGCATGCGCTTGACGCAGCCCTGGCAGCTCATCGCCGGGATGGTGAAATCGCAGGACTCATGCTCGGCGTCCGGGGGATAGCCGGCCTCGGTCAGTAGCTGAGCGATCCGATCCCGTGGCAGCGTGCTATCGACCTGAAGTCGATGATCGGCTGGTTCGCCGCTGACTTCGGCCTGGGCGTCCTCGGCCTGAATGGCCTCGCGCATGCGCTTCACGCAGCCCTGGCAATGCATGGCATCGACGCGATATTGGTAGCGGTTCATGCGTTCCTCCTTGCCGGAGCGCAGCACTCATCGGGAGTATCGGGCGTCTGCTCGATCAATCGGCAGATGCTGTGGCCATCGGGCGTGCCATCCGGCAGTCGTGACCAGTCGTTCATCGCTCGCTCCATGCGATCCGCCAGCGCCTGGAGTTCGCGGATCCGGGCATGGATCTGCGGCAGGCGAGCGGCCAGCAGGTCGCGGACCAGCGGGCAGGGTGAGTCGCCCTGATCGGCCTGCTCGAGAATGTCGGCGATCTCCTTGAGGCTGAAGCCCAATGTTCTCGCTCGCTGGATAAAGCGTAGCCGGTCGAGATCCTGCTGATCGAACAACTGATAGCCGTTGTCGGGGTCACGGCGCGGCTTCAAAAGCGCCTGGCGCGTATAGTGGCGCACCGTCTCGGCCGTGACGCCGGCAGTTCGGGCCAGTTCGGTTACCTTCATCGGATGTCCTCGCTGAACCATGGATAACGTCAGTCTAAAACCTAGGTGTAGCCCAAGGGTCAAGCGCTGCCATCACGTAGCCCGACGCTGCAAATCGGTGCTTTAGCGGTTGGTCTTACGACTAAAGAAATCTCTAAAAAGCGATTAAAACGACCGTTTGCACATTGACGCTAAACTGCCATTCCGTCAAAACGGATATCGAAAAGTCGGGCCTTTTCAAATCGAAAATGGCTCAGAGAACAATGGAATCGCCGGCCGCACTTAAAAGGCTCGCAAGACGCCGCGGCGGCTTCCCGGGTTCAGGGGAACCAATCATGATCATTCGTTATCGCCGTCTGTCGTTGGCCTTTACCCTGGCGAGCGCCGCAGTATCAGGGCAAGCCTTGGCGGGCGCATTTCAGTTGCAGGAACAGAGCGTCAGCGGTCAGGGCACGTCCTGGGCGGGACGGGCATCCAATGTCCAGGATGCCACCATCGTTTTCGGCAACCCGGCGGGGATGTCCTTTCTGGACAGGGCACAGTTGACTGCGGGCACCCATTACATTGATGCCAGTTCCGATATCCATGACGAAAGTGGCAACCAGCCGATGGTGACCGGCGTCGATGGCAACGGTACGCCGATCATTGGATCGGTCGCTACTGGGGGCGGCTCTGACGGCGACATGATTCCCCAAAAGGCCATTCCTTTCGGCTATTACGTTCAGCCAATCAATGACCGTTGGAGCTTTGGTCTCGGTGTTTACGCCCCCTTCGGGTTGATTACCGACTATAACGACGACTTCAAGGGACGCTACTTCGGCAACTACAGCGATCTGGAAGTCATCACCGCCCAGCCCACGCTGTCGTACCGCTTCAACGACAAGTTCGCCATCGGCTTCGGCGTGACCTACAACCACATCAAGGGCGAGTTGGAGAGCAAGTCGCCCAACCCGCTCAACCCGACAGCTGCCGGTGACGGTACCGTCAACGTCAAGGGCGATGACGACGCCTGGGGCTACAACATCGGCTTGATCTACCGGCCGGTGGAGTCGACTACCTTGGGGCTGACCTACCGCTCCAAGGTCGATTACACCCTGGACGGTGATATCCACGCGGACAATGTCTTCGGCTACCCTGACCAGAATGCCAGAGGCGATGCCTCGCTCGATATCACGTTGCCGGAAACCATCGACTTCTCGGTCACGCATCAGCTCGACGATCGCTGGACCGTCATGGCGGGAGCGACGTACATTCGCTGGAGTCGCTTCGACGAGCTCGTGGTCGATAACAACCTGAACATCCCCGTCGAAGAGCAGCAGGATTACGAGGACGCCTGGCAGTACTCCGCCGGCCTTTCCTATCAACCCAATCCGCAATGGGTCTTTCGTGGCGGCATCGCGTATGACGAGTCGCCCATCAAGGACAGCGTGCGTACCGTGCGCGTGCCGTCTGCCGACCGCACGCTGGTTTCTATCGGCGCAGGCTGGACACCGATTCCCGACCTGACCATCGATGCCGCCTACAGCTACATCTGGGAAGATCGCGCCGACGTCGATCTGCAGGACGAAAACGGTAACTCCTATCAGGCCGAATACGACAACTCGCTCAACCTGTTCGGCGTGCAGGCGACCTATCGTTTTTAACACCACTTTCGCATCACTGGAGTTAAATCAACCCCGGCTCAGGCCGGGGTTTCATTTGGTGGAGGATGTATCGGGCATTATCCCACCAAGGACATCTCCGTTTGCGGCGGTGGCACCTTGAGCGTCAGGCCGCCTCGGATTCGATAAAGGCCGCCTTGAGCAGTGCCTGGGTATACGCCTCGCGCGGGTGGTTGAAGATGGCATCCACCGAGCCGTGTTCGATGACGCGGCCTTCCTTCATCACCATCACGTCGTCGGAGAGCGCGCGCACCACCGATAGATCGTGGCTGATGAAGAGATACGTCAGGCCGTGCTTCTTCTGCAGGTCGCGGAGCAGGTCGATGACACGAACCTGGACCGAGCGGTCGAGCGCCGAGGTCGGTTCGTCGAGCAGCAGCAGTTCCGGCTTGAGAATCAGCGCACGGGCGATGGCGATACGCTGGCGCTGGCCGCCGGAAAATTCATGCGGATAGCGGTTGCGCATGGCGGGATCGAGGGCGACCTCTTCCAGCGCGGCGATGACTTCCGCCTCGCGCTGGCGTCGGTTCATTTCCGGATGATGTACCTTGAGACCTTCGCTGATAATGTCGCCCACCGTCATGCGCGGGGAGAGCGAACCGAAAGGATCCTGGAACACGACCTGCAGACGCGAGCGCAGCGGACGCATTCCCGATTTGTCGAGCCCGGAAATGTCGGCGTCTTCGAAGCGGATGTCGCCTTCGGACTTCAGCAGCCGCAGCAGGGCGCGGCCGAGGGTCGACTTGCCGGAGCCGGATTCGCCGACGATGCCCAAGGTCTGCCCGCGGCGAATCGACAGGTCGATGCCACGCACGGCCTCGAAGTACTCGCTCTTGCCGAACAGGCGCTTCTTGAGCGGGAAGCGCACCTTGATATCGTGCCCGCTCAGCAGTACCGGCGAATCTGCCGGTGCGGGTTCCTTGCGGCCTCGCGGAATCGCGTCCAGCAGCATGCGGGTGTAGTCGTGGCGCGGGTTGTCGAACACCTCGAGCGTGCGGCCGCTCTCGACCACTTCGCCATAGCGCATCACCGCGACGTGATCGGCGAAATGGCGAACGATGCTCAGGTCATGGGTGATGAACAGGATCGCCATGCCGTACTCGGCCTGCAGCGACTTGAGCAACTCGAGGATCTGCGCCTGGACCGTGACGTCGAGCGCCGTGGTCGGTTCATCGGCGATCAGCAGCTTGGGTTCGCAGGCCAGTGCCATCGCGATCATCACCCGTTGACGCTGACCGCCGGAGAGCTCGTACGGATAGCTGTCGATGCGCCGCTCCGGCTCGGGGATGCCGACCTGGTTCAGCAGCTCCAGCACCCGCTGGCGATTGGCGTTGCCCGTGAGCTGCTTGTGCTTGACCAGCACCTCGCCAATCTGGCGGCCGATGCGGTGGAGCGGATTGAGCGAGGTCATCGGCTCCTGGAAGATCATCGAGATATCGTTGCCGCGAACTCGGCGCATTCGCTTGGGTGTTACCTCGAGCAGGTTTTCGCCATTGAAGCGGATGGCGCCGGTGGTCACGGCGAGCTCGGGCAGCAGGCGCATGGCGGCGGTGGAGGTCACCGACTTGCCGGAGCCGGACTCCCCGACCAACGCCAGCGTTTCGCCCTCGACGATGGTAAAGCTCACGTCCTTGACCGCGGTCACCGGTCCGGTGGGCAACTGGAACGTCACGCTGAGCTTGTCGATTTCGAGCAGAGGTTGAGTCATCGATCAGTCCTTAACGCGTGCGCGGGTCGAGGGCGTCTCTCAGCCCATCGCCCAGGAAGTTGAGACAGAACAGCGTGGCGGCGAGGAAGAACGATGGCACCAGCAGCATCCACGGCGCGCTCTCCATCATGTCCACGCCTTCGGAGATCAGCACGCCCCAGCTGGTCAGCGGCTCCTGCACGCCGAGCCCCAGGAACGACAGAAAGCTCTCGAGCAGGATCACCTTGGGCACGGTCAGGGTGACGTAGATGATCACCGGGCCGATGGCGTTGGGAATCAGATGGCGGGTGACGATCTTGGTATCGCGCACGCCCAGCGCATGGGCGGCCTCGATGAATTCCCGCCGCTTCAGTGCCAGCGTCTGGCCGCGCACGATACGTGCCATGTCGAGCCACTCCACCGCACCGATGGCGGCGTAGATCAGGAAGATGTTGCGCCCGAACACCACCATCAACAGGATCACCAGGAACATGAACGGCAGCGAATACATGATGTCGACGAAACGCATCATGTAGTTGTCGACGCGACCGCCCAGATACCCCGAGATGGCGCCGTAGAGCACGCCGATCACCAGACTGACGAAAGAAGCGACCAGCGCCACCGACAGTGACACGCGCCCGCCATAGAGCACGCGGGTGAGCAGGTCGCGGCCGTTGGCGTCGGTGCCGAGATAGTGCGCGCCTTCCAGCGTCGGACCGGTGCCGAAAGCGTTCCAGTCGACCTCGGCAAGCCCCCACGGCAGCAGCCACGGGCCGACGATGCACACCACGATGATCGCAAGCAGCAGGCCCAGGCTGGCCATGGCGGCGCGGTTCTGGCTGAGACGACGCCAGGCGTCGCGAGCCAGGCTTTCACCCACCGGCGCGCCCTCTTTCGTGCCCGGGGTTTCCGGGTCAGGAGAGCGGGGCGGATTGGGGCCACCAGCGGGTAGCGGGGTGCCATCCGGCTGTTTGCCGCTATAGGGCTTGGATTCGGATGTCATCAGCGGCCTCCCTGTTCTTTGTGATCGTCATTGTCATGATCGTCATTGCTGTCATGATCGGATCGTCGTCACGGTCGAGTCGTTGTCGGGGATTAGTCGTCATAGCGGATCTGGGGGTCGAGTGCCGAATAGAGCAAATCGACGATCAGGTTCATCAACACGATCAGCACGCCATAGAAGACCACGGTGCCCATGACCAGGGTGTAGTCGCGGTTGAGCGCGCCCTGGACGAAGTAGCGGCCGATGCCGGGAATACCGAAGATCTGCTCGATGACCACGGAACCCGTGATGATCCCGGCGATGGCCGGGCCGAGATAGGACATCACCGGCAGCAGCGCGGGGCGAATGGCATGGCGCCAGATCACTTCGCCCTCGTTGAGCCCCTTGGCGCGGGCGGTGCGGATGAAGTGGCTGCCCAGCACCTCGATCATGCTGGCGCGCATCATCCGCGCGATGTAGGCGATCTGCTGGATCGACAGCGCCACCACCGGCAGCACCAGATTGGGTAGGGCGCCACCGTTCCAGCCGCCCGCCGGCAGCCAGCCCAGCAGCACGCCGAATACCAACGCGAAGATCGGCGCGATCACGAAATTGGGGACGGCGATGCCGGTCAGCGCCGTCCCCATGACCACATAGTCGATCGTCGAGTTGCGTTTCAGCGCCGCCGCGATCCCCAGTGGCAGCCCGACGAGCAACGCCAGCAATATCGCCAGCCCGCCGATCTCCAGACTGACCGGAAAGCCCTGCATGATCAGTTCGGTGACCGAGAAGTCCTTGTACTTGAACGACGGCCCGAAATCGCCCTGGAGCAGGTTGCCCATGTAGCGCAGGTACTGCATCGGCAACGGTTCGTCGAGGTGGTAGACCGCCATCAGATTGGCCTCGATCTCCGGCGGCAGCTGGCGCTCGCCGTCGAACGGTCCGCCCGGCGCCACGCGCATCAGGAAAAACGAGAGCGTGATCACGATCAGCAGCGTGGGGATCGCCTGCAGCAGGCGCTTGAGGGTGTAGATCAGCATGTGTTGCGGTCTCTTCTCGACGTGACTGCGGTCATGAGTACTTCCCTAGTCGGTAGCGTTGAAATGCATCCAGCGGCTGGGGTGATCGTTCATGGGATTCTCCCGCCAACCCTCCAGCGCCGGCGCGATCAGTCCCGTCTGGATGTAGAAGTAGAGTGGCAGCATGGCGTAATCGTCGAGCAGCAGACGCTCGGCATCCGCCATGGTGGCGTTACGTGCTTCCGCATCAAGAGTATCGGCAGCCTTGTCCAGCAGTGCGTCATAGTCGGTATTGCTGTAGCCGGAGTGATTGTTGGGCACGCCGGTGTGGAACAGGTCGAGGAAATTGCTGGCATCGTCGTAGTCGGCAATCCACGGCGCCATGCCAATCTGGAAGTTGCCCTGCCGCAGCTTCGAGTAGTAGACGGCGGCATCGCTGTTGTTGAGGACGACGTTCACCCCTAGCGGCTTCCACATCGCCGCCATGGCCACGGGGATGCGCTTGGTGTCCTGATTGGTGATGTAATCGATGGTCAGTTCGAGCGGGTGGTCCGGGCCATAACCGGCTTCCTTCATCAGCGTCTTGGCTCTGGCGAGGCGCTTGTCCATCGACTCGTCGGCGAAATCGAACTGCGGACCGTCATAGTCGCTGATTGCAGTCGGTACCAGGCTATAGGCCGAAGGTTGATTCAGCTTGGTGATCTGGCTGGTAATGACCTGGCGCCGCAGCGCAAGATTGAGCGCTTCGCGAATACGCCGATCATTCAAGACACTGCCAGGGCGTTGGTTGAAGGCGAAGTAGAAAGTCGCGAGGATCGGCGTCTCATGTAGAGCATCCGGTAAGTTCTCTCTCGTCCATTCAATTCGTCCCAGCGGCACGCTACCAGTCATGTCGACTTCACCAGCGCGGAAGCGATTGAGCGACGCGCGCGGGTCATCGATTGGCAGAAATCGGACCTCGTCTAGAGCAACGTTCTCGGCGTCGTGGAAATCGCGGTTTCTGACTGCGGTAATGTGGTCATGGGAGACCCAATCAGTCAGTTCGAAGGCACCGTTGGAGACCATGTGGCCGGGTTTGGTCCAGTCGCTGCCATGAGTCGCGATGGCGTTTTTGGGCACCGGGTAGGTCGAGGCGTGGCCGAGCATGTCGATGAAGTAGCCGGTCGGGCGTGCCAATGTGACTTCGAGCGTATGAGGATCGCTAGCCTCGACTCCTAGAGCCTCGACGGGTTTGTCTCCGCGATTGACGGCCTCGGCATTGGCAATCGGAAACAGCATGTAGGCGTAAGGAGCCGCGAGCTCGGGACTGAGGATACGGCGCCAGGAATAGACGAAATCCTCGGCGGTCAGGGGCGTGCCGTCCGACCATTTGGCGTCATCGCGTAGATGGAATGTGTAGTGAAGGCCGTCGCTGGAACGCTCCCATGAGGATGCGACACCGGGTATGGTTTCACCCGAAGCATCGCGTGCCACCAGCCCCTCGAACAGGTCGGTGATGATAGCGGATTCCCAGGTGCCGGTGGCGAGTTGCGGATCCAGCGTGGAGGGCTCCGCACCATTGGCGCGTCTGAGTACCTGTTTTTCGCCCTCGATGGCTGCCATGGCCAGCGGCGGCGTCAGAATCATGAGGGTACACCCCAGCCCCGCGATGAACTGCTTGATGGTCATTTTGATCTTTCCCCGATCCGCCCATGCTTAGGCGTTGCTGTCATTGTCATTATTGGTGTTGTCACTTGAGCGGTTCGCGGCTCATCTCAATCGCGCTCGGGCAAAGAAAACCAGCGTGACAAGTGCCGGTTGAGCGCGTTGTCTGCCCAGCCCTCCAGTTTCGGGTTGACCAGGTTGCGCGAGACGTCGACGTAGATCGGCGCCACGGCATAGTCGGAAAGCGCCTGTCGCTCGGCCTGCTCGAGTAGTGTCTGACGAGCAGCCATGTCGGTTTCACGACTGGCCTTGGCCATCAGCTCGTCGAACGCCTGGCTGCGATAGCCGCCGTAGTTCTTGGGCGAGTCGCTCTGCAGGATGCCGAGAAAGTTGCTGGCGTCGTCGAAATCCGCGACCCAACTGCCGCGGCCGACGTCGAAGTTGCCTGCGGCGAGCTCGGCGTAGTGAACTGCGCCCTCGGCGTTGACCAGCTGCGTCTCGACGCCGAGCGGCTTCCACATGGCGGCCAGCGCCACGGCGATGCGCTTGTTGGCCTCGGTGGTGGAGTAGCGCAGCGTCAGCTTGAGCGGGTGATCGGGGCCGTAGCCGGCGTCTTTCAGCAGCGCCTGGGCCTCGGCGACTCGCTCGTCCCTTGCCTGATCGAGGCCGGGCATGGCTTGGGCGTCGTAGTGGCTGACCCCTTCCGGAACGAAGCCGCTGGCCGGGGAGACGACGCCGTCCATGATCTGATCGGCGATGACGTCGCGGCGGATCGCCAAGTTAAGTGCTTCCCGCACCCGCTTGTCGGCGGTCGGGTGGCCGTCGCGCTGGTTGAGCGCGAAGTAGTAGTTGGCCAGCTGCGGCGCGAGGTGGACGGCGTCGGGCAGGTTCTGCTGCAGCCACTGGTAACGATCCGGCGAGAAGTCGCGGACGATGTCCAGGCCGCCGGCGCGGAAGCGCTGCAGGCCGGCGCTGCGGTCCTCGACCGGATAGTAGTCGACGCCATCGAGCGCGACGTCTGCGGCTGCATGAAACTCGGCGTTCTTGCGCGCCGCGATATGATCGTGGGAGATCCAGCCGGTCGGCGTGAAGGCACCGTTGGTCGCGATGTGATCCATCTGCGTCCAGTCGTTACGGAATCGCTCGACCAGATGTGATGGCACCGGAGACGCGGCGATATGAGCCAGCAGCGTCGGGAAGTAGGGCGTCGGCTGATCGAGCGTGATCTTCAAGGTCTTGGCGTCGACGGCTTCGACGCCGAGTTCGGGGGCGTCCTTCTCGCCCTTGGTATGCGCTTCGGCGCCGCGAATCGGATAGAACAGGCTGGCATAGACGGCGCCATTGGCCGGGTCGAACAGGCGCTGGAAGGCGAGCACGAAATCCTCGGCGACCACGGGTTCGCCATCCGACCAGTTGGCGTCGTCGCGCAGCTTGAAGGTATAGACCTTGCCGTCGTCGCTGAGTGACCAATCGCTGGCTGCGCCGGGGATGTATTTACCGGAAGGATCCAGCGTGACCAGGCCTTCGAACAGATCGCCCAGGACGTCGTTCTCCCAGGTACTGCCACCGATCCGAGCGGTATCCAGCGAGGCGGGCTCGCCTTGAATACCGATGCTCAGCGTGGCGGCCTGCACGCTGCTGGTCAGTAGACCCAGCCCCAGCAGCAGGCCAAAGCGGCCTGGCCGACGATGAAGTCGTTGTTTACGCGGTTGGTGCATGATCGAGTCCATCCGTTATTAGACAATTGTTGTTACTGGTCTAGTTGCCGGGCTTGTCGCCGGGCTTGTCGCCGGGCTTGTCGCCGGGCTGTGTGCCGGGGACGGGAACCCATCTCGATCGTATTCCATTCGGCGCCGGTAACGGCGCTTTTCTGCATCGCTGTCTTGCTATCGCCAGCGTCTCGACTCAGGACGCTTCCGGCGTGGATAGGTAGCGGCGCACCGCGCAGAGCTGTTCGGCATAGCGACTGCCACCGAGCCGGCGACATTCGATGCGCGCATTGTTCGTCGGCGAGTGCAGCATACGGTCCTCGCCGAGATAGAGCGCGACGTGATCGACCACTAACCGGCCTGTGTCGTCGGGCTTCTCGAAGAACAATAGGTCGCCGGGGCGGCGCTCGCCGAGTTCGACCGGCTGCCCCGTCTCGACCTGATCGGAGGCGTCGCGGGGCAGTGCGATGCCTATGGCGGCGAACAGACTGTGCACCAGCCCCGAGCAGTCGTAGCCGAAGCTTGAGTTGCCGGCCCACAGGTAGCGCAGGCCATCGAAACGTCTGCCGAGCCTTTCCAGCGTGGCGGCGGTTGCCGGGAAGCGTTCATCCGGCAGATGAACACTATTCCGTGATAGCCAGCCCCGGCCCAGCGGCGTGTCCACCCAGATGCGGCTGGCGTCTTTCTCGATCGGGTGAGCCAGCCTCAGTCGGGTCAGGAAGCTCAGTTTGAGCGAGCGACCCTGGGGCAGGCCCTGCATCCAGGCGACAGGCGTGACCACCGTTGCCGCTTCGGTGCCGACGGCGAGGCAGCCTTCCCCTTCGGCGAGCTGCGTGGCCGGAATCCAGCCGGGATAGCCGCGAGGATCGAGCGACGAGCGCTGGTTCGGGACCACCACGCGACACCAGTCGTTGCCCTGGCTGTCACGATGGCGTTCGAGTATCTCGACCGGCGTATCCAGCAGCGCCTGGGTGGCGAGCCGTTTCTCCTTGCATAGCGCGAGCCGGGTGTCGTCATCCAGGGCGGCCAGCCAGTGTTCCAGCTGGGCCGGGTTGCCCAGCGCCGGGGCATCGATGGCCCGCGGCGCTTCGGGCGAGGTCCACACGCCCGCGACGGTGACGGCGATACGACTCATGCCAATACCCCATGACGGCAATTCATGCCCGGACTCTCATTCATGCCCGGACTCTCCGACGGCGCATCACGCCGTTACTCCGTGAAGTGGACCCAGCGCGACGGATGGTCGTCCTCGACGTTGTCTTCCCAGCCTTCGAGCTTGGGGCTCACCAGGTTGCGGGTGACGTAGGTCAGCATGGGAATGAACGCATAGTCGCCCAGCGCCACGTTCTCGGCTTTCTCGAGAATTTTTTCCCGGGCGTCGAGATCCTGGGTCTGCGCCGCCTGATCCATCAGCTTGTCGTACTCGGGATTGGAGTAGGCGCCGTAGTTGTTGCCGACACCGGTATGCAGCAGGGTGAGGAAGTTTTCGGCATCGTTGTAGTCGGCAATCCAGCCGGCGCGGGCGACATCGAAGTCACCCTGCTGAATGGTCTGATAGTGGACGGTCGCTTCGGAATTGATCATCTGCACATGAACGCCCAGCGGCTTCCACATCGCGGCCATGGCGATGGCGATCTTCTTGTGCTCATCGCTGGTGTTGTAGCGTAGACGCAGATCGAGCGGCTGGTCCGGGCCATAACCGGCTTCCTTCAGCAGCGCCTTGGCCTTGGTCATGCGCGCATTCATGTCATCGCTACCGAGATCCATCTGCTGGGTTTCGTAATGACTGGTACCCGGCGGGACCATGGCGGTCGAAGCCTTGAAGCTGCCAGCCATGATCTGCTCGGAGAGCACGTTGCGGCGAATGGCAAGGTTGAGTGCTTCCCTTACGCGCTTATCGGCCGTAGGGCTGCCCTCGCGGTTGTTGAGCGCATAGTAGTAGGAGCCGAGATACGGACTCATGTGCGTGGCATCCGGCAGGTTGTCGGTCAGCCATTGATAGCGGCTGGAGGGGTATTCACGCAGCACGTCCAGTTCGCCGGCACGAAAGCGCGAGATGCCGGCGTTTCGATCTTCCGTCGTGTAGTAGTTGACGCCGTCCAGCGAGACGTCGTCGGCGTCATAATAGGTCGAGCTCTTCTCGACGCTGATCTTCGACTGCGAAACCCAGTCCACCGGCTTGAAGGCGCCGTTGGTGGCAATGTGATCGAGCTTGACCCAGTCCTTGCCGTATTCGTCGACCAGATGCTTGGGCACCGGGTAAGCGGTGTAGTGAGTCAGCAACTGCGGGAAATAGGGCGTTGTGTGATTGAGCGTGACCTTGAGCGTCTTGCCGCCGTCCAGCGATTCGGCGCCCAGCGTGTCGGCGGCCTTGTCGCCGGTGTTGATCGCTTCCGCGTTGGCGATCGGGTAGAGCATGTAGGCGTACTTGGAGGCGTTTTCCGGCGCCAGCAGATGCTGCCAGCCAAACACGAAGTCTTCGGCGGTGACTGGTTCGCCGTCTGACCACTCGGCGCCTTCTCGCATGTGGAAGGTGTAGGTCTTGCCGTCGTCGGAGACTTCCCACTTGGTTGCCATGCCCGGCAGAATCTCACCGTCCGGGGATTTCTTGACCAAGCCTTCGTAGACGTCCATCAGCACCTGGGATTCCCACACGCCGCCGGAAACCTGGGAGGTATCGAAGGAGGCGAGTTCGCCCATGACGCCGATGTTGAGCGTCTCGGCCAGCGCCGACGGGGCCATCAGGGAAGTGGCCAGCGCCAGGGCGCCCAGGGGCAACAGGGTGCGGGGGAGTTGCAGCTTCGACATCTTTGGAAAGCTCCGACTTGTTGTTGTGAAAATCCGTTGTGAAAGGCTCGCTGTAGGGCGATCGCCGCGGAGGTGCCGTCAGCGAACCGGCCAATGACCGGCCCGGGGATCGATGCGACACCTTCGCGCGAACCTCATGACCCGTCTAATTCAAATGCTCGATAGACCGTTTCATTTCATGCATATAGACGTGCGAGAGCGGCTAGTGACGCCGCTCCTGCTGTGATTTCAGTCACAGATAGACGTTGGTCTAGTCACTCCGGCAGCTCGATCCAGCGCGAGGCATGCATATCCAGTGCGTTGTCGTTCCATCCCTCGATTTCGGGATCGACCAGGTTGCGCGAGCTGTAGGTATAGATCGGCGTCAGCGGATAGTCGGCCAGCGCCAGTGCCTCGGCCTGCTGCATCAGCTGTGCGCGCTTGGCCGGGTCCTGCTCGGCGTCCGACCGGGTGACCAGCTGATTGTAGTCGTCGTTCTGGTAGGCGCCGTAGTTGTTGGTCTCCGCCGACAGCAGTTGCAGGAAGTTCTGGGCGTCGTCGTAGCTGGAGATCCAGGCGGCGCGGGCAACCTGGAAGTCGCCCTCCATCAGGTCGGCGTAGTGGACGTTGGCCTCGGTGTTTCTGAGTTCGACATCGACCCCCAGGGGCTTCCACATCGCGGCGACGGCCACGGCAATCTGGCGATGCTCGTCGCCGCTGTTGAAGCGCAGCGTCAGTTCGAGCGGACTGTCCGGGCCGTAGCCGGCTTCCTGCATCAGCGACCTGGCCTCGGCCAGACGTTTGTCCATGTCGTCATCGAGCCCCGGCTGGGACTGGGCCTCGTAGTCGCTGGTTCCCGGCGGTACCAGCGAGGTGGCCGGTTCGACGCCGCCCTTCAGCAGCTGCTTGGCGATCACGTCGCGACGAATCGCCAGACTCAGTGCCTCGCGCACGCGCTTGTCCGCCACCGGCGAGCCTTCGCGCAGGTTGAACACGTAGTAGTAGGTGCCCAGCGACGGAAACAGGTGCGTAGCGTCCGGCAGGTTCTCCGACAGGCGCGGATACTGCGCCGCCGGATAGTCGCGCAGGATGTCGAGCTCGCCGGCGCGGAAGCGCTGGATGCCGGCGTTCTTGTCCTCCAGCGGGTAGTAGTCGACACCGTCCAGGCTGACGTTGTCGGCGTCATGGAACCGATCGTTCCTGACCGTCTCCAGCTCGGTGTTGGAGACCCATTTCACCGGCTTGAACGCACCGTTGACCTCAATGTGGGAAGGATCGCTCCAGTCATCGCCGAACTCGTCCACGAGGTGCTTCGGGATCGGATAGGCAAACGGCAGTACCAGCGTCTTGAGGAAATAGACGGTGGGCGCGTTCAACGTGATCCTGAGCGTCTTGCCGTCGTCCAGGGATTCGACACCCAGCGCATCGAGCGGCTTTCTGCCTGAATTGATCGCCTGGGCGTTGACCACTGGGTAGAGGCGGTGGGCGTAATT
Organism: Salinicola sp. NYA28a; assembly: GCF_976982775.1. Next base: position 705,514 of record NZ_OZ334582.1, read on the forward strand.
CGATGCGGTCTCGGGATCGACCTGGTGGCGATAGGCGTAGACGAAGTCGTCGGCGGTCAGCGGCTCGCCGTCGGACCACTCGAGCCCATCGCGAAGATGAAAGGTGTAGGTCTTGCCGTCATCGGAGATCTCCCAGATTTCGGCGGCGCCGGGGATGATCTGACCGTCGGCGTCGATGGCAATCGGGCCTTCGAAGATATCCCGCAGGACGTCCTCTTCCCACACGCCGCCGGTGATCCTGGCCGGACTGAGCGAGGCGGGATCGCCGGAAATGCCTACCTGCAGCGTCGCGGCCTGGAGCGGCAGGGCAGTGAGTGTGGCAGCGAAACCGATGGCGGCAGCAAGGCGGGTCGGTGACATGGAAATGCTATCCCTGAAATGATGGTCAATGACCGAGTGATCGGTGACCGAATGATTATTGGTAGATGGCTCATGGTTTTCCAACCTTAGCGCATCGAGCCCGGCCGTACAGCGCTTTGCGCTTGCCCGCGTCTGGCGGGATGACGCTATGCCGGCAGTTGGCTACAATGAGCGCCCTTTTGGGGCGTTCTCTCGATTCGTTTTTCCGGTTCACGCATTCGTCGAGCCGAGGGAGCGCCCGCGGCTACGTTGGCAGGAATCCCATGCAAGAGATCAATCCGATCAACAACCTCATCAAGGACCTGTCCGAACGGACAGACGTCCTGAGGGGGTATCTTTGACTATGCCGAGAAGAAAGACCGGCTAGAAGAAGTCTCCCGCGAGCTGGAAAACCCGGACGTCTGGAACGACCCTGACTACGCTCAGAAGCTGGGCAAGGAGCGGGCGTCGCTGGAAGCCGTGGTCGAGACCATCGATACCCTCGATGCGGGCCTCACCGACAACCGCGAGCTGCTCGAGCTGGCGGTGATGGAAGAGGACGACGCGACCATCGACGAGGTTCGCAAGGAGCTTGCGTATCTCGAGGGCCAGCTCGACAAGCTGGAATTCCGGCGCATGTTCTCCGGCGAGATGGACGAGAACAACGCCTATCTCGACATCCAGGCCGGCTCCGGCGGCACCGAAGCCCAGGACTGGGCCAACATGCTGCTGCGCATGTACCTGCGCTGGGCCGAGCATCACGGCTTCAAGGCCGAGTTGACCGAAGTCTCCGCGGGCGAAGTGGCCGGGATCAAGTCCGCCACCATTCACGTGCAGGGCGAATACGCCTTCGGCTGGCTGCGTACCGAGACCGGCGTTCACCGTCTGGTGCGCAAGAGCCCGTTCGATTCCGGCGGGCGTCGGCACACCTCGTTCGCGTCCGTGTTCCTTTCCCCCGAGGTGGACGACAGCTTCGAGGTCGAGATCAACCCGGCCGATCTGCGTACCGACACCTACCGCTCGAGCGGCGCCGGCGGTCAGCACGTCAACACCACCGATTCGGCGGTGCGTATCACCCACGAGCCGACGGGGATCGTGGTGGCCTGCCAGAGCCAGCGCAGCCAGCACGCCAACCGCGACTTCGCCATGAAGCAGTTGAAGGCGAAGCTGTGGGAGCACGAGATGCAGAAGCGCAACGCTGCCAAGCAGCAGGCCGAAGAGAGCAAGGCCGACATCGGCTGGGGCAGCCAGATCCGCTCCTACGTGCTTGACGACCAGCGCATCAAGGATCTGCGAACCGGCGTGCAGAGCAGCAACTGCGACAAGGTGCTCGACGGCGATCTGGATCAGTTTATCGAGGCCAGCCTGAAGCAAGGTCTCTAGCTACGAGCTACGAGCTACGAGCTACGAGCTACGAGCAGCTCCAGCTCAGGGGAGCTATAGACAGCAGCTTCGAGAAAGGGGTTTGCGAGCAGCTTCCGGCAGAAGAGGATTACCCTCGCGGCTCGCGGCTTTACTTTATTTTTTGACAGGCGACGACATGGCGAACCAGGACAACCCGCAATCTCCTTCCGATGCGCACAATGATGCGCATGAAGAAAACCGGCTGATCGCGGAGCGCCGTGCCAAGCTGGCGGCACGTCGCGAGCAGGCGGCGGAGCAGGGTGGCAGCGCATTTCCCAACGACTTCCGGCGTGACAGTCTGGCGGCGGACCTGCAGGTGGAACTGGGCGACAAGGAGAAGCCCGAGCTCGAGTCGCTCGATCGCCAGGCGGCCGTCGCCGGGCGCGTCATGCGCAAGCGCGGCCCGTTCGTGGTGATCCAGGACGTTTCCGGCCAGATCCAGTTTTACGTCGACAAGAAAGGGTTGCCCGCCGAGCTGCTGGAAGATATCCAGAGCTGGGACATCGGTGACATCGTCGCCGGCCGCGGCCCGGTCCACAAGTCCGGCAAGGGCGATCTCTACGTCATGCTGGTCGAGGCCAAGCTCTTGACCAAGAGCCTGCGCCCGCTGCCGGACAAGTTCCACGGCCTGACCGACCTCGAGGCACGTTATCGTCAGCGCTACGTCGACCTGATCATGAATCCGCAGTCTCGGCGCGTGTTCGAGGTGCGTTCCGGCGTCATCGCCGCGATCCGCCGGTTCATGGTCGAGCGCGGCTTCATGGAAGTCGAGACGCCGATGCTGCAGCCGATCCCCGGCGGCGCCACCGCGCGGCCGTTCACCACGCACCACAACGCGCTGGATATCGACATGTATCTGCGCATCGCCCCGGAGCTCTACCTCAAGCGCCTGGTGGTGGGCGGGTTCGAGCGGGTGTTCGAAATCAACCGCAACTTCCGTAACGAAGGTCTGTCGACGCGGCACAACCCGGAATTCACCATGCTCGAGTTCTACTGGGCCTATGCCGATTACCGGGATCTGCTAGACCTGACCGAAGCGGTGGTCCGTGACGCCGCCGAGCAGGTACTGGGCACCACGACCGTCACCTATCAGGGCACCGACTACGACCTGGGCCAGCCGTTCCGTCGTCTGACCCTGCGCCAGTCGATCATCGAATACGGCGCCGAGATCGAGGGCGATGCCATCGGCGAAGCCGACATCGATACGTTCGAGGCGGCCAAGGCGACCTGCGAGCGCCTGAACATTCCGGTCAAGCCGACCTGGGGCCTGGGCAAGCTGCAGACCGAGATATTCGAAGCCGTCGCCGAGCATCGGCTCGATCAGCCGACCTTCATCACCGAGTATCCGGCCGAAGTCAGCCCGCTGGCGCGACGCAACGATACCAACCCTCACGTTACCGACCGCTTCGAGTTCTTCGTCGGCGGGCGCGAGATCGCCAACGGCTTCTCCGAGCTCAACGACGCCGAGGACCAGGCCGAGCGTTTTGCCGCCCAGGTGGCGGAGAAGGACGCCGGCGATCTGGAGGCGATGTACTACGATGCCGACTACGTGCGCGCGCTGGAATACGGCATGCCGCCGACCGCCGGCGAAGGCATCGGTATCGACCGGCTGGTGATGCTGCTGACCGATAGTCCATCGATCAGGGATGTGCTGCTGTTCCCGGCGATGCGCCCGGAATAACCCCGAATACAATAGCTGCGCCGTCCAATCGCGGCGTTGCGCGGTACTCGGCGCGCCTCACCTATACCCCATAGGCTCGGGCGCCTGTGTTCCGTGCGCCTTGCGCTTGAACAGGCTCGCAGATTGTCTCGGTGCTATTCTCGCTCTGTGTTCATGAGTTTGTTGGTCAGGGGCGTGTCTAGCGCCCATAATGGCTGCGGTTCGAATTCCGCCGACCCCGTGCGGTTCCCAAGAAGAGGTGACACCGATGAAGCTGCTCAATCGTTCCGCGCTGAGCGTCAAGCCGACCCAGGCGTTCGTCGACTGGGTCAACTCGTTGGAGCCGACCGTCGGTGAAGACGACCTGACGCTCGACGATATCGCTGGCGAAAACACCGTTTACCTGATCCCCGAGATGGATACGCCGGAGGCGTTGCATGCCTATGTCGGGGAGCGCTATTACGACATTCTCGAAACCGAGCTGCGGGCGTGGGAAGAGGATGAGCGCCAGTGGCCGGAGAATCTCGACTGGTCGCTGTTCCAGGCGTTCCTCACCCTCGAACACAGCTATCTGGCGGTGGATCTCGATGACGAGGCCGCGCTGGAAACGTCCGAGGTCGACGACGAACTGCTGATGGAGACCGACGAGGAGTGATGGGTCGGATGTTGCCTGACGGCGGTGCCTGCCGCTACCCGAAGACATGCTGAAGCGCCTGTTCGAGGAGCGCCCGGGGGACGACGGCCTACCCGGGCGCGAACGCAAGCTGGCGCTACTGGCGATGATTACCGGTACCCAGATGGCGGTGCTGGACAACGGCATCGTCAATATCGCCCTTCCCACCCTGGCCCAGGAACTGTCGATCAGCGGTTCCGAGTCGATCTGGATCGCCAACGTCTACCAACTGGTGACCGCCGCCTTGCTGCTGACCTTTGCCGCGGTGAGCCGTCGGGTGGGGCGCCACCGGCTCTATATCGGTGGCCTGCTGGTCTTCACCGTGGCGTCGCTGGGCTGTGCGCTGGCGCGCTCGTTCGAGTTCCTGCTCGCGATGCGAGGCCTGCAGGCGGTCGGTGCCGCCGCGATGCTGAGCATCGGGCCGTCGCTCTATCGCATCATCTTTCCCACCCGGCTGTTGGGGTCGGCAATAGGCCTGAGCGCGCTGACGGTGGCGTTCGGCATCGCCGCGGGGCCGTCGCTGGGTGGTGTGATCCTGCACGTGGCGAGCTGGCCGTGGCTGTTCGCCATCAACGTGCCGATCGGGCTGCTGGCGCTGACGCTGGGTGTGCGCGCGCTGCCGAGGGAAGCGCCCATCCCCGGACGGATCGATATCTGGGGCGCGTTGATGTCGATCGTCATGCTCAGTGGCAGCGTTTTTGCTCTGGATCAGTTCGGCCATGGCAATGGCGGCGTGCTGGCGCTATCGACGCTGGCGCTCAGCGTGGCCTGTCTGCTGGGGTTCGTCTACCGCCAACGTCACGCCGTCAGGCCGCTGGTGCCGTTGGCACTGTTCGCCGAACCGCGCTTCTCGTTTGCCGCGGTCGTGTCGATGTTTGCGTTTCTGGCCCAAGGCGTGGCTTTCGTGGGGCTGCCGTTCCTCTACCAGACCGTCATGGGCGTGTCGCCGATCATGTCGGCGGTACTGTTCACGCCCTGGCCGCTGGTGATCATGGTCATCGGGCCGCTGGCGGGGCGTCTGGCGGACAAGGGTAACCCGGCACTGATCAGTTCGACCGGGCTGGGCCTTTTCCTGCTGGGCATGCTGGCACTGACCGGGCTGGACGCCGACTCGAGCTACCTCGACGTGATCTGGCGAACCGCGCTGTGCGGCGTGGGGTACGGGCTGTTCCAGGCGCCGAACAATCGCGAGATGATCGGCAGCGTATCGGTGGAGCTGAGCGCCAACGCCTCCGGCGTGCTGGCCTCGGTGCGTACCTTCGGGCAGTCGCTGGGAACGGCGCTGGTCGGGCTGATTCTCGGCCTTTCGTTCGGATCGTTGACGCTATCGCTGTGGGTGGGGAGCGTATCTGTCATGATTGCGCTGGCACTGAGCCTCTATCGCACGCCGATGGCCGCCAAGGGACGACGGCGCTGAGCTTCGCCTCTGGTGGCCGAGCCCATTTCCCGGTCGTCGCTCGATGGGCCGGTGAGACGTTACAATGATTCGGTTGGCACAGGAGGAACTGTCATGAGTGTTCAGGCACGTATCGAAGAGAAACTCGCGACGCTCGAGCCGGTCCAGATGGCGGTCGAGAACGAGAGCCACATGCACCATGTGCCACCGGATTCGGAAACTCACTTCAAGGTGACGCTGGTCTCCGATCGGTTCGCGGGGCTGATGCCCGTCAAGCGGCATCAGCTGATCTACAGCTTGCTGGCGGACGAGCTCGCGGGGCCCGTGCACGCGCTGGCGCTGCATCTCTACACGCCGCAGCAGTGGTCGGCGCGCGGTGAAGCGAGTCCTGACTCGCCCAACTGTCGTGGTGGTGGCGGGCGGTGATCGGCGATCCTCAACGCCTTCAGTACCTCGAAGCCATGGGTATCACCACCTGGACCTCGCGGTACCGCTTCGTCAATGCCAGGCCGACCGAGCAGGTCGAGTGGGAAACTGCTCCCTCACCGGAGAAGCCCGCGCCGGGGCAACGGCTGCAGGCACTGCTGGAAACGCCGGCTCGGCCGGTCGAGGTCGAGCGTGATCGCCCCGCGGCAGAATCGGCGCCTGCACAGCCGACCGTCGCGCCGCTGTCGCGAGCCCGAGCCCTGCTCGACGGCGCCACGGGCGAAGGCGTCAAGGAGTCCCGCTCGCCAGCGTCGAACTCCGAGTCCACATCTCGCCAGGCGCCTGCCTCCCGGCCGGCGGAAGAGGCCCGGACGGACGATGCTGTCCAGTCCGCCGATCAGGTGCCGACCGAACCGCTGCGTTTCACGCTGTCGTTGTCCGTCATTGACGAACGCTGGTGGCTGTTGCTGCCCGGCGAACGGCCACTTTCTGCCGCCGGGCAGACGCTGCTCGGGCAGATGTTGAAAAGCGTCGGCATTCCCGCCAACGGCGCGCCATTATCGAACCTGACCTGGCCGCTGATGGATGCGCCGGCCAGTGACCCGGTCGACGAGGCCCGCGAGGGCATTCAGGTATTCTGCGCCGGGCAGGCGCGGCGCCATGGTATGCACATCGATGGCGCCATCGTCGTCGGCGACGAGGTCTGGTCGCCGCTGCTGAGCGATCCGGCGAACGAGGTCGGCTGGGTCTGCCACGCGCTGCCTCACCCCGACGATTTGCTGACCTCCGCCAAGGCCAAGCGAGAATGCTGGCCGCTGTTGCAGTCGATGGGGCAAGCCTGGCGGCAAGGCCCTGCCGCGCCGAAGTGATCGGCGTCTACCGATGGCCGACGCGTCGACGTCAAATGCTTTCCTCGAGTAGCGCTTTCCATGTCGATCAACGTTTGCAAAACCAGGAGTTCACCGGTCGGCACGGCCCCGGTTCGGCTCGGGATCGAGAACCTGCCGGCATTGATGGCATTCGAGCGTCAGGCCAACGATGATGCCTGGTCGGAAGCGCTGCTGAGCGCGGCGCTGGTCGACGACGACTTCGACGTCTGGGGAATCTGGGCAGTGGAAGGTGTCGAACTGCGAGCGGCTGCCGTCCTGGCTTATCTGCCTTTCGATGCCGAGCTGCAGTCGATCTGTGTTCGGCCGAGTGACAGACGCCACGGGCTGGCGCGTGAACTGCTGGGGTGGATCACGCAGTGTGCCATCGAACGGGGAGTCGAACGCCTGCTGCTGGAGCTTCGCGCGTCCAATGTCGCGGCCCGGCGGCTCTACGAGAGTGCCGGATTCGCGGTCGACGGCCAGCGGCGTGGCTACTATCGTCGCGATGACGGCGGCAGTGAGGATGCAGTGCTGATGTCACGGGAGCTCGTGTGAAGTCTCGCCGGTAGCGCGTTACCGTTGTGGCAGCTTCAGAGGCGAGAGCAGGATCGGAGGCTGGATAGGCGGGAAACTCAGGCTGTGCGGCGGGGCAGGTGGCTCGACGGGGCAGGCGGTGATGCCCCGCCCCATCGATTCGCTTCAGCCGTTCTGGTTGGCGCTGTCGCTGGCGCCAGCGCTATCCAGTGGCTGCAGCTTGTCCAGCAGGCCGCCGAGACGCTGTTCCCACTCTTCGCGCTCCTGCTGGAAGCGAGCATTCTCTGCCTTGAGCTCTTCGTTCTCCATTTTCAGCATTTCGATGCTGTCGACGGCATCCTGGATCTTCTGTTCCAGCTTGGCGAAGATTTCCCCGTTCATCTGCACTCTCTCCTTGAAAGTTTTGGGCCTTGAAAGTTCGTGGCTGTGGTCTCGAACGTCGATGACCGTAAAAACACTGGTGACCTGATGGGCGCCAGCGTACGTGGCGTCAGGGCCGACGACAAGCGTCTCGAAGCGGCGACGTCATTTGGCCGTTGGCTGACGTCTGAACAGCCGGCCATGGCTGTCTCCGGCGACGATGTCGCGGTGCAGTTGCCAGTGCCCCGGCGCTTGCCAGTCAAGCTCTTGTTCCGTCTCGACGTAGATCATGGCGTCGGGCGCCAGCCAGCCCCCCGATTCGAGCGCCTGGCACGTAGGCTGCGCGAGCCCTTGGCGAAACGGCGGGTCGAGAAAGACGATATCGAACGCGGCAGGCGTGCCCGCCAGAAACCGTTCCACATCAGTTCGATGCACCTGGCCCGCGGCTCCCAGCATGGCGATGTTTGCCTCCAGCGCAGCGGCCACGTGAGCGGTCGACTCGACGAACATGGCCTGCGCCGCGCCGCGCGACAGCGCTTCCAGCCCCAGCGCACCGGTGCCGGCATAGAGATCCAGCACGCGCCGGCCGGCGATATCGAAGGAAAGCCAGTTGAACAGGGTTTCCCGGACCCGATCCGGTGTCGGGCGCAAGCCCGGACTCTCGGGGATCGGCAACTTGCGGCGGCGGAAATCGCCTCCGATCAGGCGCAGCTGGCCGCTGCCACGGCTTGCGGACTGCCGGTCTCCCTGGCGGGAGCGGGCGTCATTGGCGTGGCCTCGAGGGCTGTGAGCGTGATTGCGAGCGCCGTTGGCGGCCCGACGGGAACGACGTCGATTCATGGCGGGCAATTGTACCCCCGCAACCCTCGCGGTGATAGGATGAGGCGCAGGGTCTGTCGCCGTTTCATGCACGGCCGCGCCGGAGCCAGTTTTTGTGCGGGGCAAGGCGTGAGGAGCGTAGTTTGGTCATTCCAAATGAATGACGAATAACGCAGCACCGTGCAAAACTGGCCCGGCCCTTCGGGTTGCGCGGCAAATGGCGTCATGCGGCGTTGCGGGACTGGACAAGGGAACCATCCTTCTCTGCATCCCGCGCCTGGCCTGACACCATTTGGCGCAGCAACGCGGTTCGCGCTGAAGCGGCGACAGACCCTGGTTATCGATATTCTCCGAAGCCGTGATGATCGGCGCTGATTCAGCGACGCAAGCACGGCTTTTTCATCAGTGAAGCCATCCATGTTCGGACTATTCAAGAGTCGTAAAAAGCAGCAGCAGGAAGAGGAAGCCCGCCGGCGTGAGGCCGAGGAAGCCGAGGCCAGGGCGGCAGCGGAGCGCGGCGAGGACGAGCCGGGCGACGACACGCCTCGGGAGGAGCCGAACCCGGCGACCACGCAGGGTGACGAGGCCTCTGGCGAGGTAAGTGCCGACCGGGATGAAACGGCTGTCGACGAGGATGGCGAGCGTGCCTCGGTGTCGGGCACCGTCACGCCCGATGAGCCTTCCGTCCAGGCCGAGGATCCCGAGCGTCCGGCCACCGTGGATTACGAGCCCTCTTCGCTCGAGGAAACGGCCGCCAGGGAAGCGCTCAGCGAGCCGCTGTCGCAGGAGTCGCCGCAGTCGGCCTTGCAGGAAGACCAGGCCGAGGGAACGCGCGCGACCGATCTGGCGAGGGACGTGACGCCGGCGCCGGAGCCCGCTTCGATGCCCGAGCCCGAGCCCGAGCCCGAGCCCGAGCCCGAACCCGAACCCGAGCCGCCTGCAGCCGTATCATCGGCATCCGCACCGGCCCCCAAAGAGAAGCCCAAGGGCGGCTGGCTGGCGCGCGTTCGTGCCGGCCTGGGGCGCACTCGCGCGAACCTGACCGACGGCATCGCCGATCTGTTGCTGGGCAAGAAGCAGATCGACGACGAGCTGATGGAGGACCTCGAGACCCAACTGCTGCTGGCCGACGTGGGGATCGAGGCGACCACCGAGATCATCGAGCGGCTGACGGGGCGAGTCTCGCGCAAGGAGCTGGCCGACGCCGATGCGCTCTATCGTGCGCTTCAGGAAGAGCTGGCAGCGCTGCTCGAACCGGTCTCCCAGCAGTTGCAATTGCCGCCGAAGGGCGAGGGCCCGTTCGTGATCCTGATGGTGGGCGTCAACGGAGTCGGCAAGACCACGACCATCGGCAAGCTCACCCAGCGTTTCCAGAACGAAGGCCGTAGCGTGATGCTGGCAGCCGGCGACACCTTCCGTGCCGCCGCGGTCGAGCAGCTCAAGGTCTGGGGCGATCGCAACCGAGTTCCGGTGATCGCCCAGCACACCGGTGCCGACAGCGCCTCGGTCATCTACGATGCCGTCGCTGCGGCCCGGGCGCGCAAGGTCGACGTGCTGATCGCCGACACTGCTGGCCGGCTGCACAACAAGAGCCATCTGATGGAAGAGCTCAAGAAGGTGCAGCGTGTCATGGCCAAGCTCGACGCCAGCGCGCCGCATGAGGTGATGCTGGTGCTCGATGCGGGGACGGGGCAGAACGCGATCTCCCAGGCGACCACCTTCGATGAAGCCATTCCGATCACCGGGATCACCTTGACCAAGCTCGATGGCACCGCCAAGGGGGGCATCATCTTTGCTCTGGCCAAGAAGATGGGGACACCGATCCGCTTTATCGGGGTCGGGGAGTCGCTTGAGGACTTGCGCCCGTTCGATGCGCAGACCTTCGTCAAGGCGCTGTTCGGTCGGGACGGCGATGCCGATTCATGATTGCCTTCGAGCACGTTGGTAAGCGCTACGGCGGACGCTTCGAGGCACTCGCCGATATCAACTTTCGCGTCGAGCGGGGCGAGATGCTGTTCCTGACCGGCCACTCCGGTGCCGGCAAGAGCTCGCTGCTGCGCTTGATCATGCGTCTCGAACGCCCTTCACGTGGCCGGGTGCTGGTCGCCGGTCACGACCTCGATCAACTGCATATCAGTCAGGTTCCCTACTATCGCCGCCAGATCGGCGTGGTCTTCCAGGATCACCAGCTGCTGTTCGATCGGGACATCTTCGCCAACGTGGCATTACCGTTGACGATACAGGGCGTCGAGCCAGGCGATGCCGCGCGACGCGTGCGCGCCGCGCTCGACAAGGTCGGGCTTCTGCATCGTGAGCGGGCCCTGCCGATCGAGCTTTCCACCGGCGAGCAGCAGCGCGTGGGCATTGCTCGAGCCGTGGTCAACAAGCCGGCGCTGCTGCTGGCCGACGAGCCGACCGGTAATCTCGACCCCCAGCTCTCCGCCGACATCATGCGGCTGTTCGAAGACTTCAACCGTATCGGCACCACGGTCCTGGTGGCGAGCCACGATCTGGCCTTGATCGCTCGCCTGCGCCATCGGGTGCTGAAGCTGCGGGATGGCAGGCTCATCGGCGACGAGGAGGCGGCATGAGCGAGCGTCGACCCTCCGCCGAGCGTCGTGTCGAAGGGCGGCGCGGAGCGCAGAAGCCGCAACGCCGAGCTGGGGGCGGCGGTCGCGCCTGGATGCGCCATCACCGCGCGATGATGGGCGACAGCGCGTTACGGTTGATCAGGCGCCCGATCTCGACGCTGTTGACCATGCTGGCGATCGCCATTGCACTGATTCTGCCGGCCGGTCTGTGGCTGGTGCTGGACAGCGCCCGGCTGCTCGATGCCGAGCTCGACGAAAGCGCCACGCTGACGGTCTACTTCCAGGCGGATATCGATGAGTCCGAGGCGATGGATCTGGCCGCCGAGGTCGGCGGGCAGCCCGGCGTGGCCGGCGCGCGCTTGGTGACGGCGGCCGAGGGGCTGGCGGCGTTCCAGCAGACACTGGGCGTCGACGATGCGCTCTCCCAGCTCGACGCCAACCCGCTGCCGGCCAGCGTCGTGGTCACACCGGACGATACCGCGCCCGCTGCCGTACAGTCGCTGAGCCAGCGTCTGCAGACGATCGAGGGAGTCGATGAAGTCCGGCTGGATCTGGCCTGGCTGGACCGGCTGCAACAGCTGGCGGACTTGGGGCAACGCGTCGCGCTGGCGCTGGCGCTGCTGTTTGGCCTGGGCGTGCTGCTGGTGGTCGGCAACACGATACGGCTGGCCGTGGAGAGTCGGCGCCAGGAGATCGAGGTCGTGACGCTGATCGGTGCGACGCATGCTTTCGTGAGGCGCCCGTTTCTCTACAGTGGCGCCTGGTATGGGCTGGGCGGAGGTGTTCTGGCGCTGGTGATTCTCATGCTTGGCGGGAACTGGCTGGCGTCGCCGGTCGCGGCGCTGGCGGAAAGCTACGGCGCCCACTTCGCGCTGCCGTCGCTGGGTGGCAGGAATTCGGTTTTTCTGCTGCTTTTTAGTACACTGTTGGGCTGGTTGGGAGCATGGCTTGCCGTGGGGCGTCATCTATCGGACATCAAGCCACGCTAGGCTAACCAGCGGTTTCGAAAAGTCGTCAACGGTGTCGAGATGCGGCCATGATGCCATTCGCCGCCATTCATCGTATTATCGGTCAGCCCAGCGAATGGCCGATTTCAGGCCTGTTGAAGTTGGCGTGGTTATTGAACTTTTGTCTACACTGAGGGTCTCATCAGGCACTCTCGTAGACAGGCAGAACAACCTGTCGCGACGTGTTCCAGGCGGATCGAGCCAATACCGGCTCTTCGCTCCGACACGCCGCCTAGCATGGAGACAACGCACATGAGCACCAGTCTTCAATCCATTGGGAACCTTTCCCCGGGTCACGATCTCAACGGTTACATTCAGGCCGTCAACGGCATCCCCGTTCTGACGGCGGAAGAAGAGCATGACTTGGGCGTGCGTCTTTACGAAGAGGACGACCTCGAATCGGCCCGCCGGCTGATCATGTCGCACCTGCGTTTCGTCGTGCATATCGCGCGAAGCTACTCCGGTTATGGATTGCCCCAGGCCGACCTGATCCAGGAAGGCAACGTCGGGCTGATGAAGGCGGTCAAGCGTTTCGACCCGTACCAGGGCGTTCGTCTGGTCTCTTTCGCAGTTCACTGGATCAAGGCCGAGATCCACGAATATGTGCTGCGCAACTGGCGCATCGTCAAGATCGCCACGACCAAGGCGCAGCGTAAGCTGTTCTTCAACCTGCGCAGTGCCAAGAAGCGGCTGGCGTGGTTGAGCAACGACGAGGTCGATGCGATCGCCAAGGATCTCGACGTCAAGCCGAAGGTCGTGCGCGAGATGGAAGGTCGTCTGTCTTCCTACGACGCGGGCTACGATGCCAGCCCCGGTGAAGAGGAAGAGCAGGGCTATCAGGCGCCGGCGCAGTATCTTGAGGATCACAGCTTCGATCCTGCCGCGCAGCTCGAAGCGGATGACTGGGAAGCCGACTATACACGGCGTCTGCGAGAGGCGCTTGGCGAGCTGGACGAGCGTTCTCGCGACATTCTGCAGCGTCGCTGGCTTTCCGAGCACAAGTCCACGCTCCATGAGCTGGCCGATGTCTACGGCGTGTCGGCCGAGCGCATTCGCCAGCTCGAGAAGAACGCGATGAAGAAGATCAAGCAGCAGCTGGGTGACGCGATCGCCGCGTGATGGCTGGCTGAAGATACTCGCTCATGGCGCGAGGCGGTCGGCGATGACCGATGACCGATGAACGATACGAAAGGACGATACGAAAAGCCCGGCATCAGCCGGGCTTTTTGCGTTGGGGCGAAATGGCTTGCCGCAGGGGTTAGATCGAGGCGGCCTGTGGCGATACGGTCAGCAATCCGTCGCCCAGCAGTCGCCACTGATCGTTCCAGTGTGACGTGGGGCGGTGGCGGAAGTCGCTGCGCACGTACTGACTGATCCGGCCCTCCACGAAGGCCGACAACAGGTTGGCCGCCGCCGGCACCGGCAACTGGGGACGCAAGCCCTCGCGCAGCTCCGCCTCGCGCAGAACCTGCTTGAACTGGGTCTCCAGACGCTCGAACAGCTGGGACATGCGAGTGCGCAGACGCGCTGTCTCGCCCGTGAGCACATCGCCGTCCATCAGCCGGCTGAGGCCGGGGTTCTTCTCGGCGAAGGCCAGCACGAGCTGGACGATCGTCTCGCAGCGAGCGAGCGCCGAGGGCTCGTCGTCCAGGATGCGCCGGATGCGTTCGAACAGGCTGGCTTCGATGAATTCGATCAGCCCTTCGAACATGCGCGCCTTGCTGGGAAAATGGCGATAGAGCGCCGCTTCGCTGACGCCGACCTGGCGGGCCAGCGCGGCGGTGGTGATGCGTTTGCCGCTGTCCTCCTCGAGCATCAACGCGAGTGCCTGAAGGATCTGTTCACGGCGGGAAAGCTGTGGGGTTGCCTGCGTCATGACGGTTCTTATCGGTCGTGTTGTCGAAGCTCCCTCCTGGAGCGGCCCGGACGGCCTGTCTTCCGTTCGGCGGTCGGGGCGGGCCTTCCAGGCCCGCAGTGATTGAAATCAGAGTAGCGCGAATCAGTCACGATGGTCGGTGATCTGGGTGCCGACCCCGGCATCGGTAAAGATCTCCAGCAGCGTGGAGTGCACCACGCGGCCATCGACGATGACGGCGCTGCCGACACCGCCCTTGACGGCGTCCAGCGCGCAGCGAATCTTCGGCAGCATGCCGCCGTAGATCGTGCCGTCGGCGATCAGGGCATCGACCTGTTCGGTGGAGAGTCCGGTCATCACCTTGCCTTCGGCATCCTGCAGGCCGGCGACGTTGGTCAACAGCATCAGCTTCTCGGCCTTCAGCGCTTCGGCGACCTTGCCTGCCACCAGGTCGGCATTGATATTGTAGCTGTTTCCTTCACGATCGACGCCGATCGGCGCGATGACGGGGATGAAGTCGCGTTCGGCCAGCATCTCGATCAGGTCGGTGGAGATGTGCTCCACTTCGCCGACGTGACCGATATCGATGATCTCGGACGCCGTCATCTCCGGCGTGCGATGCTCCACCTTGAGCTGACGAGCCAGAATCTGCGCGTTGTCCTTGCCGGTCAGGCCGATCGCCTTGCCGCCGCACTGGTTGATCTGGGTCACGATGTTCTTGTTGACCAGCCCGCCCAGCACCATTTCCACCACGTCCATGGTTTCCGCATCGGTGACGCGCATGCCGTTGACGAAGCGAGACTCGATGTCGAGCCGTGCCAGTAGCTGACCGATCTGCGGGCCGCCGCCGTGGACCACGACCGGGTTGATGCCGACTTCCTTCATCAGCACCATGTCGCGAGCGAAGGAGTCGATCAGCTTGTCTTCGGTCATGGCGTTGCCGCCATACTTGACCACGACGGTCTTGCCGGAATAGCGCTGAATGTAAGGCAGCGCCTCGGACAGGATCTCGACCACCTGGCGTGGGTCGCGTGGGCTTTCGTTCATGAGGCGTCATGTCTCCACTATCTGCGCGCCGCTGATGGCGCTTTCCCGCCGAGGCGATGGCCCGTGCACGGGACGGTCTTGTCTGCTGCGTTATCGATGACACGTGCCGCCAGCGACACGAGGGTGTCGTGACGCAGGGTTAAAACGGCAGTTCCACTTCCGGCGCCACCGCACGCAGCGCGGCACCGAACCGTTGCTGGATGCGTGTCAATGCCGCCTGATCCTTGCCCTCGAAGCGCAGCACCAGCATCGGCGTGGTGTTGGAGGCGCGGCACAGGCCCCAGCCATCGGGATAGTCGACCCGGATGCCGTCCAGTGTCGTCTTGATGCCATCCTGACCGAAGTCGCCGCTCTCGGCCAGCCGCTCGACGATTGCGAACTTCTCTTCGTCGGTGACTGCCGCGTTCAGTTCCGGCGTGCTGACATCCTGCGGGAACGTGCTGAAATAGCGATCGGCGTCGACCGGCTGGCGCGACAGAATCTCCAGCAGCCGGGCGGCCGAGTAGAGCCCGTCGTCGAAGCCGTACCAGCGCTCGGCGAAGAAGATATGGCCACTCATCTCGCCGCCCAGCTGTGCCCCGGTTTCCTTCATCCGCGCCTTGATCAGCGAGTGACCGGTGCGCCACATCTCGGGCTCGCCGCCGGCCCGTTCGATGATCTGGGCCAGATTGCCGGTGCACTTGATGTCGAAGACGATACGGGCGCCAGGATCGCGCTCGAGCAGGTCGGTGGCGAACGCCATCAGCAACCGGTCCGGGTAGATCATCTCCCCCGAGGGCGTGACCACGCCCAGGCGATCGCCGTCGCCGTCGAAGGCCAGCCCGATATCGGCGCCGGTCTCCTTGACCTTGGCGATCAGGTCGACCAGGTTCTCCGGCTTGCCGGGATCGGGATGATGGTTGGGGAAGTCTCCGTCGATCTCGGCAAACAGAGGAATGGTTTCCGCTCCCAGCGCTTCGATCAGCCTGGGTCCCAGTTCGCCGGCGACGCCGTTGCCGCAATCCACCACTACCTTGAGCGGGCGCCCGCGCTGGCTCTGGTCGAGCGACACGTCACCCAGAATGCGCTGGAGATAAGCTTCGCCGACATCGATCTGAGTCAGCGTACCGTCGCCTTCGCTGAGGTCGCCGCTGCGGATGCGCTCGAGCAGCCCGGTAATCGCCTCGCCGGAGATCGCGACGCCGTCCAGCACGATCTTGAAGCCGTTGTAGTCCGGCGGATTGTGGCTGCCGGTCACCATCACGCCGCTGCGGCTTTCATCGAGCGTGGCGGTGGCGAAGTAGAGCACCGGCGTCGGCACGCGGCCGATATCGATCACATCGCGACCGGACGCGCGCAGGCCGCGGATCAGCGCCGCTTGCAGGCGGGGGCCGGAATGGCGGCCGTCACGGGCAACGATCACGCACTGCTGGCCGCGGGCAGCGGCTTCGCTGCCTACCGCACGGCCGATCCACTCGACCGTTTCCTCGGTCAGCGTGTCGTCGACGACGCCGCGAATATCGTAGGCCCGAAAGATCGAGGCGGGTACGTTGGCACCGGATTGGTCGTTCATCGGCATGTCCTTGTCATTGCTCACATCCGGTCGGCGTCACGCCCACCGTTCGAATTCGAGTTCCACCGACGCCTGTCCGTCGGTGATCAGCCACTGGCCTTCCATCAGCGTGGCGCCCAGGCTCAGGTTGCGGTCGACGAGGGCGGTCAGCGCCGCCAGCGGCTCTGCCGGCAGATTCCAGACCTCGACCCGCGGCTGTGCCCGGATATCGCTCTCCAGCTTTTTCCACCACTGTGTCGCGCTGCGTGGGGCGTAGGGATAGACCAGCACGCGTTCGGCTCGGGAGAGCCCCTGCTTGATGCGCTTCAGCGACGGTTCACCCAATTCTATCCACGAAAGGATGCGGCCGTCCGGCGCCTTGAGCCACAGATCCGGCTCGTCGTCGGTACTCAGTCCGCGAGTCATGGCGAGATCGTTGTCGGCGCTGGTGGCATGTGCATTGGCGATGAACGCCAGCAGCCGCACCATCAGTCGCGTCGCCGTCTCGGAAGGGTGGCAGGCCACGGTCAACGCGTGATCGCCATAGTAATGGCGATCCAGATCGCTGACGTTGAGTTTCGCTTTATAGATGGTTGCGCTTAGCGCCACGCGACATTTCCTTGAAGAGAGCTCGATTGACCGAGACCAGTGGGCGTTCGGCGATCATTGCCGGCGCGTTGTTGTCGACTCTTTATTCTCGATCCTGCATTTCGGCCCTTCATTTTCGACCAGAGTGGCCGAATCCGCCGCCCGCCCGTTCGGTAGCGACGAAATCTTCGACGATCTCGAGCTCGGCCTGGACCACCGGCACCAGCACGTACTGCGCCAGTCGTTCGCCCGGCTCGAGCACGAAGGTATCCTGGCCACGATTCCACACCGAGATCATCAACTCGCCCTGATAGTCGGAATCGATCAGTCCGACCAGGTTACCCAGCACGATGCCGTGCTTGTGACCGAGCCCGGAGCGAGGCAGCACTACGCCGGCCAGCCCCGGATCGCCGATGTGGATGGCCAGGCCGGTGCGTACCAGCGCGCTGTCGCCGGGCGCGAGGGTCAGCGCTTCGTCGAGCAGCGCGCGCAGATCCATGCCGGCACTGCCGGTGGTGGCGTAGTGCGGCAGCGGATAGTCGTGCACGCGTTCATCGAGAACCTTGACCGAAAGCTTCGGCCTGATTGTCGTTGTCGATGAGGGCGCCGCGGACGGAGTGCTGGATGACATGAAAGTGACTTCCTGAAAGAGCATGAAATGAAAGGCCAGAGAGCGGCCTAGCTTACCATTGCTCGAGCGCGAACCGGATGCCGACGCCCGTTAGGGCAGTCGGGAGACGATATGGTCGATGATCGCGCCTGCCAGCGCGGCCTTGGGCTGAACCGGCAGCGAATGACGCTGCGTCTGGTCCTGCGCCTTCCAGAGCAGTGTGACGGCGTTGTCGTCGCTGCCGAAGCCGATGCCCTCTTGGGAGACATCGTTAGCGACGATCAGATCCAGCCGCTTGCGCTCGAGCTTGCTGCCGGCGTGGGTCTCCAGCGTCTGCGTCTCGGCGGCGAAACCGACCGTGAACGGGCGGTCGTCACGGCCGGCGACCGTGGCGACGATGTCCGGGTTGCGCACCAGTTCGAGGGTCAGGCCACTGTCGTCGTTCGCTTTCTTTAACTTGTGTTCGCTGATGGACGCAGCGCGATAGTCCGCCACGGCAGCACAGCCGATGAACAGGTCGCAAGGCAGCCGGGACTCGACGGCGGCGAGCATCTCCGTGGCCGAGGTCACATCGATCCGCTCGACACCGGGAGGCGTCGTGAGCGTCACCGGGCCGCTGACCAGGCTGACGCTGGCGCCGCGCTCGGCGCAGGCCGCGGCCAGCGCATAGCCCATCTTGCCGGAGCTGTGGTTGGAGAGATAACGCACCGGGTCCAGCGCCTCGCGAGTGGGGCCGGCGGTGATCACAACGCGCTTGCCGGCCAGATCCCGATGCAGGGGCATCGCCTCGGGCGACTCGTCGCGGGTGGGTTCGAACTCGCTCAGCAACTGGGCGAGAATGGCTTCCGGCTCCAGCATGCGACCCAGGCCGACATCGCCGCAGGCCTGATCGCCGGCATCCGGACCCAGCAGCGTCCAGCCCAGCTCGCCAAGTCGATCGGCATTGGCCAGCGTCGCCGGGTGGCGCCACATCGCCTGGTTCATGGCGGGCGCCATCAGGCAGCGGGCTTCGGTGGCGAGGCACAGCGTCGTCAGCAGGTCGTCGGCGTGACCGTGGGCCAGGCGCGCCATCAGGTCGGCGGTGGCCGGCGCGATCAGGATGATGTCCGCCCATTTCGCCAGCTCGATGTGGCCCATGCCGGCCTCCGCTTCCGGATCCAGCAGCGAGGTCCGCACCGGCTCACCAGTGAGCGCCTGCAGGGTCAACGGCGTGATGAAGGCCTGGGCGCCTTCGGTCATCACCACGCGCACCTCGGCTCCCGTTTTCTTCAACAGACGGGCGAGATGCGCGCTCTTGTAGGCGGCGATACCGGCGCTGATGCCGAGCAGAATGCGGGTTCCGGCCAGTCCCGGCCCGAGTGGTAAAGCCATGGTCGACGTCCTGAAAAAGCAGGTACTCACCTTACCACCGGCGCCAGAGATTGCGTAGCTTACGACTTGCCGGTGTGGGCGGGATCCAGCGGCAACAGACGCTGGACGGCGAGCTCCACGCCGCGCAGCTCGGCCAGCCCCTTGAGCCGACCGATCAGCGGATAGCCCGGGTTCTGCGTCAAACGTTCTACTCATGTGGGCAGCAAGTTGCCGAAATTGACGATTCGACTTTGGGAGTAGAGCGTCATCGCCGATGAAAGGTAGAACGTCATCGTCGATAAAAATCGGTCAGGTTTTGGCGGAGCTGGCCGATGTCCTGATTCAGAGGTTTCTGATAATTCACGGCGAATGGACGGGAAGGGGCATGGCAATACGCGACTGGCCGGAAGGGGAGCGGCCACGGGAGAAACTGCTAACGCTAGGGTCAGCGGCACTTTCCGATGCCGAGCTGCTGGCGATCTTCCTGCGGGTCGGCGTCAAGGGGCGCTCGGCGGTGGATCTGGCACGCGATCTGTTGAGCAGCTTCGGCGGGCTGCGTCAGCTGCTGGAAGCGGATCGCCAGCGATTCTGTGCCGAGCATGGCCTGGGCGAGGCGACTTTCGTGCAGCTTCAGGCGACGCTGGAGCTGTCGCGTCGTCATCTCGGCAGCCTGCTCGAGCGCGATGCGGCGTTGACTTCCCCGACACTGGTGCGTCGATTCCTGAGCGCACAGCTGCGCCATCTCGATCATGAGGCGTTCGCGGCCCTGTTTCTGGATACGCAGCATCGCGTGATTCGTTTCGAGATCCTGTCCGAGGGCACGCTGGACAGCGCCTCCGTCTATCCACGTGAAGTCGCCCGGCGCGCGCTCGCGCACAATGCCGGTGCCGTCATCTTTGCGCACAATCACCCTTCCGGCGTGGCCGAGCCGAGCGATGCCGATCGTCGGATCACCGAACGCCTGCGCGAGGCGCTGGGGCTGTTCGATATTCGGGTGCTGGATCATTTCGTGATCGGCGACGGCGAGGTAATCTCGTTCGCCGAGCGCGGCTGGTTATGAGCAGGCGACGCGGCGCCAGATTGGCGGAATGGGCAGTGAATGGGCAGTAGTAAATGGACAGTGTTTCGAGATTCGGATGGGAACGCGTGTCGGATTCGGGTAACATACCGCGCCATGTTCTGGGGTGACGCCCTTCGATGGCCTGTCGGAAACGATCGGCCAACGCTTCGCTGGAACGGCGGCAGTTGTCGTCGATTGTTGCGAAGAACGGAGGCGTCTGGTATAAAGTACGCCCTTTGAATCGGGGCACCTTTGAGTCGGCGCATTGATCCAGTGAATCAAGGCGTTGGACCATGGCAGTCGAGCGAATGAATACCCGCCATTTCCATGAGGGAATCGAAATGGACGGGCTCTTCCCGAACTGCGTGTCCGAGATAAACCGAACAACCCAACCCGCCAGTGGTCGGAGGCTTCCATGTCCCAAGTTTGTCAGGTTACCGGTAAGCGTCCGGTGACTGGTAATAACGTCTCGCACTCACAGCGCAAGACACGTCGTCGTTTCGTCCCGAACCTGCATACGCATCGTTTCTGGGTCGAATCCGAGAAGCGTTTCGTCAAGCTGCGTCTGTCCTCCAAGGGCATGCGTATCATCGACAAGAAGGGCATCGAAGCGGTGCTCAGCGACATTCGCAAGCGCGGCGTTAGCCTTTAAGGAGTCGAGAGATGCGTGACAAGATCAAGTTGGTGTCCAGCGCCGGTACCGGCCACTTCTACACCACGGCCAAGAACAAGCGTAACACTCCGGACAAGCTCGAATTCAAGAAGTACGATCCGGTCGTTCGCAAGCACGTCATCTACAAGGAAGCCAAGATCAAGTGATCTAGCTTTCTGATAGTGCTGAAATGCCAGCACTGAAATGACAGTACGGAAAACCCGGTCCTCGACCGGGTTTTCTCGTTTGTGATGGAAGAATCGCGAGAGTCCGACGCATGCCCGAGCTTCCCGAAGTCGAAACGACCCGCCGCGGTATCGCGCCTCACGTCGAAGGCCGAGAGATCGTCGAGGTCATCGTGCGTCAGCGCCGCATGCGCGTGCCGGTGCCCGACGACCTGGAGTCCACGTTGATCGGTGCAAGGTTCGGTGAGCTCTCCCGTCGCGCCAAGTATCTGCTGCTGCCATTGGGCGAGCGTACCTTGCTGTGGCATCTGGGGATGTCCGGCAGTCTGCGCATCGCGCGTATCGGCGATCCGCCCAAGAAGCACGATCATGTCGATCTCGTCTTCGAGAGCGGCCAGATCCTGCGCTATCACGATCCGCGCCGCTTCGGGTTCGTCGATTGGCTGAAAGGGGATGCCGCGACGGACACCCGGCTTTCCCGCCTGGGCCCGGAGCCGCTGTCGCCGGATTTCGATGGTCAGCGACTCTACCGGCTGTCTCGCGGCCGCCGTGCGGCGATGAAGACCTTCATCATGGACAATGCCGTGGTCGTGGGGGTGGGCAATATCTACGCCACGGAGGCGCTGTTCATGGCCGGCATCGATCCGCGTCGCGCGGCGGGTCGTGTCTCGCTCGAGCGTTTCGAGCGTCTCGCCGAAGCGATCAAGACGGTGCTGGCGGCGGCGATTACCCAGGGCGGCACCACACTGCGGGACTTCGTCAGCGGCACTGGCGAGCCGGGGTACTTTGCCCAGCGGCTCAACGTCTATGGTCGAGCCGGCGAGCCCTGTCGTCACTGCGGCATAGCGTTGCGCCATATCGTGCTCGGCCAGCGCGCCACGGTTTACTGCACCTTTTGCCAGACCTGAACGGTCGTTGCCCGATCGGACGCGAGATCCGGCCGGGGCGAGGCACGATTTTGTCCCGACGGGTCAATGGATGGCTGCATGCGGGTTAGAATGCGCCGAGATTGCTGTTCGGCGACGCTCGTTCGAAACGTTGCTTCAATACGCTTTTCCTGATTTCCCTTGCCGATGGAGCCTTGCACATGGAGTCAACCGTGACCCAGACCCTGCGCCTCAAGAAGAACGCTGATCGACGTCTGAAGGCGGGCCATCTGTGGCTCTACTCCAACGAGATCGATATCCAGGCGACGCCGCTCAAGGGGCTCGAGCCAGGCGCGCAGGTGACCATCGAGGCCGCCAATGGCAAGGCGCTGGGTGTCGCCTACGTCAATCCGCATTCGCTGATCTGTGCCCGCGTCGTCTCCCGCGATGCCGATGTCCGGCTGGACCGTTCGCTGCTGGTGCACCGCTTCAATCAGGCGCTGGCGCTGCGCGATCGCCTGTTCGCCAAGCCGTTCTACCGGCTGATCCATGGCGAGGGCGATCTGCTGCCGGGGCTGATCGTCGATCGGTTCGATGACGTGCTCGTGGTTCAGCTCAATACGCTCGGCATGGAAACGGTACGCGACGAGGTGATCGCGGCGCTGGACAAGGTGCTGTCGCCCCGCGCCATCGTGTTCAAGAACGATTCCAGCGGGCGGCGTCTGGAGCAGCTCGAATCCGAAGTCGCGGTGGTCCACGGCGAACTGCCCGACGAGGTGCTGCTGGAAGAGAACGGCGTGCGCTTCGTCGCCCCGGTGCTGGATGGCCAGAAGACCGGCTGGTTCTACGATCACCGCGCCAATCGCGCCTGGCTCAACGGCCTGGTCGCCGGCAAGCGAGTGCTGGATCTGTTCAGCTATATCGGCGGTTGGGGCGTGCAGGCCGCGGCGCATGGCGCCAGCGAGGTACTGTGCGTGGACGCTTCCGAGGTCGCGCTGGACCGGGTTGCCGAGAACGCCGCGCTCAACGGACTGCACGAACAGGTGGCGGTCGGCCACGGCGATGTGTTCGAAGCCATGACCGCGCTGCGTGCCGAGGGCGAGAAGTTCGATGTCGTGGTGCTCGATCCGCCGGCATTCATCAAGAAGCGCAAGGATCTGGCCAATGGCGAACGCGCCTACGCGCGCCTCAATCGCGAGGCTATGCGCCTGCTGGGGCGTGACGGACTGTTGATGTCGGCGTCCTGCTCCATGCATCTGTACGAGGAGCGCCTGGTGGAGTGCGTGCGTGGCGCGGTGCGTCATCAGGATCGTCACGGCCAGATCATCTACCGTGGCGGTCAGGCGGGCGATCACCCGATCCACCCGTCCATTCCCGAGACGGCTTACCTGAAAGCGCTAGGCGTGCGGGTCTTCCGCAATTGAGGATCGCAATGGAGCGATACCGCTGACATGTCTGCCGACTGGATCCGTATATTCCGTCATCCCAATGTCTTGTTGGTCAGTCATGTTCGTAACGTGATCGAGAGCGCCGGTATCTCTGCCACGTTGCGCAACATGACCCTGGCTGGCGGGGCGGGAGAGTTGCCGCCCGATCAGTGCGAGGCGGAGGTCTGGGTGGCCGCCGAGGCCGAAGCGCAGGCGAGCCGACTGGTCAGGGAAGCACTCGACGGACCGGCCGTGGTCGCGCAGCCGTGGCATTGCCCTGGCTGCGGTGAGCGGCTGGAAGGGGTTTTCGATCGCTGCTGGCAGTGTGGTCGGGCTCGCCCGGCCGAAGGCCAGGCATGACGTTCAGAGGATGAGACGTTCAGGGTCACTCCCGGTCGGCCGTGGCCGTCTCGCCAGGCATTGTCGAAATTACCGCTGACAATTCGGAGGTCCATATGACATGGGATCTGCCCGGCCCGTTCGTGATCGACATCCAGGTCGAGGCATCGAGCATCGATCATTACGGTCACGTCAACAACGCCGAATATCTGCGCTGGATCGAGCGCGCCAGCTGGACCCACTCCCGCCAGCTCGGGCTGAGTCTCGACGACTATCGAGCGCTCGATCGCGGCATGGTCGTCCATCGTCACGAACTGGATTATCTGGCGCCTGCCTTCGAAGGCGACCCGCTCCAGCTCGCCACCTGGCTCGTCGCTTGCGACGGCCGCTTGACGCTGACGCGACGGTTTCAGCTATGTCATGTCGCCAGCGCACGGACGCTGCTTCGCGCACAGACGCGTTTCGCCTGCATTCAACTCTCCAGCGGGCGGCCCAAGCGGATGCCGCCGCGATTCGTCGAGGTCTATGGCGGGGCTGTGGCGCCGGAGTAGAAAATATTCCTGCCTATCGGTGTGAATCCAGATTTTCTTTCAAAACGAGTTCGTCATTCAGGTCTTGTTCGTCTTTTTTCTGCCCCTATCCCGCCTTTATTGCTGTTGTGCTGTAATTCGCTCGATCCCTTCAATGACAACCAGCGATCGAGGAGATGACCATGCACATCGGCGTTCCCAAGGAAATCAAGAACCATGAATATCGCGTCGCCCTGACTCCGGGCGGCGTACGCGAACTGGTGGCACGAGGGCACCGTGTCTCGGTTCAGAAGGAGGCGGGCATCGGGGCCGGTTATCCGGACTCGGCCTATCAGGAAGCGGGCGCCGAAATGTTGGGTGACGTCGAGGCGCTGTGGGCTTCCACCGATCTGATCCTCAAGGTCAAGGAGCCCCAGGCGGAAGAGGTCGCTCGGCTGCGCCCGGAGCAGACGCTGTTCACCTATCTTCATCTGGCTGCCGAGGAGCGGCTGACTCGCGGTCTGATCGACAGCGGTGCGACCTGCATTGCCTACGAGACCATCACCGACGGCCTGGGTGGCTTGCCGTTGCTGGCCCCGATGAGTCGCGTGGCCGGCCGTATGGCCGTACAGGCGGGTGCGCACAGCCTGGAGAAAGCGCAGGGCGGTGCCGGTATTCTGCTGCCGGGCGTACCGGGCGTGGCGCCGGCCAAGGTGACCGTGATCGGCGGCGGCGTGGTCGGCGAAAACGCTGCACGGATGGCGCTGGGGCTGGGTGCCGAGGTGACGATTCTCGACAAGTCCCTGCCGCGTCTCGAGGTGCTCGATCATCGCTATCAGGGACAGATCCGCACGGTCTATTCGACCACCGAGACGCTGGAAACGGCCGTGCGCGAGTCGGACATGATCATCGGCGCAGTGCTGGTGCCCGGTGCCGCCGCGCCCAAGCTGATCACCCGCGCGATGCTCGCCGACATGAAGCCGGGAAGCGTACTGGTGGACGTGGCGATCGACCAGGGCGGCTGCTTCGAGACCAGCAAGCCGACCACCCATGCCGAGCCCAGCTACGTGGTCGATGGTATCGTCCACTACTGTGTCGCCAACATGCCCGGTGCGGTCGCACGAACGTCGACCCAGGCGCTGACCAATGCGACGCTGCCGTTCGTGATCGCACTGGCCGACAAGGGCTGGAAGCAGGCGCTCGCCGACGACGCCCATTTCCGGGGTGGACTCAATGTCCATGCCGGCCAGGTGACCTACGCCGCCGTGGGCGAGGCTTTCGGACTCGAGGTGGTGTCGCCGGAGCAGATCCTGAAAGGCTGAGAACGGGCTCACCGTCGGATCGGGGTGTTCGCTATGGGGAGGGTGGCAAGGTAAACTGCCCGCACTGCCACTTTCCCCTAGCGATTCGAAGAGTTCATGAGCAAGCGACGCGTTCTTACCGGTATCACCACCACGGGTACGCCGCATCTGGGCAACTATGTCGGCGCGATCAAGCCGGCCATCGCCGAGAGCCAGAATCCCGACGTCCAGTCCTACTACTTTCTTGCCGACCTGCATGCGCTGATCAAGGCGCAGGATCCGCAGCGGGTGCAGCAGTCGCGTCTAGAGATCGCCGCCACCTGGCTGGCTCTGGGCCTGGATACCGACAACGCGATCTTCTATCGCCAGTCCGATATCCACGAGATCCCCGAGCTGACCTGGCTGCTCTCCTGCGTCTGCGCCAAGGGCTTGATGAACCGGGCACACGCCTACAAGGCAGCGGTGGCCGACAACGAGGCCGATGGTCAGAGCGATGCCGATCGCGGCATCACCATGGGACTGTTCGGCTATCCGGTGCTGATGGCCGCCGATATTCTGATGTTCAACGCCCACAAGGTGCCGGTGGGGCGTGACCAGACTCAGCATATCGAGATGGCCCGCGACATGGCGGGGCGCTTCAATCATATCTACAAGGGCGATTACTTCACCCTGCCCGAGGCGATCGTCGACGAGAAGGTCGAAGTGCTGCGTGGTCTCGACGGCCGCAAGATGTCGAAGAGTTACGACAACACCATCCCGCTGTTCGCCAGCGAGAAGAAGCTGCTCAAGCTGGTGCGCAAGATCAAGACCAACTCGCTGGAGCCGGGCGAACCCAAGGATCCGGATACCTGCACGCTGTTCCAGATCTACTCTGCCTTCGCTACGGAAGAAGAGAGCCTGGACATGCGGCGGCGCTATGGGGAAGGCATCGGTTGGGGCGACGCCAAGAACGAGGTTTTCGAGTACTTGAATGCTCATCTGCGCGAACCGCGGGAGCGCTACGAGGCCTTGATGAACGATCCAGGCTATATCGAGCAAGTGCTGGTGAACGGCGCCGAGCGTGCCAGAGCCGAAGCCAATGCGTTAATGGAAAAGCTGCGGATCGCGGTAGGACTGGGACGTTTCCAGTAAGCAGACGTCCATTGGTCAAGGCCGGCCCATTCTTCAGTGGCCGGCTTTTTTTGACTATGGATTGCCTTCATTCATATAACCAGCATGTCTAGATAAAGCTTTTTTTGTCGTTTTCGTATTCCCGACTAAAAGACTAAAGTATTGCCCATTCGATTTTAGTCTAAAAAGGGGCTTCGCTTATGACGACTCTAATGCGTACGTCGCCTCCGGGGATTGGACGGCTATCGCCCAAGGCGTGGATCGCGGCGGTATTGCTCGTGGCGGGTTCACTGGTCGTTGGCCTGGCATACGGTGGTAATCAGGGCTGGCTGATGCTGGTTGGCGGCGCGTTGGGTATCGTGCTCTACCATGCATCCTTCGGCTTCACTTCCGCCTGGCGGGTCTTCATTACCGAGCGTCGTGGCCGTGGGTTGAGAGCACAGATGGTGATGCTGGCGCTGGCCGTGGTGCTGTTCTTTCCAGCGCTGGGAGCCGGTACGTTGTTTGGCCATCCAGTCGAAGGGTTCATCTCGCCGATCGGTATTTCGGTGATCGTCGGCGCCTTTCTGTTTGGTGTGGGTATGCAACTGGGCGGTGGCTGTGCCTCGGGAACGCTGTTCACCGTGGGTGGCGGCAACGCTCGGATGATCATCACGCTGCTATTCTTCATCGTCGGTTCTGTCATCGGCACGGCGCATTTTGCCTGGTGGCAGAGTCTGCCGGCCTTCCAGCCGACCTCGATGATCGATCTCTTCGGTACGGGGGGCGGTATCACTGCAAGCCTGGTGCTGTTTGCCGCCATTGCCGCGCTGACCATCACCATGGAGAAGCGGCGTCACGGCCAACTGGAGCAGGCGCCGTCGGTATCCGCGGGGCCCGGACGCTGGCTGACCGGGCCGTGGCCGATCCTGGCCGGGGCAATCGGCCTGGCGTTGCTCAACTTCCTGACGCTGTCGCTGGCCGGGCGCCCGTGGGGAATCACGTCGGCGTTCGCCCTGTGGGGCGCCAAGGTGTTTCAGGCTGTCGGCGGCGACGTCACTGGCTGGGGATACTGGCAGAATCCGGGGCGTGCGGCGTCTCTCGATAGCAGTATCTTCAGCGACGTGACTACCGTCATGAATGTCGGCGTCATTCTGGGCGCCGGGTTGGCGGCGACACTGGCGGGCCGCTTTGCTCCCAATTTCCGCATTCCGCTGCGTTCCGTGGCGGCGGCGGTGATCGGCGGTCTATTCCTCGGTTACGGTGCTCGCCTGGCCTTCGGCTGCAATATCGGCGCCTACTTCAGCGGCATTGCGTCCGGCAGCCTGCATGGCTGGTTGTGGCTGGTGGCAGCTTTCGCCGGCAACATGTTCGGCGTCAAGCTGCGCCCGCTGTTCTTTCCCGGCCCGGCCAGGCCCGTCGCGGCCAGTTGCTGACGGTCCACGGATGCCGTGACGAAAGCCCCGCCAGCGCGGGGCTTTTTCATTGGCGGGTAGTCTTTTGGTCAGGGGTTCCCTGGCGGACATGCCATCGGCGGCGGCAGATGGCATACTGGTCGACCCTTGACCAGCCGCGAGCTGGCTCGGCGTTCATACGGTTGCGTGGCAGCCGTATGGGCGATAACGACAATGCGC
This sequence comes from Salinicola sp. NYA28a, assembly GCF_976982775.1. The sequence continues at coordinate 733,635 of NZ_OZ334582.1, forward strand.
CATCGGGCCTGCACCAACGACCGGTGAGCTCGCCCGTCCGACAGGCGCGTTTCATTCGTTGGTTACCGCGAGAGTCGATTCATGTCCGATCACGCCAAGCGCCCGCTTTACATCCCTTACGCTGGACCTTCGCTGCTGGAAACGCCGCTGCTCAACAAGGGCAGTGCCTTCACCAACGAAGAACGTATCGAGTTCAACCTGGTGGGGCTGTTGCCGCAGAACGTCGAGAGCATCGAAGAGCAGCTCGAGCGCGCCTACCATCAGTACACGCTATGTCAGAACAACCTCGACAAGCACATCTATCTGCGGGCGATTCAGGACGACAACGAGACGCTGTTCTTCCGCCTGCTGGAAGAACATCTCGAAGAGATGCTGCCGATCATCTACACCCCGACGGTGGGGGAGGCGTGCGAGGAGTTTTCCAACATCTATCGCAACCACCGTGGCCTGTTCATCTCCTATCCCGATCGTCATCGCATGGACGACATCCTGCGTAGCGCGACAAAGGACAAGGTGCGGGTGATCGTCGTGACCGATGGCGAGCGCATCCTCGGCCTGGGCGACCAGGGCATCGGCGGCATGGGCATTCCGATCGGCAAGCTGTCGCTCTACACCGCCTGTGGCGGTATCAGCCCGGCCTATACGCTGCCGATTACGCTGGATGTGGGGACCAACAATCAGAAGCTGCTCGATGACCCGATGTACATGGGCTGGCGCCACAAGCGTGTATCGCCGGACGAATATGCGGAGTTCATCACGCTGTTCATGGAGGCGCTCAAGCGCCGCTGGCCGAACGTGCTGCTGCAGTTCGAGGACTTCGCGCTGACCAATGCCATGCCGTTGCTGGAGCGTTATCGCGACGAGCTGTGCTGCTTCAACGATGATATCCAGGGCACCGCCTCGGTCTGCGTGGCGACGCTGCTGGCGTCGTGCAAGGCCAGGAACGCCAAGCTCAGCGAGCAGACGATCACCTTTGCCGGCGCGGGCTCCGCCGGCTGCGGGATCGCCGAGCAGATCGTGGTCGCGATGACCCGCGAAGGGCTCTCGGAAGCCGAAGCGCGCAAGCGGATCTTCATGGTCGACAAGGACGGCCTGCTGACCACCGACATGGCAGGGCTGCACAGTTTCCAGCAGCGTCTGGCACATGATCCTGCCGAGCTGGGCTTCGATGGCGTTGCGCGTCAGTTGATCGACGTGATTCGCAACGTCAAGCCGACGATCCTGATCGGCGTCTCCGGCCAGCGCGGGCTGTTCACCGAAGAGGTGATCAAGACCCTCAACACCAACTGCGAGAATCCTCTGGTCATGCCGCTCTCCAACCCCACCTCCAAGGTCGAGGCGGTCCCGCAGGACGTGCTGGAATGGACCGACGGCCAGGCGATGGTAGCGACGGGCAGTCCGTTCCCGCCGGTGGAGATCAACGGTCGCACGATCCCCATCGCCCAGTGCAACAACTCCTATATCTTCCCGGGCATCGGCCTCGGCGTGATTGCTGCCAATGCGACACGCGTCACCGACAATATGCTGATGGCGGCATCCAATGCGCTCGCCGATAGCGCGCCGATCGTCAAGACCGGCGAAGGCGCACTGCTGCCGGCGCTGGGCGATATCCGCGAGATCAGCCAGGCGATCGCCTTCGCCGTCGGCAAGCAGGCCCAGGCGGATGGCGTCGCGCTTTCTTCCAGCGACGAAGTCCTGTGGGACGCGATTCATGGCCACTTCTGGTACCCGCGCTATCGCCAGTATCGTCGTCGCTCGATCTGATCGCGTGAGCTACGAGCTACGAGCTACGAGCTACGAGCTACGAGCCAAGAGCCAAGAGCCAAGAGCCAAGAGCCAAGAGCCAAGAGCCAAGAGCCAAGAGCCAAGAGCCAAGAGCCAAGAGCAAGCCCCGCCAATCGCGGGGCTTGTTCGTTGATGGATATTTCTCTCCACGCTCGAGAGGTGGCAGCCTTCGACGCCTCCGCAATAGCGCTGAACGCGGGAGCGATGAATCGGGTCTTGCGACATGGATGTCGCAAGAGGCGCGTTGGGCAGGATGCCCTTTTGCGCCGACCCGAATTCGATGTGACTGCGTTCAGGGTTTCGCTATTGCGCGGCGTCAAGAAGGGGAGCGTGAGGGGCTTGCCCCTCACGACCATGAGCAGACGGGAGGTTGGTGCCAGGTCAGTGGTAAATACGAGGAGATGAAATGAGTCGCCTCGTCCGTTTGGCACAGAATCCACGAAAAAGCCCCACCGATCGGTGGGGCTTCGTTCGCGACTTTCTTGACCGCGTAAGGCGGGTTTACAGCATGCTGCGCAGCACGTAGTGGAGGATGCCGCCGTGGCGGTAGTACTCCAGCTCGTTGGCGGTATCGATGCGGCAGAGCGCGTCGATTTTCTTCTCGCCCTTATCGGACGCGATGGTCACCTTGACGTTGCCGCCTGGGGCGAGATCCTTCAGGCCCTCGATGGAGATGGTTTCGTCGCCGGTCAGGCCCAGCGTCTCGCGGCTCTCGCCTTCGGGGAACTGCAGCGGTAGCACGCCCATGCCGATCAGGTTGGAGCGGTGGATACGTTCGTAGGACTCGGTAATGACGGCGCGCACGCCAAGCAGACGCGTACCCTTGGCCGCCCAGTCACGTGAGGAGCCGGTGCCGTACTCCTTGCCGGCGATCACCACCAGCGGCGTATCGTCCTCGGCGTACTTCATCGCCGCGTCGTAGATCGACATCTGCTCGCCGCTGGGCACGTGGCGCGTGTAGCCGCCCTCGACGTTTTCCAGCATCTCGTTGCGGATCCGCACGTTGGCGAAGGTGCCACGCATCATCACTTCGTGGTTGCCGCGACGGGAGCCATAGGAGTTGAAATCCTTCACCGCCACGCCGTGCTCCTGCAGATACTTGCCTGCGGGACTGTCCGGCTTGATCGAACCCGCCGGCGAGATATGGTCGGTGGTGACGGAGTCGCCAAGCTTGGCCAGAACGCGGGCGTTCTTGACGTCTTCGACCGGCTTCGGCTCCTTCTCCATGCCCTCGAAGAACGGCGGGTGCTGGATATAGGTGGAGTCCTTGGACCAGGCGTAGACTTCGCTCTCGGGGAACTCGATCGACTGCCAGATCTCGTCGCCGTCGAAGACTTCGGCGTACTCCTTGCGATACATCTCGGTCTTGACCTTCTCGACCGCCTCGGCGATCTCGGCCTGGGAGGGCCAGACATCCTTCAGATAGACATCGTTACCCTGCGGGTCCTTGCCCAGCGGTTCCTTGGTGAGATCCTTGCGCACGTTGCCGGCCAGCGCATAGGCGACCACCAGGGGCGGCGATGCGAGCCAGTTGGTCTTCACCAGCGGATGGACGCGACCTTCGAAGTTGCGGTTGCCGGAGAGCACCGAGGCGACGGTAAGATCGCCGGCATTGACGGCCTTCTCGATCGGCTCGGGCAGCGGGCCGGAGTTGCCGATACAGGTCGTGCAACCGTAGCCGACCAGGTTGAAGCCCAGCGCGTCGAGATCGTCCTGAACGCCGCCGGCGGCCAGGTAGTCGGTCACCACCTTGGAACCGGGGGCGAGCGAGGTCTTGACCCACGGCTTGGTCGTCAGCCCTTTCTCATGAGCCTTCCGTGCCAGCAGCCCCGCGGCCATCATCACGCTGGGGTTGGAGGTGTTGGTGCAGGAGGTGATGGCGGCGATCACCACGGCACCATGGTTGAGGGAGAACGTCTCGCCCTCGTACTCCACATCCTGGCTGTCGCCGGTGCGATAGTCATGGCCGGTCCGGTAGGCTTCGCCGTCGGCAGGCGGGGCACCTATTGCGGTATCGCCGCCTTCGGACATCCACTTGCCTTGCTCTTCCCTGGAAGCGTCCGGCTTGTCGCCGTTCATCAAGCTTTCGAACGTGGCTTTCAGGTCGGTGAGGGCGACGCGATCCTGCGGGCGCTTGGGGCCGGCCAGAGAGGCTTCGACCTCGCCCATGTCGAGATGGAGCGCATCGGTGAAAGTCGGCTCGGCGCCCGGCTGGCGCCACAGGCCCTGGGCCTGGGTGTAAGCCTTGACCAGTTCGATCTGGTCTTCGTCGCGGCCGGTCAGACGCAGGTAGTTGAGCGTCTCGTCGTCGACCGGGAAGAAGCCGCAGGTCGCACCGTATTCAGGCGCCATGTTGGCGATGGTGGCGCGGTCCGCCAGTGGCAGGTCGTCGAGGCCATCGCCGTAGAATTCGACGAATTTACCCACGACGCCTTTCTTGCGCAGCATCTGGGTGACGGTCAGCACCAGGTCGGTGGCGGTGATGCCTTCGTTGAGCTTGCCGGTCAGCTTGAAGCCGATCACTTCCGGGATCAGCATCGAGACGGGCTGGCCGAGCATTGCCGCTTCGGCTTCGATGCCACCAACGCCCCAGCCGAGAATGCCCAGGCCGTTGATCATGGTGGTGTGGGAGTCGGTGCCGACCAGTGTGTCCGGGAAGGCGTAGGTCTTGCCGTCGACTTCCTTGGTCCACACCGTCTTGCCGAGATATTCCAGGTTGACCTGGTGGCAGATGCCGGTGCCCGGCGGCACGACGCGGAAGTTATCGAAGGCGTTCTGGCCCCAGCGCAGGAATTCGTAGCGCTCGCGGTTGCGCTCCATTTCGATGGCGACGTTGTCCTTGAACGCGGAGGCGTCGCCGAAGTGGTCGACCATCACCGAGTGGTCGATGACCAGGTCGACCGGCGAGAGCGGGTTGATGCGGTCGGCCTTGGCGCCGAGCTTCTTGACCGCGTCACGCATGGCGGCCAGATCGACCACGCCGGGGACGCCGGTGAAGTCCTGCATCAATACGCGCGCCGGGCGATAGCCGATCTCGCGAGTCGACCTGCCTTCCTTGAGCCAGTCGGCCAACGCCTGGATGTCTTCCTTCGCCACGGTGGGGTCGTCGGCATAGCGCAACTGGTTTTCCAGCAGCACCTTGAGCGTCATCGGCAGCTTGTCGATGTTACCGAGCGTCTCGGCCGCCTTGGGCAGGCTGTAATAGTGAAAGGTCGTGCCTTTGACGTCGAGCGTCGCCAGCGTATGACTCGGGTCTGTAGACATCAGGGTGGTCCTCCTCGTGGCGGCGGCTGGGCCCGATACTCGGCACCAGCGAGCCTGTCCGGTTCCTTAACGGCGATACGTCAGCCTTTCTGCTTTCTGACCGTCGCTCGCCTGTCGATGGGGTGTCTTTACACCGCTCTTGTCTCGGTTACTGCCAATCCGCTTCGCCATGTCGAACGAAATCGCACGGTGTCATTCGGCGACCCGGCAAGCGCCATTGCGCAGACTTTGCCGGGCGAATCGGGTTGTCGACAATAATCATGGGCACGATAACACGCATTTTCAATCGGAGGCTTCGCGACTATCGTCCGGTACGGCCTTGAAAGTGGCTGCCGTTGCCACCAGTTTCAGCGTAGTCCGTGGCGACAGACTCTGCAGCGCTACCTGTCTGGCAGCCTGTAGACGCTACCCATTGTGTTTCGGGAGGTTGCTCATGTCGCAGGAGAGAGTCATCGACTGGCCGGTTCACTGCCCGTATTGCGATGCGCCTTTTTCGCTACTGCTGGATGTGAGCGAGGGCGGTTACGACACTTGGGAAGATTGCGCCGTCTGCTGCCAGCCGATTCACGTCGTGGTGGAAACGACGCACGAAGGCGAGTTGGCCACCGTCACCCTGGCCAGTGACGACGATGTGGTGTGAGCGGCCTCGATAGAGATACTGTAAAGACCTGATAGCTAATTGCTATGCGATCTATTACGGCAATTAAATTGGAGTATGGGCGATTAGCCATTAGTCTAGTCGTTCCAGATTCGTAACCCACGACAACCCACTTCAGGAGAAGCTCATGAGCGTACTCGTAGGACGCCAAGCCCCGGATTTCGAAACGGCAGCCGTGATGCCTGACGGTTCCATCAAGGACGATTTCCGCCTGTCCGACAGCAACGGCAAGCTGCGCGTGCTGTTCTTCTGGCCGCTGGACTTCACCTTCGTCTGCCCGTCCGAGATCATCGCCCACGACAACCGTCTGGCGAAGTTCAAGGAACTTGGCGTCGAAGTGATCGGTGCCTCCATCGATTCGCAGTACACGCACCACGCATGGCGCAAGACGTCTCCGGACGCTGGCGGCATTGGTGAAGTCGGCTTCCCGGTCGTGGCCGACGTCAAGCACGAGATCTGCCAGGCGTACGGCATCGAGCACCCGGAAGCTGGTGTCGCGCTGCGCGCCTCTTTCCTTATCGACGAAGATGGTGTCGTCCAGCATCAGACCGTCAACAACCTGCCGCTGGGTCGCAACGTCGACGAGATGCTGCGCATGGTCAAGGCGCTCAAGTATCACCAGACTCACGGCGAAGTCTGCCCGGCAGGCTGGGAAGAAGGCCAGGAAGGTATGAAGGACACCGCCGAAGGCGTGGCCAAGTACCTGGGCACTCACGCCGGCAACCTGTAAGCGGCGTGATCATCGAAGGCGGCCCGTCGGGCCGCCTTTGTCGTTTCTGGTATCATTTCGCCGATTGCAGTGTCCTGTGGCATGACCCGGCTGCGGGCGTGACTCGATAGCGGAGTCATGCCACAGGACGTTGAGTATCGATATACGCCAACCAAATCGTTGATTGAATCGAGGTAGTCATGAGCGACGCGCGCCACGAACGTTTGATTATCCTGGGCTCCGGGCCAGCCGGTTACACGGCCGCCGTCTACGCCGCGCGGGCGAATCTCAAGCCGTTGCTGATCACGGGCATGCAGGCCGGCGGGCAGTTGACCACGACCACCGACGTCGACAACTGGCCGGGCGACGAGGAAGGTGTCCAGGGTCCCGAGCTGATGGAACGCATGCGCAAGCATGCGGAGCGTTTCCAGACCGAAGTGCTGTTCGATCATATCAATGAGGTCGAACTGCGCGAGAAGCCGTTCACGCTCAAGGGGGACAACGGCACCTACACCTGCGATGCGCTGATTATCGCCACCGGTGCCAGCGCCCGATATCTGGGGCTGCCTTCGGAGCAGCAGTTCATGGGGCAGGGCGTTTCCGCCTGTGCTACCTGCGATGGCTTCTTCTACCGCAACCAGCATGTCGTCGTGGTTGGCGGCGGCAATACGGCGATGGAGGAAGCGCTCTATCTCTCCAATATCGCCTCGAAAGTTACGCTGGTTCATCGGCGCGATAGCCTTCGTGGCGAGAAGATCCTGCAGGATCGTCTGCACGAAAAGGTCGAGAGCGGCAACATGGCAATCGAGTGGAATCACACCCTTGACGAGGTGCTGGGCGACGGCAGCGGCGTTACCGGTGTCCGGTTGCGTTCCACGCTGAGCGGCGAAACCAGGCAGCTCGATGCCATGGGTGTGTTCATCGCCATTGGCCATACGCCGAATACCGGTATCTTCGAAGGCCAGCTCGATATGGCCAACGGATACATCCGCGTTCAGTCCGGGCTGGAAGGTAACGCCACGGCGACGAGCGTCCCCGGCGTATTCGCGGCGGGTGATGTCATGGATCACGTCTATCGTCAGGCCATCACTTCCGCGGGCAGCGGCTGCATGGCGGCGCTCGATGCGGAGCGGTTCCTGGACGATTTGTAAGCCGGGCTGCGCTCGGAGTTTGAAGAGCGGCAGTGCGTGCCTGAGAGAGATAGGCTGAAAGAAAGGTCAAAATCTTCGAACGAAACATGCCAGCGACGGACGATATCGTCGCTGGCATTTTTGCGTTTAGGAGCTGCTGCATCCTGATTTTCGTGGCTCGTGGCTCGTGGCTCGTGGCTTTAGTAATGGGGTGGCAGCTCGTCTTCAGGCCGTGGCGTATCCCCGCCCAGGTCGTCGATTGCCTGGCGCTGTTCGCTGAGTCGTTCACGCATCAACTGATTGAGACGGGTGAGTTTTTCCAGCTCGCTTGCCTGCTCTCTGACCAACCTGTCGAGTGTCTCCAGCCAATCGTCCTGGAACGCCACACGGCTCTCCAGGGCATCGAGCCGGGCTTCCAGGGACGTGCGCGAGGGCGGCTCTACCGTGTTAGACTTCCGAGGCTGTGTGTCATCTTTCATTCACGGCACCTTTAGTGACAATAGGTTGGTTAATAAAAGTAAGTTAATGATATCAGGTAAGAAAACCGCCCCTGCCCGAATTCAAGAGCAGGGCGTTTTCCTTGTTCCGACGTCTAGAGATATGAGAATCCATGAATAGCAAGGTAATTCTGCGTTGTACGCTGATCAGTCTACTCCTCTCGATACCCTCGCCATTACTGATTGGTCTCTTGATCACGCTGATCAGTAGCGTATTGGCCACCGACCTGACCTGGTTCTTGAACGTGGAAGGCGTCTCGGCCATGTACGCTGCCACGGTGATCGCCGTCTTCATCGTGCTGTGGCTGGGCACCCTGGCCATGGCGCTGTTGGCGCCGGCGACCCCGAAGACGGCCACCGCCGCCATGCTCGCCGATGTCGAAAACGACGATCGTGAGCTGGGCGAGGTCAAATGGTTCAACGTCAATAAAGGCTACGGTTTCATTACCCGAGCCGATGGCGAGGATGTCTTCGTGCATTTTCGCGCGATTCGCGGCAAGGGGCATCGAACCTTGGCCGAGGGTCAGAAAGTGCGTTATCACGTGATCGAGAATGATCGTGGGCTGCAGGCGGATGACGTGACCGTCATCACCTGAGCCGACAGCTGAACGATCGATACCCCTCGCAGGCAAGCCCTCCGAGGGGTATTTTTTCGCCACTGATTCAACTGGCGGCGTGGGATTCCGGTGGTATCTCGTCGACCCCGGCGCGGGCCTCGGCCTCGACGAACACGCGCTTGACGCTGTCGTGAGCCTGTTTGATCTCCCGGTCGAGCCTGGCGATGGTTCGCTCGATCTGCTCTGCGGTAGCGCCGCGAGCGAAGCGGACGCTGAGATTGACCAGAATGAAATTGGGTCCCATGTGCATGGTCAGCACTTCATTGACGCCCTCGACGCCATCGGCGCTCCCCGCCAGCTGCCGGATGTTTTCGACTACATTCTGGTTGGCGCTTTCGCCGATCAGCAGGCTCTTGGTTTCCTTGGCCAGCCAGATCGCGGTGCCGCCCAGCAGCAGACCGATGATGACCGAAGCGATGCCATCGAACAGCAGAATGCCGGTCCACTGCGACAGCGCCACGCCGGCCAGGGCTACCATCAGCCCCAGAAGCGCCGCCGAATCCTCGAAGATCACCACGAACATCGACGGATCCTTGCCGCGATGCACGGCCTCCACATAGCCCCATTTGCCCTTGGTCTTGCGAAACTCGTTGAGCGCGAAGGCCCAGGAGGCACCTTCGAACAGAATGCCCAGGCCCAGCACGACATAGTTGACCAGCGGCGACTCGATCGGTTCGGGGTGCAGGATATGTATCACCCCTTCGTACAGGGAGACACCGGAGCCGATCGCAAAGATCAGCAGTGCGACCACGAAACTCCAGAAGTAGATTTCCTTGCCGTGGCCGAAGGGGAACTGGGGGCTCGGGGGCCGTTTGGCGCGCTTCATGCCCAGCAGCAGCAGAATCTGGTTGCCGGTATCCACCACCGAATGGATGCCTTCGGATAGCATCGCCGAGCTGCCGGTAATGGTGGCCGCCACGAATTTGGTCACCGCGATGAGCAGGTTGCCGCCCATGGCGGCATAGATGACTGCTTTGGATTCCGCCATTCGATTGACTTCCTGTCAGATGGGCCGCGTTTCGGCGGCCAGGGCGTAATTAACGGCCCGAGTCCGGCCACTCCATGATGTTCTCGCTGCCATCCGGCAGGACTTGCCAGAAGCGATCAGGATCGTCGCCGGGTTGCCAGCCGCCGAGAGAACAGCGTGCCTCGCAGCCCAGTTCGCGAGCGGCGTCACGCGCGCAGTCGGCATCCCTGGGCCAAGGAGTGGCATCGCAGTCGAACCACAGGCTGGCGTAGCCGTCAGCGGCTCGCTCGACGAGCATGATGCCGATTCCGCCTTCGGCACCCGATGCTCTGCCACGCCAGATTCCCTTGCCGGCGCGGCCCAGTGTCATCTCCTCATCGCCCAGGGCGCCCCTGAGCCATCGGGTGATGGCGTCGACATCAGCGACGGCGAGATAGATTTCGATGTCAGGAAAACGCTCCATGGGTTCCTCTGGTGAACAGCCGCTCGAGTGTCGCTTCGTAGATGCGGCTCAGGGTATCGAGGTCGTCGGCACGGATGCGTTCGTTGACCTGGTGGATAGTGGCATTGACGGGGCCCAGCTCGATCACCTGTGTGCCCAGTGTAGCAATGAAGCGACCGTCCGACGTGCCGCCCGAAGTCGAGAGCGTCGGCCGGTGTCCGGTGACGCTCTCGCAGGCCTGCTGTGTTGCCTCGAGCAACTCGCCGGCTGCGGTCAGGAACGGTTCGCCGTTGAGCGTCCAGTCGATCTGGTAGTCGAGTCCGTGAGCGGAGAGCTTCCGCTCGACCCGTTCGCGTAGCTGAAGATGCGTCACTTCGCTGGAATAGCGGAAGTTGAACGTCACTTCCAGTTCGCCGGGAACGACATTGGTGGCGCCGGTTCCCGCATGCAGGTTGGAGATCTGGAAGCTGGTCGCCGGGAAGAAATCGTTACCGGCATCCCAGGACTCGTTCACCAGCTCGGACAGGGCCGGCAGCGCCTGATGGATCGGGTTGCGGGCCAGGTGCGGATAGGCCACATGACCCTGAATGCCGCGCACGCGAAGCACGCCGCCTAGCGAGCCGCGGCGCCCGTTCTTGATCACGTCGCCGAGATGGCTGGTGGAGGAGGGCTCGCCGACAATGCAGTAGTCCAGCGCTTCATTGCGCTCGCGCAGCCGTTCGACGACCGCGCGAGTGCCGTGGACCGCTGGCCCCTCTTCGTCGGCGGTGATCAGGAAACCGATCCTGCCGTGGTGATCCGGATACGCGGCGACGAAGCGCTCGACTGCCGTTACCATCGACGCCAGGCTGCCCTTCATGTCGGCGGCCCCCCGGCCGCAGAGAAAGCCCGTCTCATCGATCAGCGGCTCGAAGGGCGAATGTTTCCATTCGCTCTCCGGGCCGCTGGGCACGACATCGGTATGGCCGGCAAAGGCCAGCATCGGCCCGTGCTGGCCCCGAGTGGCCCAGAAGTTGTCGATGCCGCCGATCGACATGCGCTCGACCTGGAAACCGATCCGCTCCAGCCGCTCGATCATCAATGCCTGGCAACCATGGTCGTCCGGCGTCACCGAAGGCCGCCTGAGCAGTTCCAGGGCCAGGGCCAGCGTGTCGGAAGGCGCGGTCGTCTGTGACGCGTCAGGCATGCAGTTCTCCAGGGCAGGCGGCCGGTCGGTCCGGATCAATTGTGAGCGTGCAGGGATTCGTTGAGCGCCACGGCACTCTTGTTGGTGCGGCACTCCAGTCGCCCGGTCACCGAGTGGCGAATGAACAGAAGGTCGTCCTGGCCTGCGAGTTCGCGGGCGGCGACGGTCTTGACGGCCTCGCCCTTGTCGTCGAGCACGGTCACCTTGGAGCCGGCGGTGACATAGAGGCCCGCTTCGACGGTGCAGCGATCGCCGAGGGGAATGCCGAGGCCGGCGTTGGCGCCGATCAGGCAGTTCTCGCCGATCTTGATCACCACGTTGCCGCCGCCCGAGAGCGTGCCCATGGTCGAGCAGCCGGCGCCCAGATCCGAGCCCTTGCCGACGAAGACGCCGGCGGAGATTCGGCCTTCTACCATGCCCGGACCTTCGGTGCCGGCATTGAAGTTGCAGAAGCCTTCGTGCATGACCGTGGTGCCTTCGCCCAGGTGGGCGCCGAGACGCACGCGGGCGGTGTCGCCGATCCGGATACCCTTGGGCACGACGTAATCGGTCATCTTGGGGAACTTGTCGACGCAGTCCACGGAGAGCGCACGTCCCGCGAGACGGGCCTTGAGACGACGTGCCGACAACTCTTCGACATCGATGGCGCCTTCGTTGGTCCAGGCGATGTTCTTGAGCAGGCCGAACATGCCGTCGAGCTGGGTGCCGTGTGGCTTGATCAGGCGATGGGAGAGCAAGTGCAGCTTGAGATAGACCTCCGGCACGCTGGTCGGCGCATGATCCTCGCTCAGAAAGACCGCGACCAGCGGACGCTGCGCGTCGGCGAAGGTCTCGGCGATATCGGCCTGATCGGTGGCGCCAGCGTCGCGCAGGGCCTTGGCAAGGGGGGCTGCGTATTCCGGCAGGAAGCTGACGACTTCCTCGACCTCGTCAGCACCCAGCGCCTGGCGTGCAGCGGCGACGAGCCTGGCGTCGGGCTGGTGCAACGGAGCCGGGTAGTAGACTTCGAGCCAGTCGCCCTGACTGTTCTGGGTGCCGATTCCTAGCGCGAAGCTCAGCATCGCAGGTTCCTCATGATGGTTGTCGAAAGGTGTCGTCGAGATGATCGTGGATCAGGCGCGCCGGGCCCATTCAGGAAGCCAGCGCTGCATAGCGGACAGGGTCGAAACCGACGATCAGCGTGTCGTCGCTTTCGGGCTTCGTCCTTTGCAGTACCGGGCGCTTGATCAATGTCGGATGGGCGAGCATCAGCTCCCGCGCCCGCTCGGCATCCAGCGGCTGCTTGTCCGCGGCATCGAGCTGGCGCCAGGTCGTGCTCCGGGTGTTGAGCAGCGTTTTCCAGTCGGCCAGGCTCAGGAAGGCATCCAGTTGCCGTGGCTCGAGGCCGTCCTCGCGCAGATCGTGGTAGCGATAGGCGATGTCCTGTTCCTCGAGCAGGCGCCGGGCCTTGCGGCAGGTATCGCAGGTCTTGATGCCGTAAACGGTGATGGTCATGCAGCGGGCCGTCGAGCGTCTCTGAAGAAGCGGACGATTATAGGCGTCCGTGCACGGCGGCTCAAACCGCGCCGGTTTGCCGCGGGGTCCAGATCGGGAAAACTTGGCTGGCTCGGCCCGGGCGGTGAGATAATCGGAACCGTCAGGTCGCGCTTGACCTGTGAGTTACACCTCGGTGCTAATGTCGCATTTTTCCTGGGGAGAGATAACGAATGATGACTTCAAAGCGCTGGATGGCCGGTATCGTGGCGGCTGGCTCGCTGGTTTTCGCCGTTGGGGGTTTTGCCCAGTCCGGTGGCGGTAGTGGGGACCACCAGGTCCACTCCGGCTCGGATATCCATGCCGACCTCAGCGAGGCCGGCAATGCCTATCGCGAGGCGGCGGCGATCATGCAGCATGACATGGAGCAGGCGAATACCGGCGACCCCGATGTCGACTTTGCCACCGGCATGCTGGCGCATCACAAGGGGGCGGTCGCGATGGCCCAGGTCGAGCTGGAGTATGGCAATGACCCGGAGATGCGGGCACTGGTTCAAAAGATCATCGAGGCCCAGCAGGCAGAAATAGAACAGATGCAGGCGTGGCTGAAAGCCAACGCCGATCCTGCACCGGTCGACTGAGGGTGTTGGTGGCTGCCCCGTGAGCCATGCCTCGGGGCTTCATACGCCTGGCACTTCATACGTCTAGCACTTCGTACAGGCGCTCGCGCAGGCGCGCCTGGGCTTCCGGGTCGGTCAGCGGCTGCCCGCGCTTGTCGGTGATGAAGAAGACGTCCTCGACGCGCTCGCCGAGAGTGGCGATCTTGGCCGCCGACAAGGCGATATCCTGCTCCATGAAGATGCGTCCGACGCGAGCCAGCAGCCCCGGGCGGTCCGGGGCGATCAGCTCCAGTGACGTACGGGCGTTGGCGGGGTCCTGCTCGATGATGACCTCGATCGGCACCCGGAAATGCTTCAGCTGTCGCGGGGTATGGCGACTGACGATCTGTGGATAGTCGTCCGGATCGTCGAGCTCCTCGACCAGATGACGGCGGATCGTTTCCAGTCGTTCCGGGTCGCGAATGGCTTCGTCGTCGTCATCCAGCAGGATGAAGGTATTGAGCGTCCAGTCGTCGCTGGACGTGGCGATGCGCGCATCGTGAATCGACAGGCCCAGTTGCTCGATGGCAGCAGCCGTGGCGGCGAACAGGTCATCGGCCGAGCGGGTATGGATGAACAGCTTGGTGCCGCCCTCGGTCATGTCCTCGCTGGGCGCGCTGACCAGGATCAACGGCAGATGATCATCACGATGGGCGAGAATGCCCTGGGTCTGCCAGACGATTTCGCTGGGCGTGTACTGCAGAAAGTAGTCCTCGCCGAAGGTTTGCCAGAGCGCGGTGACACGGGCGATGTCGGCACCGACGGCCCGCAGCAGGCCCGATGCCTCCTCGCGGGTCTCGCTGGCCCAGCCCTGACGATCGACGGTGTTGTCGAGCCCGCGGCGCAGCACGCGACGGGTCTCGGTGTAGAGCTGGCGCATCAGCGATGCTCGCCAGCCGTTCCACAGCGTCGGATTGGTGGCGCTGATGTCGGCGACGGTCAGTGCGTAGAGATAGTCGAGATGGGTTTCGTCGCGCACCGTTCGGGCGAAGGCGTGGATCACGTCCGGGTCGGAGATATCGCGCTTCTGTGCGGTCTTCGACATCAGCAGATGATGTTCCACCAGCCACGCGACCAGGCGTGTATCCCAGTTCGACAGCGCGTGGCGCCGACAGAATTCGGCGGCATCGACCGCGCCGAGCTCCGAGTGATCGCCGCCGCGGCCCTTGCCGATATCGTGGTAGAGGCCGGCGATCCACAGCAGTTCGAGCTTGGGCAGCTTCTGAATCACGTCGATCGCGACGGTGTATTCATCGGTGTCCCGCTCCTCACGGAAGCGCTGAAGGAAGCTCAGGAGGCGCAATGTATGCGCGTCGACGGTATAGATGTGGAACAGATCGTGCTGCATCAGGCCGACGGCTTCGCCGAACTCGGGCAGGTACTTGCCCAGAACCCCGTAACGGTTCATGCGGGTCAGTTGGGTCGGCACATCGCCGCCGCTGCGTAACAGTTCCATGAACAGGCTCTGGTGGCGCAGGTCGTCGCGAAAGGCGTCGTCGATCAGGTGGCGGTGATCGCGAATCTGGCGGATGGTGTCGGCACGCACGCCTTCGATCTCCGGATGCTGGGCCATCACCAGGAACAGCTCCAGCAACGCGCCGGGGCGGTGGAGAAAGACGTTGGGATGGCGCAGCTGGATGTAGCCGCCTCGAATCTCGAAGCGTGCATTGATCGGCTTGACTTCGAGCGACTCGCCTGCGTGGAGAATCACCTCGTCGAAATGCTGCAGCAGCATGTCGTTGAGGCCCGCCAGCGCGGTGACGTGGCGATAATAGGTCTTCATGAACTGCTCGACCGCGAGACGCTGCGGCGTGTCGGTGTAGCCGAACAGCTTGGCCAGGGCACGCTGATGATCGAACAGCAGGCGGTCTTCGGCGCGTTCCGCGATCATGTGCAGTGCATAGCGCACCTGCCACAGAAAGGCCTGGCCCTGACTCAGAATCCGCAGTTCGGCGTCGTTCATGAAGCCTTGGGCGACGACGTCCTCGTAGCGCAGCGGCCCGAAATGGCGCTTGGCCACCCAGCCGATCATCTGGATGTCGCGCAGCCCGCCTGGCGCGCTCTTGAGGTTGGGCTCGAGGTGATACTCGGAGTTGTTGTGCTTGAAGTGGCGGCTAATCTGCTCCTGCCACTTGCCCTCGAAAAACGCGGCCGAGGACCACATGTGCCGGGTCGATAGCCGTTCCCGCATCGCCTCGCGCAGACTTTCCGGCCCCGCCAGCGTCCGGGTTTCCAGGAGGTTGGTGATGACGGTGATGTCGCCTCGGGCCTCGCGTTCGCAGTCGTTGAGCGAGCGTACGCTCTGGCCGATCTCGAGGCCGATGTCCCAGAGGAAGGTAATGAAGCCGGTCAGCGACTCGCGATACGGCGTGTCATCGTCGGTGCCGAGCAGCAGCAGCAGGTCGATGTCGGAATAGGGGTGCAGCTCGCCACGGCCGTAACCGCCGACGGCGAGCAGCGCGACGTTATCGTCCGGCCACTCGAATCGTTCCCAGGCAATTTCGAGCAACCGGTCCAGGCACCAGGCGCGACCGTAGACCAGATCGCGCACGTCGGCACCGGCGCGGAAGCGCTCGTCGAGGCGCTCCCGGATTGTCCTGAGTGCCTGTTTGAACAGCGGGATCGGTTGACGATCCCGCGCCAGCGCCTCGCGAAAGGCCGTTGCATCGAATAGCGTCGGGTCTGGGGGAAAGCGATAGTGATGCAGCAGCATGCGGCATGCGTCTCCGGTGGCGGGGCGTTGGCTGAACGATCAGGACGCCAGGAAGCTGAAGTCTTCGTCGGAACGGGCCGTCAGGACTTCCACGCCGGAGGCGGTAACCAGCAGGGTGTGCTCCCACTGCGCAGACAGGCTCTTGTCCTTGGTCACGGCTGTCCAGCCATCCTTCAATACCTTGGTGCGATAGCCGCCGGCGTTGAGCATCGGCTCGATGGTCAGGCACATGCCTTCGGCGAGTTCGACGTCGGCCTCCGGAGCATAACCGTCGTAGTGCAGCACCTGCGGTTCCTCGTGGAAACCGGCGCCGATGCCGTGGCCGCAGAAGTCGCGCACCACCGAGTAGCCGGCTTTCTCGGCGTGTGCCTGGATGACGCGGGCGATGGTCGATAGCTTGACGCCCGGTCGAACCTCGGCGATACCTTTATATAGGCTCTCCTGGGTGATACGACACAGGCGCTCACCCTGGATCGTATCCCCGATCACGAACATCATGCTGCTGTCGCCGTGATAGCCATCGGGTGTCTTCACGGTAACGTCGATATTCATGATGTCGCCATTCTTGAGCTTCTTGTCGAAGTCCGGAATGCCGTGACAAACCACATGGTTGATCGACGTGCAGATAGACTTGGGGAAGCCGTGATAATTGAGCGAGGCGGAGATCGATCCGAGTTCCTGGACCACGAAGTCATCGCAGAGTTTGTCGAGTTCGCCAGTGCTGACGCCTGCCCGCACATGTGGCGTGATCATTTCCAATACAGCGGCGGCTTGGCGTCCGGCCTCGCGCATTTTCTCGATTTCTTCGGGGGTCTTGCGTGGAATGTTCATGCGCTCTCTCGATGGGGCGGTAGGATTGACGAGTCGTTTCGGGTGTCGATGAGTGGCTTCCTCTGGCGAGAGGGTTAGACGACCGGCGACTTCATCTTGCGTGCGTTCTATGGTATAAATCCGCGCGCTCGACTGCAATTACCCGTCTTCGGGGCGGGTAAGCTGGCATGCGATATGCATAATATCGTTGCCATCACGGTAGTCGAGCAGTAGCGACGAGGGCTTTCCAACGATTGCCGCGTCATCAAAAACACACACGCACCGACACATGGTCCCGGGTGCCGTGACGGCTTGGCCGAGCGGTCGGATCCATGGGGTGTGTGGAGGCCTAACCCGATTCTTCAGGAGTCATCATGGCACAAGTCAATATGCGTGACCTGCTCAAGGCAGGCGCACACTTCGGTCACCAGACCCGTTACTGGAACCCGAAGATGGGTCAGTACATCTTCGGCGCCCGTAACAAGATCCACATCATCAACCTCGAGCACACGCTGCCGGCGCTGCTGGAAGCGACGAGCGTCGTCGAGAAGATGGCCTCTTCCAACAACAAGATCCTGTTCGTCGGCACCAAGCGTTCCGCCAGCAAGATCATCAAGGAAGAAGCCAATCGTGTGGGTCAGCCGTTCGTCAACCATCGCTGGCTCGGCGGCATGTTGACCAACTACAAGACCATTCGTCAGTCGATCAAGCGTCTGCGCGAACTCGAAACCATGCGCGAAGACGGCACGTTCGAGAAACTGACCAAGAAAGAAGTCCTGATGGCGACTCGCGAGCAGGACAAGCTCGAGCGCTCCATCGGCGGTATCAAGGACATGGGCGGTCTGCCCGATGCGCTGTTCGTGATCGACGTCGACCATGAACGCATCGCGATCAACGAAGCCAACAAGCTGGGCATTCCGGTGATCGGTGTGGTCGATACCAACTCCAATCCGGACGGCGTCGATTACGTCATCCCGGGTAACGACGACTCCATCCGTGCCATCCAGATCTATGTGCAGGCGATCGCCGATGCCTGCGGCAAAGCGAAGGAAGGTCGCCCCGACGAGTTCGTCGAGGTGAGCGAGACAAGTGAGACGAGCGACGCCGCCCAGTAAGCAAGAGGGAAGCGGCATCGAGTCTGCGCTGAGCATGCTCCCGCAGAGTGGCAGTCGTTTGCCGATCTCGGCGCAGATAAAAGGGGGCTTATAGCCCCCTTTTTACACTTACACCCGGAGCGGTGCTCTTTGGCGCCGCTCGTCAGACGAAACACGATTCTCAGGGGTAGAACATGGCAGCTATCAGCGCTTCTCTGGTCAAGGAACTGCGTGAGCGTACCGGTCTCGGCATGATGGAGTGCAAGAAAGCACTGACCGAAGCCGACGGCGATATCGAGCGTGCGATCGAAGATCTGCGCAAGAACTCCGGCTTGAAGGCCGCCAAGAAAGCGGGCCGTACCGCCGCTGAAGGTGCGATCCTGACCCAGGTTTCCGAAGACGGCAGCTACGCCGCGATGCTGGAAGTCAATTCGGAGACCGACTTCGTCTCCCGTGATGACAATTTCAAGGGCTTCGCCTCGAAGGTTCTGTCCAAGGTTTTCGAGACCAAGTCCGAAGACATCGCTGCGATCATGGACGGCGAGCTGGAAGACGCTCGCAACCAGCTGGTGCAGAAGATCGGCGAGAACATCTCCGTGCGTCGCGCGGTCGTCGTTGACGCACCGGAAGGCGGCGTCGTCGGTGCCTACGTCCATGGCGACCGTATCGGCGTTCTGACCGTTCTCAAGGGCGGCAACCCGGAAGTGGCCAAGGACGTGTCCATGCACGTGGCCGCGATCAACCCGGTCGTCGCGCGTCCGGAAGACATGCCGCAGGCGCAGCTGGACAGCGAGAAGGCGATCATCCTGGCGCAGCCGGACATGGCAGGCAAGCCGGCAGAAATCGCCGAGAAGATGGTTCAGGGTCGCCTCAAGAAGTACCTGGCCGAGAACAGCCTGACCGAACAGCCGTTCGTCAAGGATCCGAATCAGACCGTCGCGGAATATGCCAAGGCCGCTGGCGGCGAAGTCGTCGGGTTCACGCGCTTCGAGGTCGGTGAGGGCATCGAGAAGGAAGAAGTCGACTTCGCCAAGGAAGTGATGGAACAGGCTCGTCGCAGCTGAGTTTCCTGTAATGCCTGGGGTTGAGAGTCAGGTATCATCGCCTGGTTCCGGCCCCATCGATGGCGTGCGCGAAAGCGCACGCCATCGCGTATCCGGCAGATGAGAAGTTCATCTGTCATGACCTGCCGAACCCGACTCGTCAAACCAGGAGAGAGCATCATGCCTGAAGTCATCGATCGACCCAATAAGCCCAATGAGCGCGGCGATAAGTCGAAGTACAAGCGCATATTGCTGAAGTTGTCAGGTGAGGCGCTGACCGGTGAGCAGGACTTTGGTATCGATCCCAAGGTGCTCGATCGCATGGCACTGGAAATTGGTCAACTGGTGGGTATCGGTGTTCAGATCGGGATCGTGATCGGCGGCGGCAACCTGTTCCGAGGCGCGGCGCTGCATGCGGCGGGCATGGAGCGGGTCACCGGCGATCATATGGGCATGCTGGCCACGGTGATGAACGCGCTGGCGATGCGCGATGCGCTGGAGCGTTCCAACATCCGTTCGCGGGTGATGTCGGCGATTCCCATGAGTGGTGTCGTCGAGCACTATGATCGGCGTACCGCGATTCGCTATCTCACGTCCGGCGACGTGGTCATCTTCTCTGCCGGTACGGGTAACCCATTCTTTACGACCGACTCTGCCGCCTGCCTGCGAGGCATCGAGATCGACGCCAATGTGGTGGTCAAGGCAACCAAGGTCGATGGTGTCTACGACAAGGATCCGGTCAAGCATCCGGAAGCCGTCAAGTACGAGCGTTTGAGCTACGATGACGTGCTGGACCAGAAGCTTGGCGTAATGGATTTGACCGCCATCTGCCTGGTACGGGACCATGACATGCCGGTTCGCGTCTTCGACATGACCAAGCCTGGGGCGCTGTTGAATCTGGTAGTCGGTGGGCGAGAAGGCACGCTGATTGATTGAGGTTTAGGACATGATCGACGATATCAAGAAAGACGCTAGCGCGCGCATGAAGAAGAGCCTGGAAGCGCTCCAGAACAACTTCCACAAGATCCGCACGGGCCGGGCACACCCGAGCATTCTCGACGCTGTGATGGTCGAGTATTACGGCAGCAACATGCCGATCAATCAGGTCGCCAACGTCACGATCGAAGATGCTCGTACCTTGGCGGTAACGCCTTGGGAGCGGCCGATGGTGCCGAAGGTCGAGAAGGCGATCATGATGGCCGACCTGGGGCTGAACCCTGCCACGGCGGGCAACGTGATCCGGGTTCCGATGCCGCCGTTGACCGAGGAGACACGCCGCAACTATATCAAGCAGGCGCGTGCCGAGGCCGAAAACGCGCGCGTTGCGATCCGCAGCATACGCCGTGACGCCAATGGCGACCTCAAATCGTTGCTCAAGGACAAGGAGATCAATGAAGACGAGGAGCGCCGCGGCGAAGAGGAAATCCAGAAGCTGACCGACAAGCACGTCGCCGACATCGACCGGCTCCTGGAAACCAAGGAACACGATCTGATGCAGGTATGAGGGTCGGGCTGCCCGGGTTCGATAGGGTCCGGGCGCCACTGCCCACCTGTCTTGCGAGCTATCATGACAGACATGCAGTCGCGTGACGTTCAAGCGATGTCGCCGATGCCTCGCCACGTGGCGATCATCATGGACGGCAACAATCGCTGGGCGCGCGCCAGAGGACTTTCCAGCGCGCAAGGACATCGTGCTGGCGTCGAATCGCTGCGTGCGGTCATTCGACGTGCAGCAGAGCAACGTATCGAGACCCTTACGCTCTTCGCCTTTTCAAGTGAAAACTGGCGCCGGCCCTCGGCCGAGGTCAGTGCGCTGATGGAGCTTTTCATGCTGGTGCTCAAGCGCGAGGTGAAAAAGCTTCACGAGAACGACATCCGTCTCAGCATCATTGGTGATCGTCAGCGTTTCTCGTCGTCTCTGCAGAAGTCGATGAGTCGTGCCGAAGCACTGACTCGCGACAATTCGGGGATGCATCTCGTGGTGGCTGCCAATTATGGCGGCCGTTGGGACATCGCTTCCGCAGCACAGCGCCTGGCGCGCAAGGTTGCCGAGGGTGTGATGAGTCCCGATGCCATCGATGAGACGGCGCTGGATCGCGAGATATGCCTGAGTCAGGAGCCGCCGATCGACCTGTGCATTCGCACCAGTGGGGAGCAACGAATCTCTAATTTCCTGTTATGGCAGCTTGCCTACGCGGAGTTCGTCTTCGCGCCGGAGCTATGGCCAGACTTCGACGGCACGGCGTTCGACGCAGCGCTCGAGACTTTTCAGCAACGTCAGCGCCGTTTCGGCATGAGCCAGCAGCAGATCGAGGCCCAGGGTGCTTAAGCAGCGCATATTGACGGCGCTGGTATTGGCGCCTCTGGCACTCGGTGGCCTGTTCGGGTTGTCGGGGGGCGGCTTTGCGACGTTTACCGCCCTGGTGGTGCTGCTTGGCGCGTGGGAGTGGGCGCGTCTCGCCGGGTTTGACGACGTCAAGCCGCGACTGCTCTACACCGTCGGTCTCGGGCTGTTGCTATCGATTGCCTGGTGGGCGGATTGGATGCTGGATCGTTGGCCACTATGGATCGGCGCCATTGGCTGGTCGATCAACGCCTGGTGGGTTTCGCGCTATCCCCAAAAGACCGAACAGTGGCAGCCGCCGGCGCTGCGCCTTGGCATGGGAGCTTGGGTGCTGTTGCCTTGTTGGGTCGGGCTCTACCAGTTGCGGCAGGACGGTAGCGAGTGGCTGCTGTTCGTACTGCTGCTGGTCTGGGTGGCAGACATCGGTGCGTATTTCTCCGGTCGGCGCTTCGGCCGCCGCAAGCTGGCGCCGCACGTCAGTCCGGGCAAGTCCTGGGAAGGCGTCTACGGTGGCTGGGTAGCCGTGGCGATCCTGGTCTTCATCTACGCCGCGTGGTTCTCGCTCGACAGTCGTCAGACGCTGGCCTTGCTGGCCGTGGCGCTGGTCGTGGCGTTCATTTCCGTCATCGGGGATCTACTCGAAAGCATGCTCAAGCGCTTTCGCGGCCTGAAGGATTCCAGTCATCTGCTACCGGGGCACGGGGGCGTTCTCGATCGTATCGATAGCCTGACCGCTGCCGTTCCGCTCTTCGCTCTGATTCGCCCTTGGCTGGGATAGTACGCTGATGCCCTCATCATCTTCTCGCAAGGTCACCCTGCTGGGTGCAACCGGCTCCATCGGTCGCAGCACGCTGGACGTGATCGCTCGGCATGCCGACCTGTATCAGCTCCATGCGGTGACCGCGCATCGTTCCCGAGAAGCGTTGCTGGAAATCTGTCTGCGCTTCGAGCCGGAACGAGCGGTGATCGGCACGGCCTGCGACGCACAGTGGCTGAGATCCCAGTTGCGAGAGGCCCGCCTCGCTCATATCGATGTCAGTCATGGTGAGGCGGCGCTGCTGGAGGTGTCTCGGGCGCCCGAGGTGGATGTGGTGATGTCGGCGATCGTCGGCGCAGCCGGCCTGTTGCCGACGCTGGCAGCCGTGGAAGCCGGCAAGCGTGTCCTGCTGGCCAACAAGGAAGCGCTGGTGATGTCCGGTGGATTGTTCATGGATGCCGTATCGCGCCACGGCGCCACACTTTTGCCCATCGACTCGGAACATAATGCCATCTACCAGTGTCTTCCTATGCAGCACCGTGGCGGGTTGTCCCGTCACGGTGTGTCACGGCTGCTGTTGACCGCCTCGGGCGGACCGTTCCGCGAATGGTCTCTGGAGGCGCTGGAAGCGGTGACGCCGGAGCAGGCCTGCGCCCATCCCAACTGGTCGATGGGTCGCAAGATTTCGGTGGACAGCGCGACCCTGATGAACAAGGGGCTCGAATTGATCGAGGCCTGCTGGCTGTTCGATGCCGAACCCGATCAGGTCGAGGTGGTCGTCCATCCGCAAAGCATCGTTCACTCGATGGTCGGCTATGCCGACGGCTCGGTGCTGGCGCAGATGGGGAATCCGGACATGCGGACACCGATTGCCTATGGGCTGGCGTGGCCGGCGCGAGTCGAAGCCGGGGTCGAGCCTCTCGACCTGTTCGCGGTATCCCGGCTCGATTTCGAGGCGCCGGACGAAGCGCGCTTCCCCTGCCTGCGACTGGCACGAGAGGCCATGACGGCAGGCGGTACCGCGCCGGCGAGCCTCAATGCCGCCAATGAAGTGGCGGTGCAGGCGTTCCTCGATGGAGAGCTCTCTTTCCTGGGTATTGCCCGGCTGGTCCAGGCGACCCTGGAGGCCACCGAGGTGCGCGCGGCCGACTCGCTCGACGTGGTATTGTGCGAGGATGCACGGGCACGGCAGTTGGCCGAGCGTTTGCTGCGTCAGCGGTCTTTCCAGGAGGGGTGGACGTGATGGATACGATCCAGAACGTGCTGGCGGTCATCGTCGTACTCGGACTGCTGATCACGTTTCACGAGTTCGGGCATTTCTGGGTGGCTCGGCGCTGTGGCGTCAAGGTGCTCCGCTTTTCGGTCGGTTTCGGCAAGCCGCTGTGGTCGCGCTTCGATCGGCAGGGTACGGAATATGCCATCGCCGCCATCCCGTTGGGCGGGTACGTCAAGATGCTCGACGAGCGCGAGGGGCCGGTGGCGCCGGAAGAGCTCGATCGCGCTTTCAATCGCAAGAGCGTCTGGGCCCGAATCGCGATCGTGGCGGCGGGACCGATTGCCAATTTCCTGTTGGCGCTGGTGGCCTACTGGGCACTGTTCGTTTATGGGTCGACCACGGTAGCGCCGGTGATCGGCGACGTGGCGCCGGATTCGCTCGCGTTCCAGGGCGGCTTGCGCAGTGGCCAGGAGATCGTCAGTGTCGAGGGCCACGAGACACCGTCGTGGAACGAGGTCAATCTGCAGCTGATCGCGGCCATCGGCGCCGATGGCGCGCTTCAGTTCACGACTCGCGATCCCTCGGGTGGCGCGACGCGAACGCACGACGTGCCGGTGCAGCAGTGGCTGGTGCGTCAGGATCCGCCGCAGCCGATGTCGTCTCTCGGCATTACCCCGTGGCGCCCTGAAGTCCCGGCAACGCTGGGGCGCGTGCTCGAGGATGGCCCGGCGAGCCGTGCCGGACTGGAAGCGGGCGATCGGATCGTCAGCGTCGACGGCGAACCGGTTGCCGATTGGGTGGCGTTCGTCGATGTCGTTCGCAGCCATCCCGGTACCGATCTGTCCCTGGAGGTCGAGCGAGACGGCGTGACGCGCAGCATCACGCTGATACCCGAGTCGAGGCAGGCCGAAGATGGCGAGCACATCGGTTACGTTGGTGCCGCATCACAAGCGGTGGAGTGGCCTGAGTCCTATCGCCGGGAGATTCGCTATGGTCCGATCGAGGCGATCGGGCAGGCAGTGACCAAGACGGGCGAGATGACGTGGCTGACAGCGGACTCGATCCGCAAGATGATCGTCGGCTGGATATCGCCTTCGAACCTGTCGGGGCCGATCACCATTGCTCGCATTGCCGGAGATTCGGCACGCAGCGGGGTCGAGACATTCATCGGCTTCCTGGCTTATCTGTCGATCAGCCTGGGGGTTCTGAACCTGTTGCCGATTCCGGTACTCGATGGGGGGCATCTGGCCTATTACCTGATCGAGCTGGTTCGAGGCAAGCCGGTGTCGGAAACCGCCCAGGCGATGGGCCTGCGCGTCGGCGTGGCGCTGGTCGGGTGCCTGATGATGATGGCGCTCTACTTCGATCTGATGCGACTGTGATGACAGGGATTTGATGCGGCGCTAGCGACGGGATGTCGTTGGCGGTCAGTGTCGAGGATGTCGGTGCACGGGAAGACCCCACGTGTGGCAGGCGCGAGCTTGTCAGTCGTAGGGAGAAATGTATAAGGTGCCTGTTCGATACGCGGGCGGAC
This sequence comes from Salinicola sp. NYA28a, assembly GCF_976982775.1. Next base: position 758,533 of record NZ_OZ334582.1, read on the forward strand.
CCCACAGAAGCGATTGATTGCATGAAACTCAAGACCATCGGATTGGCAGGACTACTGCTGGCCAGCTCTCCCGTTGCGCTGGCGGCACCTTTTGAGATTTCGGATATTCGTGTAGAGGGGCTGCAGCGCGTCTCGGCTGCATCCGTTTTCAACGCTTTCCCCGTCAGCGCCGACCAGACGGTCGATGAGCAGAAGCTGGGCGAGGCTGCCCAGCAGCTGTTCGATACCGGGCTGTTCGACGACATTCGGCTTTCCCGCGATAACGACGTGCTGATCGTCAACGTGGTCGAGCGGCCATCCATTGCCGAGATCAATATCGAAGGCAACTCGCAGATTTCCGACGATGACCTGCGCACGGGTCTGACCGACGCCGGCCTGGCCGAAAGTCAGGTGCTGCAGCGTTCGACGCTGGAGGAGATGCAGCGCGAACTCGAGCGTCTCTACCAGTCTCAGGGGCGTTACAGCTCGAACATCAAGACCTCGGTCGAACAGCTCGAGCGCAACCGGGTCCGCGTCAATATCGATATCAACGAAGGGGAAGTGGCGAAAATTCGCCAGATCAACGTCGTCGGCAACGAAGCCTACGACGACGACACCCTGAGCGATCTGTTCCAGCTCGAGGACAAGCCGGGCTGGTTCTTCGGCTGGTTCTCCGACGACGAGTATTCCCGCGAAGCCTTGTCCGGCGATCTGGAGACGCTGCGTTCCTGGTACCTCGACCGCGGTTACGTCAACTTCGCGATCAGCTCGACTCAAGTGTCGATCAGTCCGGATAAGTCGCGGATCTTCGTCACCATCAATGTCGATGAAGGCAAGCGCTACAAGCTCGACGAGATCAGCTTCGATGGTGATCTGAAGATCGACGAGTCTACGGCGCGCTCGCTGGTGACGGCCAAGTCGGGTGAATATTTCTCCCAGAGCAAACTGACCGAATCCTCGGAAGCGCTGCGTCAGAAGCTCGGTGCCGAGGGCTTTGCCTTCGCGGATATCCAGGCGGTGCCTACCGTGGACGAGGCGGGCGATACCGTGGATATCACCTTCCGTGTCGATCCCGGCCGCCGTGCGTACGTTCGCCGGATCAACTTCGAAGGCAACACCACGACACAGGACGAAGTGCTGCGTCGTGAAATGACCCAAATGGAAGGGGCACCTGCCTCGACCGATCAGATTTCGCAGTCACGTCAACGTCTCGAGCGGCTCGGTTTTTTCAAGCAGGTCGACGTGGACACCCGGCCGGTGGCCGGCGAGCCGGATCAACTGGACGTAACCTACAACGTTCAGGAGCAGCCGTCGGGCTCCATCTCGGCGAGCGTCGGTTTTTCTCAGACGGCCGGAGTCATCTACGGCGCGGCGCTGTCCCAGAACAACTTTTTGGGGACGGGTAACCGGGTCAATATCGGCGCACAGCGAAGCGACACCTTCACCAACATCAATTTCGGTTTCACCGATCCGTACTGGACGCTCGACGGCATCTCGCGCGGCTATAACGTCTTCTACCGCGAGACCGATTACGAAGATTCCTACATCTCGACCTACTCGACCGACTCCTATGGCGGCAACATCAATTTCGGCTACCCGATCAACGACCTGTCGCGCCTCAACTTCGGTGTCGGGCTCGAGAACCTCTCGATCGATACCTACGACGACACGTCGGCGGAGATCGTCCAGTACACCGATGATCAGGGCGAAGACTTCTTCAACTACAAGCTGACAGCCAGCTGGACCCGCAACAATCTGAACCGCGGGATCATGCCGACGGCGGGCAGCTATCAGCGGGTCTCGCTGGAAGCCGCCATCCCGGGGTCGGATGCGGAGTATTACAAGCTGCGCTACCGTGGCCAGAAGCTGTTCGAACTCAATCCCGACTGGTCGCTCAAGTTCAGCAGCAATCTGGGCTATGCCGATACGCTCGGCTCCAACGATCCTTACCCGTTCTACGAGAACTTCTACTCGGGCGGTCTGGGCTCGGTGCGCGGCTACACCGGCAATACGTTGGGACCGAAGACGACGGAGCGTGGCGATGGCGACGACGATACCCTGGGCGGTAACGTCCTGGTCGAAGGGTCTGCCGAGTTGATCTACCCGTTCCCGTGGATCGAGGACCGCCGGTCCCTGCAGACCAGCATCTTCCTCGATGGCGGTAATACTTACCTGACCGACTGCTACGCCGTCCCGGACGGCTACACGTCGAGCTGCGACAGCGGGGTCAATCTCGATGACCTGCGCTATAGCGTGGGCCTGGGGCTTTCCTGGCTGACGCCGGTCGGACCGCTGACGTTCAGCGTGGCCAAGCCACTGAACGAGAAGGACGGCGACGACCCGCAGGTGTTCCAGTTCTCGCTGGGTCAGACGTTCTAATATCATGCCCTGGATTCACGGCATCCTGGTGGCGTCGTGAGTCCAGACCGATTTTCAGACAGTTGGTCTGTCTAGTTTCAAGGAGATGCCGCATGCGCAAGATAGCAGGAGTTCTCGGGCTCGGTTTGCTGACGATGGTTTCCGTACCGGCGATGGCGACGGAAGTGGGCGTGCTCGATTGGCGTGAAGCGCTGATGTCTTCCAATTCTGCCCAGGCATCGATGAATCAGCTGAAAAACCGTATCAGCGCTCAGCAACAGCAGGCGCAGTCGTTGAGCCAGGAGCTGCAACAGCTGCAGCAGCGTTTGCAGAAGGACGGGGACGTGATGTCCGAGTCCGAGCGCAATTCGGTAACCCAGCAGCTGCGCCAGAAGGGCGGCCAGTTCCAGCAGCTGCGGGGCCAGATTTCCCAGGCGCAGCAGCAGGCCGAACAGCAGTACCTGAAGAGCGCCAAGCCCAAGCTCGACCAGGCGATTCAGCAGGTCGTCGACGAGCGCGATCTGGACATGGTCGTGGATCGTGATGCCGTGGTCTATTCGGGTGACAGCCTCGATATTACCTCCGAAGTCACGCAGATCTTCAATTCGCTCAACTAATGGTTCAAACCGGCGCCCGTTCATGAAGAGAGATGCTTCTACCTCTTACACGCTTGGCGAACTCGCCGAGCGGATCGACGCTCGCGTGGTCGGTGACGCGAACCTGCGTGTCAGCGGGCTGTCGACGCTGACCGATGCCGGCCCGTCGGATCTGGCATTTCTCGCCAATCGGGCTTACCTGAAGTATCTGGCCACGACTCGCGCCGGTGCCGTGCTGGTCAATCCGGCTCATGGCGACAGCTGCCCCTGTCCGCGACTGGAGCTGGACAACCCCTATCTGGGCTACGCCAAGCTGTCGCGGCTGTTCGATCCGCTGGTCAATCAGGTCTCTCGAGGCGTGCATTCGACGGCGGTGGTATCGCCCGAGGCGACCCTGGGCGAGGGTGTCGAGATCGGTGCCCATTGCGTCATCGAAGCCGGCGTCGTCCTTGCTGATGACTGCGTCATCGGCGCAGGGTGCTTCATTGGCGCCGATACCACGATCGGTCGCGGCTCCCGGCTCCATGCCAACGTGACGCTTTATCACGGCGTGATCATCGGCGAGCGTGCCATCCTGCACAGCGGTTGTGTCATCGGCGGTGACGGGTTCGGATTCGCCCACGACGGCAAGCACTGGGAGAAGATCGCTCAACTGGGCGGTGTGACGCTGGGTGACGATGTCGAAGTCGGCAGCTGCTCGAGCATCGATCGCGGGGCGCTGGGCGACACGCAGATTGGCAGCGGGGTCAAGATCGACTCCCAGGTCCAGATTGCCCACAACGTGCAGATCGGCGACCACAGCGCGCTGGCAGGCTGCGTCGGAATCGCCGGTTCCACCAAGGTCGGCCGTCACTGTCTGCTGGGCGGCGGCGTCGGGCTCTCCGGTCATCTGACCCTGGCCGATGGCGTCCAGGTGACCGGCATGAGCTTGGTCACGAACTCGATTCTGGAACCTGGCGTCTATTCCTCCGGCACCGGTTCGATGTCGAATAGTCAGTGGCGAAAAAACGCTGTACGCTTCAAGCAGCTCGACGAAATCGCCAAGCGATTGACCCGTCTCGAGCGTGATATTCGCGACGCCTGAGGGTTCTCTGATGGATCCGGGGAGCCCTCCCGGGCCATCTCGATCACGCCCCCGAAGCTGGCAGTCGTCCGGTGCGCCTGTATAATGCCCGCCCAAATGGGTGAACGCCGTTTTGCCTCCCTGTGCCTGCCCTTGGTCAAAAGTGTAGGGGCAGGCATTTCGTTATTTCAGAGGTTGTATTGATGATCATGGACATCAACCAGATTCGCGAGTATCTACCGCATCGTTATCCGTTTTTACTGGTAGATCGCGTGATGGAGATCACGCTGGGCGAATCGATCGTGGCGTACAAGAACGTCAGCATCAACGAACCTTTCTTCAACGGCCATTTCCCTCATCATCCGATCATGCCCGGTGTGCTGATCATCGAAGCGATGGCGCAGGCTTGTGGCATCCTCGGCTTCAAGACGGTCAACAAGCTGCCGGCCGACGGCTACGTCTATTATCTCGTCGGTAGCGATAACGTACGCTTCAAGCGTCCGGTCATGCCGGGAGACCAACTGCGTCTCGAGGCCAATGTCATCAAGGGCAAGAGAGGCATCTGGAAGTTTGCCTGCCGAGCCACGGTCGATGGCGAATTGGCCTGCGAAGCCGAAATCATCTGTGCCGAGAGGAAAGTCGCTTGATTCATCCCTCCGCCATCGTCGATCCCTCCGCCCGACTGGCCGATGACGTCGAAGTCGGTCCCTTCAGCGTGATCGGACCCGACGTCGAAATCGACGCCGGCTGCGTGATCGGACCGCACGTGGTGATCAAGGGGCCGACTCGAATCGGTAAACGTAACCGGATCTTCCAGTTTTCGTCGGTCGGAGAAGAGTGCCAGGACAAGAAGTACGCTGGTGAAGCGACACGGCTCGAGATGGGCGACGATAACGTCGTTCGCGAGAGCGTGACGATTCACCGCGGCACCATTCAGGATCGCGGCGTGACCACCATCGGTAACCGCAATCTGTTCATGGCGTACTCCCACGTGGGCCATGACTGCCTGATTGGCAGCGATTGCATTCTCGCCAACCAGGCCACGCTGGCCGGCCACGTGACGCTGGGTGACTTCGCCATCATGGGGGGGCTCTCGGCCATTCATCAGTTTGCCCACATGGGTGAGCATGCCATGGCGGGTGGTGGATCGATCATCACCAAGGATATTCCCGCGTTCATCATGGTCAACGGTAACCCTGCCGCGGCGCATGGCCTGAACTCCATTGGCTTGAAGCGTCGCGGTTTCTCGGCGGAAGCGGTGCGGGCGCTGGGCGAATGCTATCGTCTGGTCTACCGCAAGGGGCTGACGCTCGAGCAGGCCATCAGCGAAATGGAGAGCCGCTTCTCGTTCGACGAGACGCGCCGCTTCGTCGATTCGTTGAAAGCCTCCAAACGTGGAATCACCCGTTAGGGTGGGCGCATGCGCGTCTATCTCGTCGCGGGCGAACTCTCGGGGGATATTCTCGGCGCCGGCCTGATGCAGGCGCTCAAGCGCCGGCATCAGCAGATCGAGTTCAGAGGCATTGGCGGTCCGCGGATGCAGGCGCAGGGGCTCGAGTCGCTCTACCCGTTGGAAACCCTGTCGGTGATGGGGCTGGTCGAGGTGTTGAAGCACCTGCCGGGCCTGATCAAGGTGCGTCGCCACCTCAAGCGCGATGCCCTGGCGTGGCGGCCGGATATCATGGTGGGCATCGACGCCCCGGACTTCAATATCGGTCTCGAGCGTCAGCTGCACGATCAGGGCATCCGTACGGCACACTACGTCAGTCCGTCGGTCTGGGCTTGGCGCCAAGGGCGGGTCAAGAAGATCGCCAGGGCGGTCGACGGGATGTTGACCTTTCTGCCATTCGAGGCGGATTTCTACGCCGATCACCATGTGCCGGTCGCTTATGTCGGCCATCCGCTGGCCGACGAGCTGCCCCTGGTCAACGATCGGGCGTCGGCGCGGCAGGCTCTCGGGCTTGCTCTCGATGTGCCGACCCTGGCCGTCCTGCCGGGTTCTCGCGGCAATGAAATTCGCTTCCAGGGAGAGATATTCCTGCGGACGGCGGCTGCGTTGCGTGAGCGCCTTGGCGCGCTTCAGGTAGCGATCCCCGCAGCCTCGCCCGAACGTCGGCAGGAGCTCGATTCCCTGCTCGAGCGGTTTCCGGAACTGGCGGCCAGCACGGTCGTCGTCGAGGGGCGTTCGCGTGAGGTGATGACCGCATCGGATGCCGTGCTGCTGACCTCTGGTACGGCGGCGCTGGAAACCATGCTCTGTCATCGTCCCATGGTGGTCGCCTACCGCATGGCACCGGCGACCTACTGGCTGGCCAGACGAATGGTCAAGACGCGCTGGATCTCGTTGCCGAATCTGATCGCGCAGGAAACACTGGTGCCGGAGCTGATTCAGGACGCCGTGACTGCCGAAGCGCTGGTCGATACGCTACTGCCGTGGTTCGAGGACGAACAGGCGCGCTCGGCGCTCGAACAGCGCTTCGCGGCACTCCACGCCGAACTTCAGCGCGGGGCCAGCGAGCGAGCCGCCACGGCCGTCACCTCGTTGGTCGAGCACGGGTCGCTGGATCCTGAAACTGGAAAGGTCTGACGAGAGAAGTCATGTCATTGAAGTCTCCGATTTCCGCCTGGCCGGACATCGTCATCGAATATGATGGGCATCTGATTGCCGGCGTCGACGAGGTCGGGCGAGGACCGCTGATCGGTTCGGTGGTAGCCGCGGCCGTGATTCTGGATCCTGATTGCCCGATCGAGGGTCTGACCGATTCCAAATGCCTGAGTGCGGCACGGCGCGAAGCCTTCGATTTGCAGATCCGGGAATGCGCGCTGGCCTTCGCCATTGGTGAAGCCACGCCGCAGGAGATCGATTCACTCAATATCTATCACGCCACGCATCTGGCGATGCGTCGTGCCATCGATGCGCTGCCGACACCGGCCGAATACCTGCTGGTGGATGGCAACCGGCTGCCGGGACATGCGTGCCCGGGGCAGGCCGTGGTCAAGGGCGACCTTCGTCACCCTGCGATCAGCGCGGCATCGATTCTGGCCAAGGTGGCTCGAGATGCGCAGATGGTCGCGCTCGACGCGCGCTATCCGGACTACGGCTTCTGTCGCCACAAGGGATATCCGACGCCGGAGCATCTCGAGGCGCTGGTCAAACTGGGTCCGCTGGGAGAACATCGCAGCTCTTTCGCCCCCGTTCGTGAGCGGCTTGCCGAGAGCGAACGCTCGATTTGCCGATAGGCCATTGTGGCCTGTCCCACCTTTAGGCATGCTGATCCTGCCGGTGCGCTGACCATGGTAGACGCTACGGCGTCACCGGCAGCATGACGGGATCGCGTGCCCGATATCCGCATTCATTCGCCGCCTGACTCGAGTTCGTCATGACAACACCCTTCGTTCATCTTCGTGTCCACAGCGAATACTCCCTGGTCGATGGCCTGGTCCGGCTCAAGCCGCTGATCAAGGCAACGGCCGAGGCCGGCATGCCGGCGGTGACCGTGACCGACGACACCAACCTGTTCGGCCTGGTCAAGATCTACAAGGCAGCCCAGGGCGCCGGGTTGAAGCCGATCATCGGCGCCGACCTGTGGCTGCACAATGCGCACGACGAAAGCCATCCCTATCGTTTGACGCTGCTGGCGATGAACGATACCGGCTATCGCAACTTGACCGAGCTGATCTCGCGAGCCTGGACTGAAGGTCAGCGCCAGAACATGGCAATCCTCGACAAGACCTGGGTCTTCGAACAGAGCGAAGGGCTGATCGCGCTGTCCGGCGCCCGGGAAGGGGAGATCGGCCGGTTTCTGATCGCTGAGCACATCGACACGGCACGCCAGCTGCTGGCGGAGTGGCAGCAGCACTTCCCTGGCCGCTTCTATCTGGAACTGCAGCGTACCGGCCGCCAGTACGACGAAGAGTGCGTGCACCATTCGGTGCGGCTGGCCAGCGAGAGCGGTACGCCGGTGGTAGCGACCAACGATGTTCGCTTTCTCAAACGCGAGGACTACTGGGCTCACGAAACCCGCGTCTCGATCGGCGAAGGCAAGGCGCTGGAAGATCCCCGGCGCGAAAAACGCTATAGCGAAGAGCAGTATCTCAAGACGCCCGAAGAGATGGCCGAGCTCTTTGCCGATATTCCCGAGGCGCTCGAGAACAGCGTAATGATCGCGGCGCGCTGTAGCGCCAGCGTGCGCCTGGGCGAGATCTTCCTGCCGGAATACCCGATCCCGGAAGGAATGACCCAGGACGAGTTCTTCCGCAAGATCTCTCACGATGGTCTCACCGATCGTCTCAATCAGCTGTTCGGCGGCGATACCCCGATCTATCCGGGGCGATCACTGGCCGAGCACGAGCCCGCCTATCGCCAGCGGCTCGACTTCGAGCTCGATATCATCCTCAAGATGGGGTTCCCCGGTTACTTCCTGATCGTGATGGACTTCATTCAGTGGGCCAAGGACAACGACATCCCCGTCGGCCCCGGGCGAGGGTCGGGCGCCGGTTCGCTGGTGGCCTACGTGCTCAAGATCACCGATCTCGATCCGCTGGAATACGACCTGCTGTTCGAACGCTTCCTCAACCCGGAGCGTGTCTCCATGCCCGACTTCGACGTCGACTTCTGCATGGAGAAGCGCGATCGGGTCATCGACTACGTGGCCGATCGCTACGGCCGCAATGCGGTATCGCAGATCGTCACCTTTGGCACCATGGCCGCCAAGGCGGTAGTGCGTGACGTGGCACGTGCCCAGGGCAAGCCGTATTCGATGGGTGACAAGCTCTCCAAACTGATCCCGTTCGAGGTCGGCATGACGCTGGCCAAGGCGATCGAGCAGGAGCCGCAGCTCAAGGAGTATCTCGAATATGACGAAGAGGCTGCCGAAATCTGGGAGATGGCACTCAAGCTCGAGGGCATCACCCGCGGTACCGGCAAGCACGCCGGGGGCGTGGTCATTGCGCCGACCAAGCTGACCGATTTCTCGCCGCTGCTGTGCGAGGAAAACGGCTCCGGCCTAGTAGTGCAGTTCGACAAGAACGACGTCGAGGATGCCGGGCTGGTCAAGTTCGACTTTCTCGGCCTGCGCACGCTGACGATCATCGACTGGGCGTTGGAGATGGTCGACGTGGTGCGTGCCCGCGATGGTGTCGGCCCGCTCGATATCAGCACCATTCCGCTGGACGACAAGCCGACCTTCGACATGCTCAAGAAGGCCGAGACCACGGCGGTGTTCCAGCTCGAATCCCGCGGCATGAAGGAACTGATCAAGCGCCTGCAGCCGGATTCGCTGGAGGACATGATCGCGCTGGTGGCGCTGTTCCGCCCGGGGCCGTTGCAGTCCGGCATGGTCGACGACTTCATCAATCGTAAGCATGGCCGTGCCGAGCTCGCCTATCCCAGCGCGGATTACCAGCATGAACTGCTCAAACCGGTACTGGAGCCGACCTACGGCATCATCCTGTATCAGGAGCAGGTGATGCAGATTGCCCAGGTTCTGGCCGGCTATACCCTGGGTCAGGCGGACATGCTGCGGCGTGCCATGGGCAAGAAGAAGCCCGAGGAGATGGCCAAGCAGCGCGCCGGCTTCATGGAAGGGTGTGCGGCCAACGGCATCGACAAGGACCTGGCCGGCAACCTGTTCGACCTGGTGGAAAAATTCGCCGGCTACGGCTTCAACAAGTCCCACTCGGCCGCCTACGGCCTGGTGTCGTATCAGACCGCCTGGCTCAAGGCGCACTATCCGGCGCCCTTCATGGCGGCGGTGCTCTCGACCGAGATGGACAACCTCGACAAGGTCGTGCCGCTGATCGAGGAGTGCCGTCATATCGGGCTGACGGTGACGCCGCCCAACGTCAACGTGGGGGCCTACAAGTTCACCGTCGACGAAGGCGGCCAGGTCGTCTACGGGCTGGGCGCGATCCGTGGCGTTGGTGAAGGGCCGATCGGTGCCATCGTCGAAGCACGCGAAGCGGATGGCGAGTTCACGGACCTGTTCGATTTCTGCCGTCGTATCGATGGCAAGCGCATGAACAAGCGCACCCTCGAAGCACTGATTCGCTCCGGCGCGCTGGACACGCTGGGGCCGTCCCGCGCGGTGCTGGCGGCGTCGCTGGATGCCGCGATCAAGGCCGCGTCACAGAACCAGACCAACCAGAACCTGGGCATGATGGACATGTTCGGCGAGGCCTTCGCCGAAGCCGACGAGAGTCAGGATATCTACGCCGATTACCGCCACGCGCGCGAGTGGAGCGACAAGGAGCGCCTGGCCGGCGAGAAGGATACGCTCGGGCTCTACCTGACCGGTCATCCGATCGACGAGTACGAACACGAGCTCAAGCGCTTCGTGGCGACACGCATCGTCGACCTCAAGCCTTCTCGCGAACCGCAGCGGGTCGCCGGGCTGGTCGTGGCGATGCGGACCATGAAGTCGAAGCGTGGCGACACCATGGCGTTCGTCACCCTCGACGATCGCACCGGGCGCATCGAGGCCTCGCTGTTCGGTGAGCTGTTCGACCAGGTCCGCGGGAAATTGACCGCCGATCAGGTGCTGATCATCGAAGGCGAAGTCTCCAGCGACGACTATTCCGGCGGTTTGCGTCTGCGCAGCAAGGACGTCACCCTGATGGCCGACGCTCGCGCCCGCTTCGGCGAGGCGGTGGAGCTTTCGGTGGATGGCGGACGTCTCAACGGCAAATTCTCGCGTTCGCTGCACGATAGCCTGTCGCCATGGCTGAGCGAATCGGGCCTGCCGGTTCGGGTGCGTTATCGTAACGCCAAGGCCAGTGGCTGCTTCGAGCTTGCGGAGGCGTGGAAAGTCTCGCCCAGCGACGAGTTGATGATGGCCCTGCGCGAAGTCGAGGGTTACGAAAAGGTTGCGCTACGCTATCGAGGTGGCTGACCCGCCGAAGCAGGGCGCCTCCTTGCTAACACTCGTGGAGGTGCGATAATAATCCGTTTCGCGGCACGCCAGTCGCCCGTGTTTCGCTCGTATTCAGACACCGAAGCTTGCCAGGATCACACAGTAGAAGCTCTATGAATCCCAATTATCTAGACTTTGAACAACCGATTGCCGAACTCCAGGCCAAGATCGAAGAGCTGCGACTGGTCGGCAACGATAGCCGCATCAGCCTGAGTGACGAGATCGGTAAGCTCGAAGAGAAAAGCCGCAAACTCACCGAGCAGATCTTTCGTGACCTGACCGCCTGGCAGGTGACGCAGCTGTCGCGCCATCCGCAGCGTCCCTATACGCTCGACTACCTGGACAACATCTTCACCGACTTCGACGAGATGCACGGCGATCGCAATTTCGCCGACGATGCCGCTCTGGTCGGCGGTGTGGCGCGTCTGGACGACAAGCCGGTAATGGTCATCGGTCATCAGAAAGGGCGCGACGTCAAGGAGAAGGTGCGCCGCAACTTCGGCATGCCGCGTCCCGAAGGGTATCGCAAGGCGTGTCGTCTGATGGAGATGGCCGAGCGCTTCAAGATGCCGGTGCTGACGTTCATCGACACGCCCGGCGCCTATCCCGGCATCGATGCCGAAGAGCGCGGCCAGTCGGAAGCGATCGCCTACAACCTCGCCGTCATGTCGCGCCTGAAGACGCCGATCGTCGCCACGGTCATTGGCGAAGGCGGTTCCGGCGGCGCCCTGGCCATCGGTGTCTGCGACGAACTGCAGATGCTGCAGTATTCCACCTACTCGGTGATCTCGCCGGAAGGGTGCGCCTCGATTCTCTGGAAGAGCGCAGAGAAGGCCTCCGAAGCCGCTCAGGCCATGGGCATTACCGCCTCGCGCCTAAAAGAGCTCGGCTTTGTCGATTCACTGATCGAAGAGCCGCTGGGCGGCGCGCATCGCAATCCGCGCAAGACCGCCAATCAGGTCAAGGAAGCGTTGACGGATAGCCTCGATCGGCTGCGGGCAATGGATACCGAGACGCTGCTGGAGCGAAGGTATGAGCGCTTGATGAGCTACGGCGCCCCTTCGTGAAGATGACCGGCTGCGCTCACTCATACGGCGTTGAGCGCTCACTCGGTCTGCTCATGTAGTGAACTACACTGCGCGCCCTCGATCGCGCTCGCCTTGTCTAAGTATCGCTCGCACGGTCACGCGGCGGTATGGGATTTTGTCGAAAGGTCGAGCGTCCAGGAGCCTCGCGTTGCAGCATTCTCTAGAAGCTCTCATTGATAACGCCCTGGCATGTCACGTGCCGGGGCGTGTCGTCTGGGTGGCGCTTTCCGGCGGTCTCGACTCTTCCTTGCTGTTGAGCGTGGCGGCGCCGCTGGCGCGCAAGGCCGGGGTCGAGCTGCGTGCAATTCACGTCAATCATGGCTTGCAGGCGGCGGCGGGCGGCTTCGAGACGACTTGCCGCGAACTGTGCGATTCGCTGGCTTTACCGCTGACTGTGGCTTCGGTCCGGGTCGATGCCGCGGGGCAGGGGATCGAGGCGGCTGCTCGGGAGGCTCGTTACCAGGCTTTCGCGACGCATCTCTCTCCGGGTGACCGCTTGTGGCTGGCGCAACATGCCGACGACCAGGTCGAGACTTTCCTGTTGGCCGCACTGCGCGGTAGCGGCGTGCGAGGGCTGGCCGGCATGCCTTACCGGCGCGAGTGGCGAGGCATCCGGATCGAGCGGCCCTGGTTGAGCCTCGCCCGGTCGGTCTTGCTGACAGAAGCGCATCAGCGTGGGCTCGAGTGGTTCGAAGATCCGACCAATACCGACCTGGCGTTCGATCGAAACTACCTGCGCCATCGGGTGGTGCCGCCACTGCGCGAGCGTTGGCCGGGCGTGGCCGGGGCATTCGGACAGAGTGCCGAGTGGCTGCAGGAAGCCGACGAGCTGCTGGCAGAGCTGGCGGCGATCGATCTGGATCAGGCCGGGGGCGATCCCGGTCGCTTGCGGTTGGCGACGCTGGCCGCGCTAAGCACGCCTCGCCGTCGCCTGCTGATCCGTCATGCGCTCGAACGCCTGGGCATTCCCGCGCCGCCGGCTGCGCGCCTGGTCGAGCTCGAACGGCAACTGACGGTGGCGGGCGCGGATCGCCTGCCGGTCATCCGTTGGCCGGGCGGCGAGGCTCGGGTCTGGCGGCATCATCTCTATCTGATGGCGCCGCTGTCGCCAGTGGATCCCGCGTGGCAGGCGGCTTGGAGCGGCGACTCGCCGCTGGAGACGCCTTGGGGAGTTTATCCTTGGGATCTGCAACCGCTGGCGGGCGCTTTCACGCGCCCCTTGCGAGTGGGACTGCGCCAGGGCGGGGAGAGACTGCGCTTGGCCGGTCGCGGCACTCGAGATCTCAAGCGCCTGCTGCAGGAATCGGGCATCCCGCCTTGGCAGCGAGACCGGCTGCCGCTGGTGTGGCACGGCGATGAACTGGTGGCCGTGCTCGGCGTGCTGTCGGCGGAAGGCTGGTCTCAGGCGTCGTAATTCAGCGTCAACCCCGCAGCCTTCTGGTAGGCCGCTTCCTGTTCCAGATCGTTGAGCAGCAGCGCCTGATGCCTGGTTTCCGGCAGCGTGAGATGCAGGGTGTCGCCGTCGTTGGCGAGACGGAAGTCGGTGGTCGCCTGTTCTGGTCGGGCGTGGTTGAGCATCACGGCGAGCCGGAGCAGACGGGCCAGTCGTTGGTAGGTCGCCTGCACGGTACGGGGCAGCGCCTCCAGCTCCTTCTGGGCGAATTTGCGCCGATGGGCGCGTACCAGAAACGCCAGAGCCTGCTGCTCGGGGCGGGAGAAGCCGGTCAGGTCGGAGTACTCGATGAGATAGGCGCCGTGACGATGAAACTGGCTGTGGGAGATCGCCAGGCCGATTTCATGCACCTGGGCTGCCCAGTAGAGAAACAGGCGCTGCTCTTCGCCGAGCTCCCAGGCGTCCCGGACCTGATCGAATGCCGCCATGGCGGTTTCAGCCACATTTTCGGCATGGGTCGTCTCGACGCTGTAGCGCCGCATCAGCAGATCGACGCTGTGGCGGCGGGAATCCTCGGGGGTGTTGCGGCCGATCAGGTCGAACAGCACGCCTTCGCGCAGCGCGCCGTCGGAATAGCGCATGCGTTCCAGGTCGAAGGCTTCGAAGACCGCACAGAGAATGGCAACGCCGGCCGGGAAGACCCGCGCCCGATCCTCCTTGAGGCCTTCCATCGCGACCTTATCCAGGTGGCCGAAGCCGATCAGCTTCTTGCGCAGTTTCATCAAGGCTTCGCGCTCGATCAGCGTGGCGTCACCATCGCCTCGGGCGGCGATGACCGCTGCCGCGGCCTTGATCGTGCCACTGGAGCCGATCGGATCCTGCCATCCCAGCTGGTTGTAATGGCGCTGGATGTTGGCCAGTTCGGAAAGCGCGGCCATCTCGGCGCGCCGGAAGCGCTTTTCGCTGAGCTCGCCGTCGGCGAAAAAGGCGCCGGTATAGGCCACGCAGCCCATGTGGAGGCTTTCCAGCGCCTGCGGTTCGAAGTCCTCACCGATGATGAACTCGGTGGAACCGCCGCCGATATCGACGATCAGGCGCCTGCCGTGCACTTCGGCCAGCGCATGAGCGGCGCCGAGGTAGATCAGGCGCGCCTCTTCGCGGCCGCCGATGATCTCGATGGTGTGGCCGATCAGCGCTTCGGCGCGATCGATCAACGCCTGGGCGTTATGGGCTGCGCGAAGGGCATTGGTGCCGACGATACGCAGGTCGGCGGGCGAGACGCCCTCGAGAAAAGGGGCGAAGCGCTCGAGGCAGCCGAGCGCACGATCCATGGCGACTTCGGTAAAGTTTTCGTCAGCATCGAGGCCGGCGGCAAGCTGTACTTTCTCGCCCATCTTGGCGACGACCTGGAGTTGGCCGTGCTGGTAATTGGCGACCAACAGGTGGAAGCTGTTGGAACCGAGATCGATAGCGGCCAGACGGCGCGTCGCGTCTTCGGCGGTCGAATTCCCGCTCATGGCGTGGCGTCCTCGAAAGCTGGCAGTAGACAGGCGCGCGCTGAGCGTCGCGACATAGAGTCGTTCCAGAGCCTGTTGCCGTTTCAGCGCGTCGGGTGCACCAAGATTGCGGCGGGGGCGCGGCCTTGTCAATCGCTGAGGCGGCAGGCATGCTGGCGGCACCGGCATCATACCCACCGAGAATCGAGCACATGCAGCCACAGCGGCGCCATCTGGACAGCGAAGCATTCGAGCGTCAGCGCGAAGAAGCGCAAGCACCCTGGCTGGCGGTCTTCGTTGCCGACTGGTGTCAACCCTGTGAAACACTGCTGTCTCGGCTCTCGTCGGCTTCGCAGGAGTCGATCCGCGCGCTGCCGGTGGCGGTCGTGGATATCGATCGCGAGCCGGCACTGGCAGAGCGCTACGGCGTCAAGGGGACGCCGACACTGATCCTGTTCGTCGACGGCGAACCTCGGCTGACGCGTGTCGGGGCGTTGTCGGAACAGCAACTGCTGCAGATCGGTGAAGAGTGCGGGCGCCATTAGTCGAGGGCACTTGATAATGCAGCCGGTGATCGCCATATCGATACTTGCTTTCGGAAGATAGCTTGTCTACCATCTGGACGTTCGCCTGTTCCGAATGCTTCTCGACCGCGTCGCGGTCCCCCAAGTCGTCAGTCAATCCCAGTACCGATCTTTGGATAGTGACCACTCTCTCGGATGACACTTTCCGCGAGATGGCAGGCGAATCGAACCGCTCTCCCGGCACCTTCGTCACACGGCCAGTCGGCATCCCGACATGCGTCGACGCTGGGCCAACAGACCATACGAATGCCTGACATCCTGGGACGACTGAACGCGCCGCGCGGCGTTTGAACTGACCGCCTCTTGTCCTTCTTTTCTATCTCGGCAAAAGTCATTGCCTGCGACACGAGCCTTCTCTGACCGAACTCATGAATCTAACCGAACTCAAGCAAAAATCCGTTCCTGAACTGCTGGATATCGCCCGCGAAATGGGCATCGATAATCTGGCGCGCTCACGCAAGCAGGACATCATCTTCGCCATCCTGAAAAAACATGCGAAGAGTGGCGAGGACATTTACGGCGATGGCGTCCTGGAGATTCTGCAGGACGGATTCGGTTTCCTGCGTAGCGCCGACTCCTCCTATCTGGCCGGCCCCGACGACATCTACGTCTCGCCGTCCCAGATTCGTCGCTTCAATCTGCGCAAGGGCGACTCGATTGCCGGCAAGATCCGCCCGCCGAAGGAAGGCGAGCGCTACTTCGCGCTGTTGAAAGTCAACGAGATCAACTTCGACAAGCCGGAAAACGCCAAGCACAAGATCCTGTTCGAGAACCTGACGCCGCTGTTCCCGCAGGAGCGCATGGTGATGGAGATCGGCAACGGCTCTACCGAGGACATCACCGCGCGGGTCATCGATCTCACCGCGCCGATCGGCAAGGGCCAGCGTGGCTTGATCGTTTCGCCGCCCAAGGCCGGTAAGACCTTGATGCTGCAGAACATCGCCACCTCGATCACGCGCAACAACCCCGAATGTCACATGATCGTGCTGCTGATCGACGAGCGTCCGGAAGAGGTGACCGAAATGTCACGGACGGTGCGCGGTGAAGTCGTGGCATCGACCTTCGACGAGCCGCCGGCCCGTCACGTCCAGGTGGCCGAGATGGTCATCGAGAAGGCCAAGCGTCTGGTCGAGCACAAGAAGGACGTGGTCATCCTGCTCGACTCCATCACCCGCCTGGCGCGCGCCTACAACACCGTGGTGCCGTCTTCCGGCAAGGTGCTGACCGGTGGTGTCGACGCGCATGCCCTCGAGAAGCCCAAGCGCTTCTTCGGCGCCGCGCGTAACATCGAAGAGGGCGGCAGTCTGACCATCCTCGCCACGGCGCTGGTCGATACCGGCTCGAAGATGGACGAAGTGATCTTCGAGGAGTTCAAGGGTACCGGCAACATGGAAGCCCATCTGGATCGCAAGCTGGCCGAGCGCCGCGTCTATCCGGCTCTAAACATCCGTCGTTCCGGCACCCGGCGCGAGGATCTGATCGCCTCCGAGGAAGAAATGCAGCGCATGTGGATCCTGCGCAAGCTGCTCAACCCGATGGACGACGTGGCCGCTACCGAGTTCCTGATCGATCGCCTCAAGGACACCAAGACCAATCTCGAATTCTTCGAAGCCATGAAAAGACGTTGATTCCGGCTGGCTGCACTCGATGATACTGCGTTGGAAAATCGCTCAAGCTGCTCATTTACTCCCGTAAACTCCGCGCTCTCGCGATTTTCCGCCTTGTCTCATCTTCGTTCGCTCAGCCAGCTCTCAACGCTTCGTGAGATCTTGGGGTCAAAGCAGAAAATAAAGGGCAGCATGTTATGCTGCCCTTTTTGCGTTCTGGGCCGCCGGGCGTAGTGGAAAGAGTGGGGAGGGATACGGGCAACGCCATGAAATATCATGATTTACGGGACTTCATCGCGGCGCTGGAAGCACGCGGCGAGCTCAAGCGCGTCACGGTGGAGGTGGATCCCTACCTGGAGATCACCGAGATCTGTGATCGCACGCTGCGAGCCGGTGGGCCTGCGCTGCTGTTCGAGAACGTCAAGGGTAGCGAGATGCCGGTGCTGGGGAACCTGTTCGGTACCCCGGAGCGTGTGGCCATGGGCATGGGGCAGGAAAGCGTCGAAGCGTTGCGTGAGGTGGGCAAGCTGCTGGCTTTCCTGAAGGAACCCGATCCCCCCAAGGGGCTCAAGGATGCCTGGGAGAAGCTGCCGATCTTCAAGCAGGTCATGAGTATGGGGCCGAAGACGTTGCGTTCGGCGCCGTGCCAGCAGGTCGTGCTCGAAGGCGATGAGGTCGATCTCGATCGCCTGCCGATTCAGCACTGCTGGCCGGGCGACGTGGCACCGCTGGTGACCTGGGCGCTGGTGGTGACCAAGGGGCCGCACAAGTCGCGCCAGAATCTGGGAATCTATCGTCAGCAGAAGCTTGGCAAGAACCGATTGATCATGCGCTGGCTGAGTCACCGCGGCGGGGCGCTGGATTTTCGCGAATGGCAGCAGACGCATCCCGGCGAACCCTTCCCCGTCGCGGTGGCGCTGGGGGCCGACCCGGCGACCATCCTCGGTGCCGTGACACCAGTGCCGGACACGCTCTCCGAGTACGCCTTCGCCGGCCTGCTGCGCGGCTCGCGGACCGAACTGGTCAAGTGCGGCCACGCCGACCTGCAGATCCCGGCCTCCAGCGAGATCGTGCTGGAAGGTTTCATCCATCCGGACGACATGGCCCCCGAAGGGCCCTATGGCGATCACACCGGATACTACAACGAAGTCGAAAGCTTTCCCGTCTTTACCGTCGAGCGGATCACCCATCGGCGTGATCCGATCTACCATTCGACCTACACCGGCCGCCCGCCGGACGAGCCCGCGGTGCTGGGGCTGGCGCTCAATGAAGTGTTCGTGCCGATCCTGCGCAAGCAGTTTCCCGAGATCGTCGACTTCTATCTGCCGCCGGAAGGATGCTCCTATCGCATGGCGGTGGTGACCATGAAGAAGCAATACCCCGGTCACGCCAAGCGGGTCATGATGGGCGTCTGGAGCTTCCTGCGCCAGTTCATGTACACCAAGTTCGTGATCGTGCTGGACGACGATGTCGATGCCCGCAACTGGGAAGACGTGATCTGGGCGATCACCACCCGGATGGACCCTGCCCGGGATACGGTGATGGTGGAGAATACGCCGATCGACTATCTCGACTTCGCCTCGCCGACGGCGGGGCTGGGCTCGAAGATGGGGCTGGATGCGACCAACAAGTGGCCCGGCGAGACGACACGGGAGTGGGGAGAACCCATCGTCATGGATCCGGCGATCAAATCACGGGTCGACGAGCGCTGGGAAAGCTATGGTATCGATATCGCGCCACCACAGGCGCGAACCGGAAAACCCTCGGACGGCGGGGCGGCATGACGGCAAACGATGAGGTGAACATGACGGTCAGAACGTTGACCTGCCAGGTGGAAACCGTCGAGGATCTGACGCCCGATGTGTTCCGGGTCGTGCTCGAAGGGCGTGCCGAGGCGATTGCCCATGCGCCCGGGCAGTATCTCGAACTGGAACTGCATGAAGAGACCTGGGTGCCGTTCTCGATCGCCTGCGCCGAAACCGGCGACGGCCGTCTGGAGCTGCACATTCAGCATTGGCCGGAACGCACCCACTCGGCGCGCCTGCGGGAGCTGCTGACCCATCGCAATCGGCTGTCGGTCCGGCTGCCCAGCGGCGAGTGCACGCTACCTGCAGGCCGTTCGGAGCCGCTGCTGCTGATCGCCGCCGGTACCGGCTTTGCCCAGCTCAAGGCCATCGTCGAAGCCGCCCTGACCGAGAATCCCGAACGGGACATCTCGATCTGGTGGGCCGTGCGCGAGCGCCGCGATCTCTATGCCGAAACCCTGGCGCGGGAATGGGCCCAGGCGTATGCGAACGTTCGTTTTCACGCTGTGGTCGAAACCCCGGAGGCCGCGCTCGAGGCGCTGCCCGGCGTGCGCTGGCACACCGGGCGTATCGATGAGGTGCTGGCATCGCAGCTGGATACGTTGGCAGGCGTCGAGATCTACCTCGCCGGATCTCCCGGCATGGTCTATGCCTGCGTGGATACGCTGGCCCCGTTGGGGCTGGTCGAATCGCAGGTCCATTCGGACGTCTTCAGCTATGCGCCGCGGGTGCCGTTTCTGCCACTGCCGGAGAGCGACCCGGCACAGGCGCCGTTGACTCCGGGCGAGGTCGCGTCGTCATCGGAGAAGAAGTCTTGAGCCAATCCCCGATCCTGATCACCGGTGCCACGCAGCGCCTTGGGCTGCACTGTGCCGAGCGGCTGCTCGACGACGGCCATCCGGTGATCGTCACCTATCGCCGCGAGCGGGAGACGCTGTCGGCGCTGCGGGAGCGTGGCGCGGTGACGCTGGCAGCAGACTTTGCCACCGAAGCCGGTATCCTCGACTTCATCGCCCGGCTGCGGGATAGCACCGCGAGTCTGCGCGCCATCATTCACAACGCTGGGGAGTGGTTGTCGGACCCCGATCCCGAGGCGGCCGGCGAAACCTTCGAGCGTCTGTTCCGGGTCAACATGCAGGCGCCGTATCTGATCAATATCCATGCCCGCAGCCTGCTGGACGCCTGCCAGGAGCCGCAGCGCGACATCGTGCATATCACCGACAGCGTAGTACAGCGGGGCGCGGCGGGGCAGTCCGCCTACGCCGCCACCAAGGCCGGGCTGGAAAGCCTGACCCGGTCGTTCGCCGCCCAGTTCGCGCCCACGATCCAGGTCAACGCCATCGCGCCCGGTCTGGTGATGCTCGCCGAGGGCGACGACGTGGATGGCGGCCGCGACCGGCGCGTGCCGGGGCCAGGGGTGATCTACCAGACCCTGCGTTACCTGCTCGACAATGACTTCGTCACCGGCACGATAATGCCGGTTGACGGCGGCAGCCACCTGGGCTGAAAGCGCCGCGATTCGTCTATAGCGAGACGGTGCTGTTGCGAATCTGTACCAGTTT
Organism: Salinicola sp. NYA28a; assembly: GCF_976982775.1. The sequence continues at coordinate 778,975 of NZ_OZ334582.1, forward strand.
GCCTTCGTCGATCACGGGGCCGGATGGCTTGCCTCCCGGCGCGCCGGAGCTCGGCTCCATGCTGACGGCGAAATCGGCGGTCTTCATCAGGCCCAGCATCTTGGCGGGCAACTGCATGGTGGCCTGGCCCTGAACCGGCAACATGCCGAGCGAAACCGGCGTACCGTTCTCCATCATCCACAGCTCGCCACCCTTGCCTGCGGGCATCGGGCCGGGTTCGACCGCCTGAACCATCATCTTGCCATCCAGGGTGGCATTGAGAATCCAGGCCGGCTGGCCGCTGGCGTGGTTGATCACGAAGACATATTCACCGGGCATCATCGCCGGCTCCCGTGGCGTCAGCGCGATCACCGCCAGAACCAGCGCCGCCGCCGTCGCGAAGCCGCTGAACGCCCGCCAGAAGCCGAGACGCTGCAGCAGGCCGACTCTCAGCCCCAAGCGCGCGACAATGCCGGACCACAGGTGGCAGGGCGGTGTCACCGGCTCCAGTTGCTGGTTGAGGATCTGCAGGTGTTCCCGCCAGGCATCGACGCTACGCTGCAGATCCGTGCTGACCGCCAGTAGCGCCTCGAATTCGGCGCGCTGGTCTCGATCCAGCGTACCGAGAACGTACTCGCCGGCGGCCAGTTCGCGTGCTTCGGGGTCGCTCAAGTCAAACGTGTCATGCATGCCTTCAACCTCTCGAGGCCTCTGCGGACCCAGCTCTTGACGGTTCCCAACGGCGTGGTGAGATGCGCTGCCAGATCGTGGTGGGTCAATCCTTCGAAAAACGCAAGCTCGAGCACCTGGCGCTGTTGCGCCGTCAATTCGGTCAGGCACTGCTGCAATGATTCTGCCTGCTGATTGATGTCGCTCTCGCTCTCGACATCGGATTCGCCGGGCAGTGACTCGATGATCGCTTCGCTATCGGCTTCCTGGGGGCGCTGACGCCGGAGCCAGTCGATGCCGATGTTGCGCGTGAGCGTCGAAAGCCAGGTCATCGGGCGGGCACGGGAAGCATCGTACTGCCCGGCCACCTGCCACACACGCAGGTAGACCAGTTGCAGACAGTCCTGCGCGGCCGCTTCCTGCCGGACGATACGCAGTAGCTGGGCGTATAGATGCGGACTGGTCGCGCGGTAGAGCTTCTCGAAAGCGAGACCATCGCCACGGGCGCTGGCGTGAAGATTGTCGATCAGCACGTCATGAGGTGGGTAGGCCATGAAAGTCCTTGGAATCCTTTCTTTTTCTGATTTCCCAGTCTCGTCAACGGGCGGGAACAAGTAAAGCTCGGCGGCTCGTCGGCCAGCGTTTGCCTCAAAAGACTTGTCAAAACGCGCCGGGGCGTTAGGATAGAGCTACGATTTAGCGACATCACGTCTTCGTGACGAACGATGTTTGCGAACGCTTGCGCTTGCGAAAGAACGTCTTCGAAAGAACGTCTGCGAGAAAGATCATGACCGAACGCCTCGATTCACGTTTCATCGACACCGCCAACGCCGTTGGCGGTGCGATGACGTTTGCGTTCTTCGGTTATGGCTATTGGTTTAGGACTGGCGTGCCCGCCGGTTGGTCAACATGACCTGAACCCGCGAGGCACGCCCGGAACTGGGCTGCCTCCTCGCATCAAGAACCCCCGGATGGCAGGCCCACCCGGGGGTTCTCGCGTTTTCGGGTCTCGATTCTTGAACATCACCTGGAATGAGATCGTTATGGACGCTGCCACATCCGAATTGAAACCGGCCCTATCGACACCGGCATCATCGTCTTCCGTCAGAGCACTGCCGTTGCCGACGGCGCAGGAGCTGCGCCGGCAGCTGCCGGTGAGTGCGGCACTCGAGGCCCGGATCGCCGCGAGCCGCGAGGCCATACGGGCCATCCTCGAAGGCGAGGACGATCGCCTGCTGGTCGTGACCGGCCCCTGTTCGGTACACGACCCTGCCGCGGCGCTGGAGTATGCCGAGCGTCTGGCGGCACTCAATGAGGCGGTGGGAGACCGGCTTTTGCTGGTGATGCGCGTCTACGTCGAGAAGCCGCGTACCACTGTCGGCTGGAAAGGGCTGGCCTACGACCCCCACCTCGACGGCAGCGACGACATGGCCGCGGGCCTGGCCATGGCGAGACGGCTGATGCGCGATATCGCCGAACTGGGCCTGCCGGTCGCGACGGAGCTGCTACAGCCGATGGCCGGGGCCTACTTCGATGACCTGCTGAGCTGGGTGGCGATCGGCGCGCGCACCACCGAATCCCAGATCCACCGTGAACTCGCCAGCGGGCTGGCGGCGGCGGTCGGCTTCAAGAACGGCACTCAGGGCAATGTCGATGTCGCCATCGCCGCCATGCAATCGGCGGCCCATTCGCATCGCCACTTCGGTGTGACCGCCGATGGCAGCCCGGCGATGATCGAAACGCCGGGCAATGCCGCCACCCATCTGGTGCTTCGCGGTGGCCGCAACGGGCCCAACCATGATGCCGAGAACGTGGCTGCCAGCCGCCGGGCGATGACGCAGGCCGGGCTCGAGGCGAGGATCATGGTCGACTGCAGCCACGCTAACTCGAACAAGGACCACCGGCGTCAGACGGAGGTTCTCTACGATGTGCTGGAACAGCGCATGGCCGGTGATCGCAGCCTGATCGGCGTGATGCTCGAAAGCCACCTGTTCGAAGGCAAGCAGGCGCTCAATCCCGCGGCGCTGCGCTATGGCGTGTCGATCACCGACGCCTGCCTGGGCTGGGAGACCACCGAACAGCTGTTGCTGCGTGCGGCGGAGCGGCTTGGTCAGGCCTGAACCGTGTCCCCGGCGGTCGCCGGGGGGACATCATCTCGTCATATTCCCGGCTTAGCCTCGTCACGACGAGCAATCCGTGACGAGTCAGGGAGATAAACATGAGCCGGGATGTCGAAGATCATCGAATTCACAACAACAGCCAGAATCTGCCTTTCGGTGAGGTTGTCGAGCGCCATCTTTCGCGTCGCCAGATTCTCCAGGGTGGCCTGGGGCTGGCCGCGCTTTCCATGATGGGAGGGTTCGGGCTCGGCGGCAGCAATGGTGCCTGGGCCCAGAACAAGACGCCGCTGGCGCTGGCCTTCGAATCGATCAAGGGCTCGCACACCGATGCGGTCGTGGTGCCGCCCGGATATCGGGCACAGGTGCTGATTCCGTGGGGAACGCCGCTCAATGCCCGGGCCAGTGCCTGGCAGAAGGATCTCGCCATGACCCCCGAGCAGCAGGCGAACAGCGTGGGCATGCATCATGACGGCATGCACGCCTTCCCCCTTGATGCGGAAAGTGGCTCGCGCCGTTTTCTGCTCGCGCTCAACAACGAGTACATCGATCAGGATGCCCTGTGGGCGCCCCAGGGTGGCCCGACCCAGCCGGACGGTGTGCGGCCGGCCGATGAGGTTCGCACCGAAATCAATGCCCACGGCGTCACCATCGTCGAGATCCGCCGCCAGGATGATGGCGGCTGGACGCATGTGGTCGACTCTCCCTACAACCGCCGGATCACGACCGCCACACCTATCATGCTGGCCGGGCCGGTCGCAGGCAGCGACTATGTCAGGACACGCTACTCGATCGACGGTACTCGAACGCGCGGCACCAACAACAACTGCGCCAATGGCTACACCCCCTGGGGAACTTACCTGACCTGCGAGGAAAACTGGCCGGAAGTCTTCGTCAATACCGGCGAGCGCTTCAGCGACGATGCCCGCCTGGGCTTGCCGACCGATCGCGGGCGCTACGGCTGGGAAACGGCGGCCGGCGATGGCGAGCAGGAAGACGAGTTCTCGCGTTTCGATGTCACGCCCCGGGTGGGCGAGGCGAGTGAAGACTATCGCAACGAAGCGCGGACCTTCGGCTACGTGGTCGAGATCGATCCGTATACCCAGGCCATGGCCGTCAAGCGCACGGCGCTGGGACGTTTCCGCCACGAGGGGTGCTGGCCCGGGCCGGTCCGCGCCGGCGAGCCGCTGACGTTCTACACCGGTCACGACTCGCGCAACGAATATATCTACAAGTTCGTCAGCGCCGCCAAGTGGGACCCCGCCGATGCCCCTCGGCCGGGCAACGAAGCGGATCGTCTGGCCATCGGCGGCAAATACCTCGATGAAGGCACGCTCTACGCGGCGCGCTTCGATGAAGACGGGCGAGGCGAGTGGCTGCCGCTGACGCCGGATGCGAAAACGCCATCCGGCCAGACGCTGGCCGCGGCGCTGGGCCTGGCGGCCGACGATACCGCCGGCATCATCATCCACACCTGTGACGCAGCCGACCTGATGGGCGCGACGCCGATGGATCGGCCGGAATGGTCGAGCGTGGACCCTGTCTCCGGCGAGGTCTACTTCACCTTGACCAACAACTCGAAACGCACGGCGGCGGATACCGAAGCCAGTTTCACCAACGACGGCACGGCGATCGATGCCGGCGGCGTGGGTTACGCCACGGCGCCCGCCAATGTCGCCAACCCGCGCGCCAACAACGAGAACGGACACATCATTCGCTGGCGCGAGCAGCCGGACAATCGCTTTGCCTGGGAGATCTTCGTGTTCGGCAGCGACGCCGGCGCAGGCGACAATCGCTCCGGCCTGACCGAGGACAACCAGTTCGCGAGTCCCGACGGCCTATGGTACGACGCGCGTGGCGAAGGGCAGGGCATTCTCTGGTTCCAGACGGACAACAGCGACAATGCCGTGGCCGAATACACCAACGATCAGCTGCTGGCGGTGGTGCCGGGCGCGCTTGGACAGCAGAACGCCAGTGGTGCCGGCTCGGTCATTGATGCCGCCAATCAGAGTCATCTCAAACGCTTCGCCGTGGGGCCGAATGGCTGTGAGGTGACCGGTATCTTCGCCACGCCGGACCGCACCGCGCTGTTCATCAATATCCAGCATCCCGGTAACTGGCCGGCGGATGGCGACGCCTTGGGCCAGGACGCCACCCGGGCCACGAACGGCCAGGTTCGCCCCCGCGCGGCGACGGTAGCGATCTGGAAGGAAGACGGCGGTCAGGTCGGCCTCTGATCGATCGAGAGCGGGCGCATGAAGAAGGCTGGATGCGAAAGCATCCAGCCTTTTTTATCGAGTCATCAATTCATCCGGTCACCGCTATCGAACCATGAGATGACCGCGCTCACGCCTGGCTGGCGTAGGCGTAAAGCAGCGTCTCCTGAGCACTGATCGGCTCGGCATCGCCCGAGTCGCATAGATGGTACTGACCCTCGGTGTCGAGCTCCCAGCTCTGGCAGTTGTCCAGCAGATAGGTGTCCAGATCCTTGCGCACCTGCTGAGCGACCTTTTTGTCCAGCAGCGGAAAGCAGGTCTCGATCCGATGGAACATGTTGCGCTCCATGGCGTCGGCGCTGGAACACCACACCTCGTGCTTGCCATCGTTGTGAAAGTAGTAGACGCGGGTATGCTCGAGGAAGCGACCGATGATCGAGCGTACCCGGATATTGTCGGAGATACCCGGTATGCCGGGGCGGAGGCAGCACATGCCGCGAATGATCAGTTCGCAGGTCACGCCGGCCTGGGAGGCCCGATAGAGTGCGCGAATCAGCTTGGGTTCGGTGATCGCGTTGCATTTGAGGACGAGCCTGGCCTTCTTGCCGCTCTCTGCCAGTTTGGCCTCGCGTTCGATCATCTCGATCAACGTCTTGTGCAGCGTGAATGGCGCATGCAGCAGCGTCTGGATCTTGCGTGGCTTCCCCATGCCGGAGAGCTGCTGGAACACCTTGTGCACGTCGTCGCACAGCGCCTCGTTGGCGGTCATCAAGCTGTAATCGGTGTACAGCTTGGCGGTCTTGGCGTGATAGTTGCCGGTGCCGAGATGGGCGTAGTGACGGAGCGTGCCTTTCTCGCGGCGCACGATGTGCATCATCTTGGCGTGGGTCTTGTAGGCCATCACGCCGTAGATGACGATGGCGCCGGCTTCCTGCAGCCGAGAGGCCAGGGCGAGATTGTCGGCCTCGTCGAAGCGCGCCCGCAGCTCGATGACGACGGTCACTTCCTTGCCGCCGCGCGCGGCCTCCACCAGTGCGCCGACGATCGACGAGTCGGCGCCGGTGCGATAGAGGGTCTGCTTGATGGCCAGCACGTCGGGATCCCGTGCCGCCTGCCGCAGCAGGTCCTCTACCGGGGTGAACGACTGGAAAGGATGATGCAGCAGGATGTCGCCCTGAAGAATGGCGGAGAACAGGTTGACCTCGCCGCGTAACGGCTTAGGCAGGCCGGGCGTGAAAGGGCGGTAGCGCAGGTCGGGGCGTTGGACGTCGCCGAGTACCGCCATCATCCGGGTCAGGTTGACCGGACCGTTGACCCGATAGAGATCCTCCTCGCCCAGCTCGAACTGCTTGAGCAGGAAATCGATGAGGCTGTCGGGGCAGTTGTCGGCCACCTCCAGACGGACGCCGCTGCCGTAGCGTCTGGCCAGCAGCTCCCCACGCAGCGCGGAGGCCAGGTCCGAGACTTCTTCGGGATCGACCGACAAATCGGCGTTGCGCGTCAGCCGGAACTGATAGCAGCCGCCCACTTCCATGCCGGGAAAGACCTCGTGGGCATGGGCGTGGATCATCGACGACAGGAAGACGTAGTCGGTGAAGCCCTCCTCGCAGAGCGCATCCGGCAGCCGGATCAGTCGCGGCAGCGAGCGCGGTGCGGGCAGGATCGCCATGCCGCCCTCGCGGCCGAAGGCATCTGTGCCATCGAGCTCGACGATGAAGTTGAGGCTCTTGTTGACCAGTCGCGGAAACGGGTGAGACGGGTCGAGCCCGATCGGACTGATGACCGGGGCGATCTCCTCCTCGAAATAGTCGGCGACCCAGGCCGCCTGCTCGGGTGTCCACTGGGCGCGGCGCCGGAAGCGTATCTTCTGCTCTTCCAGTGCCGGCACCAGCACATCGTTGAGAATGCGGTACTGGCGTTCCACCTGTTCGTGAGCGATACGTGACACCTCGCTCAGGACGCGAGCGGGCGTCATGCCGTCGGCACCGGTCTCCTCGCGAAACGAGGCAAGCTGATGCTTGAGCCCGGCCACGCGAATCTCGAAGAACTCATCGAGATTGGAGGAGAAGATCAGCAGGAACATCAGGCGGTCGAGTAGCGGATGCGAAGGGTCCAGAGACTGCTCGAGCACGCGGATATTGAACTGCAGATGCGACAGCTCACGGTTGAAATAGAGCGCAGGGTCGTCGAGATTCGCCTGGGAGGAGGGTGTCTCCTTGGCATGGATGCCCTTGCGCGTACGGTTGACGCGCAAGGGTGTCGCATTGATCTCCTCCCCGCTAACCGATAATGGCGTATCGGTTGAGGCGGCGGGTGTATCGATAGTATTGGGCGTGTCTGGTGTGCCTGAGTCTGTCATCTAAAGTCTCCGGTACCGGGGCAGACACGCCCGCGGCCCTCAGGAATTGAGCAATTGTGCGGCGCGTTTGGCGAAATAGGTCAAGATCCCGTCGGCACCCGCGCGCTTGAAGCAGGTCAGCGACTCGAGAATCACGCTGTCGGCATCCAGCCAGCCCTTTTCGAAGGCGGCCATGTGCATGGCGTATTCGCCGCTGACCTGGTAGGCGAAGGTCGGGACACCGAAGGAGTCCTTCACGCGCTGGATGACGTCCAGGTAGGGCATGCCGGGCTTGACCATGACCATATCGGCGCCTTCCTGGATATCCAGTGCCGTCTCATGCAGCGCTTCGTTGGTGTTGGCCGGATCCATCTGGTAGCTGAACTTGTCCGCCTTGCCCAGGTTGCCGCTGGAGCCGATGGCATCACGGAACGGTCCGTAGTACTTCGAGGCGTACTTGGCCGAATAGGCCATGATCTGCGTCTCGTGCAGCCCCTCGCGTTCGAACGTGGCACGAATCTCGCCGATCCGGCCATCCATCATGTCGGAAGGCGAGATGACGTCCGCCCCGGCCTCGGCATGGGACAGCGCCTGCTTGATCAGCGCCTCGATGGTGCGATCATTCATCAGATAGCCGTTCTCGTCCGGCACCCCGTCCTGACCATGGGTCGTGTAGGGGTCGAGCGCCACATCGGTGATGATGCCGAGATCCGGGAAGCGCTCGCGCAGCGCCCGAATCGCACGCTGGATCACTCCGTCCGGATTCCACGCTTCGGCACCGTCGCTGGTCTTCTTTTCCGCCGGCGTGAAGGGAAAGAGATCGATCGCCGGGATACCGAGTTCGACCAGCTCTTCGGTCTCGCGCAGCAGCTCGTCGATGGACAGACGCTCGACGCCCGGCATCGACGCGACCGGCTCGCGGCGCTTCTCGCCGTCGAGCACGAAGACGGGAAGAATCAGGTCGTCAGTCGTCAGTGTCGATTCTCTTGCCAGACGGCGGGAAAAGTCGCTCTTGCGTAGACGACGCAGGCGGGTGGCCGGGTACTGACGAGGAAGGTTGTAACGCATGAGTCTCTCCACGATAGACGGCGAACATGCCTTTCGGCACGTCCGCTCCGCCGGTAGCTACCCTACCGGCGGCGAATGACAGAACGATGACAGTGGGTTGGGCGCCCTCAGTATAACAACCGTAATGGCCGACAGGATGAGGGCGGTTGTCGCAGCGGCTTGTCACGAAAAGGCTGCGCGAACGGACCAGTGCTGCGCGAACGAATCAGTCCGCGCCGGTCGGATCTTCTGCGCGACGACGCTGGACGATACGGCCGAAGATGATGCCGACCTCGAACAGAAGCCACATGGGCACGGCCAGCAGGCTCTGCGAAATGATGTCCGGCGGGGTGAGCAGCATGCCGATGATGAAACAGATCAGAATCACATAAGGGCGCTTCTTGCTCAGGCTCTTCACGTCGGTGATCCCGGTCCAGATGACCAGAAAGGTGGCGATGGGGATCTCGAACGCCACACCGAAGGCGAAGAACATCTTCAGCACGAAATTGAGATAGGCGTTGATGTCCGTCATCACCGTGACATCCTGCGGCCCGGTATGCACGAAGAAGCTGAACAGCAGCGGGAACACGATATAGTAGGCGAAGGCGGCACCGCAGTAGAACAGCAGAATGCTGGAGGCGAGCAGCGGGAATGCCAGCGCTTTTTCGTGCTTGTAGAGCCCCGGTGCGATGAACGCCCAGGCCTGATAGAGAATGAACGGGATCGCGGCAAAGATCGCCACCACCATGGTCAGTTTGAAAGGCGCCAGGAACGGCGAGGTGACCTCGGTGGCGATCATCTTCGATCCCGTCGGCAACAGGGCCACCAGCGGGTCGGCGACGAAGCGGTAGATCTCGTTGGAGAACGCGTAGAGCCCGACGAAGATCACCACGACGACGATCACGGCCTTCATCAGCCTGGAGCGCAACTCTATCAAGTGCTCGATCAGTGGCGCCTGTGGCTGCTGTTCATCTGGCGGTGGAGAGGAGGCATCGCTCATCGGGAAGCCGAATCCTTGTCCGCGGGAGAGGAAGAAGGGGCAGCGGGGGGGGCCTCAGGGGACGACGACGGCTGCGGGTCGGCGTCGGAGGTTGCCCCGGCCGATTGGTGGTTGTTCCCGGAAGAAGGCGTCGGCGTCGAAGGAGACGAGCTGCCTTTCGAGTCGCTTTCGAAGTGCTTCTCGACGCCTCGGCGTGCCTGATTGATGCCCTCGTCCAGTTTCTTCTGCTGCTCGGCCAGTTTCTGGCGCAGCTCCTCGGCCTCGAGCTGGGAGGTGATCTCCCGCTGCATGGTCGAGACGCTGCGCTTGATCCGGCCGACCCAGAGGCCGGCGGTACGGGCTGCCTTGGGCAGGCGCTCCGGTCCCAGTACCAGCAAGCCCACGATGCCGATCAGCAGAAGTTCGAAGAAACCGATATCGAACATGTCGGTTACTTGCGCTCGGCCTTGTCGCTGGACGTCTGCGTCTCGTCGGCGCGGCTATCGAAGTTGCTGTCCTGGGTGGTGTGGTTCGCCGAGTCCTGGGAGTGGTTGATGCTATGCTGCGTCGTGCTCCCCTTCTTTTCGTCCTCGTCTTCACCGACGGCCTTCTTGAAGCCCTTGACGGCGCCGCCCAGGTCGCTGCCCACGTTGCGCAGTTTCTTGGTGCCGAAAATCAGGATGATGATCCCGAGGACGATCAACAGTTGCCAGATGCTAATCCCGCCCAGCATAACTTTCTCCTTACCGATGCGCGTTGGCGCGATGATGACTCATGAGTCTCGCTGGCGCGACGCCTTTTCGTCCAGCCCCGAAACGCCGAAGCGCCGGGCCAGTTCCGCCAGTACCTCACGGTGGTCGATATCGAGGTGCGACAGCATGACCAGACTGTGAAACCAGAGGTCGGCCACTTCGCCGACCAGATCCTGGCGGCTCTTTGCATTATCCGCCTCGACATCCTTGGCGGCAAGCAGCGTTTCCGTCGCTTCCTCGCCGACCTTTTCCAGGATCTTGTTGAGGCCTCGGTGATGCAGCTGCGCGACATAGGAACTGTCCGGGTCCGCGCTACGACGGGCGTCCAGTACCGCCGCCAGTTGCTCGAGAGTATCACTCATGAGATGACATTCCTGCTTCTGAGGCTAGATTGGCTTCGAGATTCGAGATTCGAGATTCGAGATTCGAGATTCGAGATTCGAGATTCGAGCTCGATGACTTCGACGTTCGGGTCATCATCATACACTCAGCGCCACGCCAGCAGCACTACGCCCAGGCCGGCCGCGATCAGCACCGGCCACGGTTGCTGTTCCGCCCACGCCAGCATCGGCTGCCAGGCCAGCGCCACGGCCAGCAGAACGGCGCCCAGGCGCAAACGCCTAGCGCGGGGGGCGGCTCGCTGAAAGCGGGCTTCCAGGCTCGTCAGCGCCTCGGTCTGCTGGCGGTTGAGCCGGCGCTGCTGCTCGCGGTCGGAAAGGGCCTGATGCGCGAGCACCGGCAGCTCCGGAATCTGATGCGCCAGTTCCGGCGCGTGCTTCTGCAGTGTCTTCCAGAAGCCCTTGGGCCCGGCGCGCTCGCGCATCCAGCGCTCGAGATAGGGCTTGGCCGTGCTCCACAGGTCCAGATCGGGATAGAGCTGGCGACCCAGGCCTTCGATGTTGAGCAGGGTTTTCTGCAGGAGTACCAGCTGTGGCTGGACTTCCATGTTGAAGCGCCGCGCGGTCTGAAACAGCCCCAGCAGCACCTGACCGAAAGAGATGTCTTTGAGCGGCTTCTCCAGAATCGGCTCGCAAACCGCGCGGATCGCCGAAGCGAACTCGTTGGCCCGCGTGCCTTCGCCGACCCAGCCGGATTCGATATGCAGCACCGCGACTTCGTAATAGTCCTGGCGGAAGAACGCGAGCAGGTTCCGCGCCAGGTAGTCCTGGTCTTCCCGGGTCAGGCTGCCGACGATGCCGCAGTCGATGGCGATGTAACGGGGTTCGGTGGGGTTGTCCCGCGAGACGAAGATATTGCCGGGATGCATGTCGGCATGGAAGAAATTGTCGCGGAAGACCTGGGTGAAGAATATCTCCACACCACGCTCGGCCAGCTTCTTGAGATCGGTGCCCTGGGCGCGCAAGGCATCGATATCCGCCACCGGAATGCCGTTGATGCGCTCCTGGACCATGACCTGACGATGGGTCAGCGACCAGTGAATGGCGGGCACGTAGAGCAGCGGCGAGCTCTGGAAGTTGCGCTTGAGCTGCGAGGTGTTGGCAGCTTCCTTGTTGAGATCGAGCTCGTCGAACAGCGTCGCTTCGTAGTCCTGCACCACTTCCACCGGGCGGAGGCGACGCGCTTCGGGGATCCGGCGCATCAAGCGCGCGAAGGTGTACAGCAGGCCGATATCCTCGCGCATGATGCGATCGATACCGGGGCGAATGATCTTGACCACGACCTGCTCGCCGCTGTGCAGCTCGGCGGCGTGAACCTGGGCGATCGACGCCGAGGCCATCGGCTCGGTCTCGAACGCCGCGAACGCTTCCTCGACCGTCTGGCCCAGCTCGACCTCGACCATGGCGCGGGCGGTCTCGCCGGGGAAGGGGGGGACCTGATCCTGCAGCCGTTTGAGTTCATCGGCGATATCCGGCGGCAGCAGATCGCGGCGCGTCGACAGCATCTGGCCGAACTTGACGAAGATCGGTCCCAGCGATTCCAGCGCCAGACGTAGCCGCTTGCCCCGCGAATGGTCGCCGATCGGGATCAGGCGAACGGGAGCGAAGCGCCACAGCCAGCGAATGACCGGCGGCAGGCGTTCCTGGGGCATCAGGCTGTCGAGGCGATAACGGGAGACGGTCCAGGCGATGCGAAATAGCCGCAAGCTCATGAATGGGACTCCCGACGACGTTGGAGCCGAGCCACTCTGGCCCCGAGGCGATCGACGGCTTGCTGGAGTTCGGTCAGGTGGTCGCGGGCTACGGCCAACTGGTCACGTCCCGCCAGCCAGCGCCGCTCCTCGAACAGATATTCACGCATGTCCTGTTGCCATTCGTTGGCCAGAAAACGGGCCTGACGGTCGAGATGACGGATGCCGCTGGCCACGCCGTGCGCGGTGCCATTGCCCAGGATGCTGGACAATGCGCCTTCCCAGTCGATGTCGAGATCCATGAACAGTGTCTGGATTGGAGTCAACAGCCCCGTCTGGCCGGTAACCGGCAATTGCCCGCTGAACAGCAGGCGCTCGGGCGAGTCGCCCGCCATCAGACGGGTGACGACGTCTCGGGTGACAGTGATTTCGAGATCGTCCGTGTCGTGCCAGTCATGCACGCGCCCCAGCGTGACGCCATCGTCATGAAAGGCCACGCGCAGTCCGAGCCGGGCATCGGCGAAGACCAGGCGCAGGGTATGGCCGGCCAACGCCGCTAGCCTGGCGGGCGATGCGGGGTCACGTCGCAGCAGCGTGTTCAGCGAGCGCTCCAGCGCGACCAGGGCGAATGTATCCAGCATGACGCCAGCCCTCAGAGCTTGATGCCGCGGTGGAGCGCGACGATGCCGCCGGTCATGTTGGTATATTCGACGCGCTCCAGTCCGGCAGCCTGCATCATGCCCTTGAGCGTTTCCTGATCGGGATGCATGCGGATCGACTCCGCCAGATAGCGATAGCTGTCGGCGTCGTTGGCCACCAGCCGGCCCATCTGCGGCAGCAGGCGGAAGGAGTACTGGTCGTAGGCTTTCGACAGCAGGCCGTTGACCGGCTTGGAGAATTCCAGCACCAGCAGGCGTCCGCCCGGCTTGAGAACCCGCGCCATTGAACGCAGCGCTGCGTCCTTGTCGGTGACGTTGCGCAGGCCGAAGGCGATGGTGATGCAGTGAAAGCTGTTGTCCGGAAACGGCAGGCTTTCGGCGTTGGCCTGCACGTATTTGACGTTGTCGCCGACACCGTGGTCGATCAGCTTGTCGCGTCCCACGCGCAGCATGGATTCGTTGATGTCGGCGAGAATGACGCGGCCACTGGGGCCGACCCGTTTCGCGAATTGGCGGGTCAGATCGCCGGTGCCGCCGGCGATGTCGAGAACGCGGTGGCCCTGGCGAACGCCGCTGCGCTCGAGCGTCAACTGCTTCCAGAGACGATGGATACCGAACGACATCAGGTCGTTCATGACATCGTAACGCGCGGCCACCGAGTGGAAAACGTCCGCCACGCGGGCGGCTTTCTCGTCGATCGCTACTTTCTCGTAGCCGAAGTCGGTCGTGCGCTTGTCCATGTGCTTTTCTCCGAGATGACGCGAGCGGCGATCGTGCGCCATTGGGCGGTGATGTCGCTGTCTGGGCGGTGTGCTGCCAGGCGGCTCGAGCGGGTGCGAAAGGCACGCCCGCGGCCGGGGTAAATCGATGTGAATCGACCGAGTCCGCATTGTAGCGTCTGGTCGCAAACTTGTCTTTGCGCATCATGACGCGCCAAAAGAAGACGGCGGCCCGTTGGCCGCCGTCATGCTCAAGGGTCTGGCATCAGACCTGATGGATCTGGATCACGCTGGCCTCACGCGAAGCGCCGGCGCGCTGCAGGCGGGCGAGATAGTCCTCCCACCAGGCTTGCCGATGAGTCGCCATGTCGTAGAGATATTCCCAGGTGTAAAGCCCGGTATTGTGTCCATCGTCGAAATGCAGCTTCAACGCGTAGCGACCGGCCTGGGAGATATCCAGCAGCCCGACGTGGCGCTTGCCCGTCTGCAGCACGGCTTCGCTGGGATGATGACCCTGGACTTCCGCCGAGGGCGAATAGACGCGCAACAGCTCGATCGGCAAGCGATAGCTTTCGCCATCGGGGTAGCCAAGCTCAAGCTCGCGATCGCCCTTGTGGTAGTGAACGCGGTTGGGAACGGGGGCAGGCATTGGAAGACTCCTAGCTTCGACCGCGCCGGAGTTGGGGCGCGATAGAGAGTAGCTTCGAGCGAAGCCGCTTGCCGATGTGACAAGCGGCGGTCATCGTTTCGCGGCTCGCGGCTCGCGGCTCGCGGCTCGCGGCTCCTCGTCAGAGGATATACCGCGACAGGTCTTCGTCCACCGCCAGTTCACCGAGCTTCTCGTTGACATAGTCGGCGTCGATGACCAGCGGGCTGGCGAAGTCGCCGCCCTGGAACGAGGCTTCCTCGAGCAGTCGCTCCATCACCGTGTGCAGGCGGCGGGCGCCGATGTTCTCGGTGCCGTCGTTGACCTGCCAGGCGATCTCGGCGATGCGGGAAATGCCGTCTTCGGTGAACTGGACTTCCAGCCCTTCGGTGCCGAGCAGTGCCCGGTACTGCTTGGTCAGCGCGGCCGACGGTTCGGTCAGGATGCGCTTGAAATCGTCCGGCGTCAGCGCCGTCAGCTCGACCCGGATCGGCAGGCGACCCTGCAGTTCCGGAATCAGATCCGACGGCTTGGAGAGGTGGAAGGCGCCGGAGGCGATGAACAGGATGTGGTCGGTACGCACCATGCCGTGCTTGGTGGAGACGGTGGAGCCCTCGATCAGCGGCAGCAGGTCACGCTGGACGCCCTCGCGGGAGACATCGCCGCCGCTGCCGGATTCGCCGCGCTTGGCGACCTTGTCGATCTCGTCGAGGAACACGATCCCGTTCTGTTCGACCGCTTCCAGCGCGCGCTGCTTGATCTCTTCCTCGTTGACCAGCTTGGCGGCTTCCTCGTCCTGCAACAGCTTCCAGGCGTCCTTGACCGCCACGCGGCGCGTCTCGGACTTCTGCTTGCCCATGTTGGCGAACAGGCTCTGGAGCTGGTTGGTCATCTCCTCCATGCCGGGCGGCGTCATGATGTCGACCCCCTGGCTGGCCGGTGTCACCTCGATGTCGATCTCCTTGTCGTCGAGCTGGCCTTCACGCAGCTTCTTGCGGAAGACCTGACGGGTAGAGGAGTCGTCGCGGCCGGCATCGTACTCGCTGCCCCGCGGGCGCGGCAGCAGGGCGTCGAGAATGCGGTCTTCTGCGGCATCCTGTGCCTTGTGGCGAACTTCGGTCTTGGCCTGCTCGCGCACCATCTTGATCGCCATTTCCATCAGGTCGCGAATGATCGATTCGACATCGCGGCCGACATAGCCGACTTCGGTGAACTTGGTCGCTTCGACCTTGAGGAAGGGGGCGCCGGCCAGCTTGGCCAGACGCCGCGCGATCTCGGTCTTGCCGACGCCGGTCGGGCCGATCATCAGGATGTTCTTGGGCACGATCTCGCCGCGCATGTTCTCGTCGAGACGCATCCGGCGCCAGCGGTTGCGCAGCGCGATGGCGACGGCACGCTTGGCGTCGTGCTGGCCGATGATGTACTGGTCGAGCGAATGGACGATCTCACGCGGCGTCATCGAAGACTGGGTCAGCGCCGGCTGCGTGCTGGCGGTTTCCTGGGAAGGAGTCTGAGACATGGGAATGGGGCCTCGTTACAGCTCTTCGAGCGTGATCTGGTGATTGGTGAAGACGCAGATGTCGGCGGCGATGTTGATCGACTTCTCGGTAATCTCGCGCGCGCTAAGATCGGTATTCTCGAGCAGTGCCCGCGCCGAGGCCTGGGCGAAGTGGCCGCCGGAGCCGATGGCGATGATGCCGCGCTCGGGTTCGACCACGTCGCCGTTGCCGGTGATGATCAGCGAGGCAGTCTTGTCGGCGACGGCCAGCATCGCTTCCAGACGGCGCAGCGCGCGGTCGGTGCGCCACTCCTTCGCCAGCTCGACCGCGGCCTTGGTCAGATGCCCCTGGTACTTTTCGAGTTGAGCCTCGAAGCGCTCGAACAGGGTGAAGGCGTCGGCGGTGCCGCCAGCGAAACCGGCCAGAACCTGGCCGCGATGGAGACGGCGAACCTTGCTGGCATTGCCTTTCATTACCGTATTGCCCAGCGACACCTGGCCATCGCCGGCCAGGGCAACCTGATCGCCACGGCGCACGGATACGATTGTGGTCATGCAATTAACTCCCAATGGCGCGCCGTCAAGTCTGGCCGACGGCGCCGAAAAACCGGTGTCATCGCGTCCGAATCAAAGATGACGGGTACGACGCGATGCAGCATGAATCATCAAGTGCGGGCAGGGCTTGCGGAAATCAAGCCATTGGGGCGTAACGGCGGGAAAGCGGCGAGGCACAACGGGGCAAATGGAAGGGAAGGACTGTGGAGAAAGCCGCGGACGCTGGACGGCCGGCAACGAGTGCCGGCCGTATTCGGTAACGTTCCCGCGAGCTTGTCGCAGGCGCCTGGCCTGCGGGCCTCAGTTCTGCAGGCGCAGCAGTAGCGGCTCGATGCCCTGGGTCACCATCAGATCCTGGGCACGCGAGAGTTCGCGCTTGTCCTCGTAGGGGCCGACCTGGACCCGGTGCCACAGTTGATCGCCGTTGGCGCGAACATCGGTGATCTTGGCCAGCAGGCCGAAGTCCTTGAGCCGGTTGGCCAGGCGCTCGGCATCGCCGAGATCTCGGAACGAGGCGGCCTGCAGAACATAGCGGCCACCGCTGGGCGTCGGCTGCTTGGTCTGGTTCGCGGCGTCGTCGGCTGCGGCTTCCTGCGTCGCCTTGGCGGTCGGCTCCGGCGACGAGCTATCGCTGCTGGGCGCGATGACTTCCGTTTCCGGCAGCAGCGTGTAGAACTCGAACGTCGGCGTGGCCGGCTGTTGTGCAGTGCTGTCGCCGGCATCGGCGTTGCCACCACTCTGCTGGCCCTCGCTACCGCCGCTGGTCTGAGTGGAGGTCGGGCGAGGCACGACGGCAGCGACGGGCTCCGGCGAGGAGCGGTCCAGATACTGCGACAGGGCGAAACCGGCGATCAGGCCGGCAATTGCCCATAGCCACCCCGGAATGCCGCCGAGACCACCGCCTGGACTGCTGCCGGATCGGCGCGGGCGAGCCTTCGTCGTCGCGCCTTTGGGCGAAGAACGAGAGGGGGACGGGCGGCTGTTCTGAGCGGGGCGGCGTGCCATGTCTTACATCTCCTCCGGGGCGCTGACGCCGAGTAGCGCCAATCCATTGCCGATGACCTGGCGTGTCGCCAGACCCAGTGCCAGGCGTGCGTTACGCAGCTCGGCATCGTCTACCATGACTTTCTGGGCGTTGTAGCAGGTGTGGAAGTCGCTGGCGAGCTCGGTCAGATACTGCGCGATCTGATGCGGCTCGCGGGTGCGGGCGGCGCGCTCGACGACATCGGGATAACGCGCCAGACGATTCATCAGCGCCTTCTCCTGGGAGGCATCGAGACGCTCCAGATTGGCCATCGCGATGGCGTGGTCGAAGGTGAGATCGTCGCTTTCGGCCTTGCGCAGCACGCTGCAGACGCGGGCATGAGCGTACTGAATGTAATAGACCGGATTATCGTTGGTCTGCGACCGTGCAAGATCGATATCGAACGTCAACTGGGAGTCGGCGCGTCGTGCGGCGAGGAAGTAGCGCGTGGCATCGCGGCCGACTTCGTCGATCAGATCCCGCAGCGTGACGTAGCTGCCGGCACGCTTGGAGAGTTTGACCTCGACACCGGAGCGGGTCACCAGCACCATCTGGTGCAGCACGTAGTCCGGCCAGCCCTGCGGGATGCCGGCTTCCAGCGCCTGCAGGCCGGCGCGCACACGGGTGACGGTCGAGTGGTGGTCGGCGCCCTGTTCGTCGATCACGGTAGTGAAGCCGCGCTGCCACTTGTTGTAGTGATAGGCGACATCGGGCACGAAGTAGGTGTAGTCGCCGTCGCTCTTGCGCATCACCCGATCCTTGTCGTCGCCAAAGTCGGTGGTGCGAAGCCAGAGCGCGCCGTCGGCCTCGTAGGTGTGCCCGCCGGATACCAGCGCTTCGACCGTCTCCTCGACCCGGCCTTCAGCGTACAGCGACGATTCCAGGAAATAGACGTCGAACTCGACCCCGAACGCCTTGAGGTCGAGATCCTGCTCGCGACGCAGGTAGGCCACGGCAAAGGCGCGGATGGCATCTTCGTCTTCCGGATCGGCCTTGGCGGTGACTTCGCGGTCGTCGGCGGTCACGGTTTCGCCGGCCAGATAGGCCTGGGCGACATCCTTGATGTAATCGCCGCGATAGCCGTCCTCGGGCCAGCCTTCGTCGTCGGGGCCGAGGCCGAGGGCGCGGGCCTTCACCGAGCGCATCAGGTTGTTGATCTGGGCGCCAGCGTCGTTGTAGTAGAACTCGCGGGTCACGTCGAAGCCGGTGGCTTCCAGCACCCGGCACAGGCAGTCGCCGATCGCTGCGCCACGGCCATGGCCGACATGCAACGGCCCGGTCGGGTTGGCGGAAACGAACTCGACCTGCACCTTTTCGCCGGCGCCGATCATGCTGCGACCGAAGGTGTCTCCGGCATCCAGGATCTGGCTGACGATGCCCGCAATGGCATCGGTCGCGGCAAAGAAGTTGATGAAGCCCGGCCCGGCGATCTCCGTCTTGCGGATCGCGTCGTTGTCGGGGAGGGCCGCGACCAGCTTGTCGGCGAGATCGCGCGGTTTGCAGCCGGCCGGCTTGGCGAGCACCAGTGCCAGATTGCTGGCGTAGTCGCCATGCGCCTTGTCGCGGGTCGGATCGACCTTGATCGCCGGACTCACGTCCGCCGGTAGATCGCCTGTCTGCTGCAGCTTGGCGATGGCGGCTTCGAGCAGTTCTGTAATCGTCTCTTTCATGGGTTACTTCGTAGTCGTGGGGCCTGGGCTTGGGGCTCTCGGCCCGACCCGGCGCGGGGTGCCGCGGATCTGGGCGTCGTGGACCTGCCGTCACGACGCGGGAAAAGGGCGGCCATTATCGGTGATTGCGGCATGGCTTTAAACCCTAACCACCGAGCTTCGAGCTTTGAGCTTTGAGCTTCGAGCTTCGAGCTTCGAGCTTCGAGCTTCGAGCTTCGAGCTTCGAGCTTCGAGCTTCGAGCTTCGAGCTTCGAGCTTCGAGCTTCGAGCTTCGAGAAAGGGATTGCGAACTTCGTGAGTTGGCGAGGATCGTTTTCGCGGCACGCGGCACGCGGCACGCGGCACGCGGCACGCGGCTCGCGGCTCGCGGCTTCAGCTCAACGTCATCGGGTCGATATCCAGCGACCAGCGGACGCGTCGCGAGGCGGCGTTCTCCAGCCAGCCGACCAGCCAGGCGCCGGCTTCGTGCAGGGCGCTGCGTTTTTCCGCCGACAGCATCAGTTGCAGGTGATACCGGTTCTGGCGCCGTTCCATGGGTGCCGGTACGGGGCCGAGACAGTGGACTGCCAGGCGGCGTTCGGCAAGCCAGGTTCGCACGGCGTCACCGGCTGCCTCGGCGGTCTCGCGGGCGTCTTCCTCGCGGGTGGCTTCGAAACGCGCCAAGGCCAGATAGCGATAGGGCGGCAGCCCGGCCAGGCGTCGCTCTTCCAGCATCTGATAGGCCAGCGCGTCGTAGCCGCTATCCGCCAGCAGGCGCAGGTTTGGGTCGTCGGGATGCAGGGTCTGGACCAGCACGCGGCCGGCTCGGTCCGCCCGCCCGGCGCGTCCGGCCACCTGCACCAGTAGCTGGGCGCTCTGCTCGAGCGCGCGGAAGTCGCTGGCGTAGAGGCCGGCGTCGGCGTTGACCACGACGACCAGTGTCACGTGGGGAAGGTGATGCCCCTTGGCCAGCATCTGGGTACCCACCAGCAGGCTCGGTTCGCCGCGTCTGATCTCTGTCAGTAGCTGATCGAACGCTTCCTTGCGCCGCGTGCTGTCCCGGTCGATGCGGTAGACGGGCGTGTCGGGAAACAGCGTGGTCAGCGTCTCCTCCGTGCGTTCGGTGCCGGCGCCGAGCGGCCTCAGATCGGCACTGTCGCAGCTCGGGCAGGCGTCCGGCTGCGGTGTCTGGTGTTCGCAGTGATGACAGACCAGCCTTGGCGGCTGGCGGTGCAGGGTCATGCGCGAGTCGCAGTGGCGGCACTCGGCGATCCAGCCGCACTGGTGGCACGCCAGCGAAGGTGAGAATCCGCGCCGGTTGATGAATACCAGTACCTGCCCCTCGGCCTTCAGTGCCTGGCGGATGGCGTCGATCACTGGCGGAATCAGGCCGCCCTGACGCAGGCGACCGCGCAGGTCGACCAGTTCCAGCTTGGCCGGAGCGTGACGGCTAGGACGCTGGGTCAGGCGCAGGTGCCGGTAGCGGCCGCTGCGTGCCTGGGCCAGCGTTTCCAGCGATGGCGTCGCGCTCCCCAGCAGGATCGGCACCCCGTCGCGTTGCGCGCGCGCCATCGCTAGGTCGCGAGCGTGGTAGCGCAGGCCGTCCTGCTGCTTGAACGAGCCGTCGTGCTCTTCGTCGACGATGATCACGCCGGGGCGCGCCAGAGGCGTGAAGATGGCGGAGCGGGTGCCGATGATGATCGGGGCGCGTCCGCTGCGGGCGGCCTCCCAGGCATCCAGCCGCTCCAGGTCGGTCAGCCCCGAGTGCAGTGCCACGACCGGCGCGCGAAAGCGCTTGCGAAAGCGCGATAGCGTCTGCGGTGTCAGGCCGATCTCCGGCACCAGTACCAGCGCTTGGCGGCCCTGTCCGAGCACGCCTTCGATCAGTTGCAGGTAGATCTCGGTCTTGCCGCTGCCGGTAACGCCATGGAGCAGGCAGGGGTGGAAGCGGTCCAGCCCTTCGTGCAATGCGGCCAATGCTGCCGACTGCTCGCGATTGAGCGGCAGGGCGGGTTCGGCCAGCAGCGCCCCCGACCACCCTTCGCCGGCGGTCAGCGGCTCCCGAACGCAGCCGATCAGCGCCTTGTCGAGCAGCCCCTGCAGTTGGGCGCGGGTGTAACCTTGCGCGGTGATGGCGGAGGTGATCATGCCGTGGCGATGCTGGGCCAGGAACTTTACCAGCTCGCGCTGGCGTGGCGCGCGGCCTAGCGCGTCGAGGGCGAGGGCTTCCGAGGTGTTCAGTTTCCAGCGTTCGCGAATCCGGGCCTCGAGCGGCCGCCCCTGGCGTAGCGGGCCGGGCAGGGCATGATGCAGCGTATCGCCCAGCGAATGCTGGTAGTAGCGGGCGGTGAACTGGCACAGCCATAGCCAGTCCGCCGGCAGTGGCTCGTCGTCGAGGCGCTCGGTGATCGGCTTGAGCTGATGGGCGGGCAGTTCGCTGTGCGTGGCGCATTCCATCACGATCCCGACCAGGTAGCGCCGGCCGAACGGGATCTTGACGCGCAGTCCCGGCCGCCACCCGCCAGCGGGCGGTTGACCGGCGGGACGATAGTCGAAGAGACGCCTCAGCGGCGTGGGAACGGCAACGCGAAGAATCCGAGGGGGCGGTGGCGCGCTCTCGGGGGCGATACTGGAATCTGCCAATTGGCCTCCATGAAGAGTTCTGATAAAATACGCCGCCTTCCGACGTAGGGTGCGTCTCTTATCCGTGGTACAGTTATCGCCTGGCGATGCTGACTACGGGATTCTAGGCGGGCCGGTCGCGCGGGAGTGAACCGCGATTCCCTATCCGTGTACGGTGCCTGGCAAGAGATCAGGTGGCGGTACACCGCAAAGCGAGGCTTCACGATGAAACAGTCTATTCATCCCGAATACAAGAAAGTCACGGCGACCTGTTCCTGTGGCGCGACCCATTCGATCGGCACCACGGCCAGCGAAGATTTCCATGTCGACGTCTGCTCGCAGTGTCACCCGTTCTACACCGGCAAGCAGAAGCAAGCGACCACCGGTGGCCGCGTCGAGCGTTTCAACAAGCGCTTCGGTGCTGCAGTGCGTCGCGGTTAAAACGCGTCTCACTACAACCGATTGGTTGTCGAAAAGCCCGCCTTGATGGCGGGCTTTTTTGTGCCCGCTCGATGGCTTTTTAAGTTTTAAAAGGTAAGGGGTATCGAGATTTATCGACTGTCCCGAGGAGATGGATAAGGAATATTTTATGGCTGGGCTTCCAAGTATAAGTGTCGCCAAATGCATCCAAGTGGTTCAAACAGGCGCTTAAAATTCGCGAAAGGCAGAGAATGGGCGAAAGTTGTGTAAGGTGGTGTTTTTCTATAATCTGACATGACTTCAGGCAAGACACTGTCGAAAATTCCCATCATTTGTCTTTGGAAAATCCTCATGAGTGACGATAAGAGACAGGCGGCGCTCGATTACCACGCAAAGCCGATTCCGGGTAAGTTGTCGGTCGAGCTGACCAAGCCGACCAACTCCGCCAAGCATCTGGCACTGGCCTACAGTCCCGGCGTGGCGGAACCGTGCCGGGAAATCGCGCTGGATCCGGAAAACGCCTACCTCTATACCGGTAAGGGAAACCTGGTAGCCGTCGTTTCCGACGGTAGCGCCATTCTGGGTCTGGGTAACCTGGGCCCGCTGGCGAGCAAGCCAGTCATGGAAGGCAAGGGCGTTCTGTTCAAGCGCTTCGCCGGCATCAACTCGGTCGATATCGAGGTCGAGGCCGACTCTGCCCAGGCATTCATCGACACCGTGGCCAACATCGCCAATACCTGGGGCGGTATCAACCTGGAAGATATCAAGGCGCCGGAATGCTTCGAGATCGAAGCGGCCCTCAAGGAGCGCTGCAGCATTCCGGTATTCCACGACGACCAGCACGGTACTGCGATCGTGACCGCGGCAGGGTTGCTCAACGCGCTGGATATCGCCGGCAAGACGCTGGCCGACGCGCGCATCGTCTGTCTCGGGGCCGGGTCAGCCGCCATTGCTTGCATGAAGCTGCTCATCGAGTGTGGCGCCAAGGCCGAGAACATCTTCATGCTGGATCGCAACGGCGTCATCCATAGTGGCCGCAACGATCTCAATCAATACAAGGCGCAGTTCGCGACCGAAACGCCGCTGCGTACGCTGGATGACGCGATCGAAGGCGCCGATGTCTTCGTCGGCCTGTCCGGGCCGAGCCTGTTCAAGCCCGAGCAGCTCGAGAAGATGGCCGCGAATCCGGTGGTCTTCGCCTGTTCCAATCCGGACCCGGAGATCCACCCCGACGTGGCGCGGGCGACCCGGAGCGACGTGATCATGGGCACGGGGCGCTCCGATTACCCCAACCAGGTCAACAACGTGCTGGGATTCCCGTTCATCTTCCGTGGTGCGCTGGACGTTCGGGCCACGGCCATCAACGAGCAGATGAAGATCGCGGCCGTTCATGCCCTGAAGGACCTGGCGCGAGAGCCGGTGACCCAGGAAGTGCTGGATGCCTACGAAATTGACTCGCTTGAGTTCGGTCGCGGCTACATCATCCCGACGCCGGTGGATTCGCGCCTGCTTGATAAAATTCCGGCGGCCGTGGCTCAGGCCGCGGTGGAATCCGGCGTGGCCCGGAAGCCTTATCCCGCGCATTACCCGCTGAAGAGCGTCAAGGAGATCTACGGCTGATCGCGAGCCTGTCATCTCCAGACGACGATGCCGCCCACACGGGCGGCATCTTGGTTTTCGGCGTCTGGCAGGTGTCTTCCTATGCTGTTCCACCAGGATCATCCTGCGGCTCGTGGCTCGTGGCTCGTGGCTCGTGGCTCGTGGCTCGTGGCTCGTGGCTCGTGGCTCGTGGCTCGTGGCTCGTGGCTCGTGGCTCGTGGCTCGTTACCAGCCGTAGAGAATCGATACCGACGTCGTGGTGTCGGTGCGCGCTTCGGCATCGGGCGGCGGATGCGTGTTGCTCCTGACATCGTAGGAGATGCGTAGCGCGAGATGGGAGTTCAATTGCGATGTAATCGTCGACAGCGAGCGGGTCGTGACGCTGATATGCGTCGCTTCCGCGGATAGCTCCTGGTCGAAGGAGATGTCGTCACTGAAGTGGTAGGTGTAGTCCAGTGCCGAGTAGACCAGGGTCAGGTCGTCGCTGCCACCGGCCGCGTAGGCATCGTGACGATAGCCCGGACCGACTTCGGCGGAAAGCGTATGGGTGGGCCCGTCCAGCAGCTGGCGGCCGTAGCC
Organism: Salinicola sp. NYA28a; assembly: GCF_976982775.1. The sequence goes on from NZ_OZ334582.1 coordinate 803,131, forward strand.
GGCGATAGTGGTGAGCTGCGAGTCGTAGCCGCTGAACCGGTCGCGTTCCCAGCGCGCGAAGCCGAACAGGTAGTTGTTGTTCTCCAGCTCGTAGCGTTCGCGGGCGCCGACCAGATACCGCTCGGAGGTGGTGTCGTCGTTGTCCTGGACACTGCGGGTTTCGGCGCGGAACGTATGGGTGTTGCGCCCGGTCAGCCAGGTCAGGCGAGCCTTGGCGAGCAGCGTCTGGGTATTGGCGTTGCCGGTCAACTTCGTATAACCGAGTTCCGCACTGCCGCTGAAGTTGGGGGCGTTCTCTTCCGGCGCCGGCGGTGCGTAGAAAAGCTCTGCATATGACGGTGATGCCATCAGGCAGGTGGTCAACAGCCACCAACGGCAACTAGGCAGGGACATGATATTTCTCTCAGCGTCGCTGCGACGTCCTGTTGCGGTGAAGAGCGAGTGTGGGACGAAAAAGTCGGGGCCAGAGCCCCGACTCATGTATCAGAAGATCGCTTCGTAAGTGCCGGTGCCCTGCGAGCCGCTCTCGTCTTCCAGTTCCGGACGAATACCGCGCGGCTGATACTCAGGCAAGTTGTCCTTGCGGAATATCTCGCTGATGCCGCCGGGCTGGTCATCGTGCAGGCGCTTGCCGGTATCCGGGTCGATGCGAACCTGAACGATATCGTCGGGGGCGTCCGGGATCACCTCGGGCGTGCCTTCCAGTGCCGGACCCATGAACGCTTTCCAGATCGGCAGGGCGGCTTGAGCGCCGTATTCCGCCGTGGTGGTGTTATCGTCCTTGCCGACCCAGACCGTGGTCACGAGCGAGTTGTTGAAGCCGGAGAACCAGGCGTCACGCTGATCGTTGGTGGTGCCGGTCTTGCCGACGATGTCGCTGCGATCGAGCGACAGGGCGCCGCGTCCGGTGCCGTGTTCGATGACATCACGCAGGATGCTGCGCAGGATGTAGAGCGCGTCGGGTTCCACCACGCGGGGGGCGATGCGACGCGGCTCGCCATCGATGACGGTCTGGGTCGCGCCGGGTGCGCAGTCACGGCACGCCACCAGCGGATTGGCCTGTTCGACCACGGTATTCTGGCTGCCCTGGGTGACCTTCTGAATGTACCAGGGCGACACCTGGAAGCCGCCGTTGGCGAGCACGGCGTAGGCGTTGGCGATCTCCAGCGGAGTCAGCGAGGCACTGCCGAGAGCCAGGGAGAGACCGTGGGGCAGGCGGTCCCGTGCAAAACCGAAGCGCTCGAGGAAATTCAGCGCATTTTCGAGCCCCAGCGACTGCAGCACACGGATGGTCACCAGATTGCGCGAAGTATAGAGCCCGACACGCAGGCGGGTCGGCCCCTGGAACTGACGCTCGGCATTCTCCGGACGCCAGTCGTCGCCGCTGAACTGTGACATGACTACCGGCGCGTCGTTGATGATGGTCGCCGCGGTCATGCTGCCTTCCTGCAGCGCAGCCAGATAGACGAACGGCTTGAAGTTGGAGCCGACCTGGCGCTGGGCCTGAATGGCGCGGTTGAACTTGCTGGCGGCGAAGCTGAACCCGCCCTGGAGCGCCTCAATGGCACCGGTCTGCGGATCGAGAACGACGATGGCCCCTTCGGCGCCGGGGCGCTGCGACAGCCGCCAGTGATCGCCTTCCTTGAGGATGCGTACCAGATCGCCGCGACTCGCGATCGCCGCGGCGTTGGCGGGGACATCGCCGCGCCACTTGGCGCTCTTGTACTCGCGCGCCCACTTCAGGCCATCCCAGTCCAGCGTGATCACCTTGCCGTCGGCATTGAGCACGCGCATCTGCTTGCCGTCGGTGGCGGTGACGATGGCCGGCTGGAGCGGGCCGAACGACGGCGTGCGCTCGAGCACCTTGAGCCAGTTGCTGACGTCGCCATCGACACCCTCGATCGTGGCCTGGCTGCTCTGGGCCGCCTGGCGGGCGGTTTCGATGACCTCGGGGGACTCCGACAGCTCTTCTTCCAGGCCTTGGCGTTCGGTCCGGTCCTGCGCTTCGACCAGGCTCGGCGGTACGTCCTTCTCCTCGGGGCCGCGCCAGCCGTGGCGAGTATCGTAGTCGATCAGGCCCTGCACCAGCGCATCGCGGGCCTCGGTCTGCAGACGGCTATCGAGGGTGGTGGTGATGCGAATGTTGTCGGTATAGGCCTTGTCGCCGAAACGCTCGACGGCGTAGGCGCGCGCCATTTCCGCGACGTAGGGGGCATCGACTTCCGAGCGTGCCGTATGGCGGCTGGCCGTGATCGGTGCCTTGACGGCCTGATCGTAGCTGGCCTGGTCGATGGAGCCGAGCTCGCGCATGCGATAGAGAATCCAGTTGCGGCGGATCAGAGCGCGTTCCGGATTGGTCAGCGGGTTGAAGCTCGACGGCGCCTTGGGCAGACCCGCGATCATGGCGTACTGCGGCAGGGAAAGATCTGCCAGCGGCTTGCCGTAATAGGTGTTTGCTGCGGCGGCGATACCGTAGGAACGATGGCCCAGATAGATCTTGTTGACGTAGAGCTCGAGAATTTCCTGCTTGTCCAGGATCTGTTCCATCTGCAACGCCAGCAGAATTTCACGGATCTTGCGCGTGAAAGTCTGATCCAGGGTCAGCAGGTAGTTACGCGCGACCTGCATGGTGATGGTGCTGCCGCCGGACTGGATGTCGCCCGAGGAGGCGAGCTCGACCGCGGCGCGCAAAAGCCCCTTGGGATCGACCCCGGGGTGGTTGTAGAAGTTGGCGTCTTCGGCAGCCAGCAGCGCGTCGATCAGCGACTTGGGGATCTCGTCGTAGCTGACGGGCATGCGGCGTTCCTCGCCGTATTCACCGATCAGCTTGTCGTCTTCCGTATAGATGCGCAGCGGGGTCTGAAGCTCGTAATTCTGGAGCTGGCGCACGTCGGGCAGGCCAGGGGCGAAGTAGAGCCCGGCGCCAATGACCGCCAGCACCACACCGGCGCAGAGCGACAGCAGGAGCCAGAAGGCAGTCGTCAGTAGGCGGGTAAAAAGCTTCATATAAAGGGGTGATCCTTGACTGGTGGCGGTCCGGCCGCGTGCTCGCTATCCCTGGCGTCGGACATGATTCAGCATCGGGGCATTATATGGATGCGGTGGAGCCGGGGCCAGTTTCGCCCCCGCCACTTCCTGCAAGTAAAGCGAAATAAGTGTAACGGAACGTCTCAAGTTGGCTGTGTCACCGCCGTTAAATCCGATTAGGCTTTTCCAGTTCCGGCGAGGTGAGACAGTGTTGCGCTTGAAAAGATCCTCGAAAGGATTGGTGGGAGTGGACATCACGTCCGCCACCGTCAAGCTGCTGGAGCTGGAACATCGCGCCGGTGGCTTGAGAATCGACAGTTACGCGGTGCGCCCGCTGCGCGAGGGGGCCGTGGTCGAAAGGCGCATTCGCGACAAGAGCGAAGTCGTGGATACGCTGGGTCGGGCGGTCGATCACGCCCGCTTGCAGTCCCGGCGCGCCGTGGTCGCGGTGCCCAACTCGGCAGCCATCACCCGGACGCTGTCGTTGCCCGCATCGCTGAGCGACGAGGACATCGAAGCACGGATTCAGATGGAATCCGACAAGTACATCCCGTTTCCGCTCAATGAAGTCGCCTTCGATTTTCAGCGACTGGGCCGCCATCCGCGTTACGACGACCAGCAGGAAATCATGCTGGTGGCCTGCCGAATGCAGGATATCGATACGCTGACGTCGGTGCTGGACGCCGTGGGGCTCGAGACGGTGGCCGTCGATGTCGAGGGCTTCGCGCTGGAGCGCGTCTGTCGTGCGCTGCAGACCTCCGAAGATGAAGAGGGAGATAGCACGGCACTGGTCGATATCGGCGCCAACCTGTGCGCGTTCCATGTGATCAAGGAGGGGCGGATCGTCTACAGCCGCGACAACCTGTGCGGCGGGCGGCAGCTCACCGATGCCATCAGCAAGCGCTACGGCATGAGTTTCGACGAAGCCGGTCGCGCCAAGAAGCGTGGTGGATTGCCCGACGATTATCGCCAGCAAGTCCTGCTGCCTTTCATCGATACCCTGATCCAGCACATCGGACGCTCGCTGCAGCTTTATTACACCTCTGCGGGCCAGCAGCAGATCCGCCGTCTGATCCTGGCCGGCGGGTCGAGCGCGCTGCCGGGGTTTGCGGAACGGCTGCGTGCCCAGAGCGGGCTGGAAGCAACGCTCGCCAATCCTTTCACGCACATGCGGATCCATCCGCGGCTGGATGTCACCGCGTTGGCCGCGGACGCGCCGGCCATGCTCACCGCCTGTGGGCTTGCCATGCGAGCGCTGCCATGACGATCGAAATCAACCTGCTGCCATGGCGGGAGCAGCGCCGCCTGCGGAAGACCCGACGATTCAAGCAGGGCCTGCTGCTGATGCTGCTGCTCGGGTTGCTGGTCGGTTGGGGCATCGCCCAGTACGAAAAATCCATGGTGCGGGCGGGGCAGGCCCGGTTGGCGCTGATCCAGCGGGAGACCGATGCGCTCACTCGCGATATTCAGGAGATGCGCAATTTCCGCCAGCTGCGAGAACGCATGTTGAAGCAGATCGATCTGATCGGCGAGCTGCAGTCGAGCCGACCGTTGACCATCCGCGTTCTCGATCAGCTGACGGCCACGCTGGTCGATGGCGTCCACTATACCGAGCTGAATCGCAGGGGTAGCCGGCTCGAGCTGAGCGGCGTCGCGACTTCGAATCGCCAAGTTTCCGACCAGATGCGAGCGCTCGACAACAGTTCCGCGTTCGACATTCCGTTGCTCTCGGACGTGCAGTCCGCAGAAGGGCCGGCAGCGGCCAAGCGTTTTCACATGAGTGTCGATGAGCATCCCGTCGATGAAGCCAAGCCGGGAGCTGGCTCATGAAGCGCCCGACGCTGGAAAGCCCACGATTGAATGCCTTGCGAGAGACGTTCCGGGAGCAGTGGCGCCAACTGCGTGAACTGCAGTGGCGTGAACTCGACCTGAAAGAAGCGGGAAGCTGGCCGGCCAGCCTGCAATGGCTGATCGCGCTGGGCGTGCTGCTGGGATCGATATGGGCCACGCAGTGGCTGCTCGCCTCCTCGCCCCGGGAAACGCACGAGAGCCTGGTCATGCAGGAGCAGCAGGCGTTACAGCGCTTCGAGACGCTCTCCTACCAGGCGGTCAACCTGCCGGCGATGGAGCATCAGATGGAGGTGCTCGAGGGGCGCATGCAGAGCGTGCTCGAAATGTTGCCCAGCGATGCGGAAGTGCCCGCGCTGCTGGATGCCATCAGCGAGGCAGCGCGGCAGCAGCAGCTCGATATCGACAGTATCAAGTTGCGACCGGCGGTCGAGCAGGAGTTCTATGTCGAGCAGCCCTTCGATATCCAGGTGCGCGGCGATTTCCACCAGATCGCGTCGTTTCTGGCGCGCGTTGCCGCGATGCCCCGCATCGTCACGCTTCACGACTTCACGCTGACGCCGGTGGGTGACAGCCTTCGGCTGGCCATGCTGGCGAAGACGTACCGCTATCGCGAGGATATCGACCCGGCCAAGGGGGGTAAAAAGCCTTGAGTTCGAATCGTGGCATTCTCACCGGACTGTTGCTCGCAAGCATCGTGCTGAGCGGATGCGAGGACGCCGATCTGGGGGGATTGCAGGCTCGACTGGATGCCCTGCGGAACAACCCGAAGGGGCAGATCGCCTCGTTGCCGGAGATGCCCCGGTACGCTACTGCCAGCTACGACCAGCAGCAACGACGGAGCCCGTTCGTGGCCGAGCAGCCAGCGGAGGCGGCAGCCGCCGATCCGGCCGAGGCGTCGCCGCTGCCGGATGCCGACCGGCCGCGCCAGCCGCTCGAGGCCTTCGAGCTGGACAACCTGAGCCTGGTCGGCACGATGATCGTGGGCAAGACACCCTCGGCACTGATTGCTGCGCCGGACGGCAGGGTCCACCGGCTCTTCGAGGGGGATTATCTGGGCCGGGACTACGGCCGCATCATCAGCGTGGAACCCCGTGGGCTGACGCTCCTCGAGACCGTGCGCGGCCCTGGGGGAGAATGGACCGAGCGTCGTCAGCGCCTGGAAATGGCAGGACAAGACTCCGACGGTGCCAGCCGGCGGCAATAGTAGCAGGGGACAACATGACTTCTCGACGGCGCCTGGCCGCAGGCTTGGCAGCACTGACATTGTGGGGACTGGCGTTTTCCGCCTGGGCGGCACCGACCTTGACGGCGATGACCTTCACCGATCAGGGAGCCGGCCGCCTGGACGTCGGGCTCGATTTCGTCGGCGGCGTCCCGGAAATTCGCGGCTATCGCACGGATGCGCCGCCGCGGCTGGCGCTGGATCTGCTGCAGGCCCAGAGCGGCCTGTCGCAATCGAGCTTCGCCATCGGCAGCGCCGGCGTCGATTCCGTCAGGGTGCTGGGGTCGGGAGCGCGTACGCGGCTGGTGTTCGATCTGGCCTCGCCCACCGATTATCGGCTCGAACGTCTGGATGAAAGGGTCATCGTTCACTTCGGTGACGAAGCTGCGCCAGCTGAGACCGACGCGTCGGCCGAGCGGTCCGCGGCGGCGCTGCCGCGCCAGCCGGAGGTGACCTCGATCGATTTCCGCCGGGGCGAGGACGGGGTCGGCCAGCTTGACCTGGCGCTCGACCGCGCCGGAGTGGCGGCGGAAGTCTCCGGCCAGGGGCGTCAGGTCTCGGTCTCGCTACCTGGCGTGACCTTGCCCGACGACCAGTATCAGACGCTCGATGTCAGCGATTTCGGCACCGCCGTCCAGCGCATCGTGCCGCGTCGAAGCGCCGATGGGGTCACCTTCGATATCGTGGCATCCAATGCCGTGGAGCCGCTGGTGACCCAGAACGGGCGTCGTTTCACGATCGAACTGACCTCCTCGGGCAGCATCGAGCGCCCCGAGACGGACTCCGGCCCCAGCTATGCCGGTCACCGTATTACCCTCGATTTCCAGGACATCCCGGTGCGTGACGTGTTGTCGATCATCGCCGAGGAGTCGGGGCTCAACGTGATCGCCAGCGATGGCGTGCAGGGCAACGTGACTCTCAATCTGACCGATGTGCCCTGGGATCAGGCGCTCGATCTGGTACTGCGCAACCACGGCCTGTCGGCGCGACGTGAAGGCAACGTGATGATGGTGGCGCCGACCGGCGAGCTGGCCAATCTGCAGCGCCAGACGCTGGAAACCCGCGAACAGACGAAACAGCTGGCTCCGCTGACCACGGAGTTCGTGCAGATCCGTTACGCCAAGGCCGAGGATCTGGCGGCGTTGCTGCGCGGTGGCGAGGGGGTCGGCATGATGTCGGAGCGCGGGCGTGTTACCGTCGACCCGCGCACCAACACCCTGATCCTGCAGGATACGCGCGAGCAGCTCGATGCCATTCGGCGAACCATCGAGCAGCTCGACGTGCCGGTGCGCCAGGTGCAGATCGAGGCCCGAATCGTGATCGCCCGAGACAGCGCGACCCGCGAGCTCGGGGTCAACTGGGGCATGTCGGCCAATGGCGGGCGCCACTTCGATCTCGGCGGCGCCGCTGATGGCGATGCCTCGACGGTGCCCACGACGTCGGACGATCCTGCCTCCTACGGCGGCGGGCTGGCGGTCGATCTGGGCAATGACACCAACCCGGCCAGCGCGTTCAGCTTCGGCTATCTTTCCGGCGATATCCTGATCGACCTGGAGCTGCGGGCGCTGGAAAGCGAGGGCAAGAGCCAGACCATTTCCCAGCCCAAAGTGATCACCGCCAATCAGCGCACGGCGATCATCAAGCAGGGTCAGGAAGTGCCTTACCAGGAGGCCTCGTCCAGCGGCGCCACCTCCACCGAGTTCAAGGAGGCCGTGCTGTCGCTCGAGGTGACACCGCAGATCACTCCGGATGATCGCATCATCATGGATCTGCGTATCAACAACGACGATATCTCCGACACCCGCTACGACGGCGCGCCTGCCATCGATACCAACGAGATCCAGACCCAGGTACTGGTCAATAACGGCGAAACCGTGGTGCTGGGCGGGATCCTGACCTCCGAACAGCTGCGGACACTGTTCAAGACACCGTTCCTCGGCGACCTGCCGGTCATCGGCAATCTGTTCCGCTATACCCAGAACAGCAACGAGAAGGTAGAATTGCTGGTATTCATCACGCCCAAGATCATCGAGGACGGACTGGCCATTCGCTGATGCGGTCGCTTCCCAATCTTTTTCTCATCGGTCCCATGGGGGCCGGCAAAAGCACAATCGGCCGCCTCCTGGCGGCCGAATTGCAGCGCGAATTCCTGGATAGCGACCATCAGATAGAGGCTCGCTGCGGGGCGAATATCCCATGGATTTTCGATGTGGAGGGTGAGCAGGGCTTTCGGGACCGCGAGACGGCCATGATCGACGAACTCACCCAGCGCAGCGACATCGTCATGGCGACCGGTGGCGGCGCGATCATGCGCGAGATCAATCGCCAGCTGCTGCGGGAGCGGGGGACGGTCGTCTATCTCGCCACCACCGTCGAACAGCAGATCCGGCGCACCTCCCGGGATCGCAACCGGCCGCTGCTGCAGACAGCCAACCCCGAGCAGGTGCTGCGGGATCTGTTCGCGGTTCGCGACCCGCTCTATCGCGCGACGGCGGATATCGTCGTGCGTACGGATCGCCGAGGCCCCAGGAGCGTGGTGAACGACATCCTGCGTCGGGTTTCGCATCTGACGGAGCCGCTCGGCGAATCGGTCTCTCTCTCGCACCAGCGATGATGTCTCTTCCTCATTGGTCTTTTCCACATCCATCTTTCCTATACTCGTTTTCCTGCGTCCGTCTTTCCTACAACATAAGGTAATGCCCATGTCCTCCGCCTCGTCGCTTCCCGTGGAATCGCTGAACGTTTCGCTGGGTGACCGCAGTTACCCGATTCACGTCGGCGCGGGCATTCTGTCGAGTCGGGAACATCTGCTGCCTTATCTGGCCGGGCGCCAGGTCATGATCGTGACCAACGAGGTGATCGCGCCCCATTATCTCGCGGCGCTCAAGGCGACGCTTGCCGATGCCGACCTGGATGTCCGGGAAGTCGTTCTGCCCGATGGCGAGGCGACCAAGACGCTGGCCTCGGTCGAGCGCATCTGGGACGCCCTGCTGGCGGCCGGATTCAACCGCCGCAGTACCCTGATCGCGCTCGGTGGCGGTGTCATTGGCGACATGACGGGCTACGCCGCCGCCAGCTACCAGCGCGGTGTCGCTTTCGTCCAGATTCCTACCACGCTGCTGGCCCAGGTAGACTCCTCCGTGGGTGGCAAGACCGGGGTCAATCACCCGCGCGGCAAGAACATGATCGGCGCGTTCTGGCAGCCCCGGGCGGTGATCATCGATACCGATACCCTGCGAACGCTGCCGGCACGCGAGCTCTCCGCCGGGCTGGCGGAAGTGATCAAGTACGGCCTGATCTGGGATTCGGCTTTTCTCGAGTGGTTGGAGAACAATCTGCCTGCACTGCGCACGCTCGAGGTATCCGCCATTCGCCATGCCATCCGGCGCAGTTGCGAGATCAAGGCGGAAGTGGTGGCCGAAGACGAGACCGAGCAGGGCGTGCGAGCGCTGCTCAACCTGGGACACACCTTCGGCCACGCCATCGAGGCGCATCAGGGCTACGGCAACTGGCTGCACGGCGAAGCGGTGGGTGCCGGCATGATGATGGCCGCGCAGCTCTCCTTCGAGCGCGGCTGGCTGAGCGAGGCCGATGTCGAACGTGTCGCTGCGATTCTGAAGGCGGCGGATCTTCCGGTGACGGCGCCGGCCAACATGCAGACAGAGGATTTCCTTTCTCGCATGCGGCTCGACAAGAAGAACCTCGACGACCGGCTGCGGCTGATTCTGCTCGAGGCGCTGGGTAAGGCGTGCGTTCGAGACGATACGGACGCCGAGCGGCTCGAACGTCTGCTGGTGAATTTCCCTCGAGCCTGACCGGATCGTTCCTTGGGTGCCGGATCGTTCGCTAACCGGCTCCCGGTCAGGCGAGGCCGGCTTTCTCGTCTCTGTCGATGATCTTGCCCGCTGGCGCCGATCGGCGCCAGTTCTCTATCGTTCCCTGCTGTTCCCAAAATCCGCCAGTCCGTAGCGCGGTCGTCCGGATAGGAGCGCTCGGCGCCGTTCCTCGTTTTCTGTTGATGCATGCTGGTGCGTGCGGCCGGTGCCGCGTGTCGACAACCTTGGTCGCCGCTGCTGCTTTTTCGAGGCGTTGACGATATAATTGGTATGCTCCATGCCGTATCGGTATGGGCTTCGCGCCACGATCTCACCCTGATCGGGCCATGGCTCAAAAAATTAAGACTTTAGTCTTACCTTCAAGTCTAAGCCTTTGAGCTAGCAGCGTATTTTGGCCGATATTCCGCTAAGTCTTCGATTTTAAATGCGTTTGCGGGGAAAAAGCCCGGCGGCTCAATTGCGCTGTGGCGGGTAACTGGCTATCCTGTCCGGCCCTTTGGCGACCGTTAGTGACGATATTGTCGGTATCTCGAGACGAAAATGAGCCGGATATTCAGTCATTAATACGGCCATAAAAATAAAAAAACCAAAAATTATCTCTTTTTATTCGATCGAATACAAGACCCTGTATTCTGACACTGCTTTGTGAGGCACGCCCATGATGAGAGGTCTTCACCAGCCCGGCGAATTCCGCGACAACTGCGGTTTCGGCCTGATTGCTCATATGGAGGGGCAGGCCAGTCACGATCTGCTCAAGACGGCGATCGAATCCCTGACATGCATGACCCACCGCGGCGGTATCGCGGCGGACGGCAAGACCGGCGACGGTTGCGGCCTGTTGCTGAAGATGCCGATGAGCTTCATGCGAGCGCTGGCCCAGGAGCAATTGGACGTGACCCTGGGCGAGCGCTTCGCGGTCGGCATGGTGTTCTTCCCCGATGACGACGCTCGCGAGCAGCATGCACGGGAAATCCTGGAAGGCGAGCTGGCCGAGCGGGGCTTGAGCGTCATGGGTTGGCGCGACGTGCCCACGGACCCCAGCGTCTGCGGGCCGATGGCGCTCGAGTGCCTGCCGCGCATTCGTCAGGTGTTCGTCGAGGGGGATGCGTCCCAGTCCGACGCCGCGTTCAATGTCGAGCTGTTCATGGCCCGTCGCTTGGCCGAGCAGAAGCTGCGTCAGGAAGAAGAGTTCTACGTCTGCTCGCTGTCGTCCAAGGTGGTTTCCTACAAGGGCCTGATGATGCCCGTGGACCTGCCTACCTTCTATCAGGATCTGGGCGACGAGCGTCTCGAAACCGCCGTCTGCGTCTTCCACCAGCGTTTCTCGACCAATACGGCGCCGCGCTGGCCGCTGGCGCAGCCGTTCCGCTTCATGGCGCACAACGGCGAGATCAACACCATCGAGGCCAACCGCGGGTGGGCCAACGCGCGCAAGGCCAACTTCGTCAGCGAGCTGCTGCCGGACATCGAAGGCCTCGACGAGATCGTCAACACCACCGGTTCCGATTCGTCGAGCATGGACAACATGCTGGAAGTGCTGCTGACCGGCGGCATGGATCTCTACAACGCGGTGCGCATGATGGTGCCGCCGGCGTGGCAGAACGTGGAGACCATGGACGGCGACCTGCGCGCCTTCTACGAGTACAACTCCATGCACATGGAGGCGTGGGACGGTCCCGCCGGTATCGTCATGACCGACGGCCGCCATGCCGTCTGCATGCTCGACCGCAACGGCCTGCGTCCGGCGCGCTGGGTGATCACCGACAACGGCTACATCACCCTCTCCTCCGAGATCGGGGTATGGAACTATCAGCCCGAATCCGTGGTGGCCAAGGGCCGTGTCGGGCCGGGGCAGATTCTCGCCGTCGATACCCAGACCGGCGAGGTGCTGCATACCGATGATATCGACCAGCGGCTCAAGTCCGCCTATCCGTATCGCCGCTGGCTCAAGGAGCACGCCCACTATCTCGAATCGGCGCTGACCGAACTGGCCCGCTTCCAGCCGATGGAAACCGACGAGCTCAACGTCTATCAGAAGATGTTCTCGGTCACCTTCGAAGAGCGCGATCAGCTGCTCAGGCCGCTGGCCGAGAGCGGTCAGGAAGCGGTCGGGTCGATGGGCGACGACACGCCGATGGCAGTACTGTCGCGGCAGAACCGTCTGCTCACCGATTTCTTCCGTCAGAAATTCGCCCAGGTCACCAACCCGCCGATCGACCCGTTGCGTGAAGCGATCGTGATGTCGCTGGAAACCTGCATGGGCGCGGAACTCAACGTCTTCCAGGCCACCCCCGAGCACGCGCATCGCCTGATCCTGACCACGCCGGTGCTGTCGCCGCGCAAGTTCACCGCCCTGGTGACCCAGGAAGATCCGGCGTTCACCTCGATCCGGCTGCCGTTGCACTACGACCCGGAAACCACCTCGCTGCGCCAGGCGCTGGTAGCGCTCTGCCAGCAGGCCGAGCAGGCGGCTCGGGATGGCAAGGTGATCCTGGTGCTGTCCGATGCCGAACTCGAAAAAGGCAAGCAGCCGATCCAGGCGCTGCTGGCGACCGGCGCGGTGCACCATCATCTGGCCAGGCTGGCGCTGCGCCCGCGCGTCAATATCGTGGTCGAGACCGGCTACGCCCGTGACGCGCACCAGATGGCGGTATTCTTCGGGGTCGGCGCCACCGCGGTCTATCCGTACCTCGCCTACCAGGTGATGGCGGACATGCACCGCACCGGCGAGCTGGTCGGCAACCCGGCGGACGCGCGCGAGAACTACCGCAAGGGGATGCAGAAGGGGCTTTACAAGATTCTGTCGAAGATGGGCATCTCGCAGATCTCTTCCTACCGGGGTTCGCAGCTGTTCGAAGCCGTCGGGCTGGGTTCCGAAGTCATGCAGATGTGCTTCGACGGCATGATGTCGCGCATCGAGGGCACCGGCTTCAGCGAGCTGCAGATGCAGCAGACGCTGGCCGCCCGCGATGCCTGGATTCCCCGTAAAGGCATCCGCCAGGGCGGCCTGGTCAAGTTCGTCCACGGGCACGAATACCACGCCTACAATCCCGACGTGGTGATGCTGCTGCAGCAGGCGGTCCAGCAGGGTGACTACGCCAAGTGGAAGGCCTTTGCGCGGCTGGTCAACGAGCGTCCGGTGGCCACGATCCGGGATCTGCTGAAGCTCAAGCCGGCTCCCGAACCGTTGCCGCTGGACGAGATCGAGCCCGTCGAGAGCCTGCTACTGCGTTTCGACAGCGCCGGCATGTCGCTGGGCGCGCTATCGCCGGAGGCGCACGAAGCGCTGGCCCAGGCCATGAACGAAACCGGCGGCCGCTCCAACTCCGGCGAAGGCGGCGAGGATCCGGCCCGCTACGGCACCATCCGCTCGTCGAAGATCAAGCAGATCGCCTCCGGCCGCTTCGGCGTGACGCCAGCCTACCTGGTCAACGCTGAGGTTCTGCAGATCAAGGTCGCCCAGGGCGCCAAGCCCGGCGAGGGCGGCCAGCTGCCGGGCGGCAAGGTCAACGAAACCATCGCGCGGCTGCGCTATGCGGTGCCGGGCGTGACGCTGATCTCGCCGCCGCCGCATCACGACATCTATTCGATCGAGGACCTGGCTCAGCTGATCTTCGATCTCAAGCAGGTCAATCCGAGCGCTCAGGTCTCGGTCAAGCTGGTCTCCGAGCCGGGCATCGGCACCATCGCCACCGGCGTGGCCAAGGCCTACGCGGACCTGATCACCGTCTCGGGCTACGACGGTGGTACCGCGGCGAGCCCGATCACCTCGATCCGCCATGCTGGCAGTCCGTGGGAGCTGGGCCTGCCGGAAGTGCACCAGGCGCTGCGCATCAACGGCCTGCGCGACAAGATCCGGCTGCAGACCGATGGCGGCCTGAAGACCGGGCTCGACGTGGTCAAGGCAGCCATTCTCGGCGCCGAGAGCTTCGGCTTCGGCACCGCGCCGATGGTGGCGCTGGGCTGCAAGTATCTGAAGATCTGCCACCTCAACAACTGTGCGACCGGCGTCGCGACCCAGCATCAGGAGCTGCGGGATGAGCACTTCCGTGGCACGGTCGACATGGTCAAGCACTACTTCCGCTTCATCGCCGAGGAAGTGCGTGAGCTGATGGCGCTGCTGGGCGTACGCCAGTTGACCGACCTGATCGGGCGCACCGATTTGCTGGAGATGCTCGAAGGCGAGACGGCGGCACAGCGCAAGCTCGATCTGAGCCCGCTGCTGGCCAACGACTTCGTGCCTGAGGACGCACCGCAGTTCTGCCAGGTCAGCCGCAACGTGCCCCATGATCCGGGTGCCAAGAACCAGGAAGTGTTCGACGCGCTGCTGCCGGCGATTGAATCGAAGTCCGGTGGCGAGTTCTCGTTCACGATCACCAACTGCGACCGCTCGGTGGCGGCTCGGGTTTCCGGCGAGATCGCCAAGCGCTACGGCGAGGCGGGGCTGGAAGACGCGCCGATCACGGCGCGCTTCACCGGCGTCGCGGGGCAGAGCTTCGGCGTGTGGAACGCGCGCGGGCTGAACCTGTATCTGGAAGGCGATGCCAACGACTACGTCGGCAAGGGAATGAACGGTGGCAAGGTGGTGATCGTGCCGCCCAAGACCAGCCGCTTCCAGAGCCATGAAACGGCGATCATCGGCAACACCTGCCTGTACGGTGCCACCGATGGCAAGCTGTTCGCTGCCGGCATGGCTGGTGAGCGCTTCGGCGTGCGCAACTCCGGTACCCACGCGGTGATCGAAGGCGCTGGTGACCACTGCTGCGAGTACATGACCGGCGGTCTGGTCTGCGTGCTCGGCAAGACCGGGATCAACTTCGGTGCGGGCATGACCGGTGGTTTCGCCTACGTACTCGACGAGGACCGTGGTTTCGTCGACCGCTACAACCACGAGCTGGTGGAGATCCATCGGATCAACACCGAGTCGATGGAGGCTTACCGCCGTCACCTGCGCGAAGTGATTACCGAGTACGTGGAAGAGACGGACTCGCCACGCGGGCGAGCGATTCTCGAGGATTTCTCCGACTTCATCCGCCACTTCTGGCTGGTGAAGCCCAAGGCCGCAAGTCTCAACGGTTTGCTGGCCCAATCCAGGCGGCAGCCTGAATAAGAGGCGGCGACAGCCCGAACGGCCCCCGGTGTCAGCCACCGGGGCAGGGGCTACAGCTGCAATCCGAGAGCGTCGTCGGCCCAGTGAGGAGAAAAGACATGGCAAACCGTTTGAGTAACGACTTTCAGTTCATCGATGTAGGGCGACGCGATCCGCAGAAGAAGGATGCGCGCAGCCGGGCGAAGGAGTTCGCCGAAATCTACGAGCCGTTCAAGCCCAGCGAGGCGGCCAGCCAGGCCCATCGCTGCCTGCATTGCGGCAACCCGTACTGCGAGTGGAAGTGTCCGGTTCACAACTACATTCCCAACTGGCTCAAGCTGGTCAGCGAGGGCAACATTCTCGAAGCGGCGGAGATGTCGCACCGCACCAACTCGCTGCCCGAAGTGTGTGGCCGGGTCTGCCCGCAGGATCGCCTGTGCGAGGGCGACTGCACGCTGAACGACGGCTTCGGCGCCGTCACCATCGGCTCGGTGGAGAAGTACATCACCGATACCGCCTTCGCCATGGGCTGGCGCCCGGACATGTCCAGCGTGACCATGACCGACAAGCGCGTCGCCATCGTCGGTGCCGGGCCGGCCGGACTGGGCTGCGCCGATATCCTGATCCGCAACGGGGTCAAGCCGGTGGTGTTCGATCGCTACCCGGAGATCGGCGGTCTGCTGACTTTCGGCATTCCCGAATTCAAGCTCGAAAAGCACGTGATGGAACGCCGTCGCGCGGTATTCGAGGAGATGGGGGTCGAGTTCCGGCTCAATACCGAAATCGGTCGGGACATCACCTTCGAACAGCTCAACGACGAATTCGATGCGGTCTTTCTCGGCATGGGCACCTACAAGTACATGGTCGGCGGTTTCCCCGGCGAGGAGATGGACGGCGTCTACAAGGCGCTCGACTTCCTCATCGCCAATGCCAACCACCACATGGGCTTCGAGAAGGATCCGGCCGACTACGTGTCGATGGCCGGCAGGCGCGTGGTGGTGCTCGGGGGCGGCGATACCGCGATGGACTGCAACCGCACCTCGATTCGTCAGGGCGCGGCCAGCGTGACCTGTGCCTATCGTCGTGACGAGGAGAACATGCCGGGCTCCAAGCGCGAGGTGGCCAACGCGCGCGAAGAGGGCGTCGAGTTCCTGTTCAACCGTCAGCCGGTGGCGATCGTCGGCGAGGGCAAGGTCGAGGGCGTCAAGCTGGTACGCACCCGCATGGGCGAGCCGGACGAGAAGGGCCGGCGCAGCGCGGAAGTGGTGCCGGGCTCCGAAGAGATCCTGGCCTGCGATGCGGTGGTCATCGCGTTCGGCTTCCAGCCCAGCGAGATCGAATGGTTCGACACGCACCAGATCGAGGTGGACGAGCGCGGCCGCGTACTGGCACCGGAGATTCCGGCGCAGATGGAACGCTTCGCCTATCAGACCAGCAACGAGAAGGTGTTTGCCGGCGGTGACATGGTGCGCGGTTCCGATCTGGTGGTGACGGCTGTCTACGAAGGGCGTCAGGCGGCGGAAGGCATCCTCGACTATCTCAAGGTTTGACGGTTGCGGCTCGTGCCGGCGGTAGCGTCGGCACGAGCCGCCCGGCACGACCGATCGCCCCCAGCGGTGGTATAAAGTCGGGTGAGCCTTTACAGTGGCGCGCTCGAAACGAACTGCAATTCTTAAAAGGTCACACCATGATCAGGCTTGAACGCAACATTCTCGACCAGGCAAACACGCAACTGCGAGCGCTGGAAGACCATGTGCTGGATCAGGACGGCGGCTATCAGGCCACCATGATCAGTGGCCAGCTGAAGGCCCTGTTCTCGCTCGCCAAGCTGCATGACAGCGGGATGTCCGACGAGTGTGCCGGGATGCTCGAGGAGATCGAACGCCGCTCCAATATCCTGGTTTCCCGCCTGCCCGAGTCCAGCTGACGCCGAAGGTCACCAGGCCCGGTTACCGAATTGCCGGATCAAAAGCGCCAACGTCATCGTTGGCGCTTTTTCGTTGAAGGCATTCGCATGAATGTCATGCAGGGCCCCGATCACGACCGGGCGATGCGGCCCATCAGGGTATCGGGGCGCTGCGGTGACTTGTCCGCCAATGCCTCGCGCGCCTCGTCGAGCTTGTCGGCTTCCAGGTTGAGCAGCAGTACGCCGATGACGCTCTCATTGTCGAGATCGTGGTTGTCGAGATAGTAATAGACGCCTTTGTCGTCTTCCACGTCCTCGACGGTTGTCAGCGAACTGTCGAGCTTGCCCACGGCTTTCCAGGCGAAGTCAAAGACGTTCGAGTAGAAGTAGGGCGTGTAATCGTAGGTCTCGTCGCTGCTGGCCATGATCCGGCCGACTGTCGCGCCCATCTGGTTGGCGTTGTCGACGTGCTCGGCGTGCCAGCGGCCGAGAATGCGATCCGGGTAGGTCACGATATCGCCGGCGGCAAAGATGGCGTCATCGCTGGTCTCGAGGCGTTCGTTGACCACGACCATGCCGTCATCGACCGCCAGCCCTGCCTGAGCTGCAAGCTCGACTCGCGGCTTGACTCCCAGCCCGAAGACCGCCGCGTCCACCTCCAGGCCGTTGCCATCGTCGAGTTCGAGCGTGACCTTGCCGTCGGCCTCGCGCCCGCCGCTGACCTTGCGGCCATTCAATAGCTCGACGCCCTTGTCGAGATAGGTCTGGTGGAAACGGTTGGCGAGGCTGGGCGGGAACATCTGGCTTCCCAGTACCTCATGGGGATGTATCAGGGTCACCCGGCACCCATTCTGGATCAGTGCCGCGGCCAGTTCCGTACCGATATAGCTGCCGCCAATGACGGCAATGTGCAGCCCCTTGCCGGCAAGCCTTCTCAGGCAGTCGTAATCCTCGACCGTGCGGAAATAGCGCACGCGATCGCTCGCCGGCAGATCGATCGTCATCGGTGCGCCGCCAGTCGCCAGCAGCAGTTTGCCGTAGCCGATGGTGTCGCCGTCATCCGTCGTCACCGTTTTCTGGTCGCGATCGATGGCCGTGACGCGAGTGCGGGTATGCAGCGTGGTGCCGTCGTCCTGCTCCGGCTGCATCCAGATCTTGTCGTAACCGAATTCGGGGTCGGTCCAGAGCTTTTTCGTTAGCGCTGGCCGCGTGACCGGGCCATTGGGCTCGGCGCCCAGGATGCCGATCGTGCCTTGGGTGTCCTTCTCTCTGATGCCTTGAACGGCATTGGCGGCGACCATGCCGGCGCCGACGATCAGGTAGTCGTAGCGTTGCATATCCACTCCCTGGCATGCCTTGAGTTTAGACGAGACACCACCGTTCAAAGTGGCATCGCTCGCTCGGTATTCCCGTTCGATCCTTGGGGTCGATGGTGTCAGCGTAGTTCAGTCGTGAGGCACTGTGCCAAAAACGCGAGGTCGGGAGGCATCCCGCCATCGCTGAAGGTAGAATGCGCGTCGGGTCGGTTATCCGCCGCTCGTACATACAACAATCGCTTTCACGCATTCGGAAATCGCCGGCGTCGACCGGTCGTTTCCCTGGAGAACAAGTTCGATGTCATCCTGGTTCCCCCGCTGGCGCCGCGTCGATGCCGCTCGCCAAGATCTGGTCGCACCCGACGAGACGCTGCCACCCGCGCAGACGCTGTTGATGGGCGTGCAACACGCCGTCGCCATGTTCGGTTCCACCGTGCTGGCGCCGCTGCTGATGGGGTTTGATCCCAACCTGGCGATCCTGATGTCGGGGATCGGTACGCTGCTGTTCTTCGTGATCGTCGGCGGGCGGGTTCCCAGCTACCTGGGGTCGAGTTTCGCCTTCATCGGGGTGGTGATTGCCGCCACCGGTTACGGCGGGAGCGGCGGCAATCCGTCGATCGGGCTGGCGCTGGGCGGCATCATCGCCTGCGGCGCGATCTATGCGGTCATCGGCCTGATCGTGATGGCCATGGGCACGCGCTGGATCGAGTTCCTGCTGCCGCCGGTCGTGACCGGCGCCATCGTCATGACCATCGGTCTCAATCTGGCTCCGGTAGCCGTTTCCAGCGTGGCCGGCTCCAACTTCGATGCCGCGATGGCGCTGGTGACCATCCTCTGCATCGGCCTGGCGGCGGTGCTGACTCGCGGCATGCTGCAGCGGCTGCTGATCCTGGTCGGGCTGGTTGCCGCCTACGCGATCTATGCGCTGGTCACCAACGGCCTGGGCTGGGGCACGCCGATCGATTTCTCGATCATCGAAGAGGCCGCCTGGTTCGGGATGCCCGCGTTCACCGCCCCGACGTTCAGCCCGCACGCCATGGTGCTGATCGCCCCGGTCGCGATCATCCTGGTGGCGGAAAACCTGGGCCACATCAAGGCGGTGGGAGCGATGACCGGGCGCGATCTCGATCCCTATATCGGCCGGGCCTTCCTGGGTGACGGACTGGCGACGATGGTCTCCGGGGCGTCCGGCGGCACCGGCGTGACGACCTATGCCGAGAACATCGGCGTGATGGCGGTGACGCGGGTCTACTCGACATTGATCTTCGTCGCGGCGGCGGGATTTGCCATTCTGCTCGGGTTCTCGCCGCGCTTCGGCGCGCTGATCCAGACGATCCCCGGCCCGGTGCTGGCCGGCGCTTCGATCGTGGTGTTCGGCCTGATCGCGGTTGCGGGCGCCCGCATCTGGGTCCAGAACCAGGTCGACCTGGGGGAAAACACCAATCTGATCGTCGCGGCGGTCACCCTGGTGCTGGGCGCGGGCAACTTCTCGATCGATTTCGGCGGCTTCACGCTCGACGGAATCGGTACGGCAACGTTTGGCGCGATCCTCCTGCACCTCGTCCTGCGTCACGGCACCGGAGGTGGGCGGGGTCGCGCGATCTGACGTCCGCGTCTCGCCCAACTAGCGCTTCGCTTTGCGCCCGTTGGACGTTAGTCTGGGTTGATGGCATCGCCACGACGATGCCATCACCCTTGTTTTCCATGATCGTATCGATCGCGCCCGAGATTAGAGTCCCAATGAGTGAGCCGCAGCCCAGCGATATCAGTGTCGATGAAGAAGAGACTTCCGCCGGAAAGTCGATCGCCATGACCCGCGAGGTGCTGGAGCAGGATCTGATTCGTCGCCACTTCGAAGCCGTCTACCCCGACGTGGCCTTGAAGAGCCACGAAGAGCTGCAAAGCTCGATCCATCAGGTGCTGGCCTCGGCGCCGCCCGGCGTGCAGTGTCGCGACGGTGTCTATCTGTTCGCCTACGGCTCGTTGATCTGGAACCCTTGCGTAGAGGTCGACGAACGCCATACCTGCCGCCTCTACGGTTACCATCGCGATTTCTGCCTCAAGCTCGACCACGGCCGTGGCACGCCAGATACGCCCGGACTGATGCTGGCGCTGGCGCCGGGCGGCTCCTGCCGTGGCGTCGCGCTGCGGGTTCCCGGTGACAATCTCGAGCGCGAACTGACGCTGGTGTGGCGTCGCGAGATGCTGACCGGTGCCTACCGCCCCCGCTGGATCAAGCTGAAGACGGACGCCGGCCCGATCTGGGGAATCGCCTTCGTGATCAACCCGCACCACGACCGCTATATCGGTCGCCAGCCCGACGAGACGGTAGTGCATCTGCTGCGTACCGGCCGCGGCGTGCTGGGATCGTGCCGCGAGTATCTCGACAACACGGTGGGCGATCTGCATGCACTGGGGATTCGGGATCGGCGCCTGGAGTCGTTGCAGCGCGCGGTGGCGAGCTGACGTCCGGATGTCGGCGTCGCGTCACGTGATCCAAAATTGAGCCTTTCGATCGAGTCTGGTAATCTGACGTCCCATCCTGGCCCGACTTTCTCCCCCGGGTCTTTTCTCACGAGCTTTACGACCACGATTCGACAGGTTTTCCATGACACGATATATCTTCGTGACCGGCGGCGTTGTGTCCTCCCTGGGCAAGGGTATTGCATCCGCTTCGCTGGCTGCGATCCTCGAGGCCCGCGGCCTCAAGGTCACCATCCTCAAGCTGGATCCGTACATCAACGTCGATCCGGGCACCATGAGTCCGTTCCAGCATGGCGAGGTGTTCGTCACCGAGGATGGCGCGGAAACCGATCTCGACCTGGGGCACTACGAGCGCTTCATCCGTACCAAGATGACCCAGAGCAACAACTTCACCACCGGCCGGGTCTACGAGCATGTGCTGCGCAAGGAGCGCCGTGGCGACTATCTCGGCGGCACGGTGCAGGTGATTCCGCACATCACCGACGAGATCAAGCATCGTGTGATCAAGGGGGGAGAAGGTTACGACGTGGCGCTGGTGGAGATCGGCGGCACCGTCGGTGACATCGAATCGCTGCCGTTCCTGGAATCCATCCGTCAGCTGCGCAGCGAAGTGGGTGCCAACCGCGCGCTGTTCATGCACCTGACGCTGGTGCCCTACATCAAGACCGCCGGCGAGACCAAGACCAAGCCGACCCAGCACAGCGTCAAGGAGCTGCGCTCGATCGGTATCCAGCCCGATATCCTGATCTGCCGCAGCGAAGTCGAGCTCGAAGAGAGCGAGCGGCGCAAGATCGCGCTGTTCACCAACGTCGAGGAGCGTGCGGTCATCCCGCTGCAGGATGCCGATACCATCTATCGCATTCCGCTGATGCTGCACGAGCAGGGGCTCGACGATATCGTCTGCGACAAGTTCCGCCTCGAGGCGCCGCAGGCGGATCTGGCCGAGTGGATCCACGTCCTCGACGCCAAGCTCAATCCGCTCAAGACGATCAACATCGCCATGGTCGGCAAGTACATGGAGCTGCTCGACGCCTACAAGTCGCTCAACGAGGCGCTGATCCATGCCGGCATCCAGACGCGGGTGAAGGTCAACGTTGAGTACATCGATTCCGAGCTGATCGAGCGTCATGGCACCGAGCGTCTGGCCGGCAAGGACGCCATTCTGGTGCCGGGCGGATTCGGCGAGCGCGGCGTGGAAGGCAAGATCCAGGCCGCCCGCTTCGCGCGCGAGAATGACGTTCCCTATCTCGGCATCTGTCTCGGCATGCAGGTGGCGGTGATCGAGTTCGCGCGGCACGTGGCGGGTTGGGAAGACGCCAACTCCACCGAATTCACCCGCGATACCCAGCATCCGGTGGTCGGCCTGATTACCGAATGGATCAACCCGGAAGGGCAGATCGAGCTACGCGACGAGGCCTCCGATCTGGGCGGCACCATGCGTCTCGGCGGGCAGGAATGCCGACTCAAGCCGGGTTCCAGGGCGCACGAGGTGTACGGTCTGGATACGATCACCGAACGTCACCGTCACCGCTTCGAGGTCAACGAGCAGTTCGTCGAGCAGCTCGAAGCCGCGGGCCTGATCATCTCGGGCAAGAGCGGCGACCAGTCGCTGGTCGAGATGATCGAACTGCCGGACCATCCCTGGTTCCTGGCATGCCAGTTCCACCCCGAGTTCACCTCCACGCCCCGCGACGGCCATCCGCTGTTCACCGGCTTCGTCAACGCGGCGCTGGAGCACAAGGCGCAACGCCAGCGCCAGCATGGCATGGCGCATCAGGAGTGATCGAATGACCGGCGGGGGATGAAGCGATTCATCCCCCGCCGTCGTTGGAGATGCTGGACCTGACCCGCCAACGCTGGATAAGCTCCAGAACTGCTACCATGACCGAATCATCGCGCCCGGAGTCCGCGCAAGAGCCGGGCGCTTCACCCTCGACCATTGATTTTTCAACCGACAGGACGACGTAACATGGCTGAGATCGTTGATATCCGCGCCCTCGAAGTACTCGATTCCCGCGGCAACCCCACCGTCCAGGCACAGGTCACGCTGAGTGGCGGCATCACGGGCAGCGCCTGTGCGCCCAGCGGTGCTTCCACCGGCTCGCGTGAAGCGCTGGAACTGCGCGACGGGGACAAGTCGCGCTATCTGGGCAAGGGCGTGTTGAAGGCCGTCGACGCCGTCAACGGCAAGATCCGCGAGCGCCTCCTGGGCATGGATGCCAGCGATCAGCGTGCCCTCGACGACGCCATGCTGGCGCTGGATGGCACCGACAACAAGGCAAGCCTGGGCGCCAACGCGATTCTCGCCGTCTCGCTGGCCGCGGCCAAGGCAGCGGCAACCGAGAAGGGCGTGCCGCTCTACGCCCACATCGCCGAGCTCTACGGCCAGCCGGGCCAGTACACCATGCCGGTGCCGATGATGAACATCCTCAACGGCGGCGAACATGCCGACAATAACGTCGATATCCAGGAATTCATGATCCAGCCGGTGGGCGCGCCGAACTTCCGCGAAGCGCTGCGCACGGGCGCCGAGATCTTCCATTCGCTGAAGAAAGTGCTCTCTGCCAAGGGGCTTTCCACCTCGGTCGGCGACGAGGGCGGTTTCGCGCCGAACCTCTCTTCCAACGCCGAAGCGCTGGCGGTCATCAAGCAGGCGGTCAGCGACGCGGGCTACACTCTGGGCAAGGACGTCACGCTGGCGCTCGACTGCGCCTCCAGCGAGTTCTTCAAAGACGGCACCTACGATCTCGCCGGTGAGGGCAAGCAGTACGACGCCGCCGGCTTCACCGACTATCTGGCCGATCTCTGCGACCAGTATCCGATCGTCTCCATCGAAGACGGCATGGACGAGTCGGACTGGGATGGCTGGAAAGCGCTGACCGACAAGCTCGGCGACAAGATCCAGCTGGTCGGCGACGATCTGTTCGTCACCAACACCAAAATCCTGAAGCGCGGTATCGACGAGAAGATCGGCAACTCGATTCTGATCAAGTTCAACCAGATCGGTTCGCTTTCCGAAACGCTGGATGCGATCAAAATGGCGCAGGATGCCGGCTTCACCGCGGTCATCTCCCACCGTAGCGGCGAAACCGAAGACACCACCATTGCCGATCTCGCCGTGGGCACCGCCGCCGGCCAGATCAAGACCGGCTCGCTGTGCCGCTCCGATCGTGTCGCCAAGTACAACCGCCTGCTGGTGATCGAGCAGGAGTTGGGTGAGAAAGCCGCCTATCCGGGCCTAAAGGCGATCAAGGGCCAATAAATGCCTGCACGGGCAAATCACTACGTTGCACGGTGCGCGGAATCCTCACCTATAACCCATAGGCTCCGGTTCCTGTGCGCCGTGCGCCTTGTGCTTTACTCCGTTCGGCTATTTATTCAACTTTCACTAAGCACGGTTTTCGCTTCAAGTCAGTCGAGCGACATCGATGGCGATCTAAAAGTAGCTTGCTGAAACTCGTAGCGAAGACTTTGGTTTGTAAATGCAAGAAGGCCGCTCATTGAGCGGCCTTCTTCGTCTGGTGCTGACATCCGATCAATGCCGGAATTAACGCTCCAGCAGTTCGATCTTGTTCGGCTTGCCATCCCACTCCTTGGCGTCCGCCGGCGGGTCTTTCTGTTCGGCGATGTTGGGCCACACCTCGGCGAGTTCGGCGTTGAGTTCGATGAACTGCTGCTGGCCTTCGGGCAACTCGTCTTCCGAGAAGATCGCCTCCGCGGGGCATTCCGGCTCGCAGAGCGCACAGTCGATGCACTCATCGGGATGAATGACGAGGAAATTGGGTCCCTCGTAGAAACAATCCACCGGGCAGACTTCGACGCAGTCGGTGTATTTGCACTTGATGCAGTTCTCGGTGACGACGAACGTCATGGGTGTTCTCTCCTGATTGACGGCCCGGCCACGTGACTGGTTTTGCCACAGCCCTAAGTCGAAGCCCTAAGTCGAAGCTCTATGTCACAGCTCTTGGTCACGGTATTGGCGGATAGCAAGACGTTGTTGAAATCACCGTTTCCACGGTGCCGCCGCATGCTGTTCGAATGGCGCCATATTTTAGGCGGGTGGCGCCAGCGTCGGCAAGCCGCGGCGTGAAACATCGAGGAATGGTGTTATAGCCACCGGGCCATTCAGCACTGCTCGCGCCAGGCATAGAGCAGGTCCAACGCGGCCCGCGGCGTCAGCGAGTCGACGTCCAACGACGCCAGCGCTTCCAGTACCGGGTGCGGCGTCGCGGCAAACAGATCCGCCTGCTGCGGCCCGGCGGGCTGCGTGCGGGCGTCGGTGGCGACCGGCATCGCCGCGGGCTGTTCGAGACTGGCCAGCTTGTCGCGGGCACGGGCGATTACGGTCTGGGGCACGCCGGCGAGCTGGGCGACCTGCAGGCCATAGCTCTGGCTGGCCGGGCCCTCCTCGACGCGGTGCATGAAGACGATGCCGTCCTTGTGCTCGGCGGCGGTCAGGTGAACGTTGGCCACCGTTTCCTGCTGTTCGGCCAGCGCGGTCATCTCGAAGTAGTGGGTCGCGAACAGCGTGAAGGCGCGCTGGGCCGCCAGGTGTTCGGCGCTGGCCCATGCCAGCGAGAGACCATCGAAGGTGCTGGTGCCACGGCCGATCTCGTCCATCAGCACCAGACTTTCCGAGGTGGCATTGTGAAGAATGCTGGCGGTCTCGGTCATCTCCACCATGAAGGTGGAGCGCCCGCCGGCCAGATCGTCGCTGGAACCGATCCGGGTGAAGATGCGATCCACCGGGCCGATTTCGGCGCTGTCGGCGGGCACGAAACTCCCGGTGTGGGCGAGCAGGGCGATCAATGCCGCCTGGCGCATGTAGGTCGACTTGCCGCCCATGTTGGGGCCGGTGATGACCAGCATGCGGCGGTCATCGTCGAGACGCAGGTCGTTGGGCACGAACGGATGCTGGCTGACGTGTTCCACCACCGGATGGCGGCCGCCCCGAATGTCGAAGCCTGGCGTCTCCAGCAGATGCGGGCGCACGAATTCCAGATGCTGGGCGCGCTCGGCAAAGGCGCAGAGCACGTCCAGCGCGGCCAGCGCGCGTCCGGTGGCCTGCAACGCATCGAGATCGGCGTTGAGGGTGTCGATCAGGCTCTCGTAGAGCAGCTTCTCCCGAGCCAGCGCGCGGGACTTGGCGGAGAGAGCCTTGTCCTCGAACTCCTTGAGCTCGGGAATGATGAAGCGCTCGGCATTCTTCAGCGTCTGGCGGCGGATGTAGTCGGCCGGCACCTCGCGTGCCTGGGCGCGGGGGATCTCGATGTAGTAGCCGTGGACCCGGTTGTAGCCGACCTTGAGACCGGGCAGGCCGGCGCGTTCGCGTTCGCGGACTTCGAGCTGGACCAGATAATCGCCGGCGTGCTCGGCCAGGCCGCGATACTCGTCGAGCTCAGCATCGAAACCCTCGCGGATGACGCCGCCGTCCCGGATCACCACCGGCGGGTTGTCGATCAGCGCCTGGATGAGCGTCTCGGCGAGCTCGGGATAGGGATGAATATGGCGGGCGAGATCGTCCAGCGCGCTGTCGCCCTCGATGCGCTGCAGTTCGCTCTGGAGCGCCGGCAGCACGTTGAGGGCATCGCGCAGGCGGGCCAGGTCTCTCGGCCGGGCGCTGCGCAGCGCCACACGGGCCAGGATGCGCTCGACGTCGCCGACTTCGTTGAGAGGCTCGCGAATCAGCAGATACTGGTCACCATCCAGCAGCAGTTGCACGGCGGCCTGGCGCCCGCCGATCTGGGCGCGATCCCGTAGCGGGCGATTGAGCCATCTCTTGAGCAGCCGCGAGCCCATTGGCGTGACAGTGGTGTCGAGTACGCTGGCCAAGGTGTTGTCGCCGGTGCCGCCGAGATTGATGTCGATCTCGAGATTGCGCCGGCTGGCGGCATCGATCACCACGGATTCGTCGCGGCTCTCGACGCCCAGCGCGGTGACATGGGGCAGGCGGGACCGCTGGGTATCCCGCGCGTAGTCGATCAGTACGCCGGCCGCGATCAGCGCGGTCTCGAGATGCGTGCAGCCGAACCCTCGCAGATCGGCGACCTCGAACTGGTCGCACAGCAGCCGGTGGGCGGTCTCCAGATCGAAGTGCCAGTCGTGCTGGCGGCGCAGGCCGGTTCGGTCGGCGAGCGAGGGCGGCAGGTCCAGGCTCTCGGCGGCGAGCAGTTCGGCGGGCTGAAGGCGGTGGATCTCGGCCAGCATGTCGGCCTCGCCGTCGACCTCGAGCACGCTGAAGCGGCCGCTGGAGAGTTCGAGCCAGGCGAGCCCCCAGCAGTTGCCCGTCTGGTGCAGAGCCACCAGCAGGTTGTCGCGTCCGGCATCCAGCAGCGCCTCGTCGTGCAGCGTGCCCGGCGTGACGATACGCACGACGCGACGCTCGACCGGCCCCTTGGAGGTAGCGGGATCGCCGATCTGCTCGCAGATCGCCACCGATTCGCCCGACTTCACCAGCCGGGCCAGGTAGGACTCGGCACTGTGGTAAGGAATGCCGGCCATGGGGATGGGCTTGCCCGCCGACTGGCCGCGCGCCGTCAGCGTGATGTCGAGCAGCCGCGACGCCCGCTTGGCATCATCGAAGAACAGCTCGTAGAAATCACCCATCCGGTAGAAGAGCAGTACATCAGGATGCTCGCGCTTGATCTTGAGGTATTGCGCCATCATCGGCGTATGCTGAGTGCTCTTGCTGGAGGCCGCGTCCTGCATGGTGTCTCGGTAAGCTCCGTCGATTCTTGGGGCACAGAGGAGGCATCGAAATGCCGGGGGCGTACGGTGAAGGGCAAGGTTACCACGCCGTGGCCGGGTCCAGCACGGCGCGGGGCGACGGCCTGCCTTAGAGGGGATCATGCCTCAGGTCTAGTGATTTCAGCCTGAGTGCCTGTCGATAACTCGTTACAGTGTTCGAAACCGGCACACGAGGACTCCCATATGGCCCGGTTGGTGCTCAACCACCTCAGCGACTCCACCTATCGACTACTGGCGACCGAAGCCAGCAAACGTAACGTCAACATCAGCGAGCTGGCCGTGGTCCTGCTGGAGATCGCCGTCGCCGAGCTGGCGGCCCGTCAACCGACAACCGTAACGCCGCCCGTTGGAAAGCCCCGCGAGCCGTAATAGTGCCCGCGCCAATGGCGGGACTCGATCAAGCCTGTCTTTCGAGCCGGCTCGCTGCCGGG
The DNA here is from genome assembly GCF_976982775.1 of Salinicola sp. NYA28a. The sequence continues at coordinate 831,040 of NZ_OZ334582.1, forward strand.
CGGCCGGACGAACATCTTGCCGGAGGCATTAACCGTTCACCTCGGTACCGGAAAGAGCGATCAATACATGCCGCCATTCACCGCGATCACCTGACGCGTGATGTAGGCGGCATCCGCCGAGCAGAGAAAGCTCACGGTGCCGGCAACTTCCTCGGCCGTACCGGTGCGCTGCATGGGAATCAGCTTGCGAATCTCGTCGCGGGGCAGCTCATCGGTCATGCGCGTCTCGATCCACCCCGGCGCGACGCAGTTGACCGTGATCCGGCGTTTGGCCAGCTCGACGGCCAGCGCCTTGCTGGCGCCGATGATCCCGGCCTTGGCCGCGCTGTAGTTGACCTGGCCGCGATTGCCTATCAGTCCGGACATCGACGAGAGCGCCACGATACGACCGGGCCGGCGCCGCTGGATCATCGGCATGACCAGCGGATGCAGGACGTTGTAGAAACCGTCCAGGTTGGTTCGCAGCACGCCGTCCCAGTCCTCGCCCGTCAGCGCGGGGAATGGCTTGTCTGCGGTGATGCCGGCGTTGCAGACCACGCCGTAGTAGCAGCCGTGTTCGGCGATGTCAGCCTCCAGTACCGCCTTGACGGTTTCCCGCTCGGCGACGTCGAAGTGGACGATGCGCGCCCGGCGTCCTTCGGCTTCCACTGCGGCCTTGACCGCATCGATGTCGTCGCCGGGGCGCCGGCAGTGCAGTACCAGATCGTGACCGTCGCGGGCCAGGCGTCTGGCGATCGCTTCGCCGATGCCGCGATTGGCACCGGTGACCAGAATCGTCTCGGGATGTCGTTCTTCCATGGGGCCTCGCGCGTAGAGCTGCGGATTGTGAAGTCAGGGGCGTCAGGCGCCGTTCAATGTCGGCATCGCGGCGGGGCGATAGAGCGTCAGGCTGCCGCGAGCCAGCGGCTCGGCATCCTCGGGCATCGCCGTGGCGTGCTTTCCGATGTCATACTTTTCGATGGCATGCTTTTCTATGGCGTACAGGGCGCCACTGACCTGCGTGACGCCGTTGTCGGCGACGAAGTCGATGGTGACGGTGATACGGATCCGCTGGTCGAAATCGAAGACCGGCACGCGCGCCCGGTAGCGTTTGGCGCCCAGCAACAGACCCGGGGCCGGCGCCTCGCCCGATGCGGCGGCCCGAAAACCGGCCCAGGCGGCGACGGCCTGAGCCAGCCACTCGACACCGACCCAGGCCGGAATGCCGTCGGGCTCGGCGAACAGATCGTCGCGCCGGGTCACGGTTTCGGCAGTCGCCCCCTCTTCGCGGACCTCGACCAGCTGCGTCAGCAGGCACATGCCTCTGGCGTGGGGGACCAGCGGTGCAACGGGGCAGGGGAGCGAAGGCATATCGGATGCGGCCAAGGGGGATTCCGTTGTCGTTCTTGCGTTTCTCTTTCCGGGCAAGCCGGCGCTTCAGTCGGCCCGGGACAGCAGCAGGCTGGCGTTGTTGCCGCCGAAGGCAAAGCTGTTGCTCAGGGCATGACGCAGCGGGCGCGCCGGCGTGGCGTCGGCAGTCACCAGCGGCAGGGCGGGAATGTCCGGGTCGTATTCATTATCGAAGACGTGTCTGGGCAGCTGTTCCTGCTCGAGTGCCAGCCAGCAGAACGCCGCCTCCAGTGCGCCGGCCGCGCCCAGGGTGTGGCCGGTCAGCGCCTTGGTCGAACTGCAGGCCGGGGGCGTGGCGAACAGCGTCGCGACGGCCGCGGCTTCCATGCTGTCGTTGAGCCGAGTGCCGGTACCGTGGAGGTTGAGATAGTCGATCTCCGCTGGATCGCGTCCGGCCATCGCCATCGCCTGGCGCATGGCCTCGGCGGCGCCGTTGCCGTCGGGCCGCGGTGCCGAGATGTGGTGCGCATCGACGCTCTCGCCGACGCCGGCAAGCTGGATGCCGCCGGCTTCCGGGGTGACCACGAACAGCGCCGCCGCCTCGCCGAGATTGATCCCGTCGCGATGGCGGGAAAAGGGCAGGCAGGGCGCGTCGCTGACGGCTTCCAGGCTGGCGAAGCCGTTGACCGTGAGTCGGCACAGGCTATCCGCACCGCCGGCGATTACCGCATCGCACTGGCCGCTCTTGAGCAGCCGCCTGGCGCTGGCCAGCGCTCGGGCGCTGGAGCTGCAGGCGGTGGAGAGGGCGTAGCAGGGCCCGGCGATGCCCAGGCGCTCGGCGATGAAACGTGCCGGCGCGCCCAGTTCCTGGCGGGCGTAGGCGAAGTCTTCCGGCAGCGGCCCTTCCCGGCCGCTGTCAGCCAGCGCCAGCTCGGTTTCGCCGATGCCGGAAGTGCTGGTGCCGATCACCACGCCGATCCGGTCGCGGGGAACCCTAGCCAACAACGGTTCGAGCTCGGCCGCGATTCGTTCCAGCGCCAGTGCCAGCAAGCGATTGTTGCGGCTGCGATGCTCCTTCGGCCAATGGGTGGCGTCCGGCAGTTCGCTGGCGACCCGGCCCAGGGGCAGCGGGCGGCCCGGCGTGAAGACATCGCTGGTCGTCAGGCCGCGCTCGCCAGCGAAGAGCGCACGGGCGATCGTGTCCAGATCGTCACCCAGCGAGCAGACCACGCCGGGGCGGGACAGGCGACAGGGAAAGGCAGCACTCATAAGTCAGCGCTCTTCTGCATCAGTTCTTCTCCATTGGCTCTTCTCCATCATCGCGCGCCCGCATCGGGTCGATCGTCAGGCGATAGTCGCCCTGGCGATCGTCCAGGGTGAGCGTCCTGGCGTGGTCGCGATCCGGCACCGGCGTAATGCGCGCCGCCAGCTTGCCGCGATAGAGAATGTCTCGATGCGTCGAGCTGTCGGCGACCTGCCAGGCGCTTCCGTCGAAGGCGTCGCGCAAGGCGTCGAGCGGCCACAGGCTCCATTCCAGGCGCGATGCCAGCCACGCTGGCGGGATCGGTAGCGGCGATTCGCCCGGGGCATCGCCCGCCTCGAATCGCGCGCCGTCGGCATCGCGGACCAGTGTCGTTAAACGCTGGCCGTAGGGCGTGACCAGCACGGCGCGCAGTCGATCGGGGTCGATCCGAATGAAAGCGATCAGCGTACGAGACTCGCCGTCGTCAGGCTGGAACGTCAAGCGGCTCTTCAGCGTATCGGCGGTGGTCGCGACGGCCAGCGGCGGCGGCGGCGACGTAGGCGGCGTCAGGCTGCAGGCGGTAAGGCTGATGATCGCAAGGCATGGCAGCCACAGAGCAAAAAAGCTGCGCATCATGACCTGGCCTCCGTGGAGGGATCGGACATGGATTGAAGAGAATCGGTATCCGCAATGCCGGCCGGTCCGTCTGAAGCCGCCTGTCTCTTGCAGATGGCAGCGAGCGTGTCGAGATGACGACGCGATGCGCTGACGAACGGATTGCTTCGGTCCCACGCGTAACCCGCCAGGATCGCGCTGATGCGGCTCTTGATGTCGCTCGGCGCGTCGGCGTGGAAGATGATCGTCTGCAGGCGGCCGTCGTACCAGGCATCGACGAAGGCGCGAAACGTTTCGATGCCCTCGCGCAGCGGCTGCTCGAACTCGGCATGCCAGTCGACCGTATCGCCGGCCAGTTGGCGGTCGACCAGCGGCGCTGCCAGGCTGGCCGATCGCAGGGCGATGGTCACGCCGGACGAGAACACCGGATCCAGAAACTCGCCAGCGTTGCCCAGCAGCGCATGGCCGGGGCCGTGCAGACGCGTCACGTCGGCGGAATAGCCGCTGAGCTCGCCCACCGGACGCGTGAGTCGGGCGCCTTCGAGGAGCTGGCAGAAACGGGGTTCGGCGTCGATCAGCGCTTGCCATCGTGCTGCCGGGGTCGCGCCGTAGGCTTCGAGACGCTCGGTCTCGCCGACCACGCCCACCGAGGCACGCTGGTGCCGGAACGGGATCAGCCAGTACCAGATGCCGGCATCGTCGGGATGCACACCGATCAGGATCTTTTCGCGATCGTGGCTCGAATCCACGGGGCAGGCCTCGAGGTGGGTGAACAGCGCCGTGCGGGGATCCTGACGCGCGTCGCGCTCGAGATGCTCGAGCCGGGCCAGCACACGGCCATAGCCGCTGGCGTCGAGCACGAAGCGGGCGGTCAGCGTGCGGGCGTTGCCGGATTCATCGACCACGTCAACCTGCGGGTGGTCGTCGTCGGCCCGGAACGCGGTGACGGTGACGCCGAATTCGATCTCTGCACCCTGGTCGCGGGCGCCGTCGATCAGCCGATGATCGAAGTCGGCACGTTCGACCTGGAACGTGGTGCCCCAGCCCGGGGTGAACTTCTCGCGGAAGTCGATCGCCGTCTCCAGGCCGTTGCGGGTGAACGCAGCGCCGTTCTTGGGCTGGCAGTCGGCGGCCATGACGCTCTCCAGCAGGCCGGCCTCCTCGAGATGACTCATGCACTGCGGCAGCAGGCTCTCGCCGATGGAAAAACGGGGGAAGTGGCTGCGCTCGACCACCAGCACGCGTCGGCCGCAGGCTGCCAGGCGTGCGGCGGCCGCGGCACCGGCCGGCCCGGCACCGATGACGATGACATCGTGGTCGACTTCACCCATGTTCGTTCTCCTGTTGATGGATCCGGTGCGGATCGGCAGGTCGTACCCAGGGAACCAGAACCCACACGCTGGCCAGTCCGATCAGGCAGGTCAGGCCCAGATAGTGCAGCGCCGGCGTGGCGCTGAAGGCGAGCATACCGAACGCCAGCAGGCTGGTGAGAGTCGACAGCGTGATCGCGAGCCAGGCGGAGGGCTGTCTGGCGTGCTCCACGTTGAAGATACCGGCATCCAGTCCGATCCCCAAGACCAGCAGCAGGCCCAACTGGTTGAAGATATTGAGCGGAACGCCAGCCAGAGCAAACGCGGTCAGCACGATCAGGGTGGCGCCGAAGGGCGGGACGATGACGCGCCAGGCGCGGCGCCGATAACGCCACACCAGTGCCAGTGTCATCAATGCCATCGCGAGCACGACCCAGACTGCGGTATGACGGCGTAATTCGCCGAGCAGGGCGCCGATCCGATCGACGCGATCGACATATTCGACCCTGACTTGCGGGCTGCCCACAGCCTCGGCCACAGCCTGCAGGGTGCGCCCGGTCTCGGCGTCTCTAGCCCCCGAGACGACCACCATCGCGGCGACGCCGCCATCCGGTGTCTCGCCCAGCCATAGCCGCTGCTGGTACTGGCCCAGCGGCGTGTCGAGCCAGTCGGCCACGGTCAGCGGGGCAGAGGTGTCGAGCCGCGCCCTGGCTTTCTCGGCCACCTCGGCCGGCAAGCCGGCGCGTCGGATCAGGTCGTCCAGCGGGGCGCCGTAGAGCTCGTGTACTCGTGACAGGTTGGCCTGCTGCGCGGCAGCCGTGGGTACCGAGCCGGCCAACGATTGATACTCGACCCGGAGCCCGTCGGCGATGGCGCGATCGAGCGCGGCGTCGAGCGAGTCGAGCCGGGCCAGCAGCGTTTGGGTATCCTCGGCCTGAACCAGGAAGTAGCGGCTGCCGGTATCGCGATCGAGCAGTTGCTGTACCCGCTGTTCGTCCTGCATCAACGCCGCCGGAGACGGGTTGAGCAGCTCCAGGCTGTCGTCGCTGGTCAGGCGCAGGGCGCAGATGATGACCAGCGCGACGGCGCCGACCAGAGCAAGCCAGGGCGGCAACCGCCAGCGAGGTTGGCACAGCCGCCACCAGCGTGTCGCCAGACGCGCGGTGAACGGGCTTGCATGGAGCGTGAAGCGAGGCAGCCACAGCACGACCGTCAGCCAGGCACCGACGAGGCCGAAGGCGGCGAAGGCGGCCATCTGACGCAATCCGGGCATCGGCGTCAGCGCCTGCGCCACATAGGCGACGACGCTCGAGATCAGGCCCAGCGCGAGGCTCGGCAGCAGCCGGCGCAGGCGAAACCCGGCGCCGGCGATGGCGCGATCGCACTGCAGGTGCAGTACGTAATCGATGGCGATACCGATCAGGCTGGCGCCGAAGGCGAGCGTCAGCAGGTGCAGGCGGCCGAAGAAGCCCAGGGTCAGTGTCAGCGCGAACAGCGAGCCGGCCAGCAGTGGCACCATCAGTTGCAGCAGCACCCGGGGCGAACGAAAGACGAACCCGATGATCAGCAGCACCCCGAGCAGGGAGGCCGCGCCGATGGTGGATATCTCGTGCTTCGCCTGACGCGCGCCGGCGGCGGCGTGGAACACCAGGCCGGAGCGCAGCAGCTCGGCATCGGGATGTTGTTGCTGGAACTGTTCGAGCGTCGCGTGCAGGGCGTTCTGCATCGGCATGTCGTAAGGCGATCCCTTGAGTTCGCCGATCAGCACGCTCCACTGTCGGTCATCGCGATCCAGCGTCAGCAGGCCATCGGCGGCACCGATCGGGCTGCCGGGCAGTCGCGCAAGCCAGGTATCCAGCAGGCCGAAAGGATCGGCGACAGGGTCCGGGCGGGCCGTCGGCGAGAACAGCCGGCGCAGCGCCGGTTCCACCAGCGTACCGGCGTCGCCGCGATCGATGATTTGCTGCCATGCCGGTGTCAGCAGGCGATAGCGCCAATGCCCCATCCAGTCGTGAGGATCGGCGTCGGCCAGGTCCAGCTCGCGCCAATCGATCGCCGCGAGCTGGCCGTCGTCGACCAGCGTCTGCAGCGCCTGCCCCAATGTCCGGGTCGTCGCGACGCGCTCGTCGTCGCCGAGCAGCAGCATGAAGCGATTCTCGAAGCCGCGTCCCAGTTCACGGTCCGCCTGCTCGATCAACGGCGCCTGCCGATCGGCGGGCAGCAGCGCGGTGAGGTCGGTATCGGCGGGTAATCCGTGGCGCAACATCCATCCGAGCCAGATGGCGCAAAGCGTCAGTATCGCGAACCAGAGCCAGCCGAGCCGGCGATAACCTGCGCGCGTCATGAGTCGTTCAGCGGATGCTGGTCGAACAGACGTACCTCGAGCCGGTCGCCGTTCGGCGTGCGCATGTCGAGAAGGTCAATGGTGCGATCACCCTGCAGGGTGATTCCGGCGATACGCTCGCGCAGCGCTGCCTCTTTCGGCGTCAGCGCGACCTGCCAGGCGTCCTGGTCGCCGGAGAGCGCCAGCGTGAAGCGCGACTCCAGCGCCTGCCAGTCGCCTTCCAGCAGTTGCAGGAACAGCTGGGCCACCTGCTCGCCGCCAGGGGGCGCGCTTTCGCCGCTGCCGTCGGTGATCGCTTCCGGGGTGAGCTCGATGCGTTCCTCGACCGGGGTTTCGAGCTGCCAGACGACGCGCTTGCCGCGTTCGAAGAGGAACGTGCCCCGGCTGGTGAGAGAACTATCGAGATCCGCCAGTTCGCGCCGCTGTTCGAAACTGCCTGCCAACGCCGGCGTGGTGGCGAGCTGGCGTTGCAGGTCGTCCAGATCGAAGGCTTGGGCGCTCAATGGCGCCAGTAGAAGCAGAAGCGTGATCAACCATCGACGAAGCGGCATGCGAAAGTCCTTGTGGGGTTTCAGATCTCGAATGGCGAGGATCAGCCGACGGGGCGCCCGTCCTCGGAGCCGGCGTCCGAGTGGGCGTCGTCGCAATCCAGCCAGAAGGGAAAGAAGTTGAACCACTGCAGCGGCGTCTTCTCGCATTGCCGTGTCAACCAGTCGACATAGCGCTGCATGGCGCCGTCGATCCAGGCCGCCCGATCCCGTCGGCTCAATTCGGTGGTGTCTTCGAAGTGATCGAAATCGATCCGGTAGCTGCTGGCCTCGCGAAAGCAGCCGATGGTATAGACCGGACAGCGCAGCAGGCTGGCCAGCCAGAACGGCCCCTCCGGAAATCGTGCCGGGTGGCCCAGGAAGGGCAGGGTACGGGCGCGGCCGCTGTCGCTGATCGGTACGCGGTCGGCGGCGATGACCACGAAGCCGCCTTCCGCGATCCGGCGACCCAGTTTCATCGCCGTCGTCGGGGTGATCTCGCTGACCTCGATGATCTCCGGCGGGTTCTCGCGGTGGGTCGAGCGCGCCAGGACCTCGTCGAACTGCTGTGCGTTACGCGTGTGCATCAGCAGCGTCGCGCGGAAATCGTCCTGCATGTCGCTCATGGCGGTGCAGATCTCCATGTTGCCGACATGGGAGACGAGCATGATGCCGCCACGCCCGCCGGCGACCGCCTGGCGAAACCGCTCTCGGGTGTCGCCCTCGAAGCTGAGCGTGGGTGGGATGCCGCTCCAGGCGTCGATCTTGTCCATCAGGCTCTGGCCGAAGCTGCGGAAGTGGCGCAGGCTCAGCCAGGTCAGATGGCTGGGCGCCCGACCGTGGAGATGCCGCCACAGCCGGGTCAGGTAGGTATGAGAGGCGCGCCGGTGCAGGCCGTGGGCGATGTAGTAGTAGACGATCACCAATAGCAGCATGATCTGGAACGGTAGCCGGCCCAGCTTGCGCCGGATCCAGACCATGGCGCGAATGCCGCCGGCGGTGCCGGTTTCGCGAATTCTCGACCAGTGATTGGGATTGCTGCTGATCGGTGTCATGAAGGCGTTTCCTGGCGGCGTCGCAAGAGGATGGGAAGGCGTCCGAGCATGCCGAGCACCAGACGCAGATGCATGCGGGCCAGCAGCACGTTGTCTCGCCACAGCTTGAAGTGGGAGACGCCATCGATCGGATAGTGCACCCGCACCGGCAGATTGCCGACGCGCCCGCCCTGCCAGTGCCAGCGAACAGGAAGCTCGCTGTCGAACTCCATGCGATCTCCGCAGGGGTATTCGGCGATCAGGCGATTGACGGCGGCAACCGGGTAGAGCTTGACCCCGCACATGGTATCGCGGAGGTCGAACGACAGCGTCGCCAGCCACACCAGCGAATGGGTGATGTAGCGGGAATAGAAACGATGCCTGGGAACGCTGGCGTCGAATCGCGGATAACCGAGCAGCAGGGTTTCATCGTCGGCGCGAAGCCCTTCGACGAAAGGCGGCAGGTCTCTGGCCTCGTGCTGGCCGTCCGCGTCCACCTGGAGCACATGAGTCAGCCCGCGCTCGGCGGCTCGCGCCAGCCCGGCGCGAATGGCGGCGCCCTTGCCGCGGTTGACAGGCAGCCTGACCAGGTCCACCTGTGGGTCGCGGGCGAGATCGTCCAGTACCCTGGCGCAGTGGGCGTCGCTACCGTCGTCGATCAGGATGATCGGCAGGTCCAGCAGCTCGAGCCGCGCCAGCGTCTGGCCGATGGCTTCGGCGTGGTTGTAGACGGGGACCAGCACCGCGATGCGGGCGGTATCTTCACTCGACATCGACTACCTCTTCAGCTCTTGCCGGGCCGTTAGCGCGATGCGGCCGCTGACATGCTTGCCACGCCGACTATCGCAGTCAATGCGCAGGCTCGCCCCCGCTTCTCCATGGTGAGAGGCATCCTGGCGGTGACGAAGCGTCAGCTCGAAGCGATCACCGGGTAGCAGAGGCTGGGGAAAGCGCAAGCGTTCGAGACCAGTGAAGTCGGCTTTCAGCGCAAACAGGCGGCGTGCCTGCTGCATGGTCCAGTGCACCAGAGTCACGCCGGGCAGAACCGCGTGGTCATCGAAATGGCCGTCGACATAAGCGCAGCGCTCCGGCACCTCCAGCGACACCTGCCAGGCACCTTCTTCGGCGTATTCCCCGAGCCAGCGGGGTGCCCGACGGTCGTCCAGATCCTGGAACAGGCGTTGGCGGATGTCTGCGCTCAACTTGCCCTGCGTATTGGTCGGCCAGCGACTGACGAAGCGCCAGTAGCGGGGCAGCGATGGCGTCTCGAATCGCGCGCCGAGTGCCCGGCGCAGCCGCTTCACCGTTTCGCGATGCTGCCGATGATCATGTGGCATCGCGTCGGGCGATAGCTGGATGACCGCGGCCAGCCGCAGGTCGCGCCGCTGCAGTGTCCAGGTGGTCGCCCGCTCGACGTCGGGCAGTGTTGCGAGGGCGCGATCCATGGCCGTCAGCGAGAGTCGCTTGCCGCCGATCTTGACGATGCGGTCGGCCCGGCCCAGCAGCTCGAACCCGTCGTCGGTCAGCGCGATCAGGTCGGCCTGGCGCTGCCACTGGTTCGGCGTCTCCAGATGACGGGAGCGCAGCCACAGGCGGCTCTCATCGTCATGACGCACCTCGACGCCGGGCAGAGCGGTCCATGCCGCGCCGCGCTGCTGAACACGCCAGCCGATGCCGCCGGTCTCGGAGCTGCCGTAGATCTCGTGAACCGGCTTGCCGAGTCGCTCGAAGACCTGGTCGCTGGCGTCCTTCGATAGCGGCGCGCCCGAACTGTAGATGGTCGCGAGCGCTGTGTTTACCGGTTGCCACTCGAGCGCTTCCGGTAGCCGCGATAGCGCCGGCGGGGCGCTGACGAGAACGATCCGGCGACCCTCTGCCTCACAGCACCGCAGCCAGGTATGCAGGGTCTCCGGGTAGCGGCAAGGCTGCGCCGAGAAGGGGCTAGCCTCGCAGAGCGGACGCAGAATCGAGAACAGCAGCCCGTAGATATGCTGATGGCTGACCTGGCTGACGACCAGTCGGCCGAGCAGGGGCCAGAGCGATGCCTGGGTGGCGAGTTCGGCATCCAGCTGGTCGAAACGCTTGTCGATCCGCTGCGGGTCACCGCTGGACCCGGAGGTATAGAGCGAAACGGCGACGGCGGGCAGCAGTTCGGACGACCACCGAGGCGGTCGGCTCGGGAGCCTCGTCGACGAGCCTTGTTCGGGCGTCTGTCCGCTCGACCCCAGAACGACACCCGTATCGCGCAGGCCAGACAGCGTTTCCGGCTGGTTGTCCGCCGGCAGAATGACGCGATCGCCGCGCTCCCAGATCGCAACCAGTGCGGCGCTGAATTCGATCGGATCCGGTTCGTAGAGTCGCCAGCTGTCGCTGTTGTTGGGTGTATCGAGCAGGTGCTGCTGCCAGGCGCCGATCCGCTCGTGCCATGCGCCGACGCTGAACCAGCGCGCGGGCGTATTGCCCTCCGGCGGTAGCCAGGCGAAGGGCTCCGAAAGAGGGCGATGGCGCCACGGGCGTGCGGTCAATTCACGAAACGTCATGCGGCCTCTTTTCGTCGTGTCCTGCTGCGTCATGCATCCTCTCGTCGTGCGCTGCGGCCCGGCGCTTGACGCGCTGGCGGATGCACCATTCGCCCAGGAACATGACAAGCATCAGCGCGTAGACGATGCCGCCGTTGTACCAGGCCCAGACGTCGAGATCGGCATGGATCGCGGTGATCAGTGCCACGCTGCCGTTGAGCACGAAGAACACGCACCAGGCCTGGGTGACCCGACGGGTATAGCGTACGGCGTGAGGCGGCAGATCCGGTTCCTGGCGACGGGCGAACCGCTCGATCAGCGTTGGCGGATGGCGCAGGCCGTGGGAGAAGAGCAACAGCAAGGCGAGGTTCACCACCACAGGCCATAGACGAAGCCCCAGCTCGGCACTGTCGGTGATCAGCAGCAGAATCAGCGGCAACAGACCCCAGCCCCAGCGACGCTGTGCCGGCGGCAGGCGCCACCAGGCAATGGCGGCTAGCGCGATCAGCAAGGGCCAGGCGCCGTAATGCGGCAGCAGGTAATGCACCACCAGCGGCCAGAGCAGGCCAACGAGACCCGCCGCGGCCCACAGAAGACGGTTGCGGCCCTGGGCAGGCGCTGACGGAATCAAGAGGGCACCACCGGGTTCATTTCTGGCGACGCGATTCGACCAGTGCCGCCAGGCTTCGCAGGTTGGCGAAATGCTGGCGAGACGATTCCGCTTCGGATTCCAGCGTGATGCCATAGCGCTTCTGCAGCGCGAGCCCCAGTTCCAGCGCATCGATGGAGTCGAGCCCCAGCCCTTCGACGAACAGCGGCTCGTCGGGGTCGATGTCATCCGGCGTGACATCCTCCAGTTCCAGGGTCTCGATGATCATCTCTTTGAGTTCGTGTTCCAGCGCTGTCGTTGCCATCGGTCTTGGTCGTCCTTGTCACTCGTTCATTATCAGTTGCTATCGATTGCAGGCACCCGATTCTGCATCGGGCGCGTTGCTGGTGTCGTCCGGCGTAGCAGGCCTGTCGTTTCGGCCTCGGGAGATTGCCTGTGGTGATCGTCGTGTCATGGGCAGCGGATCATGGCCGAACGTTGGCGAGTTGCCAACCACGACGGCTCATGGGACACGCCACGTCTGCACGCTTGTCCATCAACCAGTCGATGATGTCGAGTGGCTGCAGGGGCGGCGTTTTCATCGTGACCGAGGTTTCCGAAAGTCGTCGTGCGTCGAAGGACGGGGCCTGGCCGATGCGAAGGGCAACGGCTGCCGAGCAGGATTCCGGCGCGTAGGCGGCGAAGCGTCGAGGGACCGGCTGGTCGCTGAAGACGACCACGACGCTCGAATGCGTGTCGGCGAGATAGCCACGTGCCTCGGCGATCAGGGCCGCCCACTCGCCGCCGCTGGCCGCGATCGCCTGCTGACTGCGGCGATTGCCGCTGGCGATCGAATAGACGCCGGCAATGGCGTTGTGTACCGACAGGCCAAAACGCGCCGGCGACAGTGGCTCACCTTCATCGAGGCCGTACAGCATTTCCAGCGTGCGTTCGCCGTCTCCGTGACGCGAAGCATGCAGAACGAGGCTGTCGGCATCAGGATCAATCGCCGCGAGCATATCGCAAACCGCTCGCCCGATCAGATTGAGACGACGTCGCAGCATCGACGGGACGGCGGTGCCGGCAGGTTTGTCTCGCGTATCGAGCCGCAGCTCGCCGTCGGCTACGCGATGCGGGGTCCAGCCCCGCCAATCATGTAAGTAAAGGTCTGCCATAGCGCCGTTTCAACGATCCGTATTGCGACAACTTTACGCATCATAACGGATATAGAGCGCTCGCGCGGTGCAAGCATTATGCATTCTAAGGGGGGCACGACCGCCATGGGTCGGAGGGCATCAAAGCGCCGGACCGGGGTTCGACGCACCCTGGGAGGACGATCCCTTGGGCCTGGATAAGCCTATCCTCGGTTTTCTCGGTTTAACTTGATACAGATTAAATACCGATAAGGCATCGGCCAAAAAGCCGCATACGGCAGCCTTGGCGTGCGGTTCAACTGGTTTCCCGGCCGAGACCGGTTGCCGTCGCCTAGCGCTAGCGACTGCAGGGGTCATCGAGCGGCACCTCGCGAGGCCGGAAACGTCGGGAGATGGCGTCGATGGCGATGTTGAGCGCGGCGGTCACCAGCAGCAGGAAGAAGGCGTGGTCGAACATCAGGTACTGGAAGCTGGAGTCGATGTAGAAGCCCAGCGTGGCGACGCCCAGCATGCCGAGCAGCGCGGTCTCGCGCATGATGACTTCCGCGCGATAGCAGAGCAGTGCCAGCAGGTTGGGATAGAGGCGCGGCAACAGTTCGTACGCGTAGCGTCCGGAAGCCGGCAGACCTGCCATGCCGATCGTCAGGCCGTCGGCGTGGCGCGCGACCAGGAAGGCGATCACGGCGCCGTTATGCAGGGCGAGGGCCAGCCAGGCCGGCAGCATCGAAGGTCCGAGCATCAGCAGGAAGATGAACGCCAGCATCAGTTCCGGCGTCGAGCGCAGCACGACCAGCAGCAACCGGCCGCCGAAGCGCTGCCATGGGCGGCCGAAGTGAACGCTGGCCAGCGGCCACAGCAGCAACGCCAGTATCAGGCTGCCGACGGTACCCATCAACGCCAGCAGTAACGTGTTGCCGATGGCCGGCAGCAGGTCCGGCAGGCTGGATAGCCACGGCCCCAAGCCGGCCAGGTTCCCGTCGAGTAGCGGTGCCGGCCACAGGTCATGGCTGACGAAGCGCCACAGCAGATCGCCATCGACATCAGGCCACGGCCCCAGAAAGAACAGCGCGCCGATCAGCAGCGGTAGCAACAGGCGGCGATGCCCCCACCACGGCAGCGTGGCGACGAGGGCGTAGAAGAGCCACAGCAGCGCTCCGGCTTCGCCGAAACGCCCCTCGCGGAAGGCACTCTCGAGATAGAAGCCGAGCGTCGGTAGCCCCACGAAGCCGAGCAGCACGCTGGCCCGCATGGCGCATTCGAAACGGTAGCGGGTATAGCTGGCGAGCCGTTCCCAGGCCAGCGGCAGCTCGGCGTAGAGAAAGCGGGACAGCCGGTCGGTGCCGGCAGGCAGCGCCTCCGTCGGGGCCTTCGGCGTGAGTTCCAGAATCTCTGCGTAGACCTTGGCGAAGATCCCGGCGTAGGGGATCGCCAGCGCGGCGAGCGCGGTGACCGCGGAGAGGCCGAAGACCTGCAGGAACAGCAGCGCCCAGAACAGCTCATGGATGGCGCGCACGAAAGCGCAGAACGCGCGCACGAGTCTCGAGCGATGAAAGATCAACGCCAGCGGAAAGCCCAGTAGCGCACCGATGAGGGTTCCCCACAGCGCGACGCTGACGGTCAAAACGATCGCTCGAAGCGGGCTTTCCAGCGCGACGAAGTCGGGCCAGACGAAACCTTGCACCATTCGCCACAGTTCGCCCCACGGATCGACGGCGATGATCCGCAGGTCGGCGAAGGGGAGCAGCAGCAGGCACAGCAGAGTCAGCGCCAGCGAGCGTCGGGCGAGCGTCAGGCCGGGGCTAGTGCCTTGCAGCAGTCCGGGAGGCGCGCTCATGTCGTGGCATCTACCTCGGTCTCGCGACTCGATTTTCCCGCGTCCGGGTAGAGCGCGTCGAGGTGCGCCAGCGTCAGCTCGCAGGCAGGCGCGTTCAGCACCACGCGCCCGTCGCGCAGGCCGACGATGCGGTCGAAATGCGCCAGTGCCAGCCGATGCTGGTGCAGGGCAACGATGCTGGAGGCGTGGCGAGTCTGGATATGCGCCAGCAGCCGCAATGCCTGATGAGGGTCCACGCTGGCCAACGGTTCGTCACCGAGGAAGACTTCCCGCTGCTGGTAGAACGCTCTGGCGATCGCGACCCGCTGACGCTGACCGCCGGAAAGCTGCGCCACGGGGCGACGCAGCAATCCTTCGAGGCCCAGCTCGCCGGCCAGGGTCTCGATGGCCTGCCACGCCTGGCGACGAGGCTTGAGGAGATTGCAGAGGTTGCTCAGCGCGGTGTGCCGTTCGAGCTGCCCCATATAGATGTTGTGATACACCGACAGCAGCGGCACCAGCCCGTATCCTTGCGGGCACCAGGCGGCGGTATTGCCCAGCCGGCGGCGAATCTCGGCAAGCAGCGTCGACTTGCCGGCGCCGCTCTGACCCAGTAGCGCGACGCGCTCGCCAGCCTCCAGGGAGAGCGTCAACGCCGGCAGCACTACCTGCGTCCCGTAGCCCAGGTCTGCGCTATCGAAGGTCAGTAGCGGCATGGGGTCTCAGCGCAGCAGGCCGATGGATTTGCCGACCGACTCGATTGGGCCGTAGTCGTCGTTGCTGGCGGGAATGAAGCCCGAGCGCGGGAAGCTTTCCAGCAGTGCCGGATCGGTCATGTCGACCAGTGCCTGCTGCACCTTCTGCGTGAAGCCTTCGCCGTAACGCGCGTCGGCGTCGCCGCGCAGCGTCCACTGATAGTCCGGATAGGTCGGCGATTCCCAGATCACTTCGACCTTGTCGGTATCGACGCGCCCATCCTCGACGGCAGCCTGCCAGACGGTGAAGTTCACCGCGCCGACATCGTAGGTGCCGGATTCCACCAGCGCGATGGTGCGCGTGTGATCACCGGAGAAGCCCACGCGGGAGAAGACCTGCTCGGGAGCCTCGTCGAAACGCTGGCGAATGAAGTGCTCCGGCATCAGACGACCGGAGGTCGAGGTCTTGGCGCCGAACGTGAACGAGTGGCCGGCCACGGATTTGGGCAGCGCTTCCTGCTGCGGCTCGATGCCGGTGGCGGTATTGGCGATGAAGTAGCTCACGAACGCGGCATCTTCCTTGCCCTGGGCGATGGCTTGCGAGCCGGGCACCAGTTGGCGGGCCTGGACGCCGGAGAGGCCGCCGAACCAGGCCAGTTGCACCTGATCGTTGCGGAAGGCGGTGACCGCAGCGCCGTAGGACGTGACGGGGACGTATTCGACATCGACGCCGAGCCGTTCCGAGAGGTAATCGGCCACCTTGGAGAAGCGTTCGACCAGGCGAGACTGGTCCTCGTCCGGAATGGCCGTGAAGCGGAAAGTCTCGTCGGCATGGGCGAGCGAACAGCCGATCGATGCGATCGACAACAACAGGGCAAGCATCCAGCGCATGGGGAAGAGCCTCGATGTTTTTGGAAGGGAATGGTGTCGGAAGGCGCCCATGATAACCGCATGAGCGCATCGGCGTTAAGCCGCGTGTGGTTATCCACGTTGATGGACGTCTGGCTGCCCGGTGACTCGAAGGCCGAGAGACTGTCGTCACTTATCCTTCGGCGGGAATTTGGTCGGCCGCAGGCTCTCCTTGATCTTCTTGAGATGAGGCAGGAACGACTCGCCTCGGCGCAGCGTGACGCCTGTCGCGAGCACGTCGATCAACGCCATGTGGATCATCCGCGAGCTCATCGGCATGTAGACTTCCGTGTCTTCCGGCAGGTCGACCGGCAGGATGTCGGTGCAGACTTCCGCCAGCGGCGACCCATCGCGAGTGATGCCGATGACCAGTGCACCGCTGTCGCGGGCCACCTTGGCGACTTCCACCAGTTCACGGGTGCGGCCGGTATAGGAAATCACCACGATGACGTCGCCGGTATGGGACGCCGCCGCGATCATGCGCTGCATCAGTACGTCGTTGTAGGCGGCCACCGGCAGGTTGAAGCGGAAGAACTTGTTCTGCGCATCGAAGGCCGCCGGCGCCGAGGCGCCGAGGGCGAAGAAGCTGATCTGGCGGGCCTGGGAGAGATGATCGACGACGCGCTCGATCCGCTTCGGGTCGATCTCGCGGCGAGCCTCGTCCAGTGCGGCGATGGTCGCGCCGATGATCTTGTCGGTATAGGCTGCCGCATCGTCGTCGCTCTCCACGCTGCGGCTGACGTAGGGCGTTCCGCCTGCCAGACTCTGGGCCAGTTGGATCTTGAAGTCCGGATAGCCTTTGGTTTCGAAATTGCGACAGAAGCGGTTGACCGTGGGTTCGCTCACCGTGGCAGCCTGTGCCAGAGTGGCTATGCTCATGCCAATTGCCGCATTGGGGTCCTGCAGGATGACGTCGGCGACCTTGCGCTCCGAACGGTTCAGGTCGTCGACCCGCGAACGAATGCGGGCGATGAGATCGTGCATTGCCATGGTTGCGGGGCATCTCCTTGCGGCGTACTGACGGGTGATTCATCACAAGCCCTGCATCCTAGCCTCTGCCGGCAACAGCGCCAAGCGGTGATAGGCCATAGGCGTACGCGCTCGGCAACCCTGCGGCGCGGTATACTGGTACGGGAATGGTAATTTAATGACGAAGTCGAATGTCAAATGACGCCTGGATGGCGTATTTTATTCGTAAATTAACGACTCTGGCGGAGGGAGGCAATGACTCGAGAGGCAACGCCCAACGTGGATTTGGCTCTGTTCGGTGCGCTTGGCGACCTGGCACTGCGCAAACTTTACCCCGCGCTCTATCATCTGGACCGCGATGGCCTGCTGGGCAACGACACGCGGATTCTGGGGCTGGCACGGCGCGAGCACGATCTCGACAGCTTCCGCAGCACCGTGCTCGGGACGCTCAAGAAACGTATCAAGCCCAAGGAGCTGGAGCAGAAGTGCCTCGATCGCTTTCTGGCCCGGCTCGAGTACACGCAGCTCGATTTCGACACCGTCGACGGCTACGAGAAGATTCGGGACTGGCACGCCCAGAGCCCGGATGCCCAATGCCCGCTGACCATCTACCTTGCCGTGCCCGCTAGCATCTACGGGGCGATCTGCGCCAATCTCGAGCAGAGCGGCAGCCTGGATGGCGAATCGCGGGTGGTGGTCGAGAAGCCGATCGGTTATGACCTCGAGTCCTCGCACGAGATCAACGACGCCATCGGTGCCGTCTTCCCCGAATCTCGCATTTACCGTATGGATCACTATCTGGGCAAGGAAACGGTCCAGAACCTGATCGCTCTGCGTTTCGCCAACCCGATGTTCGGCAACCAGTGGAACCAGAGCCAGATCTCCCACGTCGAGATCACCGTGGCCGAGCAGGTGGGCATCGAAGGGCGCTGGGGTTACTTCGACAAGGCCGGCCAGCTGCGTGACATGGTCCAGAACCATCTGCTGCAACTGCTGACCATGCTCGCCATGGATCCGCCGGCCAACCTGGACGCGGATGCCATTCGCGACGAGAAAGTGAAGGTGCTCAAGGCGCTCAAGCCGCTGGAGGGCGAGGATCTCAATCGCCACGTGGTTCGCGGGCAGTACGTTGCTGGCACCATAGACGGCGAGAGCGTCCCGGGGTATCTCGACGAAGAGGACGCCAACACTTCCAGTACCACCGAGACCTTCGTCGCCATGCGCCTCGAAGTGGCCAACTGGCGCTGGGCCGGCGTGCCATTCTATCTGCGTACCGGTAAACGCATGCCGGAGAAGCTGTCGCAGATCGTGATTCACTTCCGCCAGCAGCCGCACTACATCTTCGACCCCGACCAGCGCAATCTCGCTGCCAACAAGCTGGTGATCCGGCTGCAGCCGGAAGAGGGCATCGCGTTGCAGGTGTTGACCAAGGACGGCGGTCTCGACAAGGGTATGCGCCTGCGCCCCGGCCCGCTGCATCTGGATTTCAACCACGCCTTCCCCAAGGAGCGGATTCCGGACGCCTACGAGCGCCTGCTGCTGGAAGTCATGAAAGGCCAGCAGTATCTGTTCGTGCGTCGCGACGAAGTCGAGTACGCTTGGAAGTGGGTCGATCACCTCATCGCTGGTTGGGAAAAGCGCGATATTCCGCCGCGTCGCTATCCGGCGGGATCCTGGGGGCCTGTCGCCTCCATCGCGATGATCACGCAGGACGGTCGTTCCTGGTATGAAGACTACTGATAGCGCTCGCGAACAGATCGGGGCGCAGCTGGCTTCTGCCGCCGCTCATGCATTGGCGACGGATCTGGCCAGCCAGCCGCGTGCGCTACTGGTCGTTTCCGGCGGGACGACACCGGAGCCGTTCCTGCGTCGCCTCGCCGAACAGCCGCTGGCGTGGTCTCGGGTCGATATCACCCTGACCGACGAGCGCTGGGTGGCCGAGGATCATCCAGACAGCAACGCGCGCCTGATTCGCGAGACGTTGCTGGTCGGGCCAGCCGCCGCGGCGACCTTTCATCCGCTGACGACACCCGATGCCACACCGGAGCAGGGCGCAGCGGCGGTTGCCGCCCGCCTGGCGACGCTGCCTTGGCCAGCCAGCCTGATCGTGCTCGGCATGGGCAATGACGGCCATACCGCTTCGTTGTTCCCGGATAGCGGCGAGCTCTCGCTGGCGCTGAGTACGGATGAGAGCGTCGTCGCAGTACGCGCGCCCAGCGTGTTGCAGCCTCGCATCACCTTGAGCGCGGCGCGACTGCATGACGCGCGCCGCCTCGCGCTGCATCTGGTCGGTGACGCCAAGAAGGCGGTGCTGGCCCAGGCGCTCAGTGGCGACGATGCTCGCGAATTGCCGATCAGAGCCTTTCTGACCTGCCCCCTGACCCTCTACTGGGCGCCCTAGCGCTCGCCGGCATCTGTTCGCCGATCGGGCGAGTGCTGGATATTCTTCAAAGGAGTCTCCTCTCTATGTCATCCGCTCAACCTTTGTCATCCACTCAACGTTTGCCCGCTTCACACATCGAGCGCCTGGATGAAATCTGTCGTTCCGGCGCCATCATTCCCGTTCTCGTCATCGAGCGTCTCGAACATGCCGTACCGCTGGCCAAGGCGCTGGTCGAGGGCGGTCTCGATGTCCTCGAAATCACGTTGCGTACCGATTGCGCGGTCGAGGCCATCAAGCAGATCAAGCAGGCGCTGCCGGATGCGATCATTGGCGCGGGCACCGTGCTTGGCATCGATCAGTACCGGGTCTGCGAGGAGATCGGCGTCGATTTCGTCGTCACGCCCGGCACGACGCCGGCCCTGTTCGAGTATGGCGCCGGTAGCGACGTGCCGCTGCTGCCGGGCGTGGCCACCGTCTCCGAAGTCGTGACCGGCTGGGAGTACGGCTATCGCCGTTTCAAGTTCTTCCCGGCGGAAGCGAATGGCGGTGCCAAGGCGCTGAAGTCCTTCGGCGGTCCGCTGCCGGAAGCGCTGTTCTGCCCGACTGGCGGGGTCACCGTGGACAACGCCGCAGACTACCTGGCGCTACCCAACGTGATGTGCGTCGGCGGCTCCTGGATGGCGCCAAAGTCGCTCATCGATAAGAAGGACTGGGCGGGTATTACCGAACTGACACGGGAAGCCACGCAGCGCTATCCGCGTTGATTACCCTCTTCCGGGCGCGACTTTTGTGGGGGTCGTCACGCCGCGTGAACGGGGCGAGACTGGCTTGAGTCCTAGGTGCCCACAGGAGCCAAAATGATGAGCAAAAGTCGAGTCGCCGTGGTAACCGGTACCTCGAGTGGCATCGGTCGTGCAGTCGTCGAACGACTGGCAGTCGACGGTTGCCGGGTGTTGGCCGTCGACGCCAATCCAGAAGGCGAGGCAATCGCGCAAGCGGCGGGAGCGGCGTTTTTTCAGGCCGATCTGACCGATGGCCAACAATGTGCTCAAGTCATCGCCACGGCGGTGGAGCGCTTCGGCAGCGTCGATATTCTGGTCAACAATGCCGGCATTCAGCACGTCGCTGATATCGAGAATTTTCCCGAGGCCAAATGGCGCACCATCATCGATCTGATGTTGACTGCCCCTTTCCTGCTGACTCAGGCCGCGTGGCCCTACATGCGCCAGGGAGGCTGGGGACGAATCGTCAATATCGCTTCGATTCATGCCAGTGTTGCGTCGCCTGGAAAGTCGGCCTACGTCAGTGCCAAGCACGGGCTCATCGGCCTGACGCGTACGGCAGCATTGGAAGGAGGAGAGCTCGGCATCACGGCCAATGCGGTCTGTCCTGCTTATGTCCGCACGCCCTTGGTGGAACGCCAGATCGCCGATCAGGCCAGGCTCAATCGGATGGACGAGTCGGAAGTCGTAGAGAAGATCATGTTGAGCGGCGCGGCGGTCAAACGGCTCATCGAGCCTGGAGAGGTCGCTGGGGTGGTGGCTTATCTCGCCTCCGATCAAGCCTCGGCGGTGACCGGCGCGGATTGGTCGATCGATCTCGGCTGGACGGCGCGCTGAGACGCGGACTGCTCATTCCCAAGGCGCCTTCGCAGGCGCCTTGTTCGTTCTGCTGACTCGATTTGCTGGCTCTTTTCGCCGATAGCGCCGTCAGCCTCGCTCGATCGCCGTCGCCACGCCCTGGCCACCGCCGATGCATAGCGTCGCCAGTCCCTTGTGGACGTCGCGGCGCTGCATCTCGTGCAGCAGCGTTACCAGAATGCGGGCGCCAGAGGCACCGATCGGGTGGCCCAGCGCGATGGCGCCGCCGTTGACGTTGACCTTGCTGCCGTCCCAGCCGAGATCCTTGGCTACCGCCAGTGTCTGGGCCGCAAAGGCCTCGTTGGCTTCGACCAGGTCCAGGTCATCGATCGTCCAGCCAGCACGTTCCAGGCAGCGCCGGGTCGCCGGCACCGGGCCGATGCCCATGGTTGCCGGGTCGACGGCGGCGTTGGCGTAGGCCCGGATCGTCGCCAGCACGGGTAATCCGAGTGCCTTGGCCCGCTCGGCGCTCATGATGAGCAGCGCGGCCGCGCCGTCGTTGAGCGAAGAGGCGTTGCCGGCAGTGACACTGCCGGTCT
This sequence comes from Salinicola sp. NYA28a, assembly GCF_976982775.1. Next base: position 852,652 of record NZ_OZ334582.1, read on the forward strand.
TGGAGAACGCCGGCTTGAGCTTGCTCAGAGATTCGGCGGTGACGCCGTCGCGGGGCTGCTCGTCGCGTTCGACCACGATGGGATCGCCGCGCCGCTGGGGCACGCTCACCGGCGTGATCTCGGCATCGAAGCGGCCGGCTTCGCGGGCCTGCGAGGCGCGCCGCTGGGACTCCGCGGCGTAGGCATCCTGATCCTCGCGGGAGATGCCCCAGCGCTCGGCCACGTTCTCCGCCGTGATGCCCATGTGGTAGTCGTTGAAAGCGTCCCACAGGCCGTCGTGGATCATGCTGTCGAGCAGCTCGGCGTGACCCATGCGCAGCCCGGTACGGGCCTTGGGGAGCACGTAGGGTGCCAGGCTCATGCTTTCCATGCCCCCGGCGACGATGGCCTCGGCATCGCCGCAGCGGATGGCCTGGACCGCCAGGTGCACCGCCTTGAGCCCGGAGCCGCAGACCTTGTCGATGGTCATCGCCGGCACGCTGTCCGACACGCCGGCTTCGATTGCGGCCTGACGCGCGGTGTTCTGGCCCAGTCCGGCCCGCAGCACGTGCCCCATGATCACTTCGTCGACACCGGCCGGGTCGATCCCTTCGAGGACACGACGGATGACGGTCGCCCCGAGGGTGACGGCAGGCACGCTGGAGAGGCCGCCCTGGAAGGTGCCGATCGGCGTGCGCGTGGCGGCGACGATCACCACGTCGCGCATGGATGTGGTCGGTCCGGAAACGTCAGGCATGGGAAGTCTCCCGTTTGTCGATCAGCTTGCAGCCCGTGGCCGCGGAAATTTCCTCCAGGGTGACGTCGGGCGCCAGCTCGACCAGGGCCAATCCTTCCTCGGTGATATCCATCACGCCCAGGTCGGTGATGATCCGGTCGACCACGCCGACCCCGGTCAGCGGCAGCGTGCATTCGCTCAGGATCTTGTGTTCGCCCTTGGCCGTGTGGCTCATCAGCACCACCACACGCTGCACGCCGGCGACCAGATCCATCGCGCCGCCCATGCCCTTGACCATCTTGCCGGGGATCATCCAGTTGGCGAGATCGCCTTTCTCGGAGACCTGCATCGCGCCCAGGATTGCCAGGTTGATATGGCCGCCGCGAATCATGGCGAAGGATTCGGCGTTGTCGAAGTAGCTCGAGCCGGGCAGGGCGGTGACGGTCTGCTTGCCGGCATTGATCAGATCGGGGTCGACGGTCTCTTCGGTCGGGAAGGGACCGATGCCCAGCAAGCCGTTCTCCGACTGCAGCCAGACGTCCATGCCCTCGGGAATATAGTTCGCCACCAGTGTCGGCTGACCGATGCCGAGATTGACGTAGAAGCCGTCACGCAGTTCGCCGGCGGCGCGCTCTGCCATCTGTTCCTTGGTCCAGGCCATCTCAGTTCACCTCCCTGAGCGTGCGTTTCTCGATACGTTTTTCGGGGGTCGGGTTGTGCACGATGCGATGCACGAAGATGCCCGGCAGGTGGACGTCATCGGGGTCGATGTCGCCGGTCTCGGCGATCTCCTCGACCTCCACCACGCAGACCTTGCCGGCCATCGCGGCCAGCGGATTGAAGTTGCGCGCGGTCTTGTTGAAGCGCAGGTTGCCTGCCTTGTCGGCGATCTGCGCCTTGATCAGGGCGACATCCACCGGCAGGCCGCGCTCCATCACGTAGTGCTCGCCGTCGAATTCGCGCACCTCCTTGCCTTCGGCGATCCTGGTGCCGTAGCCGGTCTTGGTGAAGAAGGCGGCGATGCCCGCGCCGCCGGCGCGCAGCCGTTCCGCCAGGGTGCCCTGCGGGCAGAATTCGAGTTCCAGTTCGCCGGAAAGGTACTGGCGCTCGAACTCCTTGTTCTCGCCGACGTAGGAAGAGAGCATTTTTCTGATCTGACGCGACTCTAGCAGCAGCCCGAGGCCGAAGCCATCGACGCCGGCGTTGTTGCTGGCGACCGTCAGATCCTTCTTGCCCGTATCGCGCAGGGCGACGATCAGTGATTCGGGGATGCCACACAGGCCGAAGCCGCCGACGGCCAGGGTCATGCCGTCTTCGATGAGACCTTCCAGCGCTTCAGCGGCGCTGCCAAACACTTTGTCCATGAGTCCTCGTCCTGAAAGGGAAGTCGCGCAAAAGATCGCTTCGAAGCCATGTGCCGCCGTGTGAGCGCGTTCAGAGAGTCATGAACGTGCGGACATGCGCCGTCGCAAGCGACCCATGGAGGAAGACATTACCATCCGAGCCGAATCGACGTAGGCAGGTTAGACGATAGTAGAAAGCGCCGCCTCCCTGGCGACGCTGGTTGTCTCTATGGTTGTCTCTATAGCTGTCTCTATGAAAGGTGGATAGCAGCCAGCAGCCTAGCGGGGCAGGTCGTCGAGATCGTCGGTGCCGGGTAATGAGACGAAGGCGCCGGCACGAGTAGCGGCGAAGGCGCCGCAGCGGCAGGCGAACGTCAGCGCCTCGGTCAGCCGGGCTTCATCGGCCAGCCAGTCGGCGAGTGTTTCGCAGGTCACGTCGTCTCGCGCCAGGGAGGCCAGCAGGCCGCCGATGAAGGCGTCGCCGGCCGCGGTGGTATCCACTGCCTGCACGCTGGGCGGGGTCGTCTGCAACTGGCGATCGGCCAGATGCGCGCTCACCGGCCCCGGTCCATCGGTGATCACGATCAGTCGGGCGCCCTTGGACAGTCTGGCGCTAATCCACTCTTCTACGCTGCGATCGCCGCGCAGGATGTCGAGCTCTTCGGTGGAGAGCTTGATGACATGGGCGCGTTCGAGCAGCTGTTCGACCAGGGGGACATCGATCTTGCCCTGGGGCCACAGCATCGCACGCAGATTGGCATCGACACTGATCAGGCAGCCGCCGCGCCGCGCAATGCTGGCGAGATCCAGCGTGGTGCGCGCAATGGCCGCGTCGGTCAAGCTGTTGCTGCACAGGTGGACCAGCGCGGGCTCGGTGAAGATACCCGACGGCAGATGCTCGCGGCGGTAGAGCAGATCCGCGGCGGGCGGACGGTAGAAATCGAACTGGCGCTCGCCGTGGCTGTCGCGGGAGACGAAAGCCAGCGCCGTGCGGGCTTCGCGGGTCCGTACCACGTATCGGGTGTCGACGCCGTAGCGGGTCAGCTCGTCGACCAGGAAGTCGCCGAAACGGTCATCACCGATCATGCCGAGAAAGAGGCTGGGTATGCCTTGCCGTGCGCAGGCCACGGCAGCATTGGCGGGCGCGCCGCCGGCGTAGGGCGTAAAGGTCTCGGGGCCGCTGTCGTCACCCAGGCGGCTGGACAGCATGTCGACGAGGGCTTCGCCGAAGGCGATGATGGGGGTCATGGGTCAACCGGCTCTCTATATCGAACGAAAATCGAGGTGCGGCGTGCTTGATCTCATCGAAGCGGATGTCATCGAAACCGATCTCAAACAGGATGCCGCACCGAACGTCATCACGGCACGCGGTAACTGCGGGCTTCCTCGAGCAGCGCAAACCACGTCGGGCGATCGAGTTCGAGATTACTGCTCAGCAGCAAATTGTCGATACGCCTTTCATTCAACGTTCCGATCACTGGAATCGGCTGGCCGGGCAGGCGCCGCAGCCAGGCCAGTGCCAAGCCGGCCGTGGTCGAGTTGAGCTGGTCGGCCAGCCGCGAAAGCGCCGTGCCGAGAACGTCTTCGAACACCGAGCCGCCGCCCAGCGGCGACCAGGCCATCGGTGCCAGGCCGTCAGCCAGAATGGCGTCGTAGAAACCATCGAACAGCGCGTCGGGATGGGCCAGCGAAAGCTCGAGCTGGTGAACGCCGAGCCGGTTGTGCATCGCGGCTTGCAGGCGCCGCCACTGTTCCGGCAGGAAGTTGGAAACGCCCACGGCGCCGACCTTGCCGGCGGCGATGGCGTCGTCCAGTGCCCGGGCCGTGGCTTCGGCATCCATCAGCGGGTCGGGGCGGTGCAGCAGGAAATGATCGAGCCGGTCGACGCCGAGGCGGGAGAGCGAGCTGTCGATGACCTGGGTGAGATAGCGCTCGGAGGTGTCGTAATGCTTGACCCCGAACGGAGAGGTGTCGCGATGCGGCAGGACGATATTGCCTTTGGTCACCACGCGGACCCGGGACTTGAGCGACGGCCGGCGGGCCAGTGCCTCGCCGAATCGCTGCTCGCCCTGATGATTGCCGTAGCTGTCGGCGTGATCGAACCAGTGCAGCCCTTGGTCGGCCCTGGCTTCCAGCCAGTCGGCGAACTTCTCGGCATCGTCGAATTCGGGGCGCTCGTCGAGACGCATCATGCCCAGGATGAAGGGCGAATCGAAAATCAGATCGTCGCTCACGCCGACTGCGCCTCCCGCACGATCGTGGTGGAGAGCAGGTGCTGACCGTCCGGCACCAGCCAGACTGGATCGACCCGGGTGCAGGCCGATTCGATGCACAGGAAACGCTGGCCGACGGCGGCCGGCGTATCCCCGGGCAGGCCGTCGCCCGGGTGCCAGACGACGGTGGAGTCGCTGCCCTGCTTGCTGATCCGCAGGCGACGTTGGCCATCGTCGAGAATGACCGGGCGGTTCGACTGGTAGATACGGTCCAGCGCGCCACGAATGCCCAGTTCCCCTTGCTGATGATGCTCGGCAAAGTGTTCGAGCTTGTCCAGATAACGGGCGCCGGCCAGCCCTTCGATACGACACCGGTGCGTATCGGCGACGGCGAAATAGGTGTGCAGCGCGCCGGTCAGCTTGACCGGGGTGGTGCCGACGTGGCGCGTCATCAGCTCGACGCTCAGGCGCTGGGCGTTGGCGTGGACGACGGCGTTGGGAACGAGCTGATCATGCAGCCGCTCCTCGGGGGAGAGGTGAATCTCGACCCCGCTGCCGGTCACGCTCTCGTCGACGGCATCGATGCGCCATTGCGCGGTGCGTGCGGGGCCATGCATCGGGCCCTTGCCGTCCGGCGACTCGTCGGCGAACCACGGCCAGCACAGCGGGATACCGCCGCGAATGGCACCGGGCATCGGCTGCGGCGTCGGCGTGACCCAGAGCCAACCATCCTCCGTGTCGGGCGCCGGTCGGGCGCCTACGGTTTCGGGGGGGGAAGGTAAAAAGTGCAGGACCTGAGCGCCCTGTAGCGAAATCGTCAGCTCGCCCCAGTCGGCATTGATCAGCAGCACGCGCCGACCTTCCCAGTCGGCTTCCCGCTGGCCGTCCGTCGCGTCGATCAGCTGCCGCAGCGTATCGGGAATCATGATACCTCCTCGTTGTGCAGGGCTTCCGCCGCGCCCAGTAGGCCGGTCCACGGCGCCGTCACCACCCAGGTGGGAATACCCGCATTGTAGGCGCTCAGTCGGCCCTTGTCGGCAAAGGCGCGACGGAAGTCGCTGCGCGGCAGCCACTCGATCAGACGCGGTGTGATGCCACCACAAAGATAGACGCCGCCCAGCGCGCCGAGGGTCAGCGCGGCGTCGCCGGCCACGCTGCCGAGGATCTTGAGAAAGCGCATCAAGGTCTCGCGGGCAACGCGATCGCCCGCCCGGGCGGCCCCGGTGATCTCCGCCGGCGTGTTGTAGTGGGCGGTGACATTGAGCAGTGCAGCGTGGGCGAGATAGAGGTCTAGCAGGCCCTGACCGCAGAGCAGACGTTCGACCGAGACCCGGCCATAACGGGCTCGGAAATAGTCGAGCAGCTGGATTTCGCGCTGGTCGGTGGGGGCGAAGGTGGCGTGGCCGCCTTCGGTCGTCAGCGGAATCCAGGCGCGCCGACTGGGCACCAGTCCGGCGACGCCGAGCCCGGTTCCCGGGCCGATCACCAGGCGCGGCCGCCGAGGTTCGGCCTCGCCTTCACCGATCTTGACCAGTTCCTCGTCACCGATGTGCGGAATGCCGAGCGCCTGGGCGGTGAAGTCGTTGATGACCTTGAAGTTCGACAGGCCGAGCTCTTCGGCGACGGCCTTCTTGGAGAACGCCCAGTCGTTGTTGGTCATCTTGACCCAGTCTTCGTGCACCGGGCAGGCGAAGGCCAGGCACGCCTCGACGGGCGCCTCGGCGCCGACCTGTTGCAGGTAGGCCTGGATGGCTTCGACCAGCCCGCTATAACGCGCGCAGGGTAGCGTCTCGATCGATTGCAACTCGACACTGCCAGGCATGACCAGCGCGAAGCGCGCGTTGGTTCCACCGATGTCGCCGATCAAGGCGGGAGTCGTCATGTGTGCCCTCCGGGCAAGTCGGCGGCGTCGAAGCCGCCAAAGGTGGCCGCGCCTTCCTCGGCACCGCCGACCAGCTGGCGGAAGCCGGCGAACAGTTCGCGGCCCATTCCATGATGATAGTGGTCCAGGTCGCAGGTCGCCGGTTCGCGTTGCGCCCAGGTCTCGGCATCCACCAGCGCCTCGAGCACGCCGTTATCCGGGTCGAGCAGCACCGTGTCGCCATCGCGCAGATAGGCGATCGGGCCGGCATCGACGGCTTCCGGGGTGATGTGGATGGCTGCCGGTACCTTACCAGAGGCACCGGACATTCGCCCGTCGGTGACCAGCGCGACCTTGTGTCCGCGATCCTGCAGCACACCGAGAAACGGCGTCAACTGGTGCAGTTCCGGCATGCCGTTGGCGCGCGGCCCCTGGAAGCGCACGACGACGATGACGTCGCGATCCAGTTCGCCACTCTCGAACGCGGCCTTGACCTGGCTCTGGTCGTCGAAGATCCGCACCGGCGCCTCGACCCGGCGGAACTCCGGCTTGACGGCGGAAACCTTGATCACGCCGCGTCCCAAATTGCCATCGAGCACGGCCAGCCCGCCGGTGGGGGAGAACGGGCGCGCCACCGGCCGCAGCACGTCTTCGTCGAGACTCTGCCGGGTGCCTTCGCGCCAGATCAGCTTGTCGCCTTCCAGGAACGGCTCCTGGGTGTATGCGGTCATGTCGGTGCCGAAAGCGGTGCGTACATCGGCATGCATCAGGCCCGCGGAAAGCAGCTCGCGCACCAGGAAGCTGACGCCGCCGGCGGCGTGGAAGTGGTTCACGTCCGCCTGGCCGTTGGGATAGATTCGGGTCAGCCCGGGAATCACTGTCGAAAGCTCGGCGAAGTCGTCCCAGGTGATGGTCAGGCCGACGGCGGCGGCCATCGCCACCAGGTGCAGCGTATGGTTGGTCGATCCACCGGAAGAGAGCAGCCCGATCATGGCGTTGACGATGGCATGGGCATCGATCTGCTTGTAGAACGGGTGATAGCTGCCCCCCTGGTCACTCAAGCGGATCACCTGCTCGGTGCTGAATCGGGTGATCGCGTCGCGCAGCGGCGTGTTCGGATTGACGAACGAGGTGCCCGGCATGTGCAGGCCCATCATCTCGAGCATCAGCTGGTTGGAGTTGGCGGTGCCGTAGAAGGTGCAGGTGCCCGGGCTGTGGTAGGAGTCCGACTCGGCTTCCAGCAGCGCATCGCGGCCAACCTTGCCTTCGGCATAGAGCTGGCGGATCCGGGACTTCTCGGCGTTGGGCAACCCGCTCGGCATCGGTCCGGCAGGAACGAACACCGCCGGCAGGTGGCCGAAGCGCGCGGCACCGATGAACAGACCCGGCACGATCTTGTCACACACGCCAAGATACAGTGCGCCATCGAACATGTTGTGCGACATCGCCACGGCCGTCGACATGGCGATCACGTCGCGAGAGAACAGTGACAGCTCCATGCCGGGCTGGCCCTGGGTCACACCGTCGCACATGGCCGGCACGCCGCCGGCGAACTGCGCGGTGCTGCCCATGCCGCGGGCGGCTTCCTTGATCAGGTCGGGGAAGTGCTCGAGCGGCTGATGAGCGGACAGCATGTCGTTATAGGAAGAGACGATGCCGACGTTGGCGCTGTTCATCAGCTTCAGGCTGTTCTTGTCGCCGGCATTGCAGGCGGCGAAGCCATGGGCCAGGTTGCCGCAGGAGAGTTCGGCGCGGTGGACGCCGCGACGATGCTGCTGCTCCATGCGTTCTTCATAGAGGCGGCGGCGATCGGCCGATCGGGCCTCGATGCGTCGGGTCACGCGGTCGACAGTGGGGTTGAGCGTCATGGGGTTGCCTCATCGAGCTGTCATGGTTGTTTGGTAAACTTACCAAAAATTATGGCATTTGTTCGCGGATGGGCCTTTTGTATTAGTCTTTCGGAGTAATATTTTTTCATTCGTCGATGTTCTAGACTGGTGTTCTAGACTATTGGCAGTTTCGCGGTGATCGAGCGCTGTCGTTCGATCCGCGCCATTCACGAATGCGTGATCAGGCGCGACCGTGCCACATTCCCCAAACGTTCGAGTTACGTCATCAGGAGGAGAGCACCATGACATTGCGTGTCGCCATCAACGGATTCGGTCGCATCGGCCGTAACGTACTTCGTGCCATGTACGAAAACGGTTATCGCGACCGGATCGAAGTCGTCGCCATCAACGACCTGGGCGATCCGGCGCTCAACGCGCACCTGCTGCGTCATGACAGCGTGCATGGACGTTTCGGCTTCGACGTCACTCACGACAGCGATACCCTGAGCGTAGACGGAGATAGCATTCGCATCCTCTCGGAGCGCGATCCGTCGCAGCTGCCCTGGAAATCGCTGAACGTCGACCTGGTGATGGAGTGCACCGGGCTGTTCACCAAGCGCGAGGCCGCAGCCAAGCACATCGATGCCGGCGCGGAGCGTGTGCTGATTTCCGCACCCAGCGGCGATGCCGACGCGACGATCGTGTTCGGCGTCAACGAAGGGACACTGAAGGCGGAGCATCGGGTGGTTTCCAACGCTTCCTGCACCACCAACTGCCTGGCGCCGGTAGCCCAGGCGCTGCAGGAGAGCGTGGGTATCGAGAATGGCCTGATGACCACGGTGCATGCCTACACCAATGACCAGAACCTGTCCGACGTCTACCACAAGGATCCGTACCGCGCGCGCAGTGCCACGCAGTCGATGATCCCGACCAAGACCGGTGCCGCCGCAGCCGTCGGGCTGGTGCTGCCCGAACTGAACGGCAAGCTCGACGGGCTCGCGGTGCGGGTGCCGGTCATCAACGTGTCGCTGGTGGACCTGGTCTTCACTGCCGGTCGCGAGACGAGCAAGGAAGAGATCAACGAGATCGTCGAGAAGGCAGCGGCCAAGTCGCCGGTACTGGCAGTGAACTCTCAGCCGCTGGTGTCGATCGACTTCAACCACGACGCCAACTCTTCCACCTTCGATGCCAACCACACGCGCGTGAACGGGCGTCTGGTCAAGGTCATGGCCTGGTACGACAACGAGTGGGGCTTCTCCAACCGCATGCTGGATACGGCGCTGGCCATGCAGGCCGCCAGCTGAGATGAATATCGTTTTCGCTGGCCTGAACGCCTGACAAGGGTGGCCCGCAAGCGATAGTCGGCGACAACGAAGCAGGATCGAGGGGTGGCAGAGCGTCTGTCGCCCCTCTTTTTTGGTATTTTCTCCCTCCGGACACCCGCGCGACGTGTCCCCCTCGGCTAGAAGGGGGCAGGCGACCGAGTCGCATACCATCGAAGTAGCGCCAGTTTTGCGTTCAAGTCATCCAATCCGTTGTCGATAGAACCCTGTATGCTGGGCAATTGCGTTGGTGGGCTTGGACTTGTCAGGCTGACCCTCTAGTGTAAGTCCGAACATGCCCTATCTTTCCACCATGCATTGAGGTTGGCGGCGTCATGCAGGACAACATCATCAACGCGCATCGCCTGATTGGCGAGACCATTCGCGACCCTGAAGAGAAGCGGCTCGGGAAGATCGTGGGTGTCGACCAATCGCGTTCCGTGCCAGTAATTTTCGTGATCTGGCAGGAGCAGGCGGGCATGCATCGTTTCGAGCTGACTCGCGACGAGCTGCGCCAGCTGGCGGATGCCTGCTGCCATGCTCGATCGAAGAGTCGCGATCATCGAGCCAGGGGTGACGATGAGGCGCGAAGCTCATCTGATGATGCGTCCTCTTCGCCCGCGGTCGCTCAGCGTCGTGTCGGCTTTCGCTGACACGATCTCGTTTTACCACCCAGCCGCTTGGAAACAGCACTGCGGCTAGACGAGGCCGGAGTGCATGGATTCACGGGATGCCTTCGTGCATGACGATGAAGTTTCGGGCGCGGACGCCCGACAGTGGCTGCAATGCTTGCCGGGCACGGTCTATGTCACCGACTCGGCCTGGTGGCTGGGTGAGCTGCGCTTCGTCGCCGATTCCATCGACGCGCTGGGCCATCGTCCCGCCACGGACTACCTTTCCCAGCCCGATCTGTGGCTGGCGCAGATTCCCGAATCCGAGCGCAGGCCGTTACTCGAACGATTGCAGCAGGCCCTGACCGAGAGCGAGCTCACGGCGCGGCTGTCCTACGTCATCGAAAGGCGAGATGGCTCCGAGTGTCAAGTCGAGGACAGTATCAGCATCCAGCGTGACGCGGACGGCGAGGTCGTGGCACTTGTCGGCTTCCTGCAGCCGCGCCCGCCTGCCGTTCCCGCGAATCCTGCCGCCCCCGCGGATGAAGCCGGCTTGTCCCAGCAGTCCCTGCTCGATCACAGCGGCGATGTGATCTTGGCGCTCGATGAGGATATGGAGTGCCATTACGCGGCGGGTAACACCCAAGGCGCGCTCGGTGTCAGCGCAGCGTCGCTGCTGTCGACGTCTCTCTTCGGCCTGATGGCGCCCGAGGATGGCTCCCGGGTTCGGCGCCTGCTGATCGAAGGAGCCGCCGAGGCGAGTTCTCCCATGGTGGAGCTGCGTCTGAGACACCGGGATGGGGTGTACCGCTGGTTCGAGATCCACTTTTCGCCTTATCCGCTGCCGTTGGGGCAGACGCTGGAGCCCCCGGTCATGCCGGGCTGGGTTGCCATCGCGAGGGATATCACCCAACGCCGCCACCAGTCGCTGCAGTGGAATGCGTACACCGCCACCGACGAATTGACCTCGGCGCTCAATCGAGAGCCTTTCATGGGCCTGATGCGGCATGCGTTCGCAAGTGGAGACACCGGCGCTAGGTTTACGCTGATCGTGTTCGATGTCGACCATTTCAGCGATATCAACCGCGATTGGGGGCGCGAGGGCGGCGATCTCGTGCTCAGTTGCATCGGCGAAATGTGCCGGGCGACGTTGAGAGAGCGGTTCAGCTTCGGCCGATTGGGCGACGATTCCTTCGCGTTGCTGATGAGCGGCAAATCGCTGCAGGAAACGGCCACCATCGCCGATAAACTGCGCGGGCGTCTAGCTTCGACCCGGGTGGAGTTTCATGGTCATTGGCTGTCGTTCTCGGTTAGTCTTGGGGTCGCCGAACGGCGCAGTGACGAGACCGCGGAAGCCATGCTGGCGCGTGCCGAGGCGGGAATGCAGAATGCCAAGCAGCGCGGGCGGGATCGCGTTCAGCAGGCGCCATGAGCCGCTGTGCGAGTCGACGTCGAGCCAGCCGAACCTGCGCCAAGCCAGTCAAAGAAGGAGAACGATGATGGGACGATTACTGCTGGCCTTGCTGCTCAGCCTGATGTGTCTGCCGGCGTGGGCCGACGAGGTCGAAGGTCCACGCGTCCAGGGCGAGACTTTCGAATATGCCACGGGCGGCCAGACCTACCAGGGCTATCTTGCCTACAACGCCAGCGATGACGAGCCTCGTCCCGGCGTACTGCTGGTCCATGAATGGTGGGGGCTCAACGACTACATCAAGCACAAGGCCGATCAGCTGGCGGCACTGGGCTTCGTGGCACTGGCGGTAGACATGTATGGCGGCGGCAAGGTGGCCCAGCACCCGGAGGATGCCAAGGCGTTTTCCAGTCAGGTCATGCAGGACTGGCCCGCCGCCAGAGCACGATTGGAAGCGGCGATGGCAGCGCTGCGTGAACATCCTGCGGTGCGCGAGGATCGCATGGCGGCGATCGGCTACTGCTTCGGTGGTGGCGTGGTGATGAACATGGCATTGGCGGGCATGCCGTTGGAAGCGGCGATCAGCTTCCATGGCAGTCCGACTCAGGTCGTCACCAACCCGCAGCCGTTCGACGGCCTGGTGCGCATCTACAACGGCCAGGACGATTCGCTGGTCGACCCCGAGGCGCTCGACAGCATGGCGACGGCATTGACGGAAGATGGCGCGGACGTTCGCGTGGTGCAGTATCCCGGTGCCAAGCACGCTTTCACCAATCCGGATGCCGACAGGCTGGCCGCGGAGAACGAACTTCCGCTCGGCTACGACGCGGCGGCGGATGCTGCCTCCTGGCAGGCTGCGTTGCTGACGCTGGACAAGGCGCTGAATCAGTAGACTGAATACGAGCTACGAGCTACGAGCTACGAGCTACGAGCTACGAGCTACGAGCTACGAGCTACGAGCTACGAGCTACGAGCTACGAGCTACGAGCCAGACAGCAGAAAGCCACGAACGACCGCGTTCGTGGCTTTTTCGTTGGCGAGCTGCAATCTATTCGTTGGGGCGACTGAGGGCGAGCACGCGCTTGGCGAGGGCAATCATTTCCGGGTCACCGGTGTGCTTGTCGGGCACGTCGGAAAGCTTGACCACGGGCAGCCAGTGCTGGCCTTCCGGTCTCGCCTCGACCATCTTGATCACCATGTTCATCGGCTCGACGCCCACGTCATTGGTGAAGTTGGTGCCGATGCCGAACGCCATGCCGACGCGGCCTTGGCAGAACGACTGGATCCGCTCGACCTTCTCGGGTGTCAGCGCGTCGGAGAAGATGATCGTCTTGCTGCGCGGGTCGATCCCCAGTTTCTCGTAATGCGCGATGGTCGAGGCCGCGAAGTCGATGGGGTCCGCGCTGTCGTGTCTGACTCCATCGAAGAGCTTGGCGAACTTCTTGTCGAAGCTCTCGAAGAAGGCGCGGGAAGTGAACGTGTCGGTCAGGGCGATGCCAAGGTCGCCGCGATAGACATCGACCCAGTGCTCCAGCGCCAGGCTGTTGGCCATCTTGAAACCGAAACGGGCGCCGTGAAACATGAACCATTCGTGGGCGTGGGTGCCGATGGGCTTGACGCCGTGGCGCATGGCCAGCAAGACGTTACTGCTGCCGCTGAAGGCTTCGCCGCCATGATGGCGAAGCGCGCCGACCACCCGGTCGTGAACGTCGAAGGAAAACCGCCGCCGGGTGCCGAATTCGGCAATTTTCAGGCCCAGCCGCTGATACTGTTCGATCTTGGCTCGGGTGCGTGCCTCGACCGTTTCATCGTCGTCGCGCTTGACACCTCGCAGGCGATACCAGAGCTCGCTGATCAGCGCCATCAGCGGGACTTCCCACAGGATGGTGCGATACCACAGCCCCTCGATAGCGACCGAGAGTTCGCTGCCGGTCTGCTCGATGATGACTTCGGCGGGGTTGAAGCGAAAGCCGGCCAGAAAGTCCAGGTAGGTCGGATCGAGATAGGGACAGGTAACCTCGAGATAGCGCTTTTCCGCGTCGGTGAGCACGAGGCTGGCCATGGCATCGACTTCGCGTCGCAGGGCGTCACCGAATCCTTCGGGAAACGCATGCTCGCCGCGATTGATGAAAGCGTAGCGGGCCTGTGCATAGGGGAAGCGCTTGATCACGGCGTTCTGCATCGTGATCTTGTAGAAATCGTTATCGATAAGCGAAGTCAGCATGAAAACTCGTCATCAGCGTGAACACAATCCGCGGCCGTTGGCGCCAGCGAGCGTTTCCTCAATGAGATTCGGCTACATGAAAGCCATGATACCGAACATTGTCGCGACGAAACCGCCGAACAGCAAAAGACCGGCCAGCGAAAGCAGAATCAACAGATAGCCCAGTATCAAACCGGCGAGCGCCCAGCTATCGCCGGATTCCTGCCTCTGGCGAATCTGGCGCCGAGCCAGATGGCCGCAGACCACGCCGCCCAACGCCGCTGGCGGCACCAGAGTGCCCAGCACGCTAAGCGCGAAAGCTGCCAGCGCCATGATATTGGTGGGCGGTGGCGTTGACGGGCTGGGAGGCGTCGGGGTGGGTGTCATCGGGTTGGGGTGGCTCTCTGTCTTGGCTGTTGCCAGAGTATCGCACGCTTGCCCGCGGCTCTCGAAGTTTTCAACATAGACTGAGCGACGAGCGACGAGCGACGAGCGACGAGCGACGAGCGACGAGCGACGAGCGACGAAAGACCGGAAAAGCAACGGGGGAGATCGGATGGCATTGCGGGTCGAGAATATCGGTAGCCTCGCGGCTACCCGTGCGTCGCTCTGGAATCATGTGGTCGGCGATCGTTATCCGTTTCTGCGCCACGAGTTCCTGGTGGCGCTGGAAGCCTGCGGCTGTGCCGATACGGATACCGGCTGGGAGCCGGATCACTTGATGGTCTTCGACGACGACCGGACGGTGGCGGTCTTGCCGCGCTACGCCAAATACCACTCGCGAGGCGAGTACGTATTCGACTGGTCCTGGGCGGATGCCTGGGAGCGCGCTGGCGGCGATTACTATCCCAAGTCGCTGTCGGCGATTCCGTTCACGCCGGCCTCGGGGCCGCGGCTGGCCGTGGTGGGCGACGTGGATCGGCGGGCGGTTATCGCGGCGCTGGCGCCGGTGATCCGCGATACCGGCCTGCAGAGCTGGCATCTACTGTTTGCCGACAGCGGCGAGGTGGACGACTGGCAGGCGGCGTTCGAAGCGCCGTTGATGGAGCGCCAGGCCGTGCAGTTTGCCTGGCGCGACGATGGATTCGGCAGTTTCGACGGCTTTCTGGCGCGGATGAGCTCGCGCAAACGCAAGGAGATCCGTCGGGAGCGTCGCAAGCTGGCGGAGCAGGGCTTCATGTTCGAGCGGCTGACGGGAGCGCGGATCGACGACGAGGCGCTGACACAGTTCTATCGCTGCTACTGCATGACATACCTGGAACGGGGCCAGCGTCCCTATCTGTCGCTCGAGTTCTTTACCCGGTTGCGCGACGACCTGGGCGATACGCTGCTGCTGGTCCGCGCCAGTGTGGAGGGACGGGCCGTGGCAGCCGCGCTCTGCCTGCAGGGAAGCGACACGCTCTACGGCCGCTACTGGGGCAGCGAGGTCGAGGCCGACTTTCTGCATTTCGAGACTTGCTACTACCAGGGGATCGAGCACTGCCTGGCACAGGGCTTGTCCCGTTTCGATCCGGGGACGCAAGGGGAGCACAAGCTGACCCGAGGTTTCGCGCCGGTCATCAGCCGCTCGCTGCACTATCTCGATCATCCGGGGTTTAGAGATGCCGTCGAGGATTTCTGCCGCGAGGAGCGAGCCTACGTTCATGCCTATTTCGAGCAGTGCCGATCTCGCCTGCCGTTCAAGGATCCGCTGCCTTGAGCGTGCAGACGTCAGGCGCGTGCTGCTGTCGTGCCGAGGTGAGTGATATGCTGAACCCAGGTTAAATTGGGCGGCGGATCTTGCCGCGACGAGGACAGATATTCGATGGGCTTTCTCACTGAAGCGGCTGTGCTGCTGGGCGCAGCCATCCTTGCGGTTCCCCTGTTTCAGCGTCTGGGGCTGGGGTCGATCCTGGGCTACCTCTGCATCGGCCTGCTCGCGGGCCCGTCGATCAGCGGCTTCATCTCCGAGCCGGAATCGGTGCTGCATTTCTCCGAGTTCGGCGTGGTCATGCTGTTGTTCATCATCGGCCTGGAGCTGGAGCCGCGTCGCCTGTGGGGGATGCGCAAGCGTCTGCTGGGTCTGGGGACGCTGCAGATGGCGGGCTGCGCAGCGCTGCTGATGCCGGTCGGGCTCCTGCTGGACCTGCCGCCGAGTATCGCCATCTTCCTCGGCCTCACGCTGGCGCTGTCGTCGACCGCCTTTGCGCTGCAGGTTCTCAACGAACGCCGTCAACTGGCGACGCCGCACGGTCAGAGCGCGTTCTCCATTCTGCTGTTTCAGGATCTGGCGGTGATACCGCTGCTGGCGCTGCTGCCGTTTCTGGCTGGGCGTGCCGACGCCGCGCCCGGCGACGGTTGGCTCATCGCCCGCAGCATTGGCGTGGTGATCGCTGCCATCGTCTTCGGTCGCCTGGTATTCCCTCGCGTGCTGGCGCTGATCGCACGTAGCGACGTGCACGAGATATTCACCGCCGCGGCACTGTTTCTGGTGCTGGCGATGGCACTGGTCATGGAGTGGGCGGGGCTGTCGATGGCACTGGGTGCCTTCCTGGGCGGTGTGATGCTGGCGGACACCCCGTATCGGCATGAACTGGAAGCCAATATCGAGCCGTTCAAGGGGCTGCTGCTAGGGCTCTTCTTCATTGCCGTCGGCATGTCGGTCAATCTCGGTCTCGTGCTGGACAACGTCTGGCTGGTGCTGGGGCTGGCCGTTGCGATGACGCTGGCCAAGTCCGTGGTACTGGTGATCGTCGGCCTGTTGGCGCGATTGCCTCGCCCGGAAATCCCCCGGCTGGCGACGATCATTTCCCAGGGCGGCGAGTTCGACTTCGTGCTGCTGACGGCGGCGGTGGCCGCTGGCGTCATCGATCAGCGCATCGCCAGCCTGTGTATCGCGGCGGTCACGCTGAGCATGGCGGCCACGCCGTTTTTGTATCAACTGGGAGAGAAGGCGGGCGATCGTCTCAAGGAGAGCCGGCCGTTCGATACCGACTTCGGCGACGACACACCCCCGGTGATCATCGCCGGCCTAGGCCGCTTCGGGCAGATGGTCGGGCGTATGCTGAAGATGCAGGGGATCAATTTCACGGCGCTGGACCCCAACATCACCCAGGTCGAGTTCATTCGCCGCTTCGGTTCCCGCATCTTTTACGCCGACGCGACCCGGCTCGACCTGCTGCGCGCGGCGGGTATCGACAAGGCGCGCCTGCTCGTCATTGCGGTCGATGGCGAGAACACTGCGCTGACCATTGCGAGGCTGGCAAAGACACACTTTCCAGATCTCGCCGTCTATGCGCGGGCGCGCAATCGCCATCACGCCTGGCAACTGATGGAGATCGGCGTCGATGGCGTGGTTCGCGAAACGTTCGCCTCGAGCATGGAGATGAGCGTCGAAGTCCTCAAGGGGTTGGGTTATCCCAGCGCCAATGCCATCAATGCGGTGCGCACCTTCCGCGATTTCGACAACCAGTTGCTCAAGGATACCTATGCGCATCGCAACGATACCGAGCAATTGATGGCGACCGAAAAGGCGGCCATGGCCGAGCTGCAATCCCTGTTCCAGCAGGAGCTCAACCGGGGGCGAACCGGCAGACGCGAAGAGGACACCGACACCGACGATCGCGAGGAGATGCGCGATGACGCAGACACCATTGCAGAGACTGAAACCCCGGCTCGCGGCGCTTGAGCTGCCGGCCGACACCGGGCTGGAACTCGACGCCGGCATTACGCCGCTTTCCGGTGGTGACAGCGGCGCCGGGCTGTGGCGAGTCGAGGGTGCGAGACCCTGCATCGTCAAGCAGGATTCGGTAGAGCGCGTCGCCAGAGAGGCCGATGGGCTGCGGGCGTTGGCCAGCGTCTGTCGTCTGCTCGTCGTGCCGGCGGTCGTTGCCGAGGATGACGACCTGCTGGTGATGGAAGCCCTGGATGCCACGGGGCAACGTGACGGCTCAGCGCTGGGCGAAGGGCTGCGCCAGATGCACCGTGATTCTCGAGATTCGCAGGCCGAGCACGGCTGGCCGCGGGACAATGCCTGCGGCTCGACACCTCAGCCCAATGCGCCGCTGGCGGACGGCCGTGTCTTCCAGCGCGAGCGGCGCTTGCTGCCGCTGATGAAACTGTGTCGCGACCAGGGGTTGCTGGACGCCGGTCTCGCCGAGCGTATCGAGCGCGTTGCCGAGTCGCTCGAAAGCTGGCTGCCCGATACGCCGCCCTGCCTGGTGCACGGCGATCTATGGTCGGGCAACGTGCTCTTCACGCCCAGGGGGCCGGCAATCATCGATCCGGCGGTCTATCGACACTACCCTGAAGTGGATATCGCCATGCTGACGCTGTTCGGCGGGCCGGGCGACGCCTTCTTCGAGGCCTACTGGAATGGAGGGCGCCCCGCGGATTGGGAACGGCGCGAGGCACTGTTCCAGCTCTATCCGCTGCTCAATCACCTCTATCTGTTTGGCCGGGGCTATCTCGGTGGCGTTGCGCGAGCGGTGGATCGCGTGCTGGTCGAGTGACGGTCCGATTCAGTCGAGCGGCTTGGCCGGCGTCGGGGTGATGCGCTCGAAAAAGGTGTTGATCATGCGCGGGCCGACATCGCCGATATCATAGCGCTCAGGATCACGCAGCCAGTCATGCAGGAGGCCCAGAATCATCGACATCAGCATGCGAGAGGCAATTTCCGGTTCGACGTTATCGATCAGGGTTCCGGTATCACGCGCTTCTTCGAAGCGTTCGACCATCGTTTCATAGCAGTCGCACGCCAGTTGATCCTGCAGCGCGAGAATATCGACATCGCTGGCCGATTCGCTGCAGTGCAGCAGGATGGTATGGACGCGACGCGAGCGCGGTCCCTGCAGCCGCCCGAGAGCGTGAAGCGTGGCCAGGCGCAGGCTTTCCAGCGGCGCGTTGGGCTGGTCGGGATCCTCGACATCATCCAGCAACTGTCGCAGTGGCATCTTGACGCGGTCCAGCATGGCGTGGAACAGGTCGGACTTGTTCTTGAAATGCCAGTAAACGGCGCCTCGTGTCATCCCAGCCTGGCGCGCGATCTGCTCGAGCGAAGTGCGCGATACACCGCGCTCGAGGAAGATGACTTCAGCCGCGTCCAGCAGCGCTTCGCGGGTAGCCTCGGCTTCGGCTTTGGTACGTTTGGGCATGATGTTGTCGTCGACAGATGAGTGGAGTGCGAGACGTTGGGCCGGCATTTCTTATGATGTGGTTCAAGCTGCCGTTGGCAAAGCATACCAATTTCCCCGCAAGTTTACATTCATGTATGTATGCCTGTAAGCTCGCGAGATCAACTTAGGTACCATTCTTCCAGGACGGAGTCTCATGCGCCCTAATCTCATGAATTACACCCTCGGCTTCGGTGGGGCGTTGTTGCTGTCATTGGCACTGGCCGGCTGTGGCGGGGACGATCAGCAAAGTGCTCAACAAGGCGGAGGGCAACAACAAAAGCCACCTACCAAGGCCGAAGTGATGGAAGTCGAGGCGCATGATGTCGCGCTCTCCAAAACCTATCCCGGCCAAGTCCGCAGCGATCGCGAAGTGACCGTGATGGGGCGTGTCGAGGGCATTCTCGAAGCGCGTCATTACCGCGAGGGCAGCATGGTCGAGAAGGGCGACAAGCTCTTCACCATCGAGCAGGCGCCTTATGAAGCGACCGTCAAGCAGCGCCAGGCGGACGTGCAGAGCGCCAAGGCGGAAGTCTATCGTGCCCAGCGTGATGCCGAACGCTATCAGCGCCTGTACAACCAGAACTCCATAAGCCAGCAGCAGCGTGATCAGGCCCAGGCCGATCTGCGCACGGCTCAGGCGGCCCAGGCTCAGGCTCAGGCAGCGCTGGACAGCGCCCAGATCGATCTCAGCTATACCGAGGTCAATGCGCCGGTCAGCGGCATGATCAGTCACAGCGAGGTCAACGTCGGCAATCTGGTACAACCGCCCCAGGAGCTGGCGACCATCACGCCGCTGAATCCGATCGAGGTGCGCTTCTCGCTGCCAGCCGATGACGCCTTCTCGCTGCGCCAGCAGCGTCAGAAGGAAGACGAAGGCGTGGCGGATACCGCGATTCTGACCGCGCCCGGTACAGAAAGCGCTTCCCGCGATGCGCTCCAGCTCCGGGGCAAACTGGACTTTCTGGGTTCGCGAGTGGATGAATCCACCAGCACGGTACAGGCCGAAGCCGTATTTCAGAATGAGGATCAGCTCTTCCTGCCGGGCCAGTTCGTGCGCGTGACGCTGCCTAACGTGATGCGTTACGACGTCTATGCCGTGCCGTCGATCGCCGTGACCGAAGGGCTCAAGGGGCCGCAGGTTTTCGTGCTCGATGACGAAGGCAAGACCGAGACGCGATTCGTGTCGCTGGGCGAGATCGCCGGTGACTGGCAGATCATCACCGAGGGGCTGAACCCCGGAGACCGAGTCGTCGTGTCGGGAATCGGCAGTATTTCCCCCGGCGATCAGATCGATGCGCAGCCGTTCACTGGCAAGGTGCCCAAGCCGCAGAACAACGCTGGTGAAAACCCCTCCCAGGAGCCCGACGCACAAGGTGGCGAAGGCGTCGCGGGCGCCCAGCGTGATGCGCAAAAGGCGAACGGCGGACAGAACGGAGCCAACTGATGAATTTTTCCAGCGTTTTCATCAGGCGGCCTATATTCGCGACCGTCGTCTCGGTCATCATTACACTGATCGGCTTGATGGCGATGCGTACGCTGCCCATCGAGCAGTATCCTTCGGTCGTGCCGCCGACGATCAGCGTTTCCGCGACCTATCCGGGAGCCAGTGCGCAGACGGTTTCCGATACGGTCGCCGCCGTGCTGGCGCAGGAGATCAACGGCACCAAGGACATGATCTATCTGACCTCGAGCAGTTCCGATAGCGGTCAGATGTCGATGAGCGTCTATTTCAACATCGGCACCGATCCTCAGACGGCACAGATCAACGTCAACAACCGCGTGCAACAGGCGCTGTCCCAGTTGCCGAGCGAAGTGCAGTCCCAGGGGGTCACGGTCGAGCAACGCTCGTCGAGCGTGCTGCTGTTCGTCGCGGTGACTGCGGAAGGGGGCAGCGATGCCTACGATTCGCTCTACCTGACCAACTACGCCAACATCAACATCACCGATACGCTCAAGCAATTGCCGGGTGTCGGGCAGGCGGAAGTGCTGGGCAGCCAGGAATTCGCCATGCGCGTCTGGCTCAACCCGGACAAGCTGGCGCAGTACGACCTGACACCGGCAGAGGTATCGTCGGCGATTCAGGCCCAGAACTCGGTAGTTGCCGCAGGCAAGCTGGGTGCCGAACCACAGAGCAACCCCACGCCCTACACCTACACCATCACGACCGAGGGTCGTTACGAGAACGTCGATCAGTTCCGGGATATCGTGCTGCGCACCAACCCGGACGGCTCCTCGTTGCGCTTGAGCGATGTCGCGCGGATCGAACTGGGCAAGAACAGCTACGGCATTCAGGGGTACGTCAACAACAGCCCGATCGCGCCGATCGCCATCTATCTGCAGCCAGGCGCCAACGCGCTCGACGTGGCGGCCGAGGTGAAGGCGTCGATGGCGGATCTCAAGACCCGCTTCCCGCCGGGCCTGAGTTACGAGATTCCCTATGACACCACGCTGTTCATCGATGCTTCCATCGAATCGGTGGAACAAACCTTCATCGAGGCGCTGCTGCTCGTCGCGGTGATCGTGTTCGTGTTCCTGCAGAGCTGGCGCTCGACGCTGGTGGCGATGTCGGTAGTGCCGATCTCGGTAGTAGGTACCTTTGCCGGCATGTACCTGCTCGATTTCTCGATCAACCTGCTTTCGCTTTTCGGCATGATCCTGGCGATCGGTATCGTCGTGGACGACGCGATCGTGGTCATAGAGAACGTCGAGCGCATCATGGAGGAAGACGAGGAGGCGACGCCATTCAGCGCCAGTCTCGAGGCGATGAAGGAAGTGTCTGGCGCGGTCATCGCCACCGCCTTCATCATGTCGGCGGTGTTTGTGCCGGTCGGCTTCATGAGCGGCCTGACGGGGCAGATGTACCAGCAGTTCGCGATCACCATCGCGATCTCGGTGGCCATCTCGGCGATCGTGGCGCTGTCGTTCACGCCGGCGATCAGTGCGATCTTCCTGAAGCATCAGGATCGCATGAAGCAGTCCGGATTCGTGCGTGTCATTCGCAAGCCGTTCGACTGGTTCAACAAGCTCTTCGACAAGATTACCGACCTGTTCATGGCGATCACCAACTTCATCATTCATCAGCTGTGGCTGGTGCTGGTCGGGTTGGTTGCCGCCGGGGTCTTCTCCTGGATGATCTTCGCCCAGTTGCCGGCGGCGCTCCTGCCTTCCGAAGACCAGGGGGTGGCTCTGGCCTCCGTCAGCCTGCCGGCAGGATCCTCGGTGGCACGGACCGACGCCTATGTGCAGGAGTTGAGTCAGCGGCTTCGAGATGCCGTCCCGGGGATCAATTACGTGGTCGGGATACCCGGTTTCGACATCCTGTCTAGCTCGCCCAATACCTCCAAGGGCACGGTCTTCGTCACCATGAAACCATGGGAAGATCGCGATATCACGGTGGATCAGCTGACGCAGAAGATCATGCAGATCGGTGGTCAGATCCAGGGCGGGCAGACGGTTGCCTTCAACCTGCCGCCGATACAGGGCCTGTCTCCCACCGGTGGCTTCACCGGTTACCTGCAGGCTTTCGGCGGCGACACGTCGCAGCAGCTCGCGGATGCCGCCGGCAAGGTGATGCAGGCCGCGGCGGAGCGGCCGGAGCTCTCCGGGGTGTTCTCGTCGCTCGATGTCAATGTGCCGGTCTACCGGGCCAAAGTGGATATCGAGAAGGCGCGTAGTCTCGGCGTGGATATCAGCGACCTGAATACGACCATGGCGAGCACGTTCGGTAGTTCTTTCGTCAACTACTTCACTCGCTCGAGCCGCAACTTCCAGGTCTATCTCCAGTCCGAAGACGATTTTCGTCGTAATCCCGAAGATCTGAGCAAGGTCTATGTACGCGGCGGTGACGGGCAGCGCGTTCCGCTCTCCGAGCTGGTCACGTTGACGCGAGGCAAGGCGCCGACGGTGCTGCAACGCTACAACACCTATCCGGCGGCGCAGTTCTCAGGTGGTCCGGCGCCCGGCTACAGTTCGGGTCAGGCCGTGGCGGCGATGCAGGAAGTGGTTGCCGATACCCTGGGTGTCAACTACTCGATGGGCTGGAGCGGTGAAGCCTACCAGCAGGTCAATGTGGGCACGGCGGCGACGCTGGCACTGTCGTTCGGCGTCATCATGATGTTCCTGATTCTGGCTGCGCAGTACGAAAGCTGGACCTTGCCGCTGGCGGTGGTTTCCGCCGTGCCGTTCGCCTTCGTCGGCGCTATCCTGGCGGTCTACCTGGCTGGCTTGAGCACCAGTGTCTACTTGCAGGTGGGCTTGCTGGTGGTGGTCGGCCTGGCGGCGAAGAACGCCATCCTGATCGTCGAGTTCGCCGAACAGCAGCGCAAGCATGCGGGACTGTCGGTGGTCGATGCGGCCAAGGTGGCGGCACGCCAGCGCTTCCGTCCCATCGTGATGACGTCTCTGGCATTCATCGGCGGTACGCTGCCCCTGGCATTGGCTTCCGGTGCCAGTGCGGCAAGCCGTAATCAGATCGGCACGCCGGTGGTCGGCGGGATGATCTCCATCACGCTGTTGGCGACGGTTTTCGTGCCGGCAACCTATGTGTTGATCATGAAGGTCACGCACGGGCTGCAGGCGAAATTTGGCAAAGGTGAACAGCGTCACGACCGTCAGCCGGAGGCGCGCGAAAGCCAGTAATCGACTGCGTCAAAATGACCAGTAATTCGGTCTTTCGAAGGCAACCCCCCTTGGGGGTTGCCTTTTTTGTTGGCTGGCGTTCATCGGCTGCGGTGACGTCTCAAAACAGGCTTTGACGCTTTCCGGCCGGTGGCATATATCTGTAATCGGGGCTGGAGGTCGGTGCCGGGGCGAGGTCGGTTGCGCCGAAAGATCGCCATCCCGTCGTGCCCGCGAATCATCGCTCAGCACATTGGCAGGTAACCGCGATCGCCGTTGATCTCCTTGATTAACGTCGGTTATGGCTGTGCCTGACGCCTGAGCGCAGGATGATGAGTCGAAGCTGGTTAATATTGACTGGTGAACCGAATGTTCAGGGAGGCTGAACATGACGCAGGCCGCAGTTCATGGAAGGGAAAGTCAGACGGCTGCGAGAGCTGAGGGGAAATCCCGCTGGTCCGCGTCGATAACCGGTCAGGCCTCGTCGAGGTCGCCTGCAGGCGTGTTGTCGCGACCGATGCCCGCATCGCCGACCCGGCGTCGGCGTGTGCTGTTCGTGACGACCGAGATTGCCGATTTCATCAAGGCTGGCGGATTGGGTGATGTCTCCGCCGCCTTGCCTCGTGCACTGAAACCCAATTACGACGTACGCATCCTGATGCCAGGCTACCGGCAAGTGCTGACTGCCGGCCGGCCGATCGTGCATGTGGCCAGTCTGCCCGCCAGTCATGACTTGCCTGCCTGCGAGATTGGGCGTCTTCTCTGCGAGGATGGCCTGATCGTCTACGTCGTGCTCTGTCCGGAGCTCTACGACCGGGATGGTAACGCCTACGGTGACGAACTGGGGGTGGGCTGGCCCGACAACGATATCCGCTTTGCGCGTCTGGCGATGGCGGCCGCCGAGATCGTCAATGACGCGACCCTGCTCGACTGGCAGGTGGAACTGCTCCATCTCAACGACTGGGCGACCGGACTGGCGGCCGGTTATGTCCGCTGGCTCGGAAAGCGTTACGTTCCTTCGGTCTATACCATCCATAACCTCGCCTATCAGGGCATCTTCCCCGCCGAGCGTCTCCCGGCACTCGGGATCCCGGCATCCGCGTTTCATATCGATGGGGTGGAGTTTCACGGCCAGCTCTCCTTCATGAAGGCGGGGCTTTCCTACGCTTCCCATGTCACGACGGTCAGCAGCAATTACGCCGACGAAATCACCACGGCTCCCCTGGGTTGCGGGCTGGAGGGCTTGCTCAAGAAGCGTGCGCTGGAAGGGCGGCTCAGCGGTCTGCTCAACGGCATCGATGATCATTGGGACCCGCGCACGGACCCTCACCTGGCGCCCAACTTCGGCATCAACGACTGGCATGGCAAACGTGCCAATACGCAGCGCGTGCGCCGGATGTTCGGCCTGGATCCGAGCAGTGGCCCGCTGTTTGCGGTGGTTTCCCGCCTGGTGGCGCAGAAAGGGCTCGATCTGACCATTCAGGTCGCCGACGCCATCGTGCGAGCCGGCGGACAGCTGGTGGTGATCGGTCGCGGCGAATACGCCATCGAGCAGGCGCTGGTCGAAATGGCCGCGCTCTACCCTGGGCAGGTCGGCGTCAATATCGGCTTCGACGAGGGCGAGGCGCGACAGATCTACGCGGGCAGCGACTTCCTGTTGATGCCGTCTCGTTTCGAGCCCTGTGGCCTGAGCCAACTTTACGCCCAACGCTTCGGCTCATTGCCGATCGCGCATCGGACCGGCGGCCTGGCGGATACGATCCAGGATGGCATCAACGGGCTGTTGTTCGACGACATGAGCCTGGAAACCTATCGCGCCACCGTGCTGCGTGCGTTCGACCTGTTCCGCGCCACCGATCTGTTCTACGCCATGCGGCGGGCGGCAATGGCGGGGCGGTTGCATTGGCGCCAGGCCGTGATTCCCTATCGGCGACTCTATGCCGACCTGTTGACGGAGGCGATAGTGCGAACCGAAGACGTCGTGACAAGACCATGATGATCGTTGCCGACAATCGCACGCCGCCTTCGTGGCCTCAGGGCCTCGAGCCTCTGAACATGAATCCGACTGAGGCGGCCTGGACGCTGGCGCTCTCGTCGTCTTTCTCCTCGGATCCGTCTGGCGATAGCGGAAGACAGGCGGCATGGCCCTGGGATGACGGCGACTGGATGCGGGCCAGGGTCGGGCGCCATGGTGGCGATATGCCGCTGGCGCTCTATCGCCTCGATGCCGCGGATTGGTACGTCTCCCGATTCCCGCCGCCCCTGAACTGGAACCATCTGGCACAGGAGCTGGTGCCCTATGTCGCCGATCTGGGATTTACCCATGTCGTGCTCGACGAGGCGCTCATCGGCCAGCCCGATACCGTGGTCTGCCAGTTCGTCGAGACATGCCATGTCGCCGGCGTAGGTGTCATGGTTCGGTATCCGACGGCCTCGCCATCGTCCGAATCCGGCTTTCTCGCCTGGTGCCAGCGCTGTCATATCGACGGCTTCGAGGAAGCCGACGACGCCTCACGCGCCAGCGGCTGTCACCTGTTTCAGAGCGAGACCACCGAGCTATTGCTGACGTTGCATCGACGGCCGCGCTGGCGGGTAGCGAGTGCTCACTATCTGGCGCTCGACCCCGCCGAGCGCTCCCGCTGGCATGCCGATTGGATCGAGGCGTTGACGCCACACGAAACCGATCGGGGACTGCTGGAGCAGATGCCGGACGAGACGTCGGCGCTCGGTCAGTGGCGACAATCCATTCACGGTGACGACTGGCAGCGTTTTGCTGCGTATCGAGCGAGCCTGGGGTTAATGTGGGCGCTACCCGGCGACAAGCAGGTGGCGATGGGCGTCGAGCTGGGCCAGGTGCTGGCCGAGCCCCGGGAGTCCGCCATGCACTGGCCGCTGCTGTTCGAAAGCCGACACGCGGGCGTGCTCCGGCTGATGGCCGATCTCAACCGGCTTTACGTCAACGAGCCGGCGATGCAGATCCGCCACGACGATCAGCTCGGTTTCGAATGGCTGGTCGACGACGATAGAGATAACTGCGTGATCGTTTTCGCCCGCCATACCGAAAGCGGCCATGCCAGCATGATCTGTCTCTGCAACTTCCAGGCCTCCGTCCACTATCACTACCGGTTGGGTGTCCCCAGCGCCGGCTGGTGGCGGGAAATCTTCAACAGCGACAGCGTCTTCTACGGCGGTAGCAATGTGGGCAATAGTCGTGGCGCGACGACGGAGCCGATTCCCAGCCATGGTCACGCCCAGTCGTTGGCCGTGACGGTACCGCCGATGGCCGCGCTGTTCCTGCGCCACGAAAACTGGATCGAGGAAACCCCATGAGCGCGTCTTCCGGTTCCAGCGAATCGAGCATGACTGTCACGCCATCCGATGTCATGAATGAGGCGGCCTGGGCGCCTTTCTATGGCGCGTCACTGACCGCCGAAGGGCGTGTTCGCTTTCGCCTGTGGGCGCCCAGCGCGCAGCGGGTGGATGTGGAGTGCGAAGGCATGGCGCCTCAGCCGATGAACCCGATGGCGGAGGGGGATTTCGAACTCGAGCTGGACTGCCCGCCGCAGGCCGCCTACCGCTACCGTGTTTTCGTCGAGGATGACGATGACGGCATGCCCGTGCCCGACCCCGCCTCGAAAGCGCTACGCGGTGGCGTCGAGGGGCTAACTTGCGTGGTCGACTCGAATCGCTACACATGGCGCCATGACGAATGGGCAGGCCGGCCATGGGAAGAGACGGTCATTTACGAAGTTCACCTGGGCGCCTGCGGCGGAATCGACGGCTTGCGCCGACGGCTACCCGCGCTGGTGGAACTGGGTGTGACCGCCATCGAACTGATGCCGCTCGCCGAATGCCCGGGGGAGCGCAACTGGGGATACGACGGCGTCCAGCCCTACGCCGTGGCGGCCTACTACGGTACGCCGGAGGCGCTCAAGGCACTGATCGACGATGTCCACGGGCACGGGCTGATGATCTTCCTCGATGTGGTCTACAACCACTTCGGCCCGGATGGCAATTTCCTGGCGCACTACGCCAAGGCGTTCTTCCGCGATGACCTGCAGACGCCCTGGGGCGATGCCATCGACTTCCGTCGTCCGCAAGTGCGCCGCTTCTTCATCGATAACGCCCTGATGTGGCTGCTCGAGTATCGTTTCGACGGGCTGCGGTTCGACGCCGTTCATGCCATCAGTGAGCGGGATTTCCTGGTCGAGCTGGGACAGACCTTGCGCGAGCGGGTCGGTTCGACTCGCCACTGCCACCTGATGCTGGAAAACGAGCATAACCAGGCTAGTCTGCTGGACCCGGCGCTGTTCGATGCGCAATGGGCCGACGACTGGCACAACGCGATGCATGTCCTGCTAACCGGCGAACGCGAGGGCTACTACGCCGACTTCGCCGAGCACACCACGGAAAAGCTGGCGACCGCGCTGGGCGAAGGGTTCATCTATCAGGGCCAGCCTTCACGCAAGGGCGAGGCGCGCGGCGAGCCCAGCGGGCATCTGCCGCCGACGGCGTTCATCGACTTTCTGCAGAACCACGACCAGATCGGCAACCGTGCGCTGGGGGAGCGTCTATCCCGGCTGGCCGAGCCGGACGCGCTCGATGCGGCAACGCTGATGCTGCTGATGTCTCCCGCCATTCCACTGCTGTTCATGGGAGACGAGTGGGGCTCGACGCAACCCTTTCTGTTCTTTACCGATCATCGCGACGCCCTGGCGGATGCGGTACGGGAAGGCCGTCGCCGTGAATTCGCCGATTTCAGCGCCTTCGAGGACCCGGCGCAACGCGAGCGCATCCCTGATCCCAATGCCCTGACCACGTACGAGGCTTCCCGGCTCGATGACGATGAGGCCAGCGCGCCGGAACATCGGCGTCATCAGGCGCGTTTTCGGCAGTGGCTGGCGCTGCGTCACGAGCACCTCGTGCCCTGGTTGAAGGGAAGTTGCGCCATCGGCGCTCGTGTGCTCGGTGACAAGGCCGTGGAGGGTCGCTGGTCGCTGGGTAATGGACATACGCTGACCATCGCCATCAATCTCTCGCCACAACCGGTGTCCGTAGTCTGGCAGGAGACACCGCTAGTCTGCTCACGAGATGGCGTGGATGAGCATATCGCAGAGGGTCGACTGCCGGCGCGGACCAGTGCCGTCTGGCTCCAGCCCTCGGGTGACGTGCCGGGAGAGCCAGACGTATGACGACTGTTCAGGATGGATATCAACCCTCTACCGAGTTGCGCCAACTGGCAGAGTCGGTCGGCTTGCTGTGCGAATGGGTCGGTAGCGACAACCAGCCTCAGACGCTGTCCGACGATCGCCAGCGCACGATGCTGGCCCGCCTTGGCTGGCCGGCGGGCGACGACGAGGAGGTCGCCGCCAGCCTGGCCCGTTGGCAGGCGCGACGATGGCCCTCCGCGTTCGAGCAACTGCCGCCGATGCTGATCGCCGATCAGGGCCAGCTCACCCAGGTGCCCGTCGTCGGCAGCGGCGGGTGCGCCTTCGCCATCCGGCTCGAGAGCGGCGAGACGATGGACGGTCATCTCGACGATAACGGTTGCCTACCCGCGATCCAGGAGACGGGGTATCACCACGTCTGTTTTCTGACGGAGCGGGGCGACGACAGCGTGACCCGGACTCTGGCAGTGGCACCGCCGCGCTGCTTTACCCTAGACGATATCGCCCGGGAGCGCCGTCATGCCCAGCCGAGCTACTGGGGCGTGGCGGTACAGCTCTATGGGCTGCGGCGCGAGGGCGATGCCGGTATCGGCGACCTGCAGGCGCTGGACGACCTCTGTGCCGTGGTGGCCCGCGCCGGTGCCGATGCGGTTGCCATCAGTCCGCTGCATGCATTGTTTGCCTCGCATCCCGAACGGTTCAGCCCCTATTCGCCCTCCAGCCGGCTGTTCTACAACGTCTGGCACGCCTCGCCGGAGTGTGTCTTCGATGCGGAAACCCTGGCGCGGGCGCAGGCGCCGTTCAGCGAGGCGATGGCGCAGCAGGCCAGTCTCGAGTTGATTGACTGGCCGACCAGCGCACGCCTCAAGCTGTCGATGCTGGAACGGCTGTTTTTGCACGTGCAGCGCGACGAGAGCGCGCTCGCCTGGCGTTCCCAACTGGTCGCCTTCCGTCGCGATGGCGGTGGCAGCCTCGAGCGTCACTGTCGTTTCGAAGTGCTGCAGGCGCATGCCGACCATGCCGATTGGCGGCAGTGGCCCGAGGCGTGGCGGGATCCCCGCGGGGCAGCGGTGGAAGCGTTCGCCGAACAGCACAGGGAAGCGATCACGTTTGCCGTCTTCCTGCAGTGGCTGGTGGCGGCCGGTCTCGATCGCGTGCAGAACAACGCGCGTCAGGCTGGCATGGCGGTGGGCCTGATCGCCGATCTGGCCGTGGGCGCCGATCCTACTGGCAGCCAGGCCTGGAGTGATCCGGAGGAACTGCTTTCAGGACTCAGCGTGGGCTCGCCGCCGGACGACTTCAATGCCCACGGCCAGAGCTGGGGCGTGGCAGCGTTCTCGCCACAAGGGCTGGTCGATTCCGGCTATCGAGGATTCCTGTCCATGCTGCGAGCCAGTCTGGCGCATGCCGGTGGTTTGCGGATCGACCATATCCTGGGGCTTTCGCGGCTATGGCTGGTCCCGGAAGGAGAAACGGCCCAGCAGGGAGCCTATCTACGCTACCCGCTGGACGATCTTCTGCGACTGGTCTCGCTGGAGTCCTGGCGGCATCGGGCCATCGTCATCGGCGAGGATCTGGGGACCGTCGAAGCGGGGCTGCGGGATCGGCTGGCGGCGCGGGGCGTGCTGGGCATGAGCGTGATGTGGTTCGAGCGAGAGGGCGAGGCGTTCCTGCCGACCGAGGCGTGGCGCCAGACCACCATGGCTACCACCAGCACCCACGATCTGCCCACGGTAGCAGGCTGGTGGCTGGAAAACGACCTGCACTGGCGGGACCGGCTGGGGCTGCTGAAAGCGGGCGAGGATCCGGCTGAGCTCAGCGAGCAGCGGCGTCAGGATCGGCGCCGCCTGGTCAGCGTCTGCGAGCTCGACGAGGTCGCCGGCGATGACGGTATCGCCAGCGACAGCGTGGATGTCGAAGATGTCATCGATGCCGTACTAGTGCACGTGGCAAAGACGCCGACGCCGCTGGCGCTGTTTCCCCTGGAGGATCTGCTGGGATTGAAGGAGCAGGCCAACCTGCCCGGTACCTTCGATGAGCATCCCAACTGGCGACGCCGGTTACCGGCACCCGCCCCCCAGGCGTTGAACGAGCCGGCGGTGCAGCAACGCCTGTCACGCATCGATGGCATACGCCGGGAGCGCCGAACATGAGACCGCTTCGCGCCACTGTCAGGTTGCAGCTGCATGCCGACTTCACTTTCGACGATGCCCGCCGACAGGTCGACTACTACGCGGCGCTGGGCATCAGCCACTTTTATCTGTCACCCTTTCTTGCCTCGCGAGCCGAATCGGCCCACGGGTATGACGGTGTCGACCCGACCCGAGTGGACTCGGAGCTGGGTGGCGAGGCCGGGCTGGGCCGGCTGGTCGAAGCGCTGCACGCGGCGGACATGGGCATCCTGGCCGACATCGTGCCCAATCATCTGGCGGTGGGCTCCGAAAATCCCTGGTGGCAGGACGTGCTGGCGCATGGCCGTACCAGTGAGTACGCCCGATTCTTCGACATCGACTGGGAACAGTCCGGCGCCGACGGCAAGCTGTTGTTGCCGTTTCTCGGCGACCGTTACACGCAGGTATTGGAAGACGGTGAGCTGACGCTGGAATGGGACGCGCAAAGAGCGGCCTTTTTCGTCGCCTACCATGAGCACCGGTTTCCGCTGGACCCGGCCCATACCGCTGCGCTATTGGCATCGGCCGACGCCGATGCTGATCGAGACGGCCCGACACCCGAACGATTCCGGTCACCGGAAACCAGCCACCCAGAGCGCGGAGCGGACGATCCGCTCATCGCGGCCACCCTCGCCCGTCATGACCCCGAAACCGAGGAGGGCAGGGCGCGACTGCACGCGCTGCTGGAGCGTCAGGCCTATCGGCTGGCCTATTGGCGCACCGCCAACGACGCGCTCAACTGGCGTCGATTCTTCGATATCACCGAACTGGTCGGCGTGCGGGTCGAGGACGAGAGCGTTTTCGATCTGTCTCATGCCTACATGCTCTCGCTGGTCGAACGCGGGTGGATCGATGGTTTGCGCATCGATCATATCGATGGCCTGGCCGATCCCCGCGGTTACGCACTGCGCCTGCGCGCGCGTCTCGAAGCGATCGCTGGACGCCGTCGCGCCCTCAATGGCGAACGCTACGAGGATCGACGCCCCATCTATGTAGAAAAGATCCTGGGTCACGACGAGCGTCTGCATACGGATTGGGACGTGGATGGCACCACGGGGTACGAATTTCTCGATCTGGTTTCCGGCATCCAGCACGATCCGGCAGGACGCGAGCCGCTGACTCGCCTGTGGCGAGAGGTCAGCGGACGTACGGACGATTTCGCTGCCGAGGTGCAGACAGCTCGTCGGGAAATGCTCGACGGCGCCCTGACCGCCGAGTTCGAAAGATGCATTCGGACGGTCGACGCTCTGGCCCGGCTCAGACCCGAGACACGGGAGTTCACGTCGCCGGCGATCCGCCGTGTGCTGGGAGCGCTTGCGGTCGGCTATCCCGTCTATCGCAGCTACGCCGATCAGGATGGTCGGCCCGATGCCGACGCCGAAGACTTCGACCATGCCATGCAGATGGCCCGATCGCAGCTGTCGGCAGCCGATGCGGCCTGGTTGCCGCTGCTCGACGACTGGTTCGGCGGCAAGGCGCCCAACGATTTCGACGAGCCCGAACGGCAGTGGCGTCTGACGGCGCTGACGCGGTTTCAGCAGCTGACATCGCCGCTGGCGGCGAAGGCGGTCGAGGACACCGCGGGTTATCGCTCGGCGGTGCTGCTGTCCCGCAACGATGTCGGCTGCGAAGGGGCGCACTTTGCCTATGCACCGCAACGCTTGCACGAGGCGAATCGGGAGCGTCTGGAAAGATTCCCCCGCGGCATGCTGACCACCGCGACGCACGATCACAAGCGCGGTGAAGATGTCCGTGCCCGGCTGGCGGCGCTCAGCGAACTGGCCGATATAGTGGTGCCCAGAATGCAGGCATGGGCGCGCGATCAACGCCTCTACGATAGTCGCGAAACGCCCAGCGGCGGGGATCGCCTGATGATGCTCCAGTTGGTGCTGGCGGCCTGGCCCCTGGAGCTGAAGCTGGAGCCGGACGCCGAGTTCGCCTCCCCGGACCGCCAGGCACTGACCGACTTCGCTGACCGTATCGTCGCCTGGCAGCAGAAGGCGATGCGAGAGGCCAAGCTCGACAGCCACTGGCTGGCACCCGAAGAGACCTACGAACAGGCGGGCGAAGACGCCGTGCGCTGTGCGCTGAGCGGCGGCGATCTGACGCGGGAACTGGCCGAGACGGCGGCGCTGCTGGACCTGCCCGGGGCGATCAACGGCCTGGCGCAGACGGTGCTGCGGCTGTGTTCCCCCGGCATACCGGATCTCTATCAGGGCACCGAATTCTGGGATCAGTCGCTGGTCGATCCAGACAATCGCCGCCCGGTGGACATGGCCGCGCGCCGCGAGGCGCTGGAAGGCGCGGAGATGCCGGCCTCGGCCTGGAAGCACTGGCGGGACGGTGCCGTCAAGCAGGCCGTCGTGCAGCGCCTTTTGAACCTGAGGCGGGAGCACCCGAGCCTCTTCAGCGAAGGAGAGTACCTGCCGCTGCAGGCCAGCGGTGCCCACGCGGATCACGTCGTTGCCTTCGCCCGCAAGACGCCGACCCAGACCCTGGTGGTGGTCGTGCCGCGCCTGTCGACGGTGCTGTCGGCGTCATCGCTGGAACGGGAACTTCAGTGGGAGGATACCGCGCTTGACCTCGAGACGCTGGGGCTGGCGGGGAGCGGAGACGCCTGGCTGACGTCGGCGCCGGTAGCGTCGTCTACCAGTCTGTCGCTGCAGCAACATTTGTCGGATTTTCCCTGCGGGGCTTGGGTATGGAGTTCCTGAACCCGCTATTTCGAAGCAAGGCGTCGGTCCAGCCGGCACCGGTCTTACATGGATTTGGCGGGGTAGGGATGACCCCGCCACGCAACGAGAACAGGAAGGAGGGCGTCATGATGACCAGTCGCGAACAACGTGTACGGATGCTGGCTTATCGCATTTGGGAATCGGAAGGCCGGCCCGACGCTCAGGAAGAGCGTCACTGGGCCATGGCAGAGCGCATCGTCGAAGCCGAGAATGCGCGCGAGGAAGAACAGGATTGGCGTACCGCGTCCGATGAACCTTCCCTGCTGGAAGGGGAAGAGCCGCCGGCCGAGCCCGACGAACTGGGTATCGACGAGATGCGTCTACCGCTGGACGATCCTGAAACGGAAGCCCGCAAGGAGGAGGACACGGGCGTCGAGATACCGGCGCAGCCGAGCCAGGCCAAGCCCTCCAAGCGAAGCAGGGCAACGAGCGGCCGGACCGGTGAAGGCAAGCCGGCGCCGCGCAAGCGTGCCGCAACCAAAGCCACGGATGGCGAGCGAGACAAGCCCGCCCCCAAGCCGCGTAAACCGCGTGGCACGAGCAGTAGCAAGAGTGAGTAATCTCTCGTCTGGAGCACAGGCGGCAGGGTCGATTTGGCTCACTGGGAGTGCAGCACATGAGTGACATGGGATTGGGCCGTGAAGCGGCAATGGGTCATATCGTCCAGGAAGCGAGCTTGTCACGTTCGCGGATTCGAGAAGGGTTGCCTTATCCATTGGGGGCGACCTGGGATGGGCTCGGGGTCAACTTCGCGCTGTTCTCGGCGAATGCGACGCGGGTCGAACTTTGCCTGTTCGATGAAACCGGAAAGGAAGAAGTGGAGCGGGTCGTTTTGCCGGAGTATACCGACGAGGTCTGGCACGGTTATCTGCCGGACGCTCACCCCGGCCAACTCTATGGTTATCGGGTTCATGGTCCCTATGATCCGGAAGCGGGGCATCGCTTCAATCCCAACAAGCTGCTGATCGACCCCTATGCCAAGCAGCTGGTGGGTGAGCTGGTCTGGGACGATGCACTCTATGGCTACACCATCGGCCATGAGGACGGCGATCTCAGCTTCGACGAGCGTGACAGCGCCCCGTTCATGCCCCGCTGCCGGGTCATCGATCCAGCCTTTACCTGGGGGCGCTCCGGCGAGATCCGCGTGCCGTGGAGCGATACCGTCGTCTACGAGACGCACGTGCGCGGCTACACCATGCGTCACCCGGATGTGCCGGAAGCACTGCGCGGCACGTTTTCCGGCCTCGCCGTGCCCAAGGTGATCGATTATCTCAGCGATCTTGGCATCTCCTCGCTGGAGCTGATGCCGATCCACGCCTTTGCCGATGATCGTCATCTGCAGGAAAAGGGACTGCACAACTACTGGGGCTATAACACGCTCGCATTCTTCGCCCCCCATCCGAACTACATGGCCAGCGAGTCGATCAGCGAGTTCAAGCAGATGGTGGCGCGTTTTCACGCTGCGGGTATCGAAGTCTTGCTCGACGTGGTC
This sequence comes from Salinicola sp. NYA28a, assembly GCF_976982775.1. The sequence continues at coordinate 887,496 of NZ_OZ334582.1, forward strand.
TACAACCACACGGCGGAAGGCAACGAGATGGGGCCGACGTTATCCTTCAGGGGAATCGACAATGCCTCCTATTACCGCCTGATGCCGGAAGAGCCGCGCTTCTATATCAACGATACCGGTACCGGCAATACGCTGAATCTGTCGCATCCGCGGATTCTGCAGATGGTCAACGACTCCCTGCGCTACTGGGCGGACGAGATGCGTGTCGACGGTTTCCGTTTCGATCTGGCGACGATCCTGGGACGCGAGGCCGAAGGTTTCGATGAAGGCGGCGGCTTCCTCGATTCCTGCCGACAGGATCCGCTGCTGTCGCAGTGCAAGCTGATCGCCGAACCCTGGGACTGCGGGCCTGGCGGTTACCAGGTCGGCAAGTTTCCGCCCGGATGGGCGGAGTGGAACGACCGGTTCCGCGATGACATGCGGGGATTCTGGCGTGGCGACGAAGGCAAGCTGCCGGCCTTCGCCAATCGTCTGACGGCCTCGGCCGACCTGTTCAATCACAGAGGGCGCAAGGCCTTTTCGTCGATCAACTTCGTTACTGCCCACGACGGTTTCACGCTGCGGGATCTGGTCAGCTACAACGACAAGCATAACGAGGCCAACGGCGAGGACAATCAGGACGGTCACGACGACAACGTCTCCTGGAATCACGGGGCCGAGGGAGAGACCGACGATCCCCAGATCCGGGAGTTACGCATGCGTCAGATGCGTAACCTGCTGGCGACGCTGATGCTTTCACAAGGCACGCCGATGCTGTTGGCCGGCGATGAATTCGGCCGCACGCAGGGCGGCAACAACAATGCCTATTGTCAGGATGGTGAAATCGGTTGGGTCGATTGGGATTTCTCTGATGAAGGTCGGGAGCTACTGGCTTTCACCCGGTATCTGATCAGTTTGCGCCGCCATTATCCGATCCTGGAGCGCGGGCGCTTCATGACCGGAGAGCTGAACGAGAATCTGGGCATCAAGGATGTCACCTGGCTCACGCCGGCAGCTGAAGAGATGGGCGTGGAGCATTGGCACGATGGAGAGGTCAAGGCGATTGGGGTGGTTCTCAATGGTCACGCGCAGCCCACTGGTATCTGTCGTTATGGCTCCGACGTAACGGTTTTTCTTGCGCTCAATGCCGGAGATCAGGATATCGACTTCGTACTGCCGGACGTGCCTGGTGGTAGCGAATGGCGCAGACGTGTCGAGACCTTCGATCCGGGCGCTGCCAACGTACGTTGCCCGATGCAGAGCGATTATCAAGTCAAGGCCCGAAGTCTTTCGCTTTTCGAACTCATCGAAGCGGAGGCTCCGTATTGCTGATCATCTGGAGCCTGCGAGGCAGCAGGTTGCCTGTGGCTGACAGTGGCTCTCGCACATCATGGATGGATGATGCTTTTCACTCCGGCGCCTGTCATGACAGGGCTTTGCGACAGGGCCGGATCATTCGTCCACGAGAGCAGTAATGAGAGCAGTGATATAGCGCGACATTGCCGTCCGGGACGGCAATGCCGGAACAGCAACTCCACCCCAAGGATGGAAGGAGGCGCCAATGGTTACGCGCTCATCGCCGAATCAGACGCCGGATGCGTCATCATCGTCGGGAGACGAAAGCGCCCACGTGGCAGCGCATTCACCGCGTATCGCCATCGAGGCCGTGCAGCCCTCGCTGGAACAAGGGCGTTTCGCAGCCAAGGCGATCGCCGGTCAACCCGTGACCGTCTCCGCGGTGATCTTAGCCGACGGTCACGATGTGCTGGCCGTTGCCGTGAACTGGTGCGATGACCAGGGCCAGCACCGCCGCGAACCGATGCACCTCATGCGTCCGCTGGGCAAGGATCTTTGGGAAGCGGCCTTCACCCCCACGCGGGTCGGTCGGCATACCTTCGTGATCGAGGCGTGGTGGGACGTGTTCGGCACCTACCGCGACGAGCTGTTCAAGAAGCATCAGGCCGGCGTTCCGGTCGGGCTCGAACTCGAGGAAGGGCGGCGTCTGCTGGTGGCCGCTGCCGAGCGGATGGAAGGCGAGGCGCGCGAAGCACTGGAAAACATTCATGAACGTTTCCAGGCCTGTGACAGCGACGGCGAGCGGGTCGGCATCATGCTCGACACGCGGACCGCCCAGTGGATGCATGCCGCCGATGCCCGGCCGCACCTGACGCGCAGCAACTCGGTCTACCCGCTCGAGGTGGAGCGCCGGGGGGCCCAGTTCGCCAGCTGGTACGAGCTGTTCCCGCGTTCGGAAACCGACGACCCCAACCGTCACGGTACTTTCGGCGATGTCCACAAGCGCTTGCCGATGATTCGCGACATGGGCTTCGATGTGCTCTACTTCCCGCCCATCCATCCAATAGGCCGCGCCCACCGCAAGGGGCGCAATAATACGCTTCAAGCCGGCCCCGACGATCCCGGCAGCCCCTACGCCATCGGAAGCGAGGAGGGCGGCCACGAGGCGATCCATCCCGAACTCGGCACGCGCGAGGATTTTCGCGCCCTGGTCCAGGCCGCTGCCGAGCACGGTCTGGAGATCGCGCTGGATTTCGCTATCCAGTGCTCGCCGGATCACCCCTGGCTCCAGGAGCATCCCGGCTGGTTCTCGTGGCGGCCGGATGGCTCGATCCGTTACGCCGAGAATCCACCTAAGAAATATCAGGACATCGTCAACGTCGACTTCTATGCCGAGGACGCGGTGCCTGCGCTGTGGCTTAAGCTGCGCGACGTGGTGCAGGGCTGGGTCGACGAAGGGGTGAAGATCTTCCGCGTCGACAACCCCCATACCAAGCCGCTGCCGTTCTGGGAGTGGCTGATTGCCGACATTCGCGGGCGCCACCCGGACGTGCTGTTCCTCGCCGAGGCATTCACCCGGCCGGCGATGATGAAACGCCTGGGCAAGATCGGTTTCAACATGAGCTACACCTACTTCACTTGGCGCAACACCAAGGCCGAGCTGACCGACTACCTGACCGAGCTCAACGAATCGCCGATGCGCGAGTGTTACCGGCCCAACTTCTTCGTCAACACGCCGGACATCAATCCCTATTTCCTGCACGCTTCCGGCCGGCCGGGCTTCCTGATCCGTGCCGCGCTGGCGACCATGGGGTCGGGGCTGTGGGGCATGTATTCCGGTTTCGAGCTGTGCGAGGGCGAGCCGGTGCCGGGCAAGGAGGAGTATCTCGACTCGGAGAAGTACCAGATCAAGCCACGCGACTATACCGCGCCCGGCAACATCAGCTACGAGATCGCCCAGCTCAATCGTATTCGCCGCGAGAATCCGGCGCTGCAGACCCATCTCGGGGTTGCCTTCTATCCGGCATACAACGAGCGCCTGCTCTACTTCGGCAAGCGCACCGACGATCTGGGCAATTTCATTCTGGTGATGATCAATCTGGACCCGTTCGAAGCCCAGGAAGGGGCCTTCGAGCTGCCGCTGTGGGAGTTCGCGCTTCCCGACGATGCGGCCCTGCACGTGGAAGACTTGATGTCCGGTCATCGCTGGACATGGCAGGGCAAGTGGCAGTCGATGCGGCTGGAGCCATGGCACTTGCCGTTCGCCATCTGGCGCATCCATCCGGTGCGCTGATCAGCCAAGGAGGAAGGCACCATGATGGATGCCAGCAGCGAGTCGCACGCCGTCGAGACCATCGATTTTCTCGAGGATCCGCTATGGTACAAGGACGCCGTCATCTACCAGGTACACGTCAAGTCGTTCTTCGATGCCAACGATGACGGAATCGGCGACTTCCAGGGGCTGATCGACAAGCTGGACTACATCGTCAGCCTGGGCGTGAACGCTATCTGGATCCTGCCGTTCTACCCATCGCCGCGCCGCGATGACGGCTATGACATTGCCGAGTACACCGGCGTCAGTCCCGACTACGGCACCCTCGAGGATGCCCAGCGCTTCATCGAACAGGCTCATCAGCGTGGCCTGCGGGTCATCACCGAGCTGGTCATCAACCACACCTCGGATCAGCACGAGTGGTTCCAGCGCGCCCGTCGCGCGCCTCCCGATTCGCCCGAGCGTGATTTCTACGTATGGTCGGACAGCGATCAGAAATATCCCGGCACGCGGATCATCTTTCTCGATACCGAATCGTCCAACTGGACCTGGGACCCGGTGGCGGGTGCCTACTTCTGGCACCGTTTCTATTCCCACCAGCCGGATCTCAATTTCGACAATCCGCAGGTGCTCGATGAAGTGCTCAAGGTAATGGCGTACTGGCTGGACATGGGAGTCGACGGCCTGCGCCTGGACGCCATTCCCTATCTGGTCGAGCGCGAAGGCACCAACAACGAGAACCTTCCCGAGACGCATGTCGTACTCAAGAAGATCCGGGCGGTGATCGACGAGCGCTACCCCGACCGCATGCTGCTGGCAGAGGCCAACCAGTGGCCCGAGGATACGCGGCCCTACTTCGGCGGCAACGAGAGCGGCGAGGGCGACGAATGTCACATGGCGTTCCATTTCCCGCTGATGCCGCGTATGTACATGGCATTGGCCCAGGAAGATCGTTTCCCGATCACCGACATCCTGCGCCAGACGCCGGAGATCCCCCCCAATTGTCAGTGGGCGATCTTCCTGCGCAACCATGACGAGCTGACCCTCGAGATGGTCACCGACAAGGAGCGGGACTACCTCTGGAATCACTACGCCGCCGATCGCCGCGCGCGCATCAACCTGGGGATACGCCGACGCCTGGCGCCGCTGCTCGAGCGCGATCGCCGACGGGTCGAACTGCTCAACAGCCTGCTGCTGTCGATGCCGGGCACGCCGGTACTCTATTACGGCGACGAGATCGGCATGGGCGACAACATCTATCTGGGCGATCGCGATGGCGTGCGCACGCCGATGCAGTGGTCGATGGATCGCAACGGCGGTTTCTCGCGAGCCGATCCGGCCAGGCTGGTGTTACCGGCGGTCATGGATCCGTTGTACGGCTTCCAGTCGGTCAACGTCGAAGCCCAGGCGCGTGACCCGCACTCGCTGCTCAACAGCATGCGACGCCTGCTGGCGGTGCGCAGTCAGCATCGGGTGTTCAGCCGCGGCACCATGCAGCCGCTCTATCCGGCCAACCGGCATATTCTCGCCTACCTGCGCGAGCTGGTGCTCGACAATGGCGAGAGCGAAGTGTTGTTGTGCGTGGCCAACGTGGCGCGCAACGCCCAGGCGGTGGAGCTCGACCTGTCGTCGTTTGCCGGCCAGGTGCCGGTGGAGATGGTCGGCGGCAGCGCCTTCCCGCCGATCGGCAAGCTGTCGTATCTGCTGACATTGCCGCCCTACGGCTTCTACTGGTTCCTGCTGGCGCCCGAGACGGCGATGCCCGCCTGGCACGTGCCGGCGCCCGAGGCGATGCCGGATTACGTCACGCTGATCGTCAAGCGTCATCTGGAAGAGATCCTCGACGCCCCGTCGCGCGGCATGCTCGAGCACGAAGCGCTGCCCAAGCGGCGCTGGTTTGCCGCCAAGCAGTCGCGGATCGACCGGGTACACATCCTTTATGCGGTGCGCATCGAGGATGCCCGGCACTCCATGCTGCTCAGCGAGATCGAGGTCCAGCATTCCCGGGGGACCGATCGCTACCTGCTGCCGCTGGGCTTCCTCGGTGAAGACGACCGGGGAAGCGCGATGGCCCAGCAGTTGGCCCTGGCAAGAGTGCGACGCGGGCGCGATGTCGGCCTGTTGACCGATGCGCTGGGGATGGATGACTTCGCGCTGCGCATTCTCGGCCTGCTGCGTAGCGGGGCGAGCCTGCCTTGCGCCGACGGCGAGATCCGTTTCGTGCCGACGTCGGCGCTTGACGAGCTGGAATTGCCCGAGGATGTCGATGTCGCCCACAACAACGTCGAGCAGTCCAACAGCTCGGTGATCATTGGCCACCAGGTGGTGCTCAAGCTGTTCCGGCGTCTGGAGCCCGGGGTGCATCCCGAGGCCGAGTTCGGTCGCTACCTGAGCGAACAGGGTTTCGAGAACGTGCCGCCATTGTATGGCGAGGTGGCGCGCCGCAACGCCAATGGCGAATCCCAGACCCTGATGCTGGTGCAGGGCTTCATCGCCAACCAGGGCGATGCGTGGTCGTGGACACGCAACGCGCTCGAGCGGGCGATTCGAGAAGCGGGCGAGGAGAGCGAGGTGAGTGTCGAAGAGGGCGGCTACAGTGCTTTCGACGAACTCGAGGGATTCGCCACGACCCTGGGCCAGCGCCTGGGCGAGCTGCACCGGACACTGGCGTCCCCGAGCGAGAACGGCGACTTCGCGCCGGAACTGGCTGACGACACGCACGTGACCGCCTGGACGCAGCGTGTCCGCGAGCAGATCGAGAAGGCGCTCGACCTGCTGGCGCGCCACAAGGGCAATGCCAGTGAAGCCGACCAGGCACTGGCCGACCAGGTGCTGGCCGAGCGCGATGCGCTGCTGTCCAGCGTCGAGCCGCTGGCGCAACGGGCCAGGGGCAGTCTGCTAACGCGGATCCATGGCGATCTGCACCTCGGCCAGGTGCTGGTGGCTCATGACGATGCCTACATCATCGATTTCGAGGGTGAACCCGCTCGCCCGTTGGCAGAACGGCGCGCCAAGGATTGCCCGCTGCGGGATGTCGCCGGCATGCTGCGTTCATTCGACTATGCCGGCGCCAAGATGGACGAAGCCGCTGTCGGCAAGCCGAGCGACGAGAGTGTGAGCGAGGTGACCCATGATGTCGCCGAACGCTACCTGGTTGCCAGTCGGCGTGCCTTCCTCGATGCCTATTGGCAGAGTACGGCCGATATCGCCCACCGCTGGGCCTCCCCGGAAGGCGCTGACGCCGCACTGGAACTGTTCGTGCTGGAAAAGACGGTCTACGAGATCGCCTACGAAGCTGCCAATCGCCCCGCCTGGCTGGGCGTGCCGTTGCGCGGCCTGGCAGCCATCGTCGACCAATTGTCCACGAGCGAACAACTGTCCAAGAGAGAGTCACCATGACCGATCTGAACGTCACTACCGTCAAGGACGATGTCCTCTGGTTGTCCCCCGATGACGCCGAAGCGCTGGTTCGCGGCACGCACGGCGACCCGTTTTCCGTGCTTGGCGTGCATGCGTGCGGCGCGGAGGATGCAGAATCCTGCCTGCTGCGTGTCTACCTGCCTGGTGCGCTGGGGGTCGACGTGCTCGACCGCGACACCGGCCAGCGGCGCTGCAGCCTGACCGGTATTCAGGTGCCCGGGCTTTTCGCCGGTCGGTTGCCCCATGTCGCGCCGTATAAACTGCGTATCCGCTGGCCTGGCGGCGAGCGGGAAACCGAGGATCCCTATTCGTTCGGTCTGTTGCTTGGCGAGACGGACCTGTACCTGATCGGCGAGGGCAACCACCGTAACCTGGGACACTGCCTGGGCGCCCAGCCGATGGCAGTCGATGGCGTGTCCGGGGTGCGCTTCGCCGTCTGGGCGCCCAATGCCCGACGTGTCTCGGTGGTGGGCAACTTCAACGGCTGGGACGGTCGTCGGCATGTGATGCGCCTGCGTCATCCCGCTGGGGTCTGGGAGCTGTTCATTTCCCGCCTGGGGCCGGGCGAATCCTACAAGTACGAGATTCTCGATGCCCACGGCGCCATCGCGCTCAAGGCCGACCCGGTGGCACTGGCCACCGAGACGCCGCCGCACACGTCATCGGTGGTTGCCGACACCACGCCATTCACCTGGCACGACGACGAGTGGATCGCCCGGCGCGGCGAGCACCAAGCACCCGACCGGCCGATCTCCGCCTACGAGGTGCATGCCGCTTCGTGGCGCAAGCATGGCGGGCATGACGGCGTCTCCTATAGCTGGCGCGACCTGGCCGAACACCTGATCCCCTACGTGCTAGAGATGGGCTTCACCCATGTCGAACTGCTGCCGATCATGGAGCATCCCTTTGGCGGCTCCTGGGGATACCAGCCTCTGAGCCAGTTCGCCCCCAGCGGGCGTTTCGGCAAGTCGGAGGACTTCGCCTACTTCGTGGATGCCTGTCATCAGGCCGGGTTGGGGGTGATCCTGGATTGGGTGCCGGCGCACTTTCCTACCGATGCGCATGGCCTGGCGCGCTTCGACGGCACGGCGCTCTACGAGTACGAGCATCCGTTCGAGGGCTTTCATCAGGACTGGAACACCTATATCTACAACCTGGGAAGGCGTGAGGTGCACGGTTTCCTGCTGGCCTCGGCGCTGCACTGGCTGCGCCACTTTCACATCGATGCGCTCCGCGTCGATGCCGTGGCCTCGATGCTGTATCGCAACTACTCGCGTAACGAGGGCGAGTGGATTCCCAACCAATACGGTGGCCAGGAGAATCTCGAGGCGATCGACTTCCTGCGTCACCTGAACGACGTGGTCGCAGAGGAGGTGCCCGGCGCGGTGGTGATCGCCGAGGAATCCACCGCCTGGCCGGGCGTGACCCAGCCGACCCGCGACGGTGGCCTGGGCTTTGCCTACAAGTGGAACATGGGCTGGATGCACGACACCCTGGAGTACATCGCCAAGGATCCGGTCTATCGCTCGTATGCCCATCACGAACTGACCTTCCCGATGGTCTACGCGTTCTCCGAAAAGTACGTACTGCCGATCTCGCATGACGAGGTGGTGCACGGCAAAGGGTCGTTGATCAACAAGATGCCGGGCGACGAATGGCAGCAGTTCGCCAATTTGCGCGCCTATCTGTCGATCATGTGGACCCAGCCCGGCAAGAAGCTCTTGTTCATGGGCTGTGAGTTCGGTCAGTGGCGCGAATGGCATCACGACCGCGAGCTGGACTGGTCGCTGCTCGGCGAGTCTCACCATGCCGGCATCCAGCGTCTGGTCGGCGATCTCAATCGGCTCTATCAGGAGAAGACGCCGCTGCATCAGCGCGACACCGAACCCGAGGGCTTCGCCTGGGTGGTAGGCGACGACAGTACCAACAGCGTGTTCGCCTGGCTGCGCTGGAACCTGATCGGCGAGCCGCTGCTGGTGGTGGCCAACATGACCCCGGTACCGCGCCACGATTATCGGCTCGGCGTGCCGGTCATGGGCGCCTGGGAGGAGATCTTCAACAGCGACGCGCAGTGCTACGGCGGCTCCAACCTGGGCAACATGGGGCAGATCCAGGCCCTCGATGCGCCGCTGCACGGGCAGACGGCCAGTCTTTCGCTGACGCTACCGCCGCTGGGGGTGGTGTTACTCGTGCCCGGCGCGTCGGGCGAGTAACGCCCGGGTTACGCCGTTGGTCCAGGCAAAGCCGTCCTGCAGCGGATATTCGCCGCCGGTAGCGAAATCCGCGCCCGGGTAGAGCACGTACTTTTCGACCAGCTTGTGTTCGCGGCGATAGAGATCCTCGACCAGGGCCAGCCAGCGGTCGGCGATGTCGTCGGCGAGCTCGGTGAACCCGTAGCGCCGCAGCCCCTCGATCGCCATCCACTGCAGCGGTGCCCAGCCGTTGGGATGGTCCCACTGCTGATGGCTATCGGTGATCTCCGTGGTGGCGAGTCCGCCCGGCGCCATGAGACGGTTGGCGACGATATTGGCGATGCGTTCCGCCTGGGCGCTGGAGGCCGCGCCGACGAACAGCGGGACGACGCAAGCGGCCGTCAGGTGAACGCTACTTTCCCCGCGGGTGAAATCGTAGTCGTAGTAGGCGCCTCGCGAATCGCTCCACAGGTACGCGTCCATGGCGGCCTGCCGACGAAGAGCCCTGCGGCGGAAGTCGCCGGCCTTGCTGTCGTCGCCAAGTGAGGCATGGAGCCGGCTCAAGGTCTGCTCGAGATGAAACAGCAGGGCATTGAGCTCCGGCGTGACGAAGTGAGTCGTGCGGATCGAGCCGAGGTCCCGTACGTCGTCCAGCCAGCGTCCGCTGAAATCCCAGCCGCTCTCCGCGCCGGCGCGAAGATCCCGAAACAGCGCCTCGGCGGGGCGATGGCAGTGATGGGACATTTCTACATCCTCGCGAAACGACTCCTCGCGAGGCGTGGCGCGGTCGTCCCAGTGGCGGTTCAGCCAAGCCTCTTCGTCGAGACGCACACAGCGTCGATGGCTCTCTCCGGGGGCGAGCTTCTCTTCGCCACTCATCCAGTAGGCGTACTCCCGCTCCAGCTGGGGCAGGTAGTCGATGGCGTTCCGCAAGCCCTGACGTTCGGTCAGCTCCACCATCATCGAGAACAGCGGCGGCTGGGAGCGGCTCAGATAGTAGCTGCGGTTGCCATTGGGCATGTGCCCGAAGCGCATGATCAGGTCGGCACAGTTATCGGTGACCGAGCACATCAGATGGCTTTCCCCGCTGGCAGCCAGGCCCAGCATGGTGAAGTAGGAGTCCCAGTAGTAGTACTCGCGGAAGCGCCCACCGGGGACGACATAGTCATGGCACAGTTCGAGCAGCGACGACCAGCGAGGATGCTGACGGGAATTACGAGTGAGTATCGGCCACAGACTATCGATATGCGTGATCAGGTCATGCTCGGGACGGGACTCGTAGCCCTTGCCGGGGAGCATGTCGCTGTAGAAGTGATCGGCCACGAAAGCGCCCAGATCGAATCCTGGCTGGTTTCGCTGCTGCTCGTAGGCTTCCATGATCTGTGCGGGCGGTTGCCGTGGAATACAGTCGGCGAAGGTTTTGGAATCATGAAAGATATGGGCCAGAGCGACTGCCTCGAACAACTCACCGTAACGGTCGTGAGGCGTGACCGCCGCTTCATCTATCGCGTCAGCGCTTTTGGGCGCCGTCTGAAAACTGTCAAGCATGCCGTTTCCCTGCGTGGCGCTAGAGTGTCGGTGAAGCTGAAAAGAAGGATTATTCCTCATACTGCCATAGCAGACCGCCGTCCACTGGCAGAGAGGCGCCGGTCATGTAGGCGGCATCCTCGGAGGCGAGGAACTCGACCACGCCGGCCACGTCTTCGGGCCGACCCAGCCGGTTGAGCGGAATGTTGCCGAGCAGGTGGCGCAGCTTCTCCGGATTCTCGTCGAGCTCTGAGTTGATCGGCGTCTTGATCGCGCCGGGCGCCACGCTGTTGACCGTGATCCCGAGCGGCGCCAGCTCGACGGCCAGGTTGCGGGTCAGCATGCGCATGCCACCCTTGCTCATGCAGTAGCTGGTGAAGCCCGGAAACGGCAGATCCTCGTGCACCGAACTCATGTTGATCACGCGGCCGCCGCGACCCTCGTCACGCAGATGGCGAACGAAGGCCTGGGTCGTGAAGAAGACGCCTTTCAGATTGGTCTGCATGACCTGATCGTAATCATCTTCGCTGACCTCGAGGAATGGCGAATCGATCTCGAGGCCGGCGTTGTTGACCAGGATGTCCAGCCGGCCCATGGCCTCCACGCTCTCCTCGATCAGGCGCCGGTTGGTCTCGACATCGCCAATGTCGCCGGTGACGATCGCGGCTCTTCGGCCGTGGGCGCGCACGCGCTTTGCCGTTTCCTCGGCGCGCTCGGAAGGGCGGCTGCCGCTGACGACGACATCGGCGCCAGCCTGGGCGAGACGCTCGGCGACGGCACGACCGATGCCCTGGGTGCTGCCGGTGACCAGGGCCACCTTGCCTGAAAGGCGCATGTTGCTCTCCTTGTCCATGAAGCTCGATCGAAGGCGCGATTTTTCGCGTGTTCGAGGGGGCACCGTGAGGCGCGTCTGTTGAAGATAGAGCAGCTTCGACGTCAGGACCAAAGCCGGTTTGGCGTTGTCGTGGCCCCCCTTGGATAGCATGATGTCCGGCGACAAGCTATCGAAGGCTCGATAGGGATGCAGACAGGAGTCACCGTGAGTGGATTGAGACAGTTGGGATGGATCTGGGTGCTGGCCCTGACGCTGATGATCAGTCTACCGGCGTCGGCGCAATCTTTGACGTCGCTGGTGGGCGGCGGTCAGAGCAGTGAGTCGAGTGCGGCATCGGCGCCTTCTCCGCAAGAGTTGCGCACCTCCCTCGATCAGGTCATCGCCACGCTCGAAAACAGCGACCAGCGTCAGGCCTTGCTCGACCATCTCAAGCAGTTGCGTGACGTCACTGCAGTGGATGCCGAGCAGGAGAGCGGTTCGGCCGGGCTGCTGAGCGCACTAGCGCAATCGTTTTCGTCGCTGGAGACGGACGGGCTCGACAATCCGATCCGGTACTGGTCGGCGCGGGTCAGCCAGGCGGGCGAGGATGTGTCGGGGCTGATCGGCGATTCTCAGCGGTTGCAGGGCATCGTGCTGGACCTGCTTTGGGTGACGGGACTATGGGTCGGCGTGACGCTGCTGATCGCCATGCTCTGGCGCTGGGCAGTGCGTCAGTTGGGGTTGCCGTGGCACCTGCCCGAGGATCCGACGACCTGGATGCTGATCCGTCATATCGTTCGGCGCGTGGTGCCATTGGCCATCGGCTTCGCCGTCGCACTGACGACCGTCCATCAGGTCGAATCCGCATCGGTGGGCATCGCTCTGGCCATGGTCGCGGCCTACGCCACGCTTTGCGGGGCGGTCTTCTCGTCGATCTGTGAAATTGTCTTCTCGTTGTTCGGCAGCGGGCACCGACACACGGCGCTGCGCATATTGCGCCAGCGTGGCGCCCGCTGGTTGTTCGCGCTCGGCGCGCTGGTCGCGCTGGGCGATGCCGCGCATGCAGAGGCGCTGGTCGCGCCACTAGGCGAAGGACTGACGGCGCTCGTCTCACTGGTTGCCAACGTCAGTGCGGCAGTGCTGCTGGGTGTCTTCGTCATGGCCTTTCGGCGCCCCATCCGGCACCTGATTCGCAACCGGCCCTATTCGCAGCGCCAGGAGCGTCGTGCGACGACGGAGTTGATCCGCGTGTTCAGCCGGATCTGGCACATCCCGATCCTGATCATGGTGGGCGTCTCGCTGATCGCGATGATCCTGTCCGCAGAGGATTCGCGCAGCGCGTTCTTCCGGGCGGTCGTGACCGCGGGCCTCATGATCGCGACGCTGGTCGTTACCGGACTGATTCACCGGCGCGGCGAGAGCGCCCGGGAGAAATCCTCGTCGGAGTATGCGTCACGGCTGGTGCGCTTCGGTTTCACGCTGGCCCATCTGGTGAGCTGGGTGATCTTCGCCGAACTGGCGATGCGGGTCTGGGGCTCGTCGCTCTGGGCGGTAGGCGGCTCGGCAGGCATCAGTCAGCAGATCGCCAAGGGCGTGTTCGGTCTGGGTATGACGTTCCTGGTGGCGTGGCTGGTATGGATTCTGGCCGATACCGCGATCAAGCACGCGCTGCTGCGCAGCAGTCGCCGCCATGGCCGTCGGGTCAACGCCAGTGCCCGCGCCCAGACCATCACGCCGCTGTTGCGCAACACTGTCTTCGTGACCATCGCGGTGATCGCTTTTATCATCGCACTGGCGAACCTGGGCGTGAACGTGACGCCGCTGCTGGCGGGTGCCGGTGTCATCGGCCTGGCAGTCGGCTTCGGCGCCCAGACGCTGGTTCAGGACCTCATTACCGGGCTGTTCATCCTGATCGAGGACTCCTTGGCGATCGATGACTTCGTCAATCTGGGATCGCACATGGGAACGGTCGAGGCGTTGAGTATCCGAACCGTCAAATTGCGTGACCTGGACGGTATCGTGCATATCATTCCGTTCAGCCAGATCCAGGGGATTCAGAACTACTCCCGGGAATTCGGTATCGCGTTGATGCGCATCCGTATCGCTCATCACATGAAGATCGACGAGGCGATCGAGATCGTGCGCGGGATCGCCGAGGACCTGCGCAACGACCCGATGATGCGCCACTACATCTGGTCCGCGCTGGAGGTCCAGGGGATCGAGAGCTTCGATGCCGGCGCGGCCATTCTGCGGGTGCGCATGCGTACGGCGCCGATCATGCAGTGGGACGTGGCGCGTGCCTTCAACCTGCGTCTCAAGCAGCGCTTCGACGAGCAGGGCATCGACCTGGCCATGCCGCGAATGAGCGTGGTGATGGAGCAAGCACCGGTGACTGCCGGCAGCACCGGGCCGCGAGAATCGGTGACGGCACCGGGCGCGCCGGACCCGCAGTAACGGGTGGGCCATACAATCCGGCGGATAATGGCCGATAAGGATTTTAAATAACAAGCATCAAGCACGCCGGAAAACAACAACAAGACATTGATCAGGAGCGATGTAATGGGCGAGTCGGTGACGGCAATCGATGCTCTGTGGGTGATTCTCGGCGCCATATTGGTGTTCATGATGCAGGCCGGCTTTCTGTGTCTGGAAGCTGGGGTGACTCGTAGCAAGAACGCTATCAACGTCGCGATGAAGAACGTCTGCGACTTTGCCGTGGCGATGTTGATCTTCTGGTGCGTCGGCTTTGGAATCATGTTCGGCAGCAGCCATGACGGCTGGGTCGGCGCTACCTTCTTCTTCCCAGAATTCGGCGCTGACGAGGCCTACTGGCTGGCCATCTTCTTCCTCTTCCAGGTCATGTTCTGCGCGACGGCGGCGACCATCGTCTCCGGTGCGGTGGCCGAACGCATGCCATTTCAGGCTTACCTGCTCATCACGTTGATCGTCAGCGGGCTCATTTACCCTGTCTTCGGCCATTGGGCCTGGGGCGGTGCCTACACCGGTGAACCCGGCTGGCTCGCCTCGCTGGGCTTCGTCGATTTCGCGGGTTCCACCGTAGTACACAGTACCGGCGGCTGGGTTGCGCTGGCGGCGGTGTTGCGCATCGGCCCCCGCCACGGGCGATTCGTCGCCGGACAGGCTACCAAATTGATGCCGGCAGGCAATCTTCCTATGGCGATGCTCGGCGTACTGGTGCTCTTCGTCGGCTGGTTCGGATTCAACGGCGGCAGTACGTTGGCATTCGATACCACGGTTCCGGGGGTACTGATCAATACCGTGAGTGCCGCGGTCGCCGGGGTCATGTTCGCGCTGCTGCTGGGTTGGAAACTACGCGGATTCGCCGAGGTACTCTATGCGCTCAATGGTGCCATCGCCGGACTGGTGGCAATTACCGCCGGTGCGCACGAGCTTACGGTATCTGCCGCAATCGTGACCGGTGCCGTCGGCGGCATATTGTCGGTACTGGCCAGCGAATGGCTGCTGAAGTACCGCATCGACGATGCCATCGGCGCGATACCGGCACATCTGATCCCGGGAATCTGGGGGACGCTAGCGGTTGGGCTGTTGGGTGATCCGGCTCGTCTCGATACCGGGCTTGGCTGGCTGGCGCAGTCGGGTATCCAGCTTCTGGGCGTGATTGTCTGCGGGGTATGGGCGTTCGGCCTGAGCTGGCTACTACTTGGCGGGCTGGGCCGGCTGATACCGTTGCGGGTCACTCCCGAGGCCGAGGAGATGGGGCTGAACATGGCCGAGCACGGTGCCCGCACGGAGCTGTTCGAACTGCTCGATAGCATGCGCCAGCACGAGGAACGTGGCGAGATCGGTGGCTGTGTCGCGGCTGATCCTTTTACCGAAGTTGGCCAGATCGCTGCCAGTTACAACCGTGTGTCGGCGGCACTCGACCGTGCGGTGACGCGTACGCAGGTGATCATGCGCAACCTGCGCGATGGCGTGCTGACCTGGCGGAGCGATGGCGTGCTCACTGCGCTCAATCCCGGCGCGGAGGCGCTGTTCGGTGTCACCGCCAGAGATGTCGTCGGGATGCCGGTCGATGCCTTGATTCGCACGCGGATACCGGCGCCGGGGCAGCGTCGAGAACTGCGTATCCGCACCGCTGCAGGAATACGCGCTCTCGAGCTCCAGGTCAGCGAGGGGGCGTCCGGGTCGGAAGCCGAATTTGCCGGCATGGTGCGAGACATCACCGATCGCAAGCGCGTCGAGGAGCAGTTGAACCGTGAGCGCGAGCTGGCGCAGGTGACATTGGCCTCCATCGGCGATGGAGTCATCACGACCGATGAAAGTGGTCTGGTCACCTTCCTCAATGCCGAGGCGGAACGCCTGACCGGTTGGACACTCGAGGCTGCAAAAGGGCTGCCGGTTGGCCAGATCTACAGCCTGATCGACGAAGCCTCCAATCGCCAGGCGGACAATACGGCTCGTCAGGTACTCGCCAGCGGCAAACCGGTCGTCTGTCTCGACACTCGTCTGTTGGTCGCACGAGATGGTAGTCAGCGGGCCGTTCAGGATTCCGCGGCACCGATCCGTAGCCGCAGCGGTTACACGGTCGGAGCAGTCGTCATCTTCCAGGACAAGACACAGACCCGAGAACTGACGCGGAAACTCAATTATCAGGCCAGCCACGATGCGCTGACCGGGCTGGTCAACCGTCGCGAGTTCGAGCATCGCCTGCAGATGATGCTGCTGCAGCCCAGTGGTATCCACGTGCTTTGTTACCTGGATCTCGATCAGTTCAAGATCGTCAACGATACCTGCGGGCACATGGCAGGCGACGAGTTGTTGCGACAACTGTCGACGATGCTGCGCGAGCAGGTACGCAATATCGATCTGCTGGCTCGCCTGGGCGGAGACGAGTTCGGCATCGTCTTCTGCAACTGCAAGCTGGCGGATGCAAAGCGCATCGCCGAGAGCATTCGCGAGGCGATCGACGATTTTCGCTTCAGTTGGAAGGGCAGGACCTTTTCGCTGGGTGTCAGTGTAGGCCTGGTCGAGCTGGATTGTGGGGGCTCGGTGACGCTGGGCGATGCCCTCGGTGCCGCCGATGCCGCATGCTATGCGGCCAAGGAAGCCGGGCGTAATCGGGTTCATGTCTATCAACCCGATGATCGCCAATTGCTCGATCGTCATGGTGAACTGCAATGGGTGCCTCGGCTGCAGGCGGCGTTGGATCAGGATCGCTTGCGGCTTTATGCGCAGTCGATCGCTTCGGTGGCCGACCCTACCTCCATTCATCACCATGAAATCCTGGTTCGGCTGGAGGAGAACGGCCGACTGTACGCGCCGGGGAGCTTCATGCCCTCTGCCGAACGGTACAATCTGATCGGGCGTATCGACCGCTGGGTGGTGCGCAATACCCTGGCATGGCTGTCGGATCGCTATCGCTGCAAAGGGAGCGGCGCCATCGATACCTGGTCGGTGAATCTGTCCGGGGCATCGCTCTCCGACGAGCGGTTCTGCGAAGAGCTGCTGCTCTGGGTCGAGCAGGCTTCGCTGCCGCCCGGAACGATCTGCTTCGAGATCACCGAAAGCACGGCGATCGCTCAGCTTTCCACGGCAACGCTCCTGATACGTCGCCTGCGACAGCGGGGCTGCCGTTTCGCACTGGACGATTTCGGGGCAGGCCTATCGTCGTTTGCCTACCTTAGGCAACTGCCGGTGGAGTACCTGAAGATCGATGGCGCCTTCATCAAGGACATCGATACGGACCCCATCAATCGGGCCATGGTCGAGGCGATCAATACCGTCGGACACACCATGGGATTGAAGACGATCGCCGAATTCGTCGAGACGCCGGCCACCATGGCGCAGCTGTCGCGGCTTGGAATCGATTTGGCTCAGGGCTATCTGATCGATCGTCCGCAGCCTCTGGAAACGTTATCCGACGTCAGAGTCATGCCGCGCTAGGAGCATCGGAAGACATGACGATCGAACCTGCAACGATGGCGCACGACAATACCGTCGCCGGGTCGTTCGCCACCGGTTGACCGAGCGGCGGGCTAGCGCAGCACCCACTCGCGGAAGGCGCGCATCGGTTCGGTCAGGTGCCGGTGTTCGGGCGTGAAGAGAGAGAGGTGGCCGCGGCTGGGCAAGGTTTGCGGCAGTGCCTGGACCAGCGTTCCCTGATCCAGCTCGGCCGCCAGCAGCCGCATCCAGCCCAGCGTGATGCCTTGGCCCGCCAGTGTCGCGTTCATCAGCAGTTGGAAGCTGTTGGCCCGCAACGTATGGGTGGGCGGCTGCCACGCCAGGCCGAGTTCCCGGAACCAGAGCTCCCAGGTCAGCCAGTCGTGATAGTGATCCTCGACCACCATCAACGTATGCCGGGTGAGCAGCGCCGCCGGGTCCAGGATCTGTCCGTGACGTTCCAGATAGACCGGGCTG
Organism: Salinicola sp. NYA28a; assembly: GCF_976982775.1. The sequence goes on from NZ_OZ334582.1 coordinate 905,395, forward strand.
CAGACGGCGGCGACGCTCTCCTGCTCGAAGATGGCATCGGCGTAGACTCCGGGCGGGTCCACTTCGTTTTGCACGTGGTAGTAGATGCCGAGGTCGAACTCCGCCAGATCCAGCCGGTGCGGATCCTCGACGGTGAGGACGCGAATTTCGATATCGGGATGGGCGCGCTGGAAGTCGGGCAACTGACGCGCCAGCCAGATCGAGGCGATGGTCGGGCTGGACGCCAGGGTCAGCTGGCGATCGTCGCCGCGCCGGCGCAGACGGGCCGTTTCGTCACGCAGATCACGCAGCAGCCGCTGAACGACGCGAAAGTAGTGCTCACCCGCCGGGGTCAGACGCAGCCCATCGTAGTGGCGCTCGAAGAGCGGTCTGCCGAGATCGCTCTCCAGGCGCTTGATCTGCCGACTCACGGCGCTCTGGGTCAGGTGCAGTTCGCTGCCGGCCTGGGTGAAGCTGCCATGGCGTGCGGCCGCCTCGAAAGCGCGAAGGCAGGAGAGTGGCGGGAGAGGATCGTGCGAGGGCATGCAGGCATCCGGAGCCAGGGGGTCACGGCTCCGGAGCATAACACGGGAGGCCCCGATACCGGCCTCCGCGGGGTGTTTCACCGTCAGATCGCCGTCCGCGGAATCTTCCGCGTCCAGGACTTCTCGCTGACCAGCGTCTCGCCTTCGCGGGCGACCTGCTCGGCGCTGAGATAGAACGTCTGTTCGTCGCAGTGCAGGTGATAGCGACTGGTCACTTCCACCGCGAACTGCCCGTCACCTTCGTCGCGGCTGGCGCGATAGACCCACTCGATATCGGCACGGGTTCGCGTGGCGTCCACCGGATGGCTTACGTAGACCTCTTTCGCCTTCTGCTCGACGCGCAGGCCGTGATCGGCGAAGCGGATATCGCCCATGTCGTCCTCGACGGTCACCGTGACCTCGCCGCTGCCGACGTCCTCGCTGATGGTTCGCTTGGGCTGACCGGCACGCAGGGTGTCGACGCGGCACGGCGTGGCGCTCTCCGGTGGCTCGAACGGCATGGCAATGGCCTCAGCCTTCGATAGCGGCAGTTCGAGCGTCGGCGTGCCGGCCTTGAGCGTCAGGTCGGCGCGTTTTTTTGGCGACCACACCAGCGGGAAGCTGGCACTGGATAGCGCCAGGCGCAGGCGATGGCCTTTCGGCAGCCGATAGCCGATCAGATCCAGCGCCACGCGCACCGTCATCGGCTCGCCCGGCACCGGCGGGGCGATCGTGCCCGGATCGTCGCGCAGGTTGAGGTTGAGCGTGCCGTAGGTGATCAGCGCGCTCTCGCCGTTCGGCGCCACGTCGCACAGGCGCACATGGAACTGGCCGCAGGACTCGGCGCTCTCCAGCTCCACGGACACGGTCGGCTGCCCCAGAATCTCCAGGCCATCGGCATAGGGGGCGGAGTCGAAGGTCAGCGACAGGCCATCGTCGCGGCGCTGATCCGGCGGGAAGTCGGCGCCGAACCAGAGCGGAATGTACTCGCCCTGCAGCGAGCCGGCGGTCAGCGGCGAGGCGATCAGGCGGTCCTCGCTCAACCGGCCGGCGGGTTCCAGCCCCCGATCGCCGAGGCCGAGGGTCAGCGTCTCGATCTCGTCGGCCGGCGCGGGCCAGCCATGGGTGCGCACCCACTGGCCGGGGCGTTCGAGATACTTGGGGGCCGGCGGTACGCCATCCTGCAGATAGAAGGTGCACTCGGGCTCGTCCATGATCCCGGTGTCGATGTCCTTGAGCCAGTAGTCCCACCAGCGCAGCGCCTCCTGCAGGAAGCCGATCGCCGGATCGGGAATCGCGAAGTGCGGATACTTGTGCATCCACGGCCCCAGCAGCGCCTTCTTCGGGCAGGAGAGATTCTCCATCATCCGCGGGATCGTATTGATGTACGAATCCCCCCAGCCGCTGATCATGTAGACCGCCGCCTCGATATCTTCGTAGCTCTCGCAGATCGAGCCGTGCTTCCAGTAGTCGTCGCGATGCTGATGGTTCAGCCAGGTTTCTGCCAGCAGCGGCATGTTGTCGAGTCGGTGCTTCCACATCTCGCGCCAGCGTTCGCCCACCAGCGCCGGGTCGGGCACGGCGGCGGAAAAGCTCAGCATGGTCGCCGCCCAGCCGAGATTCTCCAGCAGCATGTTGCCGCCCTTGTAGTGGATGTCGTCGGCGTAGCGGTCGTCGGTGGAGCACAGCGTGATGATCGCCTTGAGCGGTTCGGGGCGCAGCGCTGCCACCTGCAGCCCGTTGAAGCCGCCCCAGGAGATGCCCATCATGCCGAGCTTGCCGTCGCACCAGGGCTGGCTGGCGATCCAGTCGATCACTTCCAGCGCATCGGCCTGCTCCTGCGGGGCGTACTCGTCGAGCATCAGGCCATCGGATTCGCCGTTGCCGCGCATGTCGACGCGCACGCAGGCATAGCCGTGACCGGCAAAATAGGGGTGGGTCAGCTCGTCGCGCACCGCCGTGCCGTCTCGCTTGCGATAGGGCAGGTATTCGAGAATCGCCGGGACGGGATTCGACTCGGCATCTTCCTCCGGTGAGCCGGCGGCTCCTTCCGGTAGCCAGATCCGCGCGGCGAGTCTCGTGCCATCGGCCAGCACGATCCATTGGTTCTCGATTTCACGCACGCGGTGCGGAAAGTCCTGTTTGATCTTCATGCGTCATCCTTGGCGGCGCGGGAGGAAGTTGAGCGTGTCGGCACGGCGTCCAGCCGTTCGGGGTGCTTGAGCCAGACCCACAGCGAGCCGGTGGCCAGCAGCACGATCAGCATGGCGGGCAACCCGCCCAGGTTGGAGAGCATCTTGATGCCGTCGATCCCCACGAAGCTGACCATGACCCAGGAGACCACGCCGACGATCACGCCCCAGATCACCTTCATCGGGACGCCGGCATTGAGGTCGGAGTCGGCGGTCAGGCCGCGAGTGCAGAGGTTGCCGATGGCGTCGGTCTGCGAATCCGCCGCAGTGACGTAGGAGATGTAGGCGATGAACAGCAGCAGCGGAATCCACACCTGCGAGAACGGCAGCTGGCGGAACAGCTCGTAGAGCACGTTTTCGACGCCGCGATCGTTGAGTACGGCATAGAGATCGGCGCCGATAGTGTCGGCGTGAGCCTGAAAGTAGAGCGCGGTACCGGAGAAGATCAGGATCCACACGCTGGCGAACAGCGCCGGGTAGAGCAGATTGACGCGCAGGAACTCGCGCACGGTGTAACCCCGCGAGATCTTGCCCAGGAACAGCGCCGCCACCGGCGCCCAGGCGAACCACACCGCCCAGTAGAAGATCGACCACCACTGCGGCCACTGATCGTTGCCCGCGGCGCCGGTGAACAGGCTCTTGGTGAAGAAGTTGTCGAGATAGACACCGAACGATTCGACGCCCAGCGCCAGGCAGAAAACGGTAGGCCCGACGATGAACATGAACACGCCGAGAATCGCGAGCAGAACGGCGTTCAGCGACGACAGCCGGGCGATTCCCTTCTGCAGGCCGCTGGCGGCGGACAGCACGAAGGTCACCACGATGATGGCAATGATCATGCCGAGCCGCAGCGGACTGGTCTCGCCGCCGAGATATTGGCCCGCGCCGCCGGCCAGGGTCAGCGCGCCGGTGCCCAGCGACGAGGCCATGCCCGCCACCAGTGCATAGAGCGAGATGGCATCGATCAGGCCGCCGAAGCGCTTCACCCTGGGGCCGAATATCGGCTCCAGCATGCTCGAGATCGAGAAGCGCAGGCGCAGGTTATAAAAGGCCAGCGCGAAGATCAGTGCCGGAACGGCGTAGATGGCGTAGGGCGTGAACGACCAGTGCAGGAACATGGTCGACATCGCGAACAGCATGGCATCGCCGGAGCCGGCTTCGAGCCCGGTGGACTCGGGCGGCCCCATGAAATGATAGAGCGGCTCGGCGGTGGTCCAGAACAGCACGCCTACGGCCAGCGTGGTACACAGCGTGATCGAGAACCAGCGCAGGCGGGAAAGCAGCGGGGTGGCATCCCGGCCGCCGATACGAATGCGCCCGATCGGCGAAAAATAGACGACGACGGCCATGATCAGCAGGTAGAGGCTACCCAGGCTGAATAGCCATGAAAAGTTGGTCAGAACGGCGTCGTTGAGCGCGCTGGCGGTGGCCAGAAACGCATCCAGATCGACATAGCTGGCCACGACCGCTGCCAGCAGGATCAGAAAGGTCGGCCAGAATACCAGTGGCCGCAGCGAAGTTTGCATACCCGTCTCCCGTTATCGTTATCGTAGGCGCCGATGCGCAGCGCTCATGGCGGTATAACCTAACGTCCTTCGTACCTGCTTGGGCAAACGGCTTCTGGGAATGAGGGTATGCGTGTCACGCATGGCTGGGTCTGACATGGCTGGGTCTGGCATGATTGGCTGCCTGCACGGCTCGGCGCTACCGCCATCCGTGTAGAATGGCGCGCAATTTGACGAGAGGAGGCGAGATGGAGCCTGAAGACCTCAAGAAACTGGTTACCCGCAAGATGCCGTTCGGCAAGTACGAAGGGTGGTTGATCGCCGATCTCCCCGGCCCCTACCTCAACTGGTTCGCCCGTGAAGGCTTTCCCGATGGCGAGATCGGGCGTCTGCTGGCGCTGATGCAGGAGATCGATCACAACGGGCTGAGCCCGCTGCTCGAGCCATTGCGCTGAAGAGGTCGGCCGCGTATTCGCACAGCCAGGTGCGAGCGGCGGGTCGCTAACTCATCCAGCGTCCGGCGACATGCGCGGCGATCAACCCGGCCACGACGGCCAGAACGAGCCAGCCCCGGCGGCGCCAGCGTGTCTGGTGGCTTCCGAGCGCCCTTTCCAATTGCCGCGCCAGCAGTTCATGGCGAACCACGATGCGTTGCGGCAAGACGGAGAAGTCGTTGGCGGCGTCTCCCTGCCAGTGGGGTGCATGAGTCATGCCCAGTCCCGCCCGCAGCCTGCCGAGATCGCCCAGCAGATCATGCAGGTCGTCGTAGGCTTCCCGATGCGTCGATTCTCCCAGCGCGCTCAGCGCATCCGCTTTCAGGGTATGGTTGTTGCAGCGCTGCGTGGCCCGAATGATGGTATCGGCAGGGGCGTCCTTGCTGACGCCAAGGCGGCGGTAGAGATCTTGCATATCGTGTAGGACCGTCGTCACCAGGTAGTTGTCATTAGGGAGTCGTCGTTAGAGGGTCGTCATCAGAGCGTCGTCATTAGATAGTCGTAGGCATTCTTGATGCGTTGGAAGCGCTGCGAGGCCAGAGAGATGCGCAGCTCGCCCTGACCGTGAAAGCGATCGGGATGATGGCGCTGCGCCAGGCGGCGATAGGCTCGCTTGATCTCGGTGGGCGAAGCGCTTTCGTCGAGCTCCAGCACCTGCAGCGCCAGGCGGATCCGATAATGGGGCCGAGATGCCCCTGCGGCCTGCTGTTGTTGATACTGATGTTGTTGCTGCTGCTGGCGCCATCGCTCCCGCCGGTAGGCCTCCTCCCGCTCTGCCTGTTCCCGGCGCCGGTTTTCGGTTTCGCGCTCCTGTTCCTGACGCCTGGCCTCTTCCTCGCGCGCTTGGCGTTGACGTTCCTGCGCTTGGCGCGCTTCCGCCTGCCGCCGGCTCCTGGCCTGGCGACGCAGGCGGCTTCGTTCCTGGCGCAACTGCCGCCGATGCGCTCGGGCCGCGCTGGAGCGTAGCCACCAGCGTCGCCAGCGACGACCCTTCAGCGTGTTCTCGCCGGCGGCTTCGCCATCGTTGTTTTCGTCGGCTTCGCTTGTGTCCCTGTCGGCGTCGCTCGTCTCCTGATCCGCCGCCGCTTCGGAGTTGTCTTTCCGGTGCCAGTAATCCCGGTGGCTGGGATCGTCGGGTGCCTTCAGCGGACGCCCCGTCACCTCGCGAAACAGCCGGGCGAAATCGCCCGGCGTCGCGCCGGAAAGGTCGGCGAGAAAGCGCAGGATGTGGTGATTGCGCAGGCTCGGTTCACCCTCGCTGGTGGCGAGGCCGATCGCGCGGCGCAGAAAGGGGTGCGACTGCTCATCGACGTGTTCGCGCAGCACGACTTCCGCAGCCAGCTGGATGGCCGACAGGTCGGTCCGGGCAATCGTCAGCAGCGCTTCGAGATCGTGGGAGTGACGGAAGCCGTTGGCCAGCGCTTCGAGATAACGCTGGTCCTCGGCAAGCACGACGCGCTTGTTGACGTATACCCATGACAGCAGCAGCAGGGACGCGGTATCCGGCGGATAACGACTTTTCAGCAGCAGGAGCTCGAAAGCGGAAAAGCGCGCGGGGGCCATCGACGAATCCAGGCGGAGAAAGGGTTGTTGTCGTTTGTTGGACCCGAGTATACCCAAACTCGACGAAGAGTCGTCACCGTTGCGCTTTTCCTTCTTCTGCCCTCTCTTTTACCGCTTCTTGTGTCTGCTTCTACTTCTGCTTCTTCCCGGGCTAGTGGGCGTCAACGCGTTGTCGCCATGCCCGAGGCCTTGTTCAGGTTTTCCGGGCCGAAGGAGTCGGGCAGCAGTTCGTCCATGGTGTAGTGCTTGAGCGGAGCGCCGTCGGCATCGAGCACGATGATTTCGGTTTCCGGCGTGGCGAATTCGCGGATGCGCTGGCGGCAGTCGCCGCAGGGCGTGCAGAGATGTTCACCGGGGCCGATGACGTAGATCTTGCGGATCTGTCGTTCCCCGCTGGAGATCAGGCCGGCGATGGCGCTGGCCTCGGCGCAGAGCCCCTTGTAGTTGGCGCTTTCGACGTTGCAGCCGGCGTAGGTCTTGCCGCTCTCGCTGATCAGCACGGCGCCGACGGGATGGTCGGAGTAGGGCACGTAGGCGTGATCGCGAACGTTCAGTGCCGCCTGGCGGATCTCGTCGGGAACCCGGATGTCGCTTGTCGTCTTGCTCATCGTTTCGCTTCCTCGTCGTCTCGCAACAGGCCTTCCAGCGTGATCGCCATCATCTCGGAAAAGCCGGTCTGGCGGGCCTGGGCGTCGAGCGCTTCCCCCTTGAGAATATGGTCTGAAACGGTGCAGACCGTCAGCGCGCGGGCGCCGAATTCGGCGGCGACGCCGTACAGGCCGGCGGCTTCCATCTCGACGCCGAGGATGCCGTGGCGCTTCATGGTCTGGAAGAATTCGATGTCCGGGGTATAGAAAAGATCGGCCGAGAACAGGTTGCCGACCTTGACCTTCGTGCCGCATTCGCGCGCCGCGTCGACGGCATGACGGGTCAGGTCGAAATCGGCGATGGCGGCGAAGTCGTGGCCGTTGAAGCGCGCCCGGTTGACGCCGGAATCGGTGCACGCCCCCATGCCGATGACGATGTCGTTGACCGCGACGTCGTCACGCACCGCGCCGCAGGAGCCGACCCGCACCAGCCGCTCGACGCCGTACTCGGTGATCAGCTCCTTGGCGTAGATCGACAGCGATGGAATGCCCATGCCGCTGCCCATCACCGAGATCTGGCGTCCCCGATAGGTGCCGGTGAAGCCGAGCATGTTGCGCACGCGGTTGACGCACCGGGCATCTTCGAGAAACGTCTCGGCGATGAACTGGGCACGCAGCGGGTCGCCGGGCATCAGTATGGTGTCGGCGAAGTCGCCGGGCTGGGCTTCGATATGGGGCGTGGGCATCTCACGGGGCTCCGTTGTCGGGGGTGTCTTTCAGCAGGGACCGTCCGTATTCCATCGGCGACAGGCCGAGATACTCGGCCAGCGTCTGGCCGATGTCGGCATAGGTCTCGCGGCGGCCGTAGCTGCCGGGGGCCAGCACGTCGCCGGCGATCAGGACGGGCACCTGCTCGCGGGTATGATCGGTGCCGTGCCAGGTCGGATCGTTGCCGTGATCGGCGGTCAGAATCAGCAGATCGCCGGGCTCGAGCTTGGCGACGATCTCCGGCAGGCGGCGGTCGAACGCTTCCAGCGCGCTGGCGTAGCCTTCCGGATCGCGGCGGTGACCGTAGAGGGTGTCGAAGTCGACGAAGTTGGTCATCACCAGCGTCCGGTCGCCGGCCTCGTCGATTGCAGATAGCGTAGCGTCGAACAAGGCGTCGTGACCGTGGGCCTTGATCACTTTCGAGACGCCGCAATGGGCGTAGATATCGCCGATCTTGCCCACCCCGAGCACTGTACCGCCATCGTCGTGCAGCTTTTGCAACACGGTGGGCGTCGGCGGTTCGATGGCATAGTCGCGGCGGTTGCCGGTGCGTTCGAAACTCGAAGCCGTTTCTCCGATGAAGGGACGGGCGATGACGCGGCCGATGTTGTAGGGCATCAGCAGTTCGCGGGCGATCTCGCAGAGCCGATAGAGGCGGTCGAGGCCGAAGTGGGTCTCGTGGGCGGCGATCTGGAAGACCGAGTCCGCCGAGGTGTAGACGATCGGCTTGCCGCTTTCGATATGCGCCTCGCCCAGCGCTTCGAGGATCGGCATGCCCGACGCCTGGCAGTTGCCGAGCACGCCGGGCAGGTCGGCGCGTTCGATCAATGCCTCCAACAGGTCGGGCGGAAAGCTGTTCTCGCGCTCGTGGAAGTAGCCCCATTCGAACAGCGCCGGGACGCCGGCGATCTCCCAGTGACCGGAGGGCGTGTCCTTGCCGGAGGAGATCTCGCTGGCGCTGGCGTAAGCCCCTTCGACGACTTCGGGCACGTCGACGCCCGCCGCCCAGTCGCCGGTGCTCAGGTGGTGGGCGTGATAGAGCCCGAGACGAGCCAGGTTGGGTAGTTCGAGCGGGCGGCCGGCATCGGCGCGATAGCGGGCGATATGGCCGAGCGTGTCCGAGCCGGCATCGCTCGAGCTGGAATCACCATAGTCGGCGGCGTCCGGCGCGTTGCCGATGCCGAAGGAGTCGAGAACCAGCAAAATGGCGCGTTTCATGTCGTTTCTCCGTGCATGTCGCGTTCTTGTTCGTCTCTCGCCCCTGTCATGCCGACTGGCCTTCGCGCAGGGTGGCGTGGACCAGCGGCGGGATGGCGACGTCGTCCGTCTCGCTCAAGGTGAAGGCGCGGCGCAGACGCTGGGTGACGGATTCGGCATCGGCCCGGTCGGCGGCGTGGATGCGCAGCAACGGCTGGCCCGGTTCGACTCGCTGGCCGAGCGCGGCGATGTGCGACAGGCCGACCCGATGATCGATGGCATCACCCGCGTTGCGCCGGCCGCCGCCCAGTTCGACCACGCCGAGGCCGAGCGCGCGGGTGTCGATGGCGCTGATGCATCCCGCCCGGTCGGCGTCGAGGTCGATGGTGATCGGCGCGGTGGCGAGGTGGTCTTCGGGGCGTTCCGCCAGATCGGCGGGGCCGCCGAGGCCGTGAACCATGCGCGAGAAGCGCTCCAGCGCCTCGCCGGAATCGAGCGCGCGGTCGAGGCGGGCTTCGGCGTCTTCGGCATCGCTGGCGATGCCGGATTGAAGCAGCATCTCCGCCGCCAGCGGTCGGGTGACCCGGTAGAGGCGGCTCTCCTTGCCTTCGCCACGCTCTTCATTGCGTCCGTTGCCACGCCCTTCATTGCGTCCGTCGCCACGCCCTTCATTGCGTCCGTCGCCACGCCCTTCATTGCGTCCGTCGCCACGCAATAGCCGCAGCGCCTCGAAGACTTCCAGCGAATTGCCGGCGCAGTCGGCCAGCGGCTGATTCATGTCGGTCAGAAGCACGCTGGTCTTCGTGCCCGCGCCGCAGCCGATGGCGACGATCGCTTCGGCGAGTTCGCGAGAGGCCTCCTCGGTGGGCATGAAGGCGCCACTGCCGACCTTGACGTCCATCACCAGCGTCTCGAGGCCGCAGGCCAGCTTCTTGCCCAGGATCGAGGCGACGATCAGCGGGATCGACTCCACCGTGGCGGTGACGTCGCGCACGCCGTAGAGGCGCTTGTCGGCCGGCGCCAGCGATCCGGTCTGGCCGATGATCGCAACGCCGACGTCTTTCACCAGCCGGCGGAACGTGGCGTCGCTGGGGGTGACGTCATAGCCGGGGATCGACTCGAGCTTGTCCAGCGTGCCGCCGGTATGACCCAGGCCGCGCCCGGAGACCATCGGCACGTGACCGCCGCAGGCAGCGATCCACGGCCCCAGCACCAGCGAGACCAGATCGCCGACGCCGCCGGTGGAGTGCTTGTCGAGTACCGGGCCGGCAAGATCGAGATCGTCCCAGCGCATGACCTGCCCGGAATCCCGGATCGATTCCGTCAGTGCGACGGCCTCGTCCCGGTTCATGCCGTTGAGATAGACGGCCATGGCGAAGGCGCCGATCTGCGCGTCGCCGATACTGCCGTCGGCGATACCCCGCATGACCAGATCGAGCATCTGGCGATTGAGCGCCTGACCGTCGCGTTTACGACGAATGATTTCCTGGGTCAGCATGATATGGATCCGCAGTGATGTGGCGGGTTTCGCGGTAACCGCGGCTGATCAGTAACCGCTGGCGGTCGTCGGTCGGCTGTCGTCATCGCTGAGCGTGGCGAGCAGCGCGTCCAGCAACCCCGAAGCGCCGAAGCGGAAGTGCGCCGGGGTCAGCCAGGCCTCGCCCATGATACCGGCGGCCAGCTCCAGATAGGCCTTGGCATCTTCCGCGGTGCGGATCCCGCCGGCCGCCTTGAAGCCCACGTCGCGACCGCTGTCGCGAATGGCGGTGAGCAGGATCTCGGCGGCCTTGAGCGTCGCGTTGACCGGCACCTTGCCGGTGGAGGTCTTGAGGAAGTCCGCGCCACAGGCGAGGGCGATGTCTGCGGCCTGGCGGATCAGCGCGGGCTCCTCGAGCTCGCCGGTTTCCAGAATTACCTTGAGCAGGCGATCGCCGCAGGCCTCACGACAGGCCGTCACCAGCGCCCGGCCGGCATCGGCGTCGCCGCCGATCAAGGCCTTGTAGGGAAAGACCACGTCGACCTCGTCGGCGCCGGCCGCTACGGCTGCGCGGGTTTCGCGGGAGGCGCGCTCGACGTTGACGCAGCCGTCCGGGAAGTTGGTGACGGTGGCGATTCGCACGCGTTCACGAATACCCATCTCGGTCAGTTCACGGTTCGCTGTCTCGATGAAGGCAGGGTAGATGCAGACCGCGGCCGGGGCGCCGTAAGGCGTATCGGTGCGGCGGCACAGCGTCCGAATGGCGGCGTCGTCATCGCCGTCGTTGAGCGAGGTGAGGTCCATCATGGCCAGCGCCTGGCTGGCGGCGTGCTTGAGGCTGTTCATCTTCTTGTCTCCTGGTCTTTGTGCGAAAACTGCCTGCGCTCGGCCATACGGCGTTAAAAATCAGCTCAAAATACTCATTTACACTCCGTAAACTGGGGCGCCAGCCCGGTCCGTTTTCGCTGATTTTTGCCTTGTCTGCCCGTCGCTCGCCGACTTTTCGTACATAGCCTTGTTCGGCGTGGTCGCGACGGCCTCCTGCCGTTTCCGTTTTCTGGCTCGCGCAAGGATCCGGCAGTGATTCCTCGAGTCTGCCGGATTTTCATGACGGTCCTGTCCAGAGCGGTTCCGGGTCAGGCAGTGCCGGCCAGCGAGAGAAAGATCCCCGCCAGGGTGGCGGACATCAAATTGGATAGCGTGCCGGCGAGTACGGCCTTGAGACCGTAGCGGGCGATTTCCGGGCGGCGGCTGGGCGCCATCGTGCCGAGGCCGCCGAGCAGGATCGCGATCGAGGACAGGTTGGCGAACCCGCACAGCGCGAACGACAGGATCGCGGCGGTGTGGGCGGACATTGCCTGCCCGGTCGATTCCACGATGGTGTCGCCGCTGATGTACGGGGCCAGGTTGATATAGGCCACGAATTCGTTGACCACCAGCTTCTGGCCGATGAAAGAGCCGGCCAGCATCGCCTCGTTCCAGGGGATGCCGAGCACGAATGCCAGCGGCGAGAACAGCCAGCCCAGGATCATCGACAGACTCAGCGAGTCCATGCCGAACCAGCCGCCGACCCCGCCCAGGATGCCGTCGATCATCGCGATCAGGCCGATGAAGGCGAGCAACATGGCGCCCACGTTGGCGGCTAGCATCAAACCGGATGACGCGCCGGCAGCGGCCGCGTCGAGCACGTTGGCCGGCTTGTCCTCGGCTTCCAGGATCTCCTTGGCCTGCTCGGTGCGGTCGTCGGGCTTCTCGGTCTCCGGCATCAGAATCTTGGCGAACAGCAGGCCGCCCGGTGCCGCCATGAAGGACGCGGCAATCAGATACTCCATCGGGATGCCGAGCTCGGCGTAACCGGCGAGCACGGAACCGGCAACGGAGGCGAGCCCGCCACACATGACGGCGAACAGCTCGGACTTGGTCATGCTGGCCAGGAACGGTCGTACCACCAGCGGTGCCTCGGTCTGGCCGACGAAGATGTTGGCGGTGGCGGAGAGCGATTCGGTGCGCGAGGTGCCCAGCACTTTCTGCAGCGCGCCACCCAGAATCCGCACGACCCACTGCATGATGCCCAGGTAGTAGAGCACGGCCGTCAGCGACGAGAAGAAGATGATGATCGGCAGGACCTTGACGGCGAAGACGAAGCCGACGTTGGCCGGGTCGGCGAGGTTGCCGAACAGGAAGCCGATACCGTCGTTGGCGTAGTTGATGACCTGACTGACGGCGCTGGAAACGGAGCCCAGCACGGCCTGGCCGAACGGTACATAGAGCACGAAAGCGCCGATGCCGGCCTGAATGGCGAAGGCGCCGATGACGGTGCGCAGGCTGATCGCCTTGCGGTTGCTCGAAAAGATCAGCGCGATCAGCAGCAGCACGATGACGCCGACCAGACCCATGAGGAGTGTCATGTTGTTGTCCTTGGTGTTGGCCTTGATGAGTCGAAAATGCATGTCAGGGCGTGCCGGGGCCATTGAAACGGACATGATTTCACGCCAACCGTCTCATGCCGCTCGCTCACGCATCGGTCAATGCCTTTTCTTGAGAGGTTTTTAACATTTTTTGGTTTTGCTCGTCACTTATTGTTTTTATTCTCACAAGCTCATAGAGTAGTTCAAGGCGAGGCAGAGGCCTATATATAGTGCTTTCGGCTCGATCTGGCGATGTTGCCTCGGGTCATGCGTTCGCTTTCTCTCTAACCGGGTCGATCGCAGGCCAGATGAGAAAATAGTCACAAGATCAGCATCAAAACGCCATAACAACAAAGTGGGGGATGGCATGGTAGAAGGACTCGCACAGCCGGCGTCGGCTGAACGGTGGGCAGGCAAGGGATCTCGTCTTCTGGCGCTGTCGGTCTCGTTGGGCTTGGGTTCGATGACGCTGGCGGCCGCGCCGGTCTGGGCCGCGGACGATCAGGGCGATGCGCCGGTCATCGAGCAGGAGACGCCGGACGAAGGGCCGATGTCGGAAGGCCAGACGGCCGACGGGCCTTATCTTTCCGACTGGTATCACCAGAACGTCACGGTGATCGGCAGCAAGAACATTCGCTTCGGGCCGCAGCAGATCGACGACATCTATCTGGAGTACGAATTCTTCGGTCGCAAGGGGCCGCTGGATCTCTACGGCTATATCGATTTTCCCAAGTTCTTCGGCACCGGTAACGCCGCAGACAGCGGTATCTTCGACAAGGGCTCGCCGGTCTTCATGGAGCTGGAACCGCGGCTGTCGATCGATGACATGACCGGCCAGGATCTGAGCTTCGGCCCGTTCAAGGAGTGGTTCGTCGCCTTCGACTATATCTTCGACTGGGGCCACAACACCGAGAACCGCCAGAACACGCTCTACGCCGGCCTGGGAACCGACATCGAAACCGGTTCGCCGCTGGGTCTCTCGTTCAATTTCTACAAGCGTCGCCAGTGGGAGAACTACGGCGCCCCGAACGAGAACTCCTGGGACGGCTACCGCGCACAGTTGAACTACTCCTATCCGCTGGCCAGCTTCGACAACGGCGCGTCGCTGGTCTATGTCGGGTTCACCAACCACGACTTCGGTTCGGATCTGGGAGATGACCAGTCTTGGCGTACCAACGAGTCGACCGTGGCGACCAACGTGCTGTTGTACCAGTTCACGCACCTGCGTTTCATGGCGGTGGCGCGTTACTTCCATAACGGCGGGCAGTGGGACGACGGCGAAATGGCACCGTTCCCCAACAGCCATGGCGACAGTTTCGAACTGCGCTCCACCGGCTGGGGCTACTATTTCGGTGTCGGCTGGCAGTTCTGAGGTCGGTGTCGGCTGGCAGTCCCGAGACGACGAAATGGATGTCATCGACGAGGAGCCTTCGGGCTCCTCGTCGCGTTGCGTTTCAAGTAGAGATCGGGGATAAGATCTGACCCTCAGAAGACAGGATCGGGAGAACGTCATGAATGGCCGCAGCGCCGTACGGCTCGAGAGACTTCGTGAAGCGATCAGACGCAACGGCACCCTGCCGTTGGCCGAGGCGGCGGCGCTATGCAACGTCTCCGAGATGACGGTGCGGCGGGACATCGCCGCCAGCAACGGCGCGATCGTCTCCTTCGGCGGCCATCTGGTCATGGCCGACAACCCCCAGTTCACCGCCGCCTACAATCTCGATGCGCAGAGGGACCGGTACGCGAAGGCCAAGCAGCGCCTGTGCGAGGCGGTCGCGTCGAGGATCGAGGACGGCGATACCGTGTTCGTCGACTGCGGCACCACGCTGATGCCGTTCTGCACGCTGCTGCCGCGAGAGATGAACGTCACCATCGTCACCTACGCGCTCAACGTCGCCAACGCCTTCAGCCAGCGCGATATGCCCAACATGCGGCTCGTGGTGCTCGGCGGGCTCTACTACGCCTCTTCGGACTCCTTCGGCGGGCAGGACGTCACCACGGCGATTCGCCGGCTGGGCATCAACAAGGCGCTCATTTCCGCCGCCGGCGTGCATGCCGAGAAGGGGGCGAGCTGCTTCCACTTTCACGAGGTGGCGCCCAAGCAGGCCGCCATCGAACATGCGGAACGACGCATCCTGGTCGCCGACGAGAGCAAGCTCGACGTCATGCGTGCAGCGTTCTTCGCCGACCTTGCCGACTTCGACACGCTGCTGACCAGCGGCGATCCCGGGCGGACCTGGCGCGGCCGGATGACCGAAGAGGCCGCCTCGAAGATCCAGGTGGTTTGATGCGCCCTACGACAAGCAGGGTTTTTTGACCGATTTATCCGACTTTTTGCAGGAGGATTTCGCTTCGACCTGAAGGTAGGATGGCTAGACTTCCTTCTTTTCGCACAGGTGACCGGATCGATGTCTTCCTCCTCATCCTCTCTTCAGAGTCCAACCGTACCGCTTCGTACGCCCGCTGATGCCCATTACTATCCCGCTTCGATCGTCGGTTTCGATGCCGACGGGGCAGGCCGCTACGCGCTGCGTTCTCCCGCCACCGGCAAGGTGATCGCCGAGGTCGCCGATTGCGGCGTCGAGCAGGCGAAGCTGGCCGCCGACAACGCCCAGCGCGGTTTCGAGTCCTGGCGCAAGACCACCCCATTCGAGCGCGCGGCGCTGCTCAAGGCATGGCACCAGGCGATGCTGGAGGCCAAGGAGACCCTCGCCGTGACCATGGCGCGGGAGATGGGCAAACCGATCCGCGAAGCGCGGGGCGAGGTCGACTACGCCGCCAGCTTTCTGGAGTGGTACGCCGAGCAGGCCAGGCGCATCGACGGCGACATCCTGCCCGCCCAGCATCCGGACAAGCGGCTTGCTGTGCTGCGTCAGCCGGTCGGCCCGGTGCTCGCGATCACGCCGTGGAACTTCCCGGCGGCGATGATCACCCGCAAGGTGGCGCCGGGGCTGGCGGCCGGCTGCTCGGTGATCGTCAAGCCGGCGGAACAGACGCCGATCACGGCGCTCATGCTGGCCCGGCTGTGGCAGCAGGTCGGCGGGCCGGCGGAGGTCTTCCAGGTGATTACCGCCGAGCGTCCGGCCGCGGTCAGCGACGAACTGATGGCGGACCGGCGCATCCGCAAGGTGACCTTCACCGGCAGCACGCCGGTCGGCAAGCATCTCTACGCCAAGTCCGCCGCCACCATGAAGCGGATGTCGCTGGAGCTGGGCGGCCATGCGCCGTTCCTGGTCTTCGACGATGCCGATATCGACGCCGCCGTGGCCGAAGTGATGGCGAGCAAGTTCCGCAATGGCGGCCAGACCTGTGTCTGCGCCAACCGCATCTACGTGCAGCGCGGCATTCTCGAGACCTTCTCCGCGCGCCTGACCGCCGCGGTGGACGCGCTGCGCGTCGGGCAGCCGGAAGACGAGTCGACCCAGATCGGCCCGCTGGTCAGCCAGGCCGGCCGCGACAAGGCGCAATCCCACATCGACGATGCGCTAGGCAAGGGCGCGAAGCGTTTGACCGCGGCGCGGGATGTCGACGGCTTCTTCGTCGCGCCTACGGTGCTGGCGGATGTCACCGGCGACATGCGGATCATGCAGGAAGAGACCTTCGGCCCCGTCGCGCCATTGATCGCCTTCGAAAGCGAAGAAGAGGCGATAGCAGCGGCCAACGCCACGCCGTTCGGGCTCGCCGCCTATCTGTGGACCCGCAATCTCGGGCGCGCGGCACGCGTCTCCGAAGCGCTGGACTACGGCATCGTCGGGGTCAACGATGGCGCGCCGTCCGTGCCGCAGGCGCCGTTCGGTGGCGTCAAGGATAGCGGCCTCGGCCGCGAGGGCGGCCGCTACGGTATCGACGAATATCTCGACCTCAAGTTCGTCTCGACGCGACTGGACGGCTGATGGCGATGGGGGATGGGGACGCCAACGCAGCGCGGCTGCCGGCCGAGCTCGACCTCGCCACCGCGCTGCGCGAGACCAATCTGCGCCAGGCCCGCGTGGTGGCCGGCGAGCGCTCGCTGGGCCGGCCGCTGCGCTGGGTACACATGGTGGATCATCCCGACATCATCGCCTGGGTGCGCGAAGGACAGCTGCTGCTGACCACCGGCTATCACTGGCCCGACGAGCCGGAAGCCGAGCGCGCCCTGATCGAGGCGCTGGTCGACAAGGGCCTGGCCGGCGTGGCGCTGGCGGTGCCCCGGTTTCTTACTGCGTTCCCGGAGACCAGCCGCCGCGTGGCCGCATCGCTCGACTTCCCGCTGCTGGAAATCCCCTGGGACGTGCCGTTCAGCCAGATCACCGAGGAAGTGCACGCCTGGCTGATCGCACGGCAGGGCCAGTTGATCGCACGGGCGGAACGAATTCACCGCGATCTCACCCGCTCGGCGTTGACGGCACGCAGCCTGGGTGACATCGCCACGGCCTTGAGCCTGCTGCTGGAGCGGGACGTGCTCTTCACCGGGCTGGACGGCGAATGGCTGGGCGGCAGCGCCGAGCTTGAGACGATGCGCCTGCCCACGCCGACCATGCTGACCGAGGCCCAGTTTCTGGCCGAGGCCACGGCTCGCTCCCTCGGCGAAGAGGCCGGGTGCCGGATGCTGGCCTGTCCGGTGCGAATCCGGGAGGCGCCGACGGCCACGCTGTGGATCGATGAAACGGCCTCCCATGTCAGCGAGCTCGAACGCCGGGCGGCGGAGCAGGCGGCGCTGATCTCCGCGCTGCATTTGTCGCACCAGCGGGCGCTGCAGGCACAGGAGACCCGGCTGGGCTACGCCTTCGTCGATTCGCTGCTCGAAGGGCGCTTCGAAGCCACGCCGGCGGCGCTGGAGCGGGCATCGTTGCAGGGGTGGGAGCCCCATGGCGCGTATCACGTCTGCGCGATCCTGCTCAACGAGCCGGTGCCGCTGACCCGCGAGGGACTGCTGCGGCGGGAACGCTGGGAGCGCCGGCTGGGCGATCGTCTCGAAGCGCTCGGCTTGCCACGCTTGATCTCGGTCTCCCTCAACCAGTTGCTGTTCCTGGTGCGCGCCGACATCTCGACCGAAGCGCTATGGCGCGAGTTGAGCGACGGCGAAGCCGCCCTGGCGATCAGCCGCGAAGCGAGAGGGGCGGCAGCCATCGCCCAGGGAGCGGGCGACGTGGCGCGGCTGCTGCCCTCGCTCAAGGCCGGCGAACGGCGGGATTTCGAAACCCTGCTGTTCACCCGCGTACTGGAAGGCGACAGCGAAGCGCGGAAACTGTTTCTGGCACGCATCTCGCGAGCGCTGGGCGAAGGGGCGCGTCGACATAATGCCCTCGAGACGCTCTCGGCGCTGGCCGCAAGCGGCTTCCAGCTGGCGCAGACCGCACGGGCGCTCGATATTCATATCAGCACCTTGCGCTACCGCATCGAGCGATTGGAAACGGCACTGGGCATGAACCTGAACGACACCGATATCCGGCTGCAGTTGCAGGTGGCGGTGCGGCTGCTCAACGCCGACGGAGATTAGGCTTTGTCTGAAAACTGCCTGCGCTCGGCCATACGGCGTTAAAAATCGGCTCAAAGTACTCATTTACACCGCGTAAACTCCGTCTTTTCGCCGATTTTTGCCTTGTCTGACCTTCGTTCGACGACTTTTCAGACAAAACCTAGAGAGTCCTGGATGATGGTCAACCGACCATCTCGATACGCTTTCACGAACGTACCGACATTCAATCAGAGAGACGACCATGCAACTGACGGATTTCACTACCCTGACCTTCGATGTCTACGGCACCCTGATCGACTGGGAGAGCGGCATGGTGGCCGGGCTGCAGCCACTGCTGCAGCGCACCGAACTGGGCCTGAGCCGCGACCAGATTCTCGAGGCGCACGCCCGGCACGAGTCCACCCAGCAGCGCTATACCCCGCATCTGCAGTATCGGCTGCTGCTGGCGGTGGTCTACAAGCGTCTGGCGGAGGAGTGGGGCGTGACGGTGACGCACGACGAATGCCTGGCCTACGGCGATTTCGTCAAGCAGTGGCCGGCCTTCGCCGATACCGCCGAGGCGCTGGCCTATCTCAAGCAGCACTACAAGCTGGTGGTGCTCTCCAACGTCGACAACGAAAGCTTCGCCTACAGCCAGCGCAAGCTCGGCGTCGAGTTCGATGCGGTCTATACCGCCGAAGACATCGGTTCCTACAAGCCGGCACAGCGCAACTTCGACTACATGATGGAAAAGCTCGGCGAGCGCGGCATCGACAAGTCGAAAATTCTGCACACCGCCGAGAGCATGTTCCACGATCATCAGCCCGCCAACCACAATGGCCTCGCCAACTGCTGGATCTACCGCCGCCACGACAAGGAAGGTTTCGGCGCGACGATGAACCCCGGCGACATGCCGACGGTCGACTTCCGTTTCAACAGCATGGCGGAGCTGGCCGAGGCGCATCGGGCGTTGACGAGATAAGCGTTCATTGGCGCGCAGCGGGGTGCCCGATGCAGAACAGCGCAATGGATCGGAATGGCGTAGGAAGTCGGAGAGCGGTCTGCATGATGTCATCGTCGTAGCCCATGACCACGACGCCACCGAGCTCCTGCTCGGTGGCCGACAGATAGAGATTCTGGATCACGGCGCCGGCTTCGAAGTCGATATAGCGTACGCCACGTAGACCATCCGGCTGCTGGTCAGCGAAATGATCGATGGCGATTTGGCGGTCGGCGGCGACGACGATCACGGCGGGGGAGTCTTCCAGCCAGGTATCGTCTGCCAGAGACGCCGACAACAGCGTGCCCGAACGAATGCCATGCAGACGTTGCCAGGTTTCTTCGTGGATAGCCCCGGTTTCATACAAGCCAGGTTCGAGCCCTTCGATTCGTCGGGCGATGACGAACGTTTTCAGGGGATATAACGCGTGCGCCGACGGAGCGGTACGCTTGCCATCGGAATGGGTGCTGCCTTGGGCCGCAAACAGCAGGCGTTCCAAGTTACCGACGGAGAGCGAATGATCATCGAATCGTCGGCAACTCCGACGTTGCCTCAGGAGTCGTTCCAGCGCACTGGTTTGAACTTGGCTCATGGCGATTCCTTATAGTCCTTCTTGTCAGGCTGGTTGGCGATTGCCCCACACCTGCGCTTCGCTGATGCCCAGCGTTGCAAACTCTTCCCGCCGCAGCGGGGCTTCTTCCTGCAGAAAGAATTCGTCGAGCTGCGGCGGAGCGACATCGGTCTCCGAGAGCATGGCGTGAACCTGGCCGCGGTGATGCGTCTGATGCACGAACAGATGCGCCAGCACCCGGTGCGCCGGCTCGCGCTGCTGGCGATCGGCCCGCTCGAGCGTGACGTCGGCGGCCAGCGAAGCCTCGTCGAGTGCGTCGCAGATCGCGATCAAGCGCCTATCCAGCGCTTCCTGTGCCGGCCACAGCGTGTCGACACGAGAGTGGGGCAGCTCCTCGTCGAAGGCGCGCTGACCGAGCGTGCCGCCTTCGAGGGCATCGATATAGTAGGCATCGACGATCAGGATGTGGTTGAGCGTGGCGTGAACCGACGGGAAGAAACTGCTCCGCCTGGCGTGAAAGGCCTCGTCGGACAAGCGGGCGCATGCAGTCAACAGCCGATGGTTCGACCACAGGTTGCAGTAGGCTTGATGGTGAAAATATTCGATCATGGTCGGGCACCGGCTCAATCGTCTTCTCTCCAGCATCTCAGGAATCGTCATGGAAATGCTACACGGCCTGATCGTCATCACTTTCGTGCATCTGCTGGCGGCCGCCTCGCCGGGGCCGGACTTCGTGCTGGTCACCCAGCAGACGCTGAATCACGGCAAGCGTATCGGCCTCCTGTGCAGCCTGGGCATCGCGCTGGGGCTGTCGATTCACATCGTCTATTCCGCCTTCGGGCTGGCGGCGGTGATTGCCAACTCCACCGAGGCGCTATGGGCGATCAAGCTGATCGGCGGCGCGTATCTGCTCTATCTGGGGATTTTGGGGTTGCGCTCGCGCCCGGCTGTGACCGATACCGAGGCCGTGACCCCGGACGCGGCACCGCCTCGCTCGGCGCTGCGCACCGTCGGCATGGGATTTCTCTGCAACGCGCTCAATCCCAAGGCGCCGATCTACTTCGTCTCGCTGTTCACCATCGTGCTGTCACCGTCGATGCCGCTCTATCAGATCGCCATCTACGGCGCCTGGATCATGCTGATCCAGCTGGGTTGGTTCTCGGCGGTGGCGCTGCTGCTCTCCACGCCCCCGATCCATCGCGCGTTCAAACGCTTCAGCCACTGGATCGATCGGGTGCTGGGCCTGGCGATGGTGGCGCTGGGAATCAAGGTGTTGACGACGCGGGTGTGAGTCGGAAACGCCGACAGACGACTGCGCTCGCCCGACGCTTTCCACCACGCGTGCTTTTCGGCATCCTGAAACGCATCCACTCAAACTGGCGAGGAGCGCTCGTGAAGACTTGGCTGCGTGAATTACCCAAGGTCGAACTGCATCTACATATCGAGGGTTCGCTGGAGCCGGAGCTGATGTTTGCGCTGGCGGCGCGCAACAACGTGTCGCTGCCCTACGCGACGGTGGACGAGGTGCGTGCCGCCTACGATTTCAGCGATCTGCAGTCGTTTCTGGATCTCTACTATCAGGGCATGCGGGTGCTGCGCACCGAGCAGGATTTCCACGATCTGGCGATGGCGTACTTCGAGCGCGCGCAGGCAGAGGGCGTGGTACATGTCGAACTGTCGTTCGATCCGCAAGCGCACCTGAGCCGTGGCGTCGAGCTGGCGGCACCGTTCGAGGGATTGCGCCGTGCCATGCGAGACGCGGAGCGCCGCTGGGGCATGACCACGGCGTTGATCATGAGCTTCCTGCGCGACCGCGACGCGCTCGATGCCATGGACGTGCTGGAAAAGGCGGCACCCTACTACGAGCTGATCGACGCCGTGGGCCTCGACAGCGCGGAGATGGGCAACCCGCCAGCCAAGTTTGAGGCGGTGTTCGAACGCGCCAAAGCGCTGGGCATTCCGCGTGTCGCCCACGCGGGCGAGGAGGGGCCGGCGGCCTACATCAGCGAGGCGCTGGACGTGCTCGATATCTGCCGGGTCGATCATGGCGTCGCCTGCCTGCAGGATGCCGCCCTCGTCGAACGGCTGCGGGTGTCGCAGATTCCGCTGACGGTCTGTCCGCTTTCCAACGTGCGGCTGAAAGTGGTGGAGCAGATGACCGACCATCCGTTGCCGCAGATCATCGAGCAGGGCCTCAAAGTGACGCTCAACTCCGACGACCCGGCCTATTTCGGCGGCGGCGTGCTGGACAATTACCTCGCCTGTCTCGAGGCGTTCGATTGGGACCAGGCCTTGTTCAAGCAGCTGGCGGGCAATGCGATCGACGTCGCGTTCATGCCGGAATCTCGCCGCAGCGAGCTGCAAAAGCGCCTGGCGGCCTGTTGATCGGCTGCCAATCCACATCCCGACTCATGACTGCCCGGCCGATCAGGCCGGGCAGTATTGTTCAGCGTACCGGCTAGATGGTAGCGCCTTGCGGTGCCTCAGCCAGCGCCGAAAGGAAGGGCACCAGTCGATCGAGCGCTTCCTTGGCGAGCTCCGGGTCGATGGCGAAGCAGATTCGCAGGTAATCCTCACCCTCGGGGCCGAAGGCGCTGCCCGGCGCCACGCCGACCCTGGCCTCCCGCAGGATACGCTTGGCCGTGTCCAGGCTCGAGCCGCTCAGGCCATGCACCTTGAAGAAGAGGTAGAAGGTGCCTTGCGGCGAAAACACGGTCACGTTGTCCAGCGCGGTCAGCCCCTCGACCAGAATGTCCCGAGAGGCCTGGCAGCGTTCGACCTGATGGGCGATGAAGTCGTCGCCCTGCTCGAGCGCCGCCATACAGGCCCGCTGGACGAACGGCGCCACGCCGGTGGTGTTGTATTGGCAGAGACGGGCGAACAGCTGATCCATGCCCTGCGGGAACGTGACCCAGCCCGCACGCCAGCCGGTCATGCACCAGTTCTTGGAGAAGGTGTTGGTCACCAGCAGCCGGTCTTGCGGTTCGCAGATCTGCAGGAAGGAGGCGGCCGGCCCTTCGCTGTCGTCGACCCCTTTATCGTAAACAAAATGGTTGTAGACCTCGTCGGCCACGATCCACAGCCCTTTGTCCCTGCAGAAGTCCCGCAATCGCTCCATGTCCTCGAGCGGCATGCGCCAACCGGTCGGGTTGGAGGGCGAATTGATGAAGATGGCTCGGGTGCGATCGGTCACCGCCGCGAACAGTTCTTCCAGGTCGAGCTCGATGCTGCCGTCCGGATAGAAATCGAAGGCGACCGGTACATTGACCCCGCCGACGATCTCGATCATCTGCCTGGCGTTGGGCCAGGCCGGCGTCGGCATGATCACTTCGCTGCCTTCGTCGAGAATCGCCTGCATCGCCATGGTGACGGCATTCATGCCGCCGATGGAGACGCAGAACCGGTCGGCGGCGACGTCGACCTGCCAGTGCCGGCGGTGGTAGTCGGAGAGCGCCTGGCGAAGCTCGGGCAAACCCTGGGAGTAGCTGTAGCGGGTATCGTCTCCTTCCAGTGCATCCATCGCCGCCTGCTTGATGTAGGCAGGCGTCGGCAGATCGCCTTCGCCAATCCAGAGCCGCACGACCGAGGCGTCGTGACGGGCGAGATCCGCCACGGCGACGATCTGGTTGTCGGGCATTTCCTGAACGCGAGAAGAGCAGTAGCGGCGCAGGCTGGAGGGGATGACGTCGGACATGATGAGCTCGCTGGTTGGGGAAGAAGGTTTCCCGATCATATAACGCTCGCTCGTTGGCGGGCCAATCGTTCCTCTGACACACTATCGTTCCTCAGACACACTGAAGGCCATGACCGGCGCTGCGGGAATCGTGGCGGGCTTTCCTCTGTAGCGAGTCCACATGACCCCGATTATCAGGAGACTCAAACGCATGTTCTCAGCGACTCCCATCGTTCGCTCCGCGGAACATCAGGCCGAAGTCGACCGCGCCTGCCAGCGTCTCGCGCTCTACCACTTCATGAGCTGCCCGTTCTGCCAGCGCGTGCGCAGCCAGATCGAGCGGCTGGCGTTGCCCATCGAGCTGCGCGACATCCAGCGCGATCCCCAGCATCGCCAGGATCTGATGGCAGGTGGTGGCCGCACCATGGTGCCGTGCCTGCGCATCGAGAAGGAGGACGGCACGGTGGAGTGGATGTACGAGTCCGCGGATATCAACCGCTACCTGGAGCGGCGCTTCGGCTGATAGTGTCGATTATCGGCCGCCTGTCGGTCGATTGTCGATGACGGCGACCGGCGGGGTTTCGTAGAATGCCCGCTTCCCAACGAGCAAGATTCAGGAGTGATCTCATGGCACAGGCCAGCGCCCGCCACATTCTCGTCGACAGCGAGCAGAAGTGTCTCGAACTCAAGCAGCAGATCGAAGCCGGCAGCGATTTCGCCGAAGTTGCCCGTCAGCACTCCACCTGCCCCTCCGGGCGTCAGGGCGGCGAGCTGGGCACGTTCGGTCGCGGCCAGATGGTCAAGGAGTTCGACGAAGTCGTGTTCAATGGCGCGTTGAACGAAGTTCACGGACCGGTGAAGACCCAGTTCGGCTATCACTTGCTGGAAGTGACCTCGCGCACTTGATCTTCCGTACTTGATCTTTCCTCGGGCCGCCCGCCTCCGGGCGGCTCTCGTCGATCCGACGATCTTTCCTCCCTCCGTTTCCTCGATCCCGCCACGGTCATCTTCAGCAGCAGGGCAGCCGTCCGCTGAGATCCGTTCAGCGTGAACAAATCGTTACCAATCTTCCGTTTCGGCTTTTTCGCGGCGAACTATTCTGAAGATACGCCCGCCGTGGCCGAAGCGTTCGGCAGCCGAATGACGGCGAGCGGATAAGGATATCCACGCAAAGCGAGGTAGTAGCGATGACGACGCATTCGAAGTCGGACAAGACGGAAGGCAAGGTCGACAAGGCAGCCGGCAAGGCCAAGGAAGCTGCCGGCAAGATGACCAAGGATCGCGAACTCGAGGGCAAGGGCAAAGCTCAACAGGCCAAGGGGGATGCCAAGTCCGCCAAAGGCAATCTGAAGGACGCCACCAAACCACGCCACTAGTTATCACTGAATCCCGGTACATCGAGTCTTCGACATCGATATCCCATTCGAGACTCTTCACGCAACGGCTCCGCACCATGCGGGGCCGTTATCGTTTGGGCGAGAGGCGCGAGGATATGATCCGTCAGGCTTTACCGGGCCGATTGTAGACGTCCAGATCCAGCTCCTTTTCGCTCTTGCCGACCAGAGTCGTCACCATCAGGTCGCCGGCGACGTTGACGCTGGTGCGCGCCATGTCGAGGATCCTGTCCACGCCGGCGACGACGCCGATCGCCTCCAGTGGCAGGCCAATCTGCGCCAGCACGATCGACAGCATGATCAGCCCGGCGCCGGGCACGCCCGCCGTGCCGATCGAGGCCAGCGTGCCGGTCAGCACGATCATCCCGTAATCCATCATCGACAGGTCGGCACCGACCAGTTGGGCGACGAACAGCGCCGCCACGCCCTGATAGATGGCGGTGCCATCCATGTTGATGGTCGCCCCCACCGGCAGCACGAAGCTCGACACGCCTTCCGAGACGCCCAGATTCTTCTGCGCGCAGCGAATCGAGACCGGCAGGGTGCCGGAGGAGGAGGCGGACGAAAACGAAACTACCAGCGCGTCGATGATGCCCTGCAGATAGCGCATCGGATTCAATCGGCCGACCAGACTCAACAGGCCGGTATAGACGACCAGTACGTGCACGATACAGGCGAGATAGACCACGCCGATCACCTTGGCCAGCGGCAGCAGCACGTCCAGCCCATACTGCCCGGAAACGTTGGCCATCAGGCCGAACACGCCGAACGGCGCGAATGCCATGACGATGGCGGTCAGCTTGTACATCGCTTCGGCGAAGCTTTCGAACACACGCACGACGGGCTCGCCCTTTTCGCCGATCAGCATCAGCGAGATGCCCAGGCCGATGGCGAAGACGATGATCTGCAGGATATTGCCTTCGATCATGGCCTGCAGCGGATTCGCGGGCACCAGGCCAACCACGATATCCACCAGCGACGGCGCCTCGCCGGTCTGGGGCGTGGCACTCATCGAAGCATCCGCACCGACGCCAGGCTGAAAGATCGTCGCCGCGACCAGACCGATGACGATCGCGAAGGCGGTCGTGACCAGATAGAGCCCGATCGTTCGTGCGCCGACACGCCCCATCTTCTGCGGATCGCGCATGCCGGTAATGCCGACGACCAGCGTCGAGAACACCAGCGGGACGATCAGCATCTTGATGCCGTTGATGAAGATGTCGCCGAGCGGCTTGAACATGCTGGCCTGCTCGCCCATCAAGGCGCCGGCGAGAACCCCGAGCACCAGGCCCGCAATGATTTTCTGCCACAGAGGAATGCGTCGCCACAGATTCGGCCGGGCGGAGGATTGTGATGAAGATCTTTCTGACATGAGACGACTCCGGCTGCGTTGTTAATGGCCAATACGTGGAAGGACCGCGCATTCTACCGAGTCAGCGGGTAATCTCTAGATGATTCATCCTATGGTCTAAAATCGCCTGACTAACCCGCCAGCCCGTGATCGGGAAGCCGAATCAGTCGTGATCCAGTGCCTCGGAGATATCGTCGATGAGGTGGGTGCGCTGCAGGGCACGGTCGCCCAGCCTGTCTGCCGTGGCGTGGGCGAGCAGGTGCAGCATGCTGATGAGGCTCATCGCCGAATAGCCGTATGGCCCGCCGGTGCTGTAGCAGGGCAGCACGTTGTCGGAGAAGCGCCGCGCCCAGGCGGCATTGCGCACGTCGACGACGGCCATTACCGTGACGCGCGACAGCGTGAGCTGCTCCATCGCGCGCTCCAGTATCGCCGGGCGGTGTTGCGAGAGGACCAGCAGCACGACGTCACGCGGCGAGGGCATCGCCAGCTCCTCCGCCCAGGTTCCGCTTTGCGCCCCGAGAGAGAAGACATCCGTGCGGATACGGCTCAGCAGCGGGCGCATGTAGTAGACCAGACCCTGATCCACGCCCAGACCCAGAAGCCAGACACGTGGCGCAGTGGCAAGCCCGTCTGCCGCCTTGACCAGTTCGTCGTTGCGCGTGACCTCGAAGGTTCGCGCCAGACTGTCCGTTTCCATTTGCAGATGCGTCGCGACCGTCAGGCCACGAGCCGGTGTCCTCGTCTCGCCGGACGAAGGAATGTTGCGAAACGGCTGGGTCCGATTGCGCTCTTCCCGTGCCTGCGCCCGGACCTCGCTGAAGTCTCGATAGCCGAGGCTGCGGAACAGGCGGGCGGCGGTGGCCTTGGAAACTCCCGCCATATCGGCCATCTCCTTGGCCGAGTAGGCGAGCATGTCGTCGATCCGATCCAGTAGCAGTGTCGCCAGCTTGCGTTCGCTGGGAGAGAGCTGTTCGTAATGTTCCTGGATGGCGAGAACCAATCTCGTTGACATAGGCGCGTCCGTCTTTCTGGCGGGTCTTCATGACGAGGCGGAGCCTGCCGATTTTTCCGCTGGCGATCTTTTGGAAACTACGGTTTCAGTGTAGCATTATTTTGAAACCAAAGGTTCCAAACGCTTCCAGGAGGGCGCTCGAGTGCTGGCCAGGCGTGCGATCCGCGAACGAATCTGGAGTCGGCTGCGAGATGTCGCGATACCCGATTCCCGCTTCCACATGCGTTTCTCCGAATTCATCCCCGACTTCGTCGGCTCCGATGCGGCCCTGCGCCGTATCCTCGACGATGCGCGGTTTGGTGACGTGCGCCATGTCTTCGTCACGCCGGACAACAGCCTGGCCGGCCTGCGTCAGCAGCTGATCGAATCCGGCACGAGCCTGGTGGTATCGACCCACGGGATGGCCCGCGGCTTCTTCTGGATCGAGCCCGGCTCGGTGCCCCGGGGCGAAGCCAGGTTTGCCGCCTGGCTCGACGGCCTCGAACACTTCGGCAAGCCGCTCTCGCTGGAATCGCTGGTCGCGCTGGGCGGGCTCGATGCCATCGTCACCGGCGCCTCGGCCGTCGCCACCAGCGGCGTGCGCTTCGGGCGCGGTCACGGCTTTCTCGATCTCGAGTGGTTGCTCTTTCGCGAACTGGGCCTGGTCGACGACACCACGCCGATCTGGACGCTGGTCCACGACGTTCAGGTGGTCGAGGAAGAGCTCTTTCCCGGCGAGCGCGATGTCGTTCTCGACGTGATCGCCACGCCAACGCGCACGCTCGAGATAAACCGCCAGACGCCACGACCTGCGCGTATCGACTGGCAGCGCCTGATGCAGACGGAGATCGACGCCATGCCACCGCTGCGCGAGCTGCAGCGAGCACTGGGGCTGGCGTAGGCAGGCGAGCCGGCATGGAGAGAAACCGGCACTGGGCAGCGTCGTACTGCCGTCACACCCCATCTTTCCTGTTCGACTTTGCGGCGAAGCGACGAACGAGTCGAGACAACGAGCCATCAGTCGAGACAACGAGCCATCAGTCGAGACAACGAGCCATCAGTCGAGACAACGAGCAATCAGTCGAGATAACGAACAACGACACGAGGATACAGCGATGACGCTCAGCAGACGGCGTTTCCTTCAGATGACCGGTTCCGGCGCCCTGGCGGGCGCTCTGGGATGGCCGGCGCTCTCGATGGCCCAGAACGGCCAGGGTACGCCGATCGGCATGCAGGCTTCCTGGGTCAACGATGCCGAATTTCTCGGCTACATCGTCGCGCGGCACAAGGGCTTCTATGCCGACCAGGGGCTCTCGCTCGACTATCGCTCGGGCGGCCCGGACGTCATTCCCGAAGGGGCGCTGCTTTCCAACCGCGCCGAGATCGCGCTGACGACGGTGGAGAGTACGCTCAAGGCGGTGACGCAGCAGGGCGCGCCGCTGGTCATCATCGGGACGCAGTATCAGAAGAACCCGGCGGGCATCGTCAGCCTGGCCAGCAACCCGGTCGAGAAGCCCGAGGATCTCGTCGGCAAGGTCCTCGCCGTGCCGCCGGTCAACCGTCTGGCGGTCGAAGCGATGCTCGAAGCCAACGGAATTTCGCCGGACGACGTGCGCATCGTGCCCTACGCCTACGACCCGACGCCGCTGCTCAAGGGCGAGATCGACGCCTCGCTCGACTTCGTCACCAACGTGCCCTACACGATCGGCCTGCAGGGCGAGAAGGCCGTCAGCTTCCTGCTCTACGACCATGGCTTTCCGGTCTTCAACGACACCGTGGTGGTGACGCGCGATACCCTCGAGACACGCCGCGATGACCTGGTCGCCTGGCTGCGGGCCAGCCGCCAGGGATGGCAGGAGAACTTCAAGGATCCTGCCTATTACCCGCCGCTTTTCGCGGACAGCTTCTTCCAGGGCAACGGCCGCTCGATCGAGAACGAAATCTTCTTCAATCAGGCGCAGAAATCGCTGATCGAGTCCCCGGACGGCATCTTTTCGATGGCCGAGTCCGATATCGAGCGCTGCCTGACGGCACTCGAACGTATCGGTATCCAGGCCTCGCGGGACAATTTCGATACCTCGTTGCTGGAGGAAATCGCGGCGTGACGGTAGGGGATCTGCGCATCGAAGCCGTCAGCCGCCGCTTCGATGTCGATGGCCGAGCGCTGCTGGCGCTGGACAGCGTCTCTCTCGAGGCGCCAGCCGGCAGCTTTATCGCCCTGATCGGCCCGTCGGGCTGCGGGAAGTCGACGCTGCTGCGCATGCTGGCAGGGCTGGACCAGCCCAGCGAGGGCACGATCCGGATCGGCGGCCTGTCGCCGCGGACGCTGCAGCAACGCGGCGCGCTGGGCATCGCCTTTCAGGATGCGTCGCTGCTGCCCTGGCGCAGCGTGGAAGCCAACGTGCGCTTTCCGTTCGACGTGATCGGCCGGATGAGCGAGGCGGACCGCCGCCGTGTGCAGGAGATGATCGAGCTCGTCGGCCTGGGAGGCTTCGAGCAGGCGCTGCCCGGTCAGCTTTCCGGCGGTATGCGCCAGCGCGTCGCCATTGCCCGCGCGCTGGTCAGCGAGCCGCAACTGCTGCTGCTCGACGAGCCTTTCGGTGCGTTGGACCAGATCCTGCGCCGCAGCATGAACCGCGAGCTGCAGAAGCTCTGGCTCAAGCGCCCGGTCACCACCGTGATGGTGACCCACAGCGTCGACGAGGCGATCTTCCTCGCCGACAAGGTGGTGGTCATGACCGGAAGACCAGGGCGGATCGGCCGGGTCATCGACGTGCCATTCGAGCGCGAGCGGCCGCTGTCGCTGCTCAACAGCGCCGAGTGCCGCCAGCTCGAGGCCGAGATCCTGCAGCTGATGTTCGACCACGAGAACGACGATGCGTGATCGACGACAGCGCGCGACCATCGCGATCGGCTGGCTGGCGCTGCTGCTGTTATGGGAAGTAGCGGGGCGGTTGCAGTGGGTGGCGGATGGCGCCTTGCCCAGCCCGAGCGGCGTGCTGCGGCAACTGGTCGAGGATTGGGACGACTATCCGCCGCACATCTGGGCCACCGTGCGCACGTCGCTGATCGGCTTCCTCGTCGGCAACGCCGTCGCCGTGCTCTGCGGCTTTCTGATGGCCAGCTGGCGCCCCGTCGGCCGGCTGCTGAGCGGCATCAACGTTACTCTTTTCGCGATGCCGCCGATCGCGCTGACGCCGATCCTGGTGATCGCGTTCGATGGCGACGCGCCGAGGATCGTGCTGGCCGCGCTCGCGACCTACTACCCGACCATGGTCGCTACCGTGCTCGGCCTGACCCGGATCGATCCGCGCCTGCTCGACGTCGTTCGTCTCTACGGCGGCGGGCGCTGGGCGGCCCTGCGCTGGGTACGGCTGCGCCACGCGCTGCCGACCTTGTTGGCCGGACTGCGGGTCGCGGCACCCAACGCGGTGCTCGGTTCGCTGCTGGCGGAGTTCGGCAGCGGGTCCGGTGCGGGGCTCGGCCACTATCTGATCGGTTCGCTGGGGCGCGGCGATCCGGAGCGGCTGTGGGGCATCGGCTTGGTCGCGACCGCGATCAGCGCGCTGTTCTACGTCGCGATCCTGCTCGTCGCGCGCTGCTGGGTAGGCGCTCAGGCACCGGCGCAGGAGAGTCTGGGCAGTCAGGGAGACGCCGCGCGTGGTGCCGGCACGCAGTGGCTGATCACGCTGGTCGCGGTGGTGCTGCCGCTGCTGGCGTGGTGGGCGGCGGTCTGGGGACTCGAGCAGGCCGGCGTGTCCAGCTTCGTGCTGCGCACGCCGGCCGACCTGGCCGCCGAGCTGTTCTCCTCGACGCGGCCGGAAAGCCTCGCGAGCATCATCGGGGGCGCGCTTCTCGAGACACTGCCCTGGTGTCTCGCCGGGATGGCGCTGGGGCTCGGTTTTGCGCTGCTGCTGGCCATTCTGGGGACGCTCAGCCCGGTGCTGGAGCGCGTGCTGATGCCGCTGTCGCTGCTCAGCCAGTCGATGCCGCTGGTCGCGCTCACGCCGCTGATCGTGCTGATCTTCGGTCGTGACGGCGCGACGATTCTTGCCATCACGATCTCGGTCACGTTCTTCCCGGCCTACGTTACCCTGGCCCAGGGAATGGCGCTGGTGCCGGAAGCGACGCAGGACTGCGTTCGCGTGCTGGGCGGCTCCCGGCTCAAGCAGGTTCGCCTGGTATCGCTGCCCTGGAGTCTGCCGTATCTGTGCGCCGCCGCGCGGCTGGTGGCGCCGCGGGCCTTTCTGGGCGTGATGATCGCCGAGTGGCTTGCCACCGGGACGGGCATCGGCAATCTGCTCAATGTCGCTCGCGGATCGCTGGACTACGGTCTGGTCTGGGCCGTGGTGGTCGCCGCCGTCCTGGTGTCGGTGCTGCTCTACCTGATGGTGACCGTCATCGAGCAGCGCGTGCTGAGGCGCTTTGCGATGACGCCCGTACAGTAACGTCAATATCTCCATTCAGAGCCTGAGGTCGATATGAATCATAAATCCGACGTACGCCGGCGGGTGTTCGCCAATCTGCGCAAGGTCGCCTTTCCCGACAGTCGCTTTCACTTCGATTTCGGCGAGTTCATCGCCGACTTCCAGAACCGGGAGGACGCGACCCGTCGCCTGGTCGCCCATCCGTTCTACCAACAGGCATCGACCCTTTTCATCACGCCGGACAATTGCCTGGAAGAGCTGCGTCACCGGGCGCTGCTCGACGGCAAGACGGTGCTGATGACGACCTATTCGATCAAGCGCGGTTTCTGGCTGCTCGATCCCGCCGAGATTCCGGAGGAGATGTACCTCTATGCCGCGACGCTGGACGGCATGGAGCGCATGGGACGGCCGATCTCGCTGACGGAGATCCGCGAACGGCCCAGGACCGATTTCATGGTGACGGGCACCGGCGCGATCAACGAAGCCGGCATCCGTTTCGGCAAGGGCCACGGCTTCTTCGATGCCGAGTGGGGCATGCTCTATCGCATCGGCAACATCGACGTGAATACCCCCTCGGCGGCCCTGGTCCATGACTGCCAGGTGCTCGAGGAAGAGTTGTATCCGGAGGTCTTCGATACCGTTTCGGACGTGATCTTCACGCCGACCCGCACGATCGAAGTCGATGCGCCCCACAAGCCCACCGTGGGCATCGTGTGGCAACTGCTGGATCAGCAGATGTACGACACGATTCCGCCGCTGCAGGAACTGTGCCGAATGGAAGCGCTGGGCACGATCTGAGGGCCAAGCCAAGCCAAGCCAAGCCAGGCCAGGCCAGGCCAAGCCAAGCCAAGCCAAGCCAAGCCAAGCCGCAGACGTCGGGCGCGATGCCCGACGCCGCGAGCGGCTACACCTCCCGGTAGAGTTCGCCGCCTTCGCGCCTGAAGCGTTCTGCCTGCTCCTCCATGCCGGCCGCTTTCTCGGCGGCGATTCCGGTATCGTCGCCAAAGCGTTCGCGCACTTCCTGGGTGATCTTCATCGAGCAGAACTTCGGCCCGCACATCGAGCAGAAGTGCGCCACCTTGGCGGAATCCTTGGGCAGCGTCTCGTCGTGGAAGGCGCGGGCGGTGTCCGGGTCCAGCCCCAGGTTGAACTGATCCTCCCAACGGAATTCGAAGCGGGCTTTCGATAGCGCGTTGTCGCGACGTTGCGCGCCGGGGTGGCCTTTGGCGAGATCGGCGGCGTGGGCGGCAATCTTGTAGGTGATGATGCCGGTCTTGACGTCGTCCTTGTTGGGCAGGCCGAGATGCTCCTTGGGCGTGACGTAGCAGAGCATGGCGCAGCCGTACCAGCCGATCTGCGCCGCGCCGATGCCGGAGGTGATGTGGTCGTAGCCGGGAGCGATATCGGTGGTCAGCGGGCCTAGCGTGTAGAAGGGCGCTTCGTCGCAGCACTCGAGCTGCTTGTCCATGTTCTCCTTGATCAGCTGCATCGGCACGTGGCCGGGGCCTTCGATCATCACCTGGACGTCGTGCTTCCAGGCGATCTTCGTCAACTCGCCGAGGGTTTCCAGTTCGGCGAACTGCGCTTCGTCGTTGGCATCGGCGATGGATCCGGGGCGTAGACCGTCACCCAGCGAGAACGAGACGTCGTAGGCCTTCATGATCTCGCAGATGTCCTCGAAATGGGTGTAGAGGAAGCTCTCTTTGTGGTGATACAGGCACCATTTGGCCATGATCGAGCCGCCCCGGGAGACGATGCCGGTCACGCGTCTGGCCGTCATCGGCACGTGATGCAGGCGTACGCCGGCATGGATGGTGAAGTAGTCCACACCCTGTTCGGCCTGCTCGATCAGGGTGTCGCGGAAGATCTCCCAGGTCAGGTTCTCGGCGACGCCGTCGACCTTCTCCAGCGCCTGGTAGATCGGCACCGTGCCGATGGGCACCGGCGAGTTGCGAATGATCCACTCCCGCGTCTCGTGGATGTTCTGGCCGGTGGAGAGATCCATGATCGTGTCCGCGCCCCAGCGGATGCCCCAGGTCATCTTGTCGACCTCTTCCTCGATCGAGGAGGTCACGGCCGAATTGCCCAGGTTGCCGTTGATCTTCACCAGAAAGTTGCGGCCGATGATCATGGGTTCGCTTTCGGGGTGATTGATGTTGGCCGGAATGATCGCCCGGCCGCGAGCGACTTCGTCACGCACGAACTCGGGAGTAATCTCGTCGGGGAGATGGGCGCCGAAGGACTCGCCAGGGTGTTGATGATCCAGCATCGGGTCGGTATCGAGGGCGATGGCCTCTCGCCGGCGCTGGTTCTCGCGAATGGCGATGAATTCCATCTCCGGCGTGATGATGCCTTGTCTAGCGTAGTGGAGCTGGGTGACGTTGGCCCCGGCACGCGCACGACGCGGTGTTCGCGTGAGCTCGAAACGCAGCGTCGATAGACGCAGATCCTCGGCACGAACGCGGCCGTAGGTCGAGCTGGGGCCGTCGAGCCATTCGGTGTCGCCGCGTTCGTCGATCCATTGGCGGCGCAGTTCCGGCAGGCCACGGCGGATATCGATGTCGGCAGCCGGGTCGGTGTAGGGGCCGGAGGTGTCGTAGACGGTGAGCGGCGCGTTGGGTTCGAGTCCGCTTCGGGTCTGCGTGGGCGAGAGCGAGATTTCGCGCATCGGCACCCGGATATCCGGACGCGAGCCTTCGACATAAACCTTAGTCGAGGCCGGCAACGGCGCGATGGCGGCGCTGTCGACGCGGGCAGTTTCAGCCAGAAATTGTGGGGATTTCATGTTCGGTTGTGCTCCGTGGCATGACTAGCCAGGCATATTTGCCAAGGCTATCGGGGTCAGGCCGGCGCACAGCGCAGGAGGGGAAAACCGGCACGGGCGGGTCTTCTCCCACGCCACGGTCTCCGCTTGATCCCTACGCCGGTACTAGCCGGATCAGGTTCGTCGGGATCCGCCGTGGCGCCGTCGAATGAATTCCGGCGCAGGACGATCTCAGCCGGTTCCACCGGCACCCCGTCAAGCTGGCGATATCGTGCATCGCCACGGGCAGTCTGTGGCGAGCGGCGAGTGAGGTCAAGCCGGTCGTGTGGCGGCGATCACGGATGGGCCTACGCGGTGAGAACGCGTCATGGATCGGCGGGGCGCTGGACCAGATCGATGAACGATCGGGCCTGCGGCGTCAAGTGGTGGCGGGCGTGAGTCAGCCAGACTTCGGAAACGGCGTCGGCATCGCTCAGCGGGCGATAGCGGACATTGTCGATCCGGATGTGCTGGAACGAGGCGGGAAGAACCGACACGCCCATGCCGGCCGCCACCAGACTGATGATGGTGTTCGGTCCGCCGACCTCCTGCACCAGCCGGGGCGTCAGGCCACGCTTGGCGAACAGGGCGTTGAACTGATCGAGCAGGCCGGTGCCGGCGGCGGGCGAGAAGTAGACGAAGGGGTGAGCCGCCAGGGCTTCGAGCGTCAGCGGTAGCGCGCTGCCACCGAGCGGCCCCTGCTCGTTGACCACGGCCATCAGCGGTTCGCGAATCAGGGTGAAGGCATCGAGGCCCTCCGGCAGGGTGGCGGGGCGCATGATGCCGATATCCAGGTCGCCCTCGAGCAGCGGGGCGACCTGGCGCTGGCTGTTGAGCTCGTGCATGCGCAGCTCGACATCGGGATAGCGCTGGCGGTAACGCATCAGCGTACGCGGCAGCGTCGGGCTCAAGGGCACCGAGGTGGTGAAGCCGATGCGCAGTTGGCCGGCTTCGCCACGCCCGAGCCGGGACACCAGCCGAGTGGCGCGTTCGGTTCGTGCCAGGATGTCGCGCGCCTCGTCGAGGAAGACCAGGCCGGCTTCGGTCAGCTCGACGCGGCGATTGGTCCGGGTCAGCAGGCGTGTGCCCAGCTCGCGCTCCAGCGCCTGGATCTGCTGGCTCAGCGGCGGCTGCGAGATCCCCAGCCGCTCGGCTGCGCGACTGAAATGCAGCTCTTCGGCCACGGCGACGAAGTAGCGCAGATAGCGCAGTTCCATTGAGTCGTGAAACCTCTCAAAAGCGTCGAATAATATATTAGAAAGCTTAATGGCGGCGGCGTAACCTACCAAGGTCTAAATCAACGCGGCGCAACGGGGTCGACCACGGCAGTCCGGCGCCAGTCATCGTCTTCGGGAGAATCGGGTTGTCCCGCCATACGTCATCCGACATCCACAATGCCACCCAGGCCGCCAATCATCGGCTGACGCGCGAGGCGGAGGCCGTCGAGAGCGGCTTCATCGAACGCGGCCAGCGCGGCTACCGGCCGACCATGCTGGCGCTGTTCCTCGGCGCCTTCTCCACCTTCGTTCTGCTTTACTGCGTGCAGCCGCTGATGCCGATCCTGTCGGACGCCTTCGGCATCGACGCCGCCACCAGCAGCCTGTCGCTGTCGGTCTCCACCGGCATGCTGGCGATCGGCCTGCTGATCACCGGGCCGATCTCGGACGCGGTGGGGCGCAAGTCGGTGATGACGATCGCGCTGCTGGCGGCGTCGACCTGTACGCTGCTGGCGGCGGTGATGCCCAACTGGACCGGCATTCTGGTCATGCGGGCGCTGGCGGGGCTGTCGCTTTCCGGCCTGTGCGCGGTGGCGATGACCTATCTCAACGAGGAAATCCACCCGCGCTACGTCGGCCTTTCCATGGGGCTCTACATCAGCGGCAATTCGATCGGCGGCATGAGCGGGCGCCTGATCAGCGGGGTCATGGTGGATTGGGTGCCGTGGCGCTGGACGCTTGCCACCATCGGCATCGTGGCGCTGATCGCGGCGATCCTGTTCATGCGCTGGCTGCCGCCATCCAGGCATTTCACGCCACGGCCGCTCAACTGGCGCAGCGTCCTTTCCGGATTCGCCGTCCACTTTCGGGACCGGGGGCTTCCCTGGCTGTTTCTCGAGGCCTTCCTGCTCATGGGCGGCTTCGTCACGCTTTACAACTACATCGCCTTCCGGCTGCTGGCGGAACCCTATCATGTCAGCCAGGCGCTGGTCGGTGTGCTGTCGGTTGCCTATCTTTCCGGCACCTATAGCTCGGCCTGGGCCGGTTCCCTGGCCGACAAGCTCGGGCGTCCGCGGATCTTCTGGTTGTTCATCGCGATGATGCTGGTTGGGCTTGCGATCACGCTGTTCGAGCCCATCAGCCTGATCCTGATCGGCATGCTGGTGTTCACCTTCGGCTTCTTCGCGGCGCACTCGCTGGCCAGCGGATGGGTCGGCCAGCGCGCCAGGCAGGCCAAGGGGCAGGCGTCATCGCTGTATCTGTTCAGCTACTATCTCGGCTCCAGCGTCGCCGGCACCCTGGGCGGGGCGTTCTGGTACTGGGGCGGCTGGAACGGCGTTGCGCTGTTCATCGCGGTGCTGCTGCTGGTGGCGCTGGCGATCGGCGTTCTGCATCTGAGACGGTTGACGTAGGAGGCTGGTCATCGTGACGAATATGTCAGAAGCTGAAGAGGTCGCTGTGAATAGTGCGTAATAAGGATCGAGATGGATCGTCGACATTACATCAACAAATATGGCTGGGAGGCAGTGAGCACTATCAGCATTGCCATCATTGGCGCGACACTGGTTGGCTGGTTATTGACCGATGATATCAGCAAGGTTTTTGCAGCGACCGCGCTGGGTGCGGGACTTGCAACACTTGGCTCTGCTATAGTGATTCGAGCTGGCCTACAAGCCAAGGAGGACCATAATGAATGATTTTTTATTGGCTCTACTTGTCACGAGCCCTGCCTGGGGTCTCGCTCTGATCCTGCTTCCTAGCACGATCAAGGAGCTGCGCGAGCCGTAAGCTCGAAATCTGCTAAAACATCCTGAACCCCTGCCATTTGGCAGGGGTTCTTCGTTCTGGGGAAGGCACAAAACTAAAAAGCCGCCGATCTGGATCGGCGGCAACCACAAAACGTCGATAGACGCGGGATGCAAGAGACGGCGTTACTTGGCGAACAGCTGGCCCATGTCCTTGAATGCCTTGAACTCCAGCGCGTTGCCGCACGGATCCAGCAGGAACATGGTCGCCTGCTCGCCGGGCTGGCCCTTGAAGCGGATATAGGGCTCGATCACGAACTCGGTGCCGAAGCCTTTGAGGCGCTCTGCCAGCGTTTCCCATTCCGGCCAGCTCAGCACGATGCCGAAGTGCGGCACCGGCACGTCATGGCCGTCGACGGGGTTGGTGTGGGCCGACTCCTGCGACGGGGTCATGGGATGCTCGTGGATCACCAGCTGATGGCCGTAGAAGTCGAAATCCACCCACTGCTCGCTGGAGCGGCCTTCGCTGAGGCCGAAGGTCTCGCCGTAGAACTTGCGTGCGGCGGGCAGGTCGTGGACCGGAATGGCGAGATGGAAAGGGGACAGCGCCATGGAAAAGCTCCTGATTATCTTGGATGGAATGGATCGGTGATGACAATGACTGCATTCTGACGGCGAATAAATTTGATGAAAAGCGCATAATATTGCTGTCTGCCATCAAATAATCTGGATTCTTCCCGCCGCGATTCGCCATGCTGAGAGAACTTCGTACCTTTCTCGCCGTTGTCCGTCACGGCACCTTCTCCGCCGCCGGCAGCGCCGTCGGGCTGACCCAGTCCGCGGTGAGTGCCCAGATCCGCAACCTCGAAGCCGATATCGGCGAGCCGCTGTTCGAGCGCACCGGGCGTGCCGTCAGGCTCAACGCGGCCGGACGCCGGCTGCTGCCGCAGGCCAACGAGATGCTGGCGCTGGCCGAGCGGATCCGGCACTCCGGGACGGACGGCCTGACCGGCGAATGGCATCTCGGCGCGATCGCCAGTCTGCAGAGCGGGGCCTTGCCCGAGGTGCTGCAGGCGCTGACCCGCGAGGCGCCGGGCGTGATGACCCGCGTCGTTCCCGGTGTCTCGCTGGCGCTGCTCGATCAGGTCGACAAGGGCGATCTGGACATGGCGCTGATCGTCCGCCCGCCGTTCGCGCTTCCCGGCGATCTCTATTCTCGCGTCATTGCGCGCGAGCCGTTCGTGCTGATCGCGCCGCCCGAGGTCGAAGGCGGCACGGTGGAATCGCTGCTCGAAAGCCATCCGCTGGTACTCTACGACCGGGGCTCTTTCGGCGGTCGCCAGGTGGTGCGTTTTCTCGAAAGGCAGCGGTTGCGCCCCGCGATCCGGCTGGAGCTCGACGAGATCGACGCCATCGCCCGCATGGTGGAGTGCGGCCTGGGCGTCGCGCTGATTCCGCTGACCGGGCTGTGGCGGCGCCAGCAGCCGTTGCCGGTGCGCGTGATATCGCTGGGCGAGCAGACCTTCAACCGTGAATTGATCCTGGTGTCCCGACTTTCGCCGGCCCAGTCGCCGCTGGTGGCATTGATCGAGGCGGCATTGAAAGAGACGCGGGCGACTTCCGCAAGCGACGAATCGATGAAATGAAGCGGTGAAAATCATTCGCTTTTTTCGTTCGTGGCGTGATCTAGACTGCGGGTGAATCTATCGAGGAAAGCCTTCATGTCCGCGTTCACGCCACGCCGAGTCATCGCCCAGCACGCTGCGATCCGCGACGATATCGGCGATCTCACGACCCGCCGGCCACTGCCGGGTCCGGGGCTCGACCAGCTCGATCCGTTCCTGTTCCTCAACCATCACGGGCCGCAGGTCTATCCCGCCAACAATCGCGGGCTGCCGTTCGGGCCGCATCCGCACCGGGGCTTCGAGACCGTCACCTTCATTCTCGAGGGCTCGCTGGCGCATGCCGACAGCGCCGAGCATCAGAGCGTCATCCATGCCGGTGGCGTGCAGTGGATGACGGCGGGCAGCGGCATCGTCCATGCCGAGGTCTCGCCGCCCGAGTTTCTGCGCGACGGCGGGCCGCTGGAGATTCTCCAGCTGTGGATCAATCTGCCGGCCAGCCTCAAGATGAGCGAACCGCGTTATGTCGGGCTGCAGGCCGACTCGATTCCGACAGTGCCGCTACCCGGCGGTGGCGAGCTCAAGTTGATCGCCGGCCAGTTCGAGGCCGAGAGCGAGAAGCCGGTCGGGCCGATCGAGAGCCAGACGGGCGTGTTCATGTCGACCCTGGCGCTCCCGGCCGGCACGAGCGAGCAGTTGCCGGTCGTGCCCGGGCGGCAAGTGTTCCTTTATGTGGTCGATGGGGAGGTCACCGTGGGCGGCGAGCCGGTCGAACCGCGGCATCTGGTCGAGCTGGACCGTGACGGGGATGGCGTCGAGATCGACGCTTCCAGCGATGCCCGGCTGCTGTTCGGCCATGCCGAGGTGATCGGCGAGCCGGTGGTCTCCCACGGCCCGTTCGTGATGAATACCCGCGAGGAGATCGTCGAGGCGATCGATGACTACCAGGCCGGGCGCTTCGGCGGATTGGAGCAGTAACGCGGTTTTCGTCGACGAAGGGCTTTACAGCGACGCCGGTCCTTCGACGACGATCAGCGCTTGCTGTACAGGCGCTGCTGGCGATACCCGGGGACTTTCTGCTGCTCCTGCTC
This sequence comes from Salinicola sp. NYA28a, assembly GCF_976982775.1. The sequence goes on from NZ_OZ334582.1 coordinate 945,414, forward strand.
GGTCTTCTTCCAGCGTTTGTATTCCCACTGGTACTGGACCGGGTCGAGGGCGATGGCGGATTCGACACAGGCATTGACGCCGGCGGCCGAGGTGACTTCGTCGGTGTCGTAGACCCGTTCGTCGGCGGCCAGGAAGTGAATCGCGAAGCCGCGACCGTCGGGCAGGCGTCTGGCGACGCCGGTGACGACACGGGCCTGGGTGCGGGCGACCAGCTTGGGCAGCAGCGTGGCGGTGTAGGCCGGGCGGCCGAAGAAGTCGGCGAAGACGCCGCTGCCCCAGCTGGGCTCCTGATCGGGGAGGATGCCCACCGCTTCGGCCCGCTTGAGCGCCTTGAGCAGGGCGGCGACGCCTCGCGGATTGGTCGGCACCAGCTCCGCCCCCATGCGTTCGCGACCGTGACGGATGACGGGGTCGAGATCGGCGATCTTGGGAGGTTCGTACATGGCGGTGAACGGGAAGTGGCTGGATAGCCAGAAGTTGAGCACTTCCCAGTTGCCGAAATGCGGCGCCAGCACGATCACGCCGCGATTCTCGGCCCGCGCGTCGTCCAGCAGCTCGCGGCCGTGAACCTCGACAATGGCGGCCTCGACGCGTTCCGGCCTGGCGATCCAGGCAAAGCCGAGTTCCAGCATGGTGGCCGCGGAGTGGCGCAGGCTTTCACGCACCCGTTCACGCCGCTGGGTGCTGCTGTCCTGCGGGTAGGCGACTTCGAGATTGCGCCGGCTGACGTGGCGCTCCCGGCGGGAGAAGGCGTAGAGCAGCCGGCTGGCGATTCCCGCCAGTGACCATATCGTCTTGAGCCGCCAGTGGGACAGCAGGCGCCACAATCCATGAATGGCGCGGGCTTGCAGACCTTCGATCATGCGTTTCTCTTTTTTGATTGGCGTCTTTGTCGTGCGTCGAAGCTCGACGTTTGCGGATTGCCGTGGCCGCTTTCGTTAGCAAGGCTTTGTCATCCGGGCTTCACACCCAGTATTCACACCCATTCTTCACACCTAGGCTTCACACCCGGCTTTACCACAGCCAGCTATCGACCCTTTCCGGCGCGCGACGTTCCTGCAGTGCCTTGAATCCGATGACGCAGCGCACGATCAGCCACACGGCCTGCAGCGCCATCAGCACGAAACCGACCAGCACGAAAGCCAGTACCCAACTGATGCAGGCGTAGAGCAGCCCGATCCAGAAAGTGCGGATATGGTAGCGATAGTGCTCGTCCAGCCAGCGCGGGCCGTTGCCGCGATAGACGTAGGCGATGATCACGCCGATCACCGGCGTAATGCCGGTCACGAAGACGCCGAGGAGCAGGGCGTAGACGATCATGGCCAGCGTGGTGTCCGGTCGCCTCGCTTCGGGGTTCGATTCGGCGACGACGTTATCGGTCGGTGAAGACATGAGATTCCTCTCGTCGGCATGCGGTAGTTGCCCGCATTTTGCCGTCGAGAGGCGTCGGGTGCCAGTCCGGTGGGAAATGGCGGAGGTGGCGCGAGGTCGCGAGCGCTACTCGATCAGTAGATCGTCGCCGTGCAGGCTGTCGCATCGATGCCGGGCCGGCGTCTCGATCAGGGGGTCGCGGCCGCCACGCAGGATCGAATTGCCCTCGAACAGGGTGCGCTGGTCGATGGGCGGCGGATTCAGCCAGTCGGAGGCCTGCATCTGGCCGCTCTTGCCGTAGACGGTGAGCGCGTTTTCGTAGGTGACCTGACGCACCACGGATTCGGCGATGCCGGATTCGAGCGCCAGCCGTGCAGTCTTGGGTACGCCCAGACAGTCGGAAATTCCCCAGTCGCAGGCGCTGTCGACGATGATGCGGTCGCCGCCGTACTGCTTGAGCAATTCGACCATGCGCGCGTTGCCCATCTTGGTCGACGGATAGATGGAGAAGCCGGCCCAGTAGCCCCGGTCCAGCGTTTCGCGAACCGTTTCCTCGTTGTTGTGGTCGATCACCACCCAGGAAGGATCCAGCCCCATCTCTTCGCACACGTCCATCGAGCGCGAGGTGCCGCGCTTCTTGTCGCGGTGCGGCGTGTGCACCATTACCGGCAGCCCGAGCTCTCTGGCCAGCGTCAACTGGGCACGGAAATACTTGTCTTCCAGCGGCGTCTGCTCGTCGTAGCCGATTTCGCCGATGGCGACGACGCCTTCCTTCATGGCAAAGCGCGGCAGCCATTCCATGACGCCTTCCGCCAAGGCCTCGTTATTGGCTTCCTTGGAGTTGAGGCCGACGGTGCAGTAGTGGCGAATGCCGAACTGCCCGGCGCGGAAGCGCTCCCAGCCGACCAGCGACGAGAGATAGTCGACGTAGGTGCCGACGAAGGTGCGCGGCTGGCCGACCCAGAAGGCCGGTTCGACCAGCGCCACGATGCCGGCCGCGGCCATGGCCTCGTAGTCGTCGGTGGTGCGAGACACCATGTGGGCGTGGGGATCGATGAACATCTCAGGCGGCCTCTTGCAGGGTAAGGTGGTTCCAGTCGAGGCGGCCGTCTGCCGCCAGCGCGGCGGTATCCGGTGCCGTCGACAGCAGATCTCGGGCGGCAGGAGTGTCGGCGGCGATCAACGCCAGGGTGGCGGCGCCGCGTTCCGCCGGGGTTCCCGCCAGCGCGCGCTGCAGGGCCGCGTAGGCCGAAACCCGCTCCGCAAAAGGCCCTACGCAGCGCCACAGCTCCGGGTTGACCTGACGCCCCGCGGCCCAGCGCTCCTGGGCATAGTCGAGCAGGATTCTCGCCAGTTCGGCATTGGCGCGTTCGTCGAGGCCGACGATGGCGCCCAGTCCGCTGCCGATGAACAGCGCCTTGAGCACCATGTGGTTCCAGCGATGTTCGTCGAAGTGATCGCGCGGGTAGGGGTTGTGATGAACGATGGACTCGAACACCGCCCGCATGTTGGAGCGCAGCCCTTCGCCCACTTCGAATTCGAGCGATGCCGGCCGGGGATAGAGCGCCAGGCCCCGGTATAGCGTGACCAGTTCGTGGGCATCGGCGGTTCTGACCAGGTCCTGGAACATGGCGGCGAACGGGCGCGGGCCCTCGAACGCGAGCAGGGCGGCGACACGGGCCGCGCCATCGAGACTCCAGCCCGAGGGGTTCCAACCGGGATAGGCCAGGTTCGCCAGTGCCAGATCCTCAGACGACAGTATCAGGTCCTGCTTGCCCAGTCGTCGCGGCGCCAGGCCGAGGAACAGATGAAGATCCTGCTCGTTGGCGCCCCGGCTGAACGCGGCATAGCGTTCATCCAGCCAGTCGGCCTGATCGAGTGCCTGGCGGCAGGTCCAGTCGCGGAGGAGTTCGAAGCATGTAACGGTCATGTAAGCGTCCGACACGATTGTCATTGGCGTTACTCTATCGGCTGGATAAAACAATCCCCAAGCTCAATTATCTGGCCAATTTAAAGCCAATTATTCGGAGGGGATTGCTTTTTTAATGTGGGTTTTCTGGTCCTTGAAAATCCGGGTTTCTGATTCTTTTGATCGGCAGTCCCACCGCTTTTTTCCTGATAATTCCTCAAAATGTCGTGCCGGAACTATTGCCAATTGTCTGGCGTCTTCCCAGCTGATATGCAGCCTTTACATATCATTTCGATCGTCTCGTGACGGTTGGTATCCATGGCTGAATCGGCAGGCAGACATCATGAATAATACACTCGTCATTCTAGTGGTGGGGCTGACGCCTCAACTGGTCGGCAAGCATACGCCGGCCCTGAAACGTCTCGCCGAACGTGGCGGATCGAGGCCGCTCAATACCGTGACACCTGCGGTGACCTGCAGCGTTCAGGCGACGCTGATGACCGGTCTGCCGCCAAGCGGGCACGGTGCCGTGGCCAACGGCTGGTATTTCCGCGATCTGTCCGAAGTGTGGTTCTGGCGCCAGTCCAATCGGCTGGTGGCCGGGGAGAAGATCTGGGAAGCCGGCAAGCGGCAGAACCCCGACTTCACCTGCGCCAAGATGTTCTGGTGGTACAACATGTATTCGACGGCGGACTGGAGCGCGACACCCCGGCCGATGTATCCCGCCGACGGTCGCAAGCTGCCCGACCATTACACCTATCCGCCAGCGCTGCACGACGAGCTGGACGAGCGATTGGGCACGTTTCCGCTGTTCACCTTCTGGGGGCCGATGGCGGACATCTCCTCGAGCCGCTGGATCAGCGATGCCACGCGCCATGTCATGGAGACTCGCGACCCGACGCTGACGCTGACCTATCTGCCGCATCTGGACTACAACCTGCAGCGTCTGGGGCCGGACCTGTCGCATCCCGAACTGCAGCGCGATCTCCGCGATGTGGATGCCCTATGCGGCGAGCTGATCGAAGCGGCGGAGCGGGAAGGGCGACGGGTCATCGTGGTGTCCGAGTACGGAATCACGCCGGTACGCGACGCCATCCACATCAATCGCGCCCTGCGCAGGGCGGGCCTGGTCGCGGTGCGCCGGGAGCAGGAGCGTGAACAGCTCGATGCCGGCGCGTCGCGGGCCTTCGCGGTGGCCGATCATCAGGTGGCGCACGTCTACGTCCGCGATCCCGAAGAGATTCCGAAGGTCCGGGCAGTGCTCGAAGGGCTGAAGGGGGTGGAAGCGGTCTGGGGCGATCGCGAGAAGCGCGAGCACGGGCTCGATCACCCCAACTCGGGAGAGCTGGTGGCGATTGCCGAGCCGGATCGCTGGTTCAGCTACTACTACTGGCTGGATGACGCCCGCGCGCCCGACTATGCACGCACCGTCGATATCCATCGCAAGCCGGGATATGACCCCGTGGAGCTGTTCTTCGACCCGGCGTTGAAATCACCCAAGCTGTCGGCCGGGTGGCGCCTGGCCAAACGTAAACTGGGCATGCGTCAGTTGCTGGATGTGATCTCGCTCAAGGACACGACGCTGGTCAAGGGCTCCCATGGCCGGCTGACCGACGATCCCGCCATGGGGCCGCTGGTGATCTCGTCGGAGGCGGGCCTGCTGCCCGACGGCGCGGTCGACGCGACGGACTTCAAGGCGCTGGTACTGGCGCATGTGTTCGAGGGCGACGAGATCGATATGGCATCACGCCAGACCGCTACCGATGTCACCAGCGCCTGAGACGAGTGTACGTCGCGCCCAATATGACGCATCACAAAAAGGCCGGGCAGACATCGAGGAGATGTCTGCCCGGCCTCGTTGACGTCGGGATAAATGTCTGTCCGACCTCGTTCACCTTGGAATAGCGACGCCGACCGAGCTCGACCTCAGGTCCCGGAAGTCACCCGTTGCAGCGCCAGCGTCGCAGCGAAGGCCAGCACCCCCAGCCATGCCATGGCGGTCGCGCCCATGGCCGCCATCAGCGTGGCGTCATAGAGCGAAATCGCGGCGATCAGGCCCACGACGGCGCGAGGCACGTCTCCCGGCGCCCGGCGGAACAGCCACAGCAGGCAGCGCCCGCCCCAGGCCAGATAGCCCAGCCACAGCACCAGGGCGAGCAGCGAGGGTTCGGGTCCGGTCAGCATGGTGGCCAGCATGAACACGACCGGCACGGCCAGCACGCCGAGCGGCCAGGCCGCGCCCAGCCGGTCGTAGGCTTCCTGGCGTGCGGCGTAGGTCAGGCCGATGACATGGCAGGCAAGGCCGATTGCTCCCCAGACCACCATGTCGTTGAGCGTATTGGTGACGACCAGCGCTGCGGTCAGGTAGGTCAGCAGGCGGCACGCCCCCATCAGCAGCGGGCTCCAGCCGATGCGCTTGTGCCACCAGTCATAGCTCAGGATCGCGGCGATCAGCGCCAGCCCCGTCAGCCCGGCGGAGAGATGGCTCATGAACAGCAGCAGGCTCCCCAGCGCGAGCATCCCGGCTCCCAGCAGCGCGACGGTCAGGCGGTCGACGTCTCCTCGCGGAATCGGGCGATCGGCGCGCTCGCGGGCATCGATCTCGGCATCGCAGGCGTCGTTGAGATACATGCCGCCGAGATAGAACAGCGTCAGGGCCAGCAGCAACGGCAGGGCCGTGGTGGACTGCCAGAGCGCGCCGGCACTCACGCCAGCCAGCACGGCGCCGGCCAGCACGTTGCTCCAGACCGTGGGAAGGTTGGAAACCCGTCCCAGCTCCAGCCACACGCGGGCTTTCGAGCGCCGTGACGTCGAATTCGGCGTTTTCGAATCCGGTGTTTCTAAACCGGATGCGCTCAGATCAGCTGCTGCTTGACCCAGGTCAGCTCCCGAGTCACCGCCTTCTCCACGCTCTCGGTGCGTAGGGTCTCCGGTAATACCTGCCATGTGTAGGTCTCCACTTCCAGATGCTGCGAAATCGGTTGCTGACGATGCAGGGCGAGAATGTCGGCGAGAAACGATTGCGTGGTCTCGAACGGCGGGATCGTCTCCACGAAGATCGGCACGTGGTAATGGATCCGCCACTCCTCGCCGTCGATGCGGGCCTCGTCAGCCAGCGCCTCGGGCAGGTCCGCGTATCGCACCAGTCCGCTTTCGCTGGCGACCACGACCTGATGCAGATAGGTCCGTTCGCAGAACGGCGCCAGCGCCTCTCGCTTCGCGGCGTCGAATCGCGGGATTCGCAGCGCCGCGCTCAGCTGCAGCTTGTGGATAGGAATGCCGGCCGTGCGCAGGACTTCGATGCTGGCGGCCGGATCCTCGAATTCCACCGCCGCGTGGCAGACGTCGTAGCAGACGCCCAGATGCCGCGGCAGCGCCTGCTTCGCCTCGTCGATCGACAGCCCGCTGAGCTCGCTCAATCGGCCGGCGGCAGCGTCGGAATAGAGCCAGTCGCGGAAGAACGCCACGGTTTCCTCGATGGTCTCCAGGAAGCAGTGGGGCTCGGGCTCCAGGGCGATGGCGATGGTCACCCGGGTCCGGCTCGCGAGCTCGATGCAGTGGGAGACGGCCTTGAGCAGGTTATCGGCCATTTCGGCTTCCGCGCCTTCGGCCAGCGGCCTGTAGGTGCCGGGAACGGTGCTCAGGCTCACGGTATCGCCGGCGACGCCGAGCTCCGCCAGCAGGTCGGCCAGCCAGCAGGTGTAGTCCAGCCGAGCCCGCTGTTTCCAGTCGGGCTGATAGACGTTCTGCTTGACCGGAATGCCGTGGAAGGGGCCGAACGGGAAGCCGTTCATGGTCACCACGCGATAGTTCTCCCGCGCGAGGATCTCCTTGAGTTCGGCGCGGGCATCGGGGGCACGGAGCTCCTCCAGCGCCTGGGCGGAAAGGCGCAGCCCCACGCCGAAGGTCGCGTCGGGAGAGAGGGCATCCCGCACGTGCTTGACCGGTCCCAGCAGGGCACCGCGCACCGCTTCCCAGGTCTGGGTCGGGTGGATGTTGAGACAGTAGGTCAGTTGACCTAGATCGTCAGGCAGCTGCATGGCGGTTCGCCTCTTCGCGCAGCCAGTCGATCGCGGCTGTCATCAGGGTTTCGTCGATCTTGTGAACATCGTGTCCACGGCCCAGGCCGGCCAGCAGCGTGATCGTCAGTTCGCCGCCGAGATGTTCCTGGAACTCCCCGAGACCCGCCAGAATGGCAGGCTGGCCGTCGTCACCGATCTCCAGCAACTGGGCATGGAAGACCGGCAGGCCCAGACGCTTCAACAGCCACACCACGCGCCATTCTGCGCCGGCGGGCAGCAGACCCTTGAGCACGGAATAGCGAGCATCGAGCGCGATACCGATGGCGACGGCTTCACCGTGGCTGATGCCATGATGAGTCAGCGCCTCGAGCTTGTGCGCCGACCAGTGACCGAAATCCAGCGGGCGCGACGAACCCTGCTCGAACGGATCGCCCCCACGGCCGATCTGCTGCATGTGCAGCTCGGCGCTGCGGCGGATCATGATCTCCTCGGTGCGTGGATCGAATTCGGCCAGCGAATCGGCGTTGGCCTCCAGCCAGTCGAAGAAGGCGCCATCGCGGATCAGCGCCACCTTGATCGCCTCGGCAATGCCGGCGAGCCGGTCGCGGCGCGAAAGCGTGCACAGGAAGTCGAAGTCGTTGAGCACGGCCCACGGCGGGGCGAAAGTGCCGATGAAGTTCTTGCAACCCCGGAAATTGACGGCGTTCTTGACCCCGACGCCGCTGTCGTTCTGCGACAGCACGGTGGTCGGTAGACGGATCAGGCGCACGCCGCGATGACCCATGGCGGCCGCGAGGCCGAGCGCATCCAGCACCGCACCGCCGCCGATGACGATGACATAAGCGTGGCGATCGACACCGTAGCGCCGGATGTCTTCCAGCACGCCGTTGACCGTCTTCAGGTCGGCCTTGATCGCCTCCCCGCCCGGCACGGTGATCGGCGCCGCGAGCAGGCTCATTCGGCTGGCATGCGCGGCGAAGTAGGCGTTGATCCGCGTTTCCAGATCCGGCCAGGTGGCGGCGATGCCGGCGTCGACGTAAATCAGGCAGCGGTGGGTCTTGCGCGGCTCCTTGCGCGAGATGACGTCGGCCAGCAGAGGGTTGTCGGGAGAAAAGATCTCCCGGGTAAAAGCGATGGGGTAATCGTAAGCGACGGAAAATCGCTGCCAATGGACTTCCGACGATGACGAGATTTGCGAGGTGTCGAGTTGTCGTACTGGGTTCGGTTGCATCGCGAAAGATGGAGGTTCGATAGCGACATTGCCATCGATCGAAAACGATAAAGCGGGCCGGTTCATGAAGTTATCGCCTGCGTAAGGGGTCCGAAAACGAAAAAAGCGGACCGCTTCATTAGGGGGCGGTCGCGCTTGGCCTTGGCCTAGGTTTCACGGGGTTAGCTTCGGGGTTTCGTGGGGCAGGCGACAAGAATGGTTCTTCTGCTACGAAGTATGAGCAACGTATCGAGTTTTTGGACGTGTCGGCACTCATCAAAACGGTAATGGCGAGCCAGTATGTCGTTTTTAATTGATTGTTATTGATAAGGTTTTGAATATTTCAAGTAACACTGGTTCGAGCGATGGCGTTATCCCGGAAAACAACGGGGACGCCATGCTTCGAGTCATCACGCCGACTTGCCGGTGGCTGCCGTGGCAGGGGCGTCCACCGGCTCCTCTTCGATGCCGTCGAGGCGGTCGGCGCGTCTCAGCACCGGGAAGCTCCACATCCACAGACCGACGATCGCCAGCGTGCCGACGGAACCGATGACCGCTGCCGGCACGGTGCCGAACCATGACGCGGTGACGCCGGATTCGAACTCCCCGAGTTCGTTGGAGGCGCCGATGAATAACATGTTGACGGCGTTGACCCGGCCGCGCATCTCGTCCGGTGTCGCCAGTTGCAGCAGGGTCAGGCGGACGTAGACGCAGATCATGTCAGCGGCTCCGGCGATCAGCAGCGCGCCGAACGAGAGCCAGAACCAGTGGGAGAGCGCGAACACCATGTTGGCGAGGCCGAATACGGCCACGGCAGCGAACATGATCATGCCGGCATGACGCTTGATGGCGCGCACGCCGAGATAGAGCCCCATCAGGAAGGCGCCGATGGCGATAGCGCTGCGCAGGGCGCCGAGCCCTTCCGGGCCGACATGCAGAATTTCATGCGCGTAGACCGGCAGCAGCGCAACGATCCCCCCGAACAGCACGGCGAACAAATCCAGCGAAATGACCCCGAGAATCACCGGTTTGTTGCGGATGTAATGAATGCCGGCGGTAAAGCGCTGCCAGGCGGTATCGTCGGTCTGTACGCGTTCGAAGGCATAGCGCACCGGCACGCCGGCCAGCGCCAACTGGGCGACGAGGAAGCAACCCAGGTTGACGCTGTAGGTCAGCGTCGGGCCGAAGGCGTAAAGCAGCCCGCCCAGCATGGGGCCACCGATCACGCCGATCTTCATGATCGATGAATTGAGGGCGATCGCCTTGCCCAGTTGATCGCGAGGCACGATCTGCGGCAGCAGGCTCTGCAGCGTCGGCCCGGTAAAGGCCCGAGCGGCGCCGAACAACACCAGCACGGCATAGAACGGTACCGCGGAGTCGGGCTGCTTCAACGACAGCAGGATCAGCAGCCCGCTGCAGAGTGCCTGGGCGGCCCAGCTGAGTTGAAGGATTCGCTTGCGGTCGAAACGGTCCACGACATCGCCGGCCGGCAGCAACAGCACCACCATGGGCAGGAACTGGGCCAGGCCGACATAGCCCAGCGTCAGCGGGTCGTGGGTAATGTCGTAGACCTGCCATGCCACCACGATCGCCTGGATCTGCATGGCGAAGACCGCGCAGAGGCGGGAGGCGAGAAAGGGGGCGAAACCGGGCTGGCGATAAACGGGGCTGTCGGGACTGTCGGCGGTGTCTGCGGGCATGGTGATCTGATCGTGAGGCAGGGACGGCTGGTTAGCGTGCTAATCGCTCAGCATACGCTGTTACGCGACAAAAAGCCGCTGGCGGTTGGCATTGCCTCTGTCTCGTGGCGATAGGCGTCGCCTTGATGCTGGCTCGTGTTTGTCAATCGGGGGCTTTGGATAACGCCAGATAATGGCGAGTCGGCGGTTGCGCCAAAGTGGCGCAATAGGCGCATTTATCGACGTTTTTTCGACTTCTTTTGGAGCGAGGGCGGGCGTATAGTTCGCTCGCTCTCGACCTCTCGGGGCGGGTTTTCTTCGACGATCGAACCGTCATCCGGGAGGGCGCCGCGACGGCGCGAGCGTCTCATCTGTTCTAGCCTATCCGTTTGGAACCGTCGGCTGCCGTGCCTGCACGAATTGCCGGCCTTATTCAAAGTGCATTTTCGAGGTTCTTGGGCTTATGTCTCGGCAGCTGCTTTCCATGGCGTTGGCACCGCTACTCGGTCTCTTCATCCTGGGGATCGGCAACGGCTTTCTGGCATCGTTGATCACCCTGCGCCTGGACGCGGCCGGTGAGTCCGTTACCACCATCGGCTGGGTATCTGCCGCGTACTACATCGGTCTGGCGATCGGCGCGCTGTTCAATGATCGGCTGCTGTTGAGAATCGGCCATATTCGCGCCTACGCCTGCTTCGCATCGCTGGTAGCGGTAACCGTGCTGCTGCAGGGCATGTGGCTCAACGCCGAGCTGTGGTTCACGCTGCGCCTGATCGGTGGGTGGGCGACGCTGGGTGTCTATCTGGTCATCGAAAGCTGGTTGCTGACCGCGGCCGATACCCGGGTTCGGGGCCGGCTGCTGGCGCTCTACATGATCGCGCTCTATGGCGCCGGGGTGATCGGGCAACTGCTGCTGGGCGTGGCGGACCATGCCGGTGCCAGCCAGCCATTCATGATCATCGCCATGTTGGCGTCGCTGTCGGTGCTGCCGCTTGGCATGATTCCGCGGGTCTCGCCGCTGATCGAGCACGCCGAGCCGCTGTCGCCCTGGCGGCTGATCACCGTCACGCCGACCGGTGTGATGGGCTGTTTCGGCTCGGGGCTGGCGGTTTCGGCCATCTACAGTCTGTTGCCGCTCTATCTGCAGCGCAGTGGCTTCGAGGTGCAGCAGATCGGCGAAATGATGGCGGTGGTCATTCTGGGTGGCATGTTGCTGCAATATCCCATCGGGCGCTGGTCCGACCGGCATGACCGTCAGATCGTGCTGATTCTGATCGGTGGCGTACTGGCAGTGCTGTGTGGCGGGGTGATGCTGCTGCCGGATCTGCCCGGCCTGCTGGCGGCCATGCTGTTTTTGATTGGTGGTGGCGTGTTCGCACTCTATCCGGTGGCGGTGAGCCACGCGGCCGACCGTGCACCGGCCGGCGCGCTGGTGCGGATGAGCCAGGGCTTGCTGCTGATCAATGCGCTGGGAGCGACCCTCAGTCCGCCGCTGATCACGCCGCTGATGATTCATACCGGCAACGCGGGGTTGTTCGTGGCGCTGGCCGGGCTCGGCGTGGTGCTGGTGGCATTCTTCGTCTGGCGTCGGAGCCGGCGCCCGGCACCGATGCCGGTGGCGCCGTTTACCTCCAACCCGCAGCAGTCGGTGGTGGGCGCCGAACTCAGCGTGACCGACGAGCTGGTGCAGGGCGCGATCGAGCACGAACATCAGGAAGATCTGTCGCAACTGGTGCCGGACGTGGAAACGGCGCTTCCCGGTGATATGGAGAGCGATATGGATAACGACGTGGAAGACGACCCCGCGACACCTTTCACGACCGAGAAGCGAGAAAGCGTCGCCAGTCGCCAGACGTCGGCGACCGAATAGACCGGCGACCGAATAGACCGGCGGCCGACTAGCGGGCTGGATCGATCACGCCGCCCAGCGAGGCATTGCGGCGGAACCAGCCGGCGATGCTGACTCGGGGCATGCGCGTCGGCAGCACTTCGTGGGGAATGCGGTCGGAGAGAAAGCAGGCGAAGGTGCCGGCCTCCGGATGCACGCGGGCGACCTCGCGCTCGGGTTCGTGTTCGTCGTAGAGCGCCATCTCGCCACCGCCGTCGGCGGGCCAGTCCGGATTGAGATAGAGCACGGTCGAAATGACGCGGTTGGCCCGACCGCGAAAGCTGTCGTAGTGCTTGCGATAGAAGGCGCCCGGCGGATAGTGGGCGAAGTGGGCCTCGAATTCGAACAATCCGGCGTAGAGCGCGAGGTTGATCTGCTGCTGGAGTTCGCTCATCAGCGCCAGGTAGCGTCGTTGCGCCAGGCTTTCCCGATCCAGCCAGTGAATGGCGTCGCCGCGAATGTCGCGCCGCAGCATGCGTTCGTCCCCACGGCCGATGGCGGCTTCCTGAAGCGCCGCCTGCCGATGCAACAGCTGCAGTTCCTCCAGCAGGTCCCGGCACAGCGCCGGGGCGAGAAAACGTGTGCCCACGTACCAGCCGCGTTCCACCAGTCCATCGATCAAGGCGGATAGCTGGGCGCTGTCCCAGAAGGCGTGATGGGCGTCGTTGGGGGTCATGAAGCACTCACTCCGGAATCTTGCCGGGCTGGCCTGACCGCGCCGTGGTGTGGCGTCGGCGCTGCGGATGATAGCGCAACTCCCCTTGCGTGGGTTTGCGGTCCAGCGCGATATCGCTTTCGAAGCCCACGGCCAGCAACTCCACCAGCATCATGGCCGACAACCCCCAGATCATGCGGTCCTCGAAAAGATAGCTGGGTACGTACCAGGGCTGATCATCGACCGGAATGACATCAGTATGGCTACGATGGTCATCGATGAAGTGACGCATGGGAACCTCGAAGATCGAAGCGATTTCACCCGGCTCCGCCTTCAGCGGCAGGTCTGGCTCGACCAGACCGACGAAAGGCGTCACGCGCAGGCCATGGAGCGAGATCACGTCGCTCAGACGCCCGATGACATCGACCTGTCCAGGCTGGAGGGCTATCTCCTCGTGGGTTTCCCGCAGTGCCGTGGCGAGCAGATCCCGGTCTTCCGGCTCCCGCTTGCCGCCCGGGAAGGCGACTTGGCCGGCGTGCTGGGTCAGATGCGCGGTGCGCTGGGTGAACAGCAGCGTTGGCTCGGGGCGCGCGACGATGGGGAGAAGCACGGCCGCCTGAGGGTAGGCGCCGTCCAACCGACGCGGGCGATGTGCTTGCAGGCGTTCACGGACTTTCTCTAACATGCGATTTGACTCAACAGACCCTGGACTGACCAACGTGCCGATCGACGGTGCCTGGCGGCTCCTGCGAACTCGAAACCCTCCGACACGCGAGGCGTTATAAACCCGAGACTCTATGAACTACTGTAGCCATTGCGGCCATACCGTGCGTTTCGCGATTCCCGACGGCGACGACCGCCCCCGGTTCCTGTGCGATGCCTGCCATACCATCCATTACCAGAATCCGCGCATCGTGGCCGGCACGCTGCCGGTAGCCGGGGAGCGCATCCTGCTGTGCCGTCGCGCCATCGCGCCGCGCAAGGGCTTCTGGACGCTGCCGGCGGGGTTCATGGAGAACGCGGAAACCGTGGAGCAGGCGGCGCTGCGGGAAACCCGCGAAGAGGCCCGTGCCGTCGTCGACGATCCGACACTGTATACCCTGATCAGCCTGCCGCACATCAATCAGGTGTACATGATCTTTCTCGGCAATCTCAACGGCGATTTCGCCGCCGGGCCGGAGAGTCTCGAGGTCGAACTGTTCGAGGAGACCCAGATCCCCTGGGACGAACTGGCCTTTCCCACCATCGAACGCACGCTGCGCCACTTCTTCGATGATCGGCGTCAGGGTACCTTCGAGCTGCATCTCAGCCAGATCGGCAAGGAGGAGAGGGAGCGCTACCTCGGCTCCGCCTGAGCGCGCCCTCGGGCCGCGAGATGGCGATCCTATCTCGGACCGATCTTGTCAAATTTAGGGCAGGGAATCCGGATCGCTCAGCGGCCACACGTCGTAGGCCGGCTCCTCGTAGGGATGCGCGTCGATCAGCGCCTTGATCGCAGCGCGTATCCGGCGGTCCTCGCAGACCAGTTCGACCCGATACTCCTCGACGCTTTCCAGCGCACCGACATCGCCTATATGAGGCTGGGCACCCGGAAGCGGCCGGAACTGGCCCACGCCACGCATCTGGAAACAGCACGCCTCGTAATCGCCGATGCGTCCGGCGCCGCTGGCGAACACCGCGTCCTTGACGCTCTCCAGGTGGGATTCGGGAACGAAGAAGGCCAGTTTGTACATGAGATCGTCGATTCCGGATTCGGTCGTGGCGGTGGGCCGCATGCGGCGATGATGGCATAATGAGCCGCGCTCCGACAGCGGCCTGCTGCGCCCTTTCCCGAGGGCCGTGGCCTGTCGGGAATGAACTGTCCGAAATGAATCGTGCCGACCGGAAGCCTTGGCGATGTGGAAATGGGTCATTGTGGTATTGGTTATCATGCTGGGGCTGATGCAGTACCGGCTGTGGTTCGGCGAGGGTGGCATCCGGGAATTCAACGACATCCAGGCCCGCGCCGATACCCTGGAAGGCGATACCGAAGTGCTCGGCGCGCGCAACGCCCGTCTCGCTGCCGAAGTCGTCGACCTCAAGAACGGGCTCGATGCCATCGAGGAGCGGGCGCGCAGCGATATCGGCATGGTTCGCGAGGACGAGCAGTTCTTCTGGGTGCCTGGTGTCGAGGATCCCGATGACGGACCCGCAGCGCGCACGGGGGTCGTCCAGCCATGACGCTTTGGTTGATCGTGCCCGCCGCCGGTCGCGGCCAGCGCATGCAGGCCGACCGTCCCAAGCAGTATCTGATGCTTCAGGGCAGAAGCGTCCTGGCACGCACGCTCGAACGCCTGCATCAGGCCTTTCCCGAAGCCGCGCTGCGGCTGTGTCTCGATCCCGACGACGAGTATTTCGACCCCGACGACGTTCCCTTCGAAGACTGGCAGCGTGTCGGCGGCGGCGACGAGCGCGCCGATACGGTGGGCCGTGCCCTCGCGACGCTGGTGGAACAGGCGGCGGACGACGATTGGGTGCTGGTGCATGACGCCGCCCGGCCCTGCGTGCGGCTCGAGGATCTGCAGGCCCTGCGGGAAGCGCTCGAGAACGAGGCGATCGGCGCGCTGCTGGCGACCCCGGCGGCCGACACCATGAAGCGTGCCGATGAGCGCGGACGAATCAGCCACACCGAACCGCGAGACGGCCTCTGGCACGCGCTGACACCGCAGGTGTTCCGCTTCGATCTGCTGCGCCAGGCGCTCGATGCGGCGCTGGCCACCGGCATGACGGTGACCGACGAAGCCTCGGCGATCGAAGCCATGGGGCTGGCGCCGCGACTGGTCGCCGGCAGCCGCGACAATCTCAAGATCACCCATCCCGAGGATCTGGCCATGGCGGCGCGCATACTCGCCGTGCAGTCGGAAACGGCGCCGGAAACGGCATTGAAAACCACGCCGGCATCGACGAACGCCGTCAGCGGGCAAGGCGCCGTCAGCGGACAAGGCGCCGTCAGCGGACAAGGAGGAAGGGAAGCATGAGTTTCAGGATCGGTCACGGGTTCGACGTGCATCGCTTTGGCGAGGGCGATCATCTGATGATCGGCGGTGTTCGCCTGCCGTTCGACCGCGGCTTCGTCGCCCACTCCGATGGCGACGTGCTGCTGCATGCGATCAGCGATGCCCTGCTGGGCGCCTGCGCGCTGGGCGACATCGGGCGGCACTTTCCGGATACCGATCCGGCCTGGAAGGGCGCCGACAGTCGCGCGCTGCTGCGCCACGTCGTCGCGCTGGTGCGCGAGGCCGGCTATCGGATCGGCAATCTCGATGCCACGCTGATGGCCCAGGCGCCGCGCATGGCCGAGTCGATCCCGCTCATGCGCGAGACGATCGCTGCCGACGTGGGCATCGAGCTGGGCGCGGTCAACGTCAAGGCGACGACCACCGAGCGGCTCGGGTTTACCGGGCGCGGTGAAGGCATCGCCGCGGAAGCGGTGGTACTGCTGGTCGCAGACGCTCGATGAGCGAACCCTCGATCTCCTCGGCCGACGCCTGGCCCCCGAACTGGTGCCACGTCGCGGGCGTGCCGGCTGCCATCGGCGAGTATCGACAGCGCCCTGAAGACTTCCAGGTCGAGGAGCAGTTCGATTTCGCCCCGGAGGGCCACGGCGAGCACTGGTGGCTGTGGCTGGAGAAGCGCGGGATGACCACGCCGGATCTGGCGCGTCTGCTCGCCCGCGCAGTCGATATCCCGGTACGGGACGTGGGCTTCAGCGGGCTCAAGGATCGCGACGCGGTGACGCGGCAGTGGTTCTCGCTGGCGCTGCCCGGTCGCGAGCCGCCGGCGGAGTGGGATGCGGGCCTGGCCGAACGGGGCGTCCGCTGTCTCGAGGCGGCGCGACACCCGCGCAAGCTGAAACGCGGCGTGCACCGCGCCAACCGCTTCCATCTGAGAATCCGGGGCGAAGCCATCGACGCGGCGGACACCCGCGCGCGCTGGGACCGTCTGGTGGCCGAGGGCGTGCCCAACTACTTCGGCCCGCAGCGCTTCGGCCCGGCGGGGCGCAACCTGCAGCGCGCCCGGCAACTGCTGGCTCGGGGCTGGCGCAAACGCCAGGATCCCCAGGGGTTACTGCTCTCCACCGCTCGCAGCTATCTTTTCAACCAGGTGCTGTCGGCGCGCGTTGCCGATGGCACCTGGTGTGTCCCGCAGCCCGGTGACGTGCTGAATCTGAACGGCACCGCGAGCCGCTTCGCCAGCGCGCAGGTCGACGACGATCTGCTGGCCCGCGCCGAGGCCGGCGATCTGCACCCCACCGGGCCGCTGTGGGGCGTCGGCCGGCTGGAGAGCGAGGGCGAGGTGGCCGAGCGGGAAACGTCCATCGCCACCGGCCATGCCGAGCTGAGCGACGGTCTGGTCCAGGCCGGGGCGCGTCACGACCGGCGGCCGCTGCGGCTGCGGCTCGGGGAGGCCAGCTGGGAAAGGGAAGAAGAGGCGGTCCGGCTCTCCTTCACCTTACCGCGAGGCGCCTTTGCCACCTCGGTGCTTCGCGAACTGTTTCGGCACCCGACGCTGATCTGACGTCGCCGGTATCGACCATCGTCCAGGAGGAAAGAAGATGCGCAGACTGTTGTTGTCCAATGATGACGGCGTTCATGCTCCGGGATTGAAAGCCCTGGCCAGCGCGCTGGAAAGCCACGCCCGGCTGAGAGTCGTGGCGCCGGATCGGGACATGAGCGGTGCCAGCAACTCGCTGACGCTGACTCGCCCGCTGGCGTTGTCCGCGCTGGACAACGGGTTCTACAGCGTCGACGGCACACCGGCGGACTGCGTCTATCTCGGCGTCAACGGCGTCTGGGAGGAAAGACCCGACCTGGTGATCTCCGGGATCAACCATGGCGCCAACCTGGGTGACGACGTGCTGTACTCGGGCACCGTCGCCGCGGCCATGGAAGGGCGTAACCTGGGCATGGCGGCGCTGGCCATTTCGCTCTGCGGGCAGCGCCATTTCGAGACCGCCGGACGGGTGGCCGCCAGTCTGGTCGGCGCTGCGGAAAACCTGTCGCTGCCGCCGCGCAGCCTGCTCAACGTTAACGTGCCGGACCTGCCGTGGAGCGAGATTCGCGGATTCCGGGTGACCCGGCTGGGGTATCGCGGTCCGGCATCGCGGCCGATCCACATGAAGGATCCGCGCGGGCGCGACCGTTACTGGATCGCGGCGGTTTCGGAAAACGCCGACGACGCACCCGATACCGATTTTGCGGCGATCGAGGCGGGCTTCGTCTCGATCACGCCGCTGCAAACCGATCTGACCCGTCATGAAACGCTGAACGACGTACAGGGCTGGCTGGATGGTCTGTCACACGCCTGAAGAATTGAGCGGTGTCGGCATGACGTCGCAACGAACCCGCAATCGCATGGTCGAACGTCTATCGGCCGGCGGGATTCGTCATGCGCAGGTGCTGGAGGTGATGGCGACGGAGCCGCGTCACCTGTTCCTCGATGAAGCCCTGGCCCATCGCGCTTACGAAGATACCTCGCTTCCCCTGGGGTTGGGGCAGACGCTGTCCCAACCCTGGATCGTGGCCCGGATGAGCGAGCTGGTCGCGCTGGCCGAGCCGCAACGGGTGCTGGAGATCGGCACCGGCTCCGGCTACCAGACGCTGATCCTGTCGCGCCTGGTCAAGAGCGTCTGGAGCGTGGAGCGTATTGCGGCGCTGCAGTCCCGCGCCCAGCAGCGCCTGGCGCGGCTGGGTGCGCATAACGTCCATCTGCGCCACGCCGATGGCGCCATGGGCTGGCCGCAGGCGGCGCCGTTCGATGTCGTGCTGCTGACGGCGTGCGCCAGCGAGCTTCCCCAGCCACTGCTGTCCCAGCTGCGGGATGGTGGTGTGCTGATCGCGCCACTGGCGGACAGCGAAGGGCGTCAGTGGCTGACCCGGGTGCGTCGACGTGGACAGGCATTCGATCATCAGCGTCTTGAAGAGGTGCGTTTCGTACCGTTGCTTGAGGGAGTCATTCGTTGAAGCGCATCGCGACAACCGTATTGAAAGGCATGGGCATGGGCGCGGCGGATGCCGTGCCGGGCGTCTCGGGTGGCACCATCGCCCTGATCGTGGGGATCTACGAGGAACTGATCGAGACCATCAAGCGCTTCGGTCCGGGGGCGTTCGGCGTCTTGCGCCGACAGGGGCTTGCCGGACTGGTCACCTACCTCAATCTACGCTTTCTGGTGCCGCTGGTACTGGGGATCGGCATCAGCCTGGTGACGATCGCGCATCTGGTGACCTGGCTGATGTCGCACCATCAACTGCTGCTGAATGCGTTCTTCTTCGGCCTGGTGCTGGCCTCGGCGTGGGCGGTCATGCGGCAGGTCGGCCATTGGCGCTGGCGCTACCTGCTTCCGGTATTGGCAGGGCTTTCGGTCGCGGCGCTCTTGCCCAGCCTGCTGCCGGACATGAGCCGGGCTGGCGATGCCACCCTGTTCGTGGCCGGTGCGATCGCCATCAGCGCGATGCTGTTGCCGGGGGTGTCGGGCAGTTTTCTGCTGTTGGTGATGGGGCTTTACGGCACCGTGATGAGCGGCATCAAGAATTTCGATGTCGGGCTGATCGCCGTCTTCGGCGCCGGCTGCCTGCTGGGGCTGTTCACCTTTTCCCGCCTGCTGTCCTGGCTGCTGCGTCACTACCATGCGATCACGCTGATGGCGATCGTCGGTTTCATTCTGGGGTCGCTGCCGCAACTCTGGCCCTGGCGCCAGCTGGCGAGTTACCGCATGGGTGCCGACGGTCAGCAAGTGGCGCTGGCTTATCATTACTTGTTGCCCTCGGACTACGCTGCGGTGACGGGGCAACCGTCCCAGTGGCTGCTGGCGGCCGTGTTGATCATCATCGGCATCGTGGTGGTAATGTGCCTGGGAGAGCGCAGGAAAACATCGTCATGACGCGATGCGTCGGTTTCCACCCGCTTTCCGTCACGAAAAAGGAATTTTCTTATGAGCAAGCGTCGAACTGCATTGTTACTGGGGCTCCTCCCCGTTGTCGCTGTCGGGCTGAATGCCTGCACGTCCTCGAGCGGCCGGCCGCAGGTGCAGGATCTCTCCGTCAGCCGTAACAGCGAAGCGAGCTCGACCTACACGGTCAAGAGCGGCGACACGATCTACGGCATCGCTTGGCAGAATCGGGTCGATTTTCGCGATCTGGCCCAGCTCAACGGCATTTCGCCTCCCTACCGCCTGGAGCCCGGACAGCAGCTCCGGCTGAAGCCTGGCGCCAGTGTCAGCGGCGGGCAGGCTGTGGCGAGCAGCGGCGTGACCGCAACGGGGCTCGGTTCAGGTAGCGGCGCTGGCTCGTCTCAGTCCGCGACGGGGGAGGTCGACAACCCATCCTGGTTGCTGCCCGCGGAAGGGCGTAACGCCACGGCTGGCGCCGGGAATGCCAATGCTCAGAGTTCGCCGCAGCAGGGCGGGCAAGCCGCTGGCAGCAACGCTTCGCCTTCCGCGCCGGGCCCCGTCACGGCCCAGGGCGGCACCCGGGGTGACGCCGGGAAGGGATCGCAGCAGGGCGCCTCGGTGGCCAGTACCGATACGCGCTCCGGGCAGCCCGGCAATGCCGGTTCCACTGCGAAACCCGCTGACACGGGATCGTCATCCTCTTCTGCTTCCATGAGTTCAGGCGGTACGCAGGCGGCTTCCGGAAACGATGCGGGTACGGAAGTGGCTGGCGAGCCCAGCGGGGCGCCGGACCGTTCGGATCGGACCTACAAACCGGTCGAGAACGTGCCATGGCAGTGGCCCGCCAGCGGCCAGGTGGTTGGCAAGTTCGATGATGATTCGAACATAACCCCCGGCATTGATATTGCCGGTCAAAAGGGGCAACCTGTCAAAGCAGCCGGACCAGGGATTGTGGTGTATGCTGGCGATGGCGTGCGGGGATATGGCAACCTCATCATCCTCAAGCACAATGATCGCTTCTTGAGCGCTTACGCACACAACGACTCGTTGAAAGTGAAGGAAAACGACGTCGTTGAGGCCGGAGAGACGATAGCTACCATGGGGCAGACGGATGCTGACCAGGTCGAGCTACATTTCGAGGTTCGCGTGAACGGACAACCTCAAGACCCACTGCAATACCTGCCTGCGCGCTGATCTTCGGATCGGCGCCCAAGACCGCTGTGACAGGGCTTTCTGGATCCAGCGTCAGTGACCGCATTCGTACATCCGCATTCAACGTAGCCCTCCCGGAAGGCGGCATCGAGGACGGTGTTCGAAAAGATGATTGGCGAGGCGCGGATCCAACGGCCCCTAGGGAAGTTCGAAACGGCAAGGAATATGCGATCGCCATGGAGCGGGATTGCCATGGCGAGGTACTCAGGTAGCCAAGATTGGGGGTAGTGGACATGAGCATGCTTGAACGGGAAATTCAGGATGTCGAGCTCGACGGTGTCGATACCGCAGAAGTCGATAGCGACGACACGGGTCGCAAGGATGATGAAAGCGCTTTCGAGAAAGCGTTGAGCCGTGAAGAAAACTCCTACCACCACAGTCTCGATGCGACACAGATCTATCTCAACGAAATCGGTTTTTCACCGCTACTGACGCCCGAAGAAGAAGTGCATTACGGCCGCCTTGCGCAGAAGGGCGATCCGGCGGGGCGTCAGCGCATGATCGAGTCCAACCTGCGCCTGGTGGTCAAGATCGCCCGACGTTATCTCAACCGCGGACTGTCGCTGCTCGATCTGATCGAGGAAGGCAACCTGGGCCTGATTCGTGCGGTCGAGAAGTTCGATCCGGAGCGCGGTTTCCGTTTCTCGACCTACGCCACCTGGTGGATTCGCCAGACCATCGAACGGGCATTGATGAACCAGACGCGAACGATTCGCCTGCCGATTCACGTTGTCAAGGAACTCAACATCTACCTGCGCGCGGCTCGCGAGCTGACCCAGAAGCTCGACCACGAGGCCACCGCGGAAGAGATCGCCGAGTTCCTCGACAAGCCGGTGAGCACCGTCAAACGCATGCTGGGACTCAACGAACGCGTCTCCTCGGTCGACTATCCGATGGGTGCCGAGAGCGACAAGCCCCTGATCGACACGCTGGCGGACGAGAACGAGGTCGGCCCGGAATCCAACCTGGTCGACGACGACGTCAAGCAGCACGTCGACGAATGGCTGGTCGAGCTGAGCGACAAGCAGCGCGAAGTCGTTCTGCGCCGCTTTGGCCTGCGCGGGCATGAGGCCGCCACGCTCGAGGAGGTCGGCGAAGAGATCGGCCTGACGCGCGAGCGCGTGCGCCAGATCCAGGTCGAGGCGCTCAAGAAGCTGCGCCGGATGCTGGAAAAGCAGGGCCTGTCGATGGATTCGATCTTCGAATAGGCCGGTTCCGGGAACATGACGAATGCGCAAATGCCGGTGAAGACCGGCCATGCTATTGATCCGGTGGCATACATGCGGCATTGTATGTAAACCTCAAGCCGAGGCGTCAGCTACATTGCTGGCGCCTCGGTCGTTTGTTGTGTGGTCCCGGATGACGTCGACGGTCGTTGGCGTCTCGAGTCCGCCAGAAAAACAGCCATGATTGGGTTTCTGGGCGATGCCGACGACATCCGTGGCTTGTGGGGCATGCTTGCATGGACTCGCACAGCCGGATTCGTATCGTCACCAGTGCTCAACGATAGGATATTTCTCGATGTCGCCTCTCATCTCGTTGCCGTCGCGCTCTCCCCTGCGACATGCCATTTCGCTGCTGGTCGTGGCAGCGTTCGCCCCCTCGGTTCACGCGGCAGATCTCTTGACCATCACTCAGGACGCGCTAGAGCATTCGGCAACGTTGAATTCATCGCGTTCGACATTCAAGAGCACCGAAGCGGGTCAGGATGTGGAACGCGGCGATCTGCTGCCGCAGGCCAGCGCCACCGGGAGTCTGTATCGCTATGACTCGCTGGAGAGTCAAAGCTACGCTGGTTCGAGCGGTAGCCAGGCCGCCGCCGGTACCGGCTCATCATCCAGCGGCGAGGATTACAACGGCAGCAGCATCGGTGTCAGCGTTACCCAGGCGCTGTTCGATGCCACCAACTGGTACGAGTACCAGCAGAGCAAGAAGCAGGTCGGCCAGCAGGCGCTGCAGCTGGAAATCGACCAGCAGCAGCTGCTCTACGATGTCTCCGAGGCCTATTTCGAGATTCTGCGCGCCAAGGAAGTGCTGGAAGCACGCCAGGCCCAGGAAAAGGCGATCGGGCGGCAGCTCGAGCAGTCCAGAGAGCAGTTCAACGTCGGCCTGGTGGCGATCACCGATGTCAACGAGGCCAAGGCTGCCTTCGACTCGGCACGTGCGCAGCGTATCGCTGCCAAGAGCGACCTGCAGGTGAGTTTCGAGACGCTCGAGCGCCTGACGGGGCAGCAGTACGACAGCATCGAAGGGCTCGATGACGAGCTGCCGATCCAGCCTCCCGTACCAGCCAGTCGCGACGACTGGGTCGAGCTGGCGCTGTCCAGCAGCCCGTCCATTCAATACGCCCAGGCTGCGGTCGAGCTGGCGAAATCCGGCGTCGATATCGCCGAGGCCGGCCACCTGCCGACGCTGGACGCGTTCGCGGATTACTCCTACTCGAACAACGACCGCGACGAGCTTCGCGGCCATAACGAAGACCTGCAGATCGGCGTGCAGGCCAACCTGCCCATCTACACCGGTGGTTCGACCAGCGCCGCGGTACGCGAGAACACCTACACGCTGGAAGCGACCCAGTACGACTTCGAGGACCAGCGTCGCTACACCATGCAGCAGGTGCGTTCCCTGTTTGCCCAGGTCAGCAACGACGTGGAATCGGTCGAGGCGCAGCGTGAAGCCATCGTCTCCAGTCGCAGTGCCCTGGAAGCGACACGAGCCGGATACGAGGTGGGGACGCGAAACATCGTCGACGTGCTGGATGCCGAGCAGTCGCTCTACGAATCCATCTCCAACTACGCCGACGCCCGTTACACCTACGTCACCGACCTGCTGCAGCTGCGCCAGCAGACCGGCGTGCTGAATCTCGACGTGATCCGTGCGACCAACCGCTGGCTGCGCGACAGCAATCCCGTGTCGCTGACGGAGGTCGACGATGCCGGCGTCTCGTCTTCCGTCGAGGATATCGGTGCGCGGCCCACGCCGCCGCCGGCGTCCTGATACGATTCTGATAGCGTCCGCAGGAAGTCGACTCGACGCCGCTGCCCCAGCAGCGGCGTCGTCGTTTCCGGAGGCAGCCTTTATCGTCTCCCGATGCCGCGAAGGCTGTCAGGCAGGGTAAAATGACCACGATCGACCGGTGGCAGCCGCCGGTTTTCCTCTGCCCGTTTCGAAGGAAGTTTCATGGCCCGGCCTCTCATTGCCGATATCGATCTCGACGCGCTGCGCCACAACTACGCCATTGCCAGCGAATTGGCACCCGGAAGCCGTTCCATGGCGGTGATCAAGGCCAATGCCTATGGTCACGGTGCCGTGGCGTGCGCCCAGGCGCTCGAGAGCGCGGCGCCAGCGTTTGCGGTCGCCTCGCTGGAAGAAGCCGAGAGCCTGCTTGAAGCGGGCATCCAGCGGCCGATACTGCTGCTGGAAGGCATCTTCGAGACCGAGGAACTGGCCCGCGTTGAGGCCTTGCAGCTGTGGCAGGTCGTACACAGCGACTGGCAACTGGACGCCGTCCTGAACCATCCCGCCGCGCAACCGCTGACGGTCTGGCTCAAGCTGGATTCCGGCATGCATCGGCTGGGTTACGATCCCGAGTCGTTCGCCGACCGCTGGGCACGATTGAAGGCGGCTTCTCACCGAGTTCGGGATATCCACCTGATCAGCCACTTCGCCAGTGCCGATCAGGCCGATACGTCACAGTTCGAGCGCCAGCAGCGAACGATCGAGTCCGTCCGCCGGCGTCTCGACGCGCCGGTCTGTGTTGCCAACTCGCCGGCCACGCTGACCAGGCCCCAGACTCACGGGCAATGGAATCGCCCCGGTGTCATGCTCTACGGCAGCAATCCGCTGGAAGGCGAACTGCCACCGGACGTCTCGCTGAAGCCAGTGATGACGCTGCGCTCGCGTCTGATCGCCGTGCAGTCATTGCCCGACGGGGAGCCGGTCGGCTATGGCGCGCGCTGGCACACCTCGCGCCCTTCCCGAATCGGCGTGGTCGCTGCCGGCTATGGCGACGGCTACGATCGCCACGCTGCCGACGGCACGCCGATACTGGTCGATGGTCACCGCTGCCCGCTGGTGGGGCGCGTCTCGATGGACATGTTGACGGTGGATATCAGCCACCTGCCCGATGCCGGCGTCGGCAGCGAGGTGGTGCTGTGGGGCGGAGGGTTGAGCGTCGACGAGGTCGCGGCTCACTGCAATACCATCGGCTACACGTTGCTGACCGGGCTGCTGCCGAGGGTGCCGCGACGTTACCACGAAGGCGCGTAGAGGTCGTTTGCTGCAGTTCGCTACACTATTCGGCATTCATAGACCGGCACGCATAGAGAATCGGAAGGAACATGGCCAAGAAAACCTATCCCCCCAATCGCGCTCACCCCCGTTACTGGGGAGCATGGCTCGGCATCGGCCTGATGCGAGCGGGGGCGATGCTGCCCTGGCGTCTCAAGCTGGCACTGGGGCGAGGCATCGGATTGTTGACCTGGAAGCTGGCCAAACGACGCCGCCATATCACCGACACCAACCTGGCGCTGTGCTTTCCCGAGCTGGACGACCGGCAGCGCGCGGCGCTGGTCAGGAAGACCTTCATCGCCAACGGGATCGGCATTCTCGAAACCGCTACCGGCTGGTGCCGCGATCCCGAGCATCTGCGTCACCGCGTGACCTTCAAGGGAACCGAGCACATGGAACGGGCCATGGCGCAGGGAAAGGGCGCGTTGATCATCGGCATCCATTTCTCGACGCTGGATCTCGGCGGCGCGCTGCACTCGCTGTTCTTCCCCGCCGATGTGGTCTACCGGCCGCACGACAACCCGGTGTTCGAGGACTTCATGACCCGCGCCCGGCGTGGCATCTTCGGCGCGGCCATCGACCGTCACGACCTGCGCGGTGTCGTCCGCCGGATCAAGTCGGGCCATGCCGTGTGGTACTCGCCGGATCAGGATTTCGGTCGCGAGGTGAGCGTCTTCGCGCCGTTCTTCGGCATCTCCGCCGCGTCGATCAAGCTGACGGCCAAAATCGCCAGAATGACAGGCGCCCCCGTCATGCCGCTGATGTTTCACCGCAACCCCGACGACCGGACCTACACGCTCGAATACCTGCCGCCGCTGGAGAACTTCCCGAGTGGTGATGATGTGGCCGACGCCGCGCAGGTGAATGCGTTCATCGAGCAGGCGATCCGCCGCCATCCGGAGCAGTACCTGTGGCTTCACCGGCGTTTCAAGACCCGCCCGCCGGGCGAGGCGTCGTTTTACTGAACGGGCACGCGAGCGCGGAACTTGACGA
Source organism: Salinicola sp. NYA28a (assembly GCF_976982775.1). The sequence continues at coordinate 971,572 of NZ_OZ334582.1, forward strand.
AAATGCAATAAACGACAAGGCTTAGTTTGCCCTCACGGAACGAGAGGGTGGCTTGGCAGGCGGCTGATATCACCGTCGCCAGCAAGTCCAATGGGTCAGCACAGGAAGAGTTGCCATGCTTAGCTATGCCGTGATTTTTCTCATCGTCGCTATCATTGCCGGGGTTTTGGGTTTCGGCGGTATCGCCGGTGCCGCAGCGACGATCGCCAAGGTCTTGTTCGTGATCTTTCTGATCCTGTTCGTCGTCTCGCTGATTCGCGGACGAGGTCGCTGAAGACTGGCAGGACCGCAGTCGCCAATCAACATGGACTTCAACAGGCATAGCCTCCAACAGACATAGTCTCCAACAAATACCCCGCCTTGATGGCGGGGTATTTGGTATTGCCGGATGAAGACGGGCAGCGAATCAGGCGTCGATACGCTTGTACTTCATTCGCTTCGGCGTGTCGGTGCCGACCCGCTTGTGGTAATCCGCTTCGTACTCGGTGTAGTTCCCTTCGAAGAAGACGACGTTGGAATCGCCTTCGTACGCCAGGATATGCGTGGCGATACGGTCCAGGAACCAGCGGTCGTGCGAGATGACCAGCGCGCAGCCGGGGAAGGCCAGCAAGGCCTCTTCCAGCGCTCGCAGCGTCTCGATGTCGAGATCGTTGGACGGCTCGTCGAGCAGCAGCACGTTGGCGGCCTGCTTCAATGTCTGGGCCAGTTGCAGGCGTCCGCGCTCCCCGCCCGAAAGTTCGCTCAGGCGCTTCTGCTGGTCGGTTCCCTTGAAGTTGAACCGACCGACGTAGGCGCGTGAAGAGACCTCGTAGCCATTGATGTTGAGGATGTCCTGGCCGCCGGAGACGGCTTCCCACACGGTCTGGGAATTGTCGAAATGGTCGCGCAGCTGTTCGACGTAGGCCACGTCCACCGTATCGCCCAGCACCACCTCGCCGCTGTCCGGCTGCTCGTTGCCGGCGATCAGCTTGAACAGGGTCGACTTGCCGGCCCCGTTGCCGCCGACGATCCCGACGATCGCACCGGTCGGTATCTGGAAGGAGAGGTTGTCGAACAGCATCTTCTCGTCGAAGCGCTTGCTGACATCGTGGAACTCGATGACCTTGTCACCCAGCCGCGGCCCGGGCGGAATGTAGATCTCGTTGGTCTCGTTGCGCTTCTGGTAGTCGCCGGACTGCAACTCCTCGAAGCGGTTGAGACGCGCCTTGCTCTTGGCCTGTCGGCCCTTGGCATTCTGGCGAACCCACTCCAGCTCCTGCTTGATCGCGCGCTGGCGTCCCGCTTCCTGCTTGGCTTCCTGGGCGAGACGCTGCTCCTTGGACTCGAGCCACTGGGAGTAGTTGCCCTCGAACGGAATACCGTGGCCGCGGTCGAGTTCCAGGATCCAGCCGGCGACATTGTCGAGGAAGTAGCGGTCGTGGGTAATGGCGACGACGGTGCCCGGATAGTCGTGCAGGAAGCGCTCGAGCCAGGCCACGGATTCGGCATCCAGGTGGTTGGTCGGCTCGTCAAGCAGCAGCATGTCCGGGCTGGAGAGCAGCAGGCGGCAGAGCGCCACGCGGCGACGCTCGCCCCCGGAAAGATGCCCGACGCTGGCCTCCCACGGCGGCAGGCGCAGCGCTTCGGCGGCGACTTCCAGCTTACGCTCGATGTTATGCGCGTCAGCCGCTTCGATGATGTTCTCCAGACGCGCCTGTTGCGCGGCCAGCGCATCGAAATCGGCATCCGGCTCGGCATAGGCGGCGTAGACGGCTTCCAGTTCTACCTGGGCCTGCTTGACCTCGCCGAGGGCTTCCTCGACCGTCTCGCGGACGTTCTTGCTGTCGTCGAGCTCGGGCTCCTGCGGCAGGTAGCCGATATTGATACCCGGCATCGGCCGGGCTTCGCCGTTATATTCGGTATCGACGCCGGCCATGATGCGCAGCAGCGTCGATTTTCCCGAGCCGTTGAGACCGAGCACGCCGATCTTGGCGCCGGGGAAGAAGGAGAGCGAGATGTCTTTCAGGATCTCGCGCTTCGGGGGGACGATCTTGCCCACCCGGTTCATGGTGTAAACGTATTGCGCCATGGAAATCCGATAGTAAGTCGCAGTGGATAGATAAAAATCGCAGTGGATAATAACAGGCAGTCATCGCTGCAGCGCCCGTCAACGGGGCACAGCGCGTAACAGGCAGGGTAAACGAGTCATGCCGACAATGCGAACGGGCGCCTGAGCGCCCGTTGGTAGTACATTGACGATGTCCAACTACTCTTCTTCGTCGCCGAAGTCGCTGTACCAGTCGTCCTCGATGGCACGTTTCAGGCGACGTTCTTCCAGCAGCGCTTCGACCTGGCGCCTGGCACGCAACGTGTCCGCCTTGCTGCTGCGTGGACGTTCGAACTGCTCGTCGTTGATGGCTTCGGAAAAATCCTGATCCTCGACATAATCCTCACGGCTCATGTTTTAGCCCTCCCGTGAAATCGCATCTCAGTGACGCTTCGGGCTATATATCGTCGAATGCCGCCGGGTACAAGATTTTCCTGGTTAAAAAAAACTATCGCCGCGCAAGGCGGCGATAAGTTCAGGATTCTGCTGAGGTTTCAGGCCGGATCGCGCTCGGCTTTCAGCGCCTCGAGTTCCTGCAGGGTCTCGATCAGACTGGTGACATCCTTCTGCACGCCGACGAAATAGGTGAGCCTGTCTTCCTCGTCGTAGACCGGCGTGATCGAGAGCTCGTTCCAGAACTGGCTGCCGTCCTTGCGATAGTTGCGCAGCACTTCGCGGCACGGCTTGCCTTCGCGCAGGGCGGTGCGCACCCGGTCGATGGCCGGCTGGTCGCGATCGCCATTCTGCAGAAAGCGGCAGTCGCGATAGAGAATCTCGTCGACGCTGTAGCCCGTCAGGCGTTCGAAGCCCTGATTGGCGTAGATCAGAATGTTTTCGTCGCCTTCCTGTTCAGCCACCACGATGCCGTCATCCGAGGCGTTGACGATACGTTCGAGTAGCGCCGGGCTGATCATGGGCGGTTGCTTACTGGTACTGGCCATCCTTGCCTCCAGACTGGGCATTCGACGGATTGTAGGGTCGACACGATCGAACATCATGCCACGGTGTTTCGGGATTACAACGCTTCACGATGCGTCAGGGTCCTCGACTTCCACCAGGGCATGGGAGCTGAGCGCAGCCGCCACGGCCAGTGCCGCAAGCACCAGCAGAAGGCCTGCACTGCCTAGCCATTGCGCCAGGCCCCCGAGCAACAGCCCGACGACGAGCATCAGGACGCCGGTGAAGGTATTGGAAAACGCGACGTAGAGCGCGCGGGTATTGCTGTCCGACAGATCGACGACATAGGTCTTGCGGCCCAGACGTATTCCCGCATGGGCGATCATCAGCAGGCCGTAGACCAGGGCGTAGGGCCACACGCTTTCGCGCGCCGCTGCCGGCAGCCACACGCAGGCAGCACCCGCCAGGCAGCAAACCGCGGCGCCGATAGCGCTGTTGCGCATTACTCGGCGGCTGGAGCGGTCGGCCAGACGCCCCCAGATCGGGCCGGCGACCATGCTGGCCGCGCCGGAGGTCACGATCAGGATGCCGAGGCTGGCCAGATCGGTACCGCTGTTCTGCTGGCCCAGCAGGGCGAGGTAGGGCAGGGCGAGCGCGCTGGACAGCAGCAGCGCCCGCGAGAGATTGAAATGCAAAAAGCGGCGATCGCGGCGCATCAGCGAAATGCCCTGCTTGACGCTGTCCCAGGCGTTGGCACCGCCTTCGGTGGCTCCCGGCGCTTCACGTATCGCGGCGGCGCAGAGCGCGTTCAGGCCCCAGCCCAGCGCGGCGGCGAACAGCAGGATGGCCAGCGCCCAGGTGCCGGGCTGATCCCCGATGACGACCATGGCGGCACCGACGAGCAGGGTGAGCGCCCCCGCGACGCTGGCGCTCCATCCCATCAGCGTGCCCCGGCGCTGCTTGGCGATGGTCTTGCCCAGCACGTCCTTGGTGGAAACCGACGACAGCCCCCGGCCCAGCGACAGCCCCGTCAGCGCGACCAGTACCAGCGCACCGCCCCAACTACCGTGACCGAAAAGCGCCAGCAGCGCCAGCAGCAGGGCGCCGATCGCCTGGACGATGCCGCCGGTGACCCAGACCCATTTGCGGATCGGGCGCAGCCGGATGTAGCCGGCGATCAGCAGTTGCGGCAGCAGGGCGCCCGCCTCGCGGATGGGCACCAGCAGACCGACCATCCACACCGGTGCGCCGATCGCGCCCATCAGCCACGGCAGGATCAGGCGAGCGTTGGAGAGTTCGTCGGCGAGCTTGTTGCCGAGCGCGGCGACGAGATGGCGGAAGAAGTTGCCGGGTTGTTCCTGACACGCCTCGTCGGAGATGTCGCGACACATGCGGCTGTCTTCATCACCGGTGACGCGTTCGAAGAGGCGAGTGAGGCTGGCTTCATTGGCTGACATGCAAAACGTTCCCTGTTTTCTGTTATCCCAGTGACAAGCTATTGGCGACAGGCAGTCTACGAGGAACCCTGGGCGCCGAACGCGACGCTGCCGACACGACGTTTCCCTCTCTCTGCTTGAGCGAGCCGTCCGGCCGAGCGCATCATGGGCGTTTTCAACGCTGTCGGCATGAGTGCGGCAGATTCGTGCCACCGGCTCGGGAGAAACAGAAGGATGGCCAAGGTTCGTATTCATTATTGTACCCAATGCCAGTGGCTGCTGCGTGCGGGCTGGTACGCCCAGGAACTGCTGCAGACCTTCGGCGAGGATCTCGAGCAGGTAGCTCTGGCGCCCAGCCACGGCGGGCATTTCGAAGTGCTCTACGACGAAGAAACGCTGTGGGAGCGCAAACGCGACGGCGGCTTCCCCGATATCAAGGAACTGAAGCGGCGCGTACGCGACCGCCTCGACCCCGAACGGGATCTGGGGCATACGGATAGAGCTTGACGCTGGAAGAGCGGCGCTACGCGCCTGGAAGCGGGAAGAAAAAGCAAAGCCGACCCCTTACGGCAATAGCGATAATCGCATCCTGTCTTCGAGCTTCGAGCTTCGAGCTTCGAGCTTCGAGCTTCGAGCTTCGAGCTTCGAGCTTCGAGCTTCGAGCTTCGAGCTTCGGGCTTCGGGCTTTGCGGATTTCCGGAGGCCACACTCTGCTTTTCGCGGCTCGCGGCTCGTCTCACCACCAATGCTTACGCTTGAGCAGCCACATCACCCAGCCGCCGACCAGGACGGTAATAGTGAGGAAGACCAGGAAGCCGTAGGGGCTTTCGGCGCCGGGGATGCCGCCGACGTTGATGCCCAGCAGGCCGGTCAGGAAGCTCAGCGGCAGGAACACGGTGGTGACGATCGCCAGCATGTACATCCGCTGGTTCAGGCGCTCGTTGTGTTCGCTGAAGAGCTGTTCCTGCAGGATCAGGGCGCGCTCCTGCATGGCGTGGAAGTCTTCCACGTAGCGTGAAAGCTGGTTGGCGCTTTCTCGGATCGATACCTTGGTGTCCTCGTCGAACCACTCCGGCCCGTGGGCGATCTGCTCCAGGCAGTCCCGCTGCGGGCCCATGAAACGCCGCAAGGTGATCAGCGAGCGCCGCAGCCGGGAAAGATCGTCCGGCTCGATCTCGCGATCGCTCAACTGATCCTCCTCGAGTTCACCCAGGCGGTCGTCGAGTTCGTGGGCGACATCGCCGACCCTGTCCACCAGGGTCTCCGTCAGCCATGCCAGCAGGTCCGGCACCGAAAGCGCGCCGTCGCCGTTGTCGATGCGTTCACGCACGTCACCGACCGATTTCAGTGGTCGTCGGCGCAGGGTGATCAGGCGGTTGGGGGAAATCCAGATACGCAGTGAGATGAGGTCTTCCGGCGCGGCCCCCGGGTTGAGGTTGATACCGCGCAGCGTGCTGACGGCGCCATTGCGAAACTTGGCGACGCGGGGGCGAGTGTCTTCTTCCAGTAGTGCCTCGACCGGTGCCTCGTCGAGCCCGGCGATATCCACGAGGTAGGTGCGAACGTCTTCATGCCGAAAGTCGAGATGCATCCACAGCGGACGCTGGGGATCGGCCCAGGCCTCGCGCAACTGGCGAACGCTGAGCAGGGTGCCGCCGCCTTTTCCATCCAGTTCGTAGGCTGCGACCAGCGCCGTTTCTGCCTCCATCGTCAAACTCCTCGTCGAAGCGTGTCTCGTCTCGCCATGCTGCGAGTCTTTTCAAGGCGTTAACGATAGCATGCCGGCGAAATCGGCGGGCATGAGGGCTGGCGCAGATCCAGTCCGACGGACAACAGACTCGACGCGAAGAGGATCACTCATCCTCGTCCGAGGAGGAGAGCATTGGTTCCAGTTTCGGCCAGACGTTCTCGAGAATGATCGGCTGTGCCTCGGCGGTAGGGTGGATGCCATCACTCTGGAGCATGCCGTCGAGGTCGACGCCCTCGAGCAGAAACGGCACCAACGGCACGTCGTGCTCGCTGGCCAGTTGGGTGAAGACTTCACGGAAGGCCTGGGTATAGGCGGGGCCGTAGTTGGGCGGCACTTCGATACCCAGCAGCAGGACCTCGGCGCCTGCCTCCTGGCTACGCTCGATCATCTTGGCCAGATTGACCTGCATCTGCTGCGGAGAAAGGCCGCGCAGGCCATCGTTGCCACCGAGTTCCAGCAGAACGATATCGGGATGGTACTGTCTCAGAATGTCGGGTAGCCGACCCGAACCACCGGATGTCGTCTCGCCGCTGATGCTGGCGTTGACGACCTCATGTTCGTCACCCAGACGCTGTTTCAGCAGGTTGACCCAACCCGCCTGCGGGTCGATCCCGTAGGCGGCGCTCAGGCTGTCGCCCATCACCAGAATGGTATCGGCACGCGCCTCGACGGGAGTCAGCGACAGCACGGCAAGACACGACAATAGCGCGGCACCCGCACAGCGCCTCGCCATCCGGGCGAAAGGCATCTTGGTGAAAAGCACCTTGGTGACAGGCATATTGGCGAAAGGCATCTCAATACCAGGCACAGGGAAACCAGGCACCATGTCTCACTCCTCGGACAATCAGCAAAAGCGAATTTTATACGCCAACCAACTCGGTAAACGGGTGACGAGCGGGGAACGGGAGCTGGTCATCCTCGAATCGCTGACGCTGGATGTCGAACGCGGTGAGAGTGTCGCCATCGTGGGAAGTTCCGGTGCCGGCAAGTCGACGCTGCTCGGCCTGCTCGCAGGGCTGGATGCACCCAGCTCGGGAGAGCTCGAAATGTTCGGTCAATCCCTGAGCGCGCTCGACGAAGACGGACGGGCGGCGCTGCGTGCGGGACGCGTCGGCTTCGTTTTTCAGAACTTCCAGTTATTACCCACTCTTACCGCCATGGAAAACGTTATGTTGCCGTTGGAACTGTCGCCACGGCAAGACATAGCGGCCAAAAGTCGCCAATGTCTGGAGCGCGTCGGCCTGGGCGCGCGCCTCGACCACCTGCCCAAGCAGCTTTCCGGTGGCGAGCAGCAGCGGGTGGCGGTGGCGCGTGCCTTCGTGACCGACCCTGACCTCGTCTTCGCCGACGAGCCGACCGGCAACCTCGACGAGGCAACCGGCAAGCGTATCATCGATCTGCTGTTCGAGCTCAACCGAGAGTCCGGCACGACTTTGATCCTGGTGACGCACGACATGGCCCTCGCCAGACGATGCGATCGCTGCCTGCAGCTCGAAGGCGGCAGGTTGCAGGCGCTCGAACGGCAGCGGCAAGAGGTCGATGCATGAACCTGATCGCACTATCGCTCAAGGGGCTCCGGCGCGATCTGCGCGCTTCCGACGTGCGGGCCCTGTTCGTGGCGCTGGCGCTGGCCGTAGCCGCAACCACCATGATCGGCTTCTTCCTCGACCGGCTCGACCGTGGGCTGACCCGTCAGGCGGGCCAGCTGCTCGGCGGGGATCTGGTGCTGGAACAGGGTCAGGCCTTCGACGACGAACTTCGCCAGACGCTGCGCCAGGCCGGGCTCGAACTGAGTGACCAGGTCGACCTGGTATCGATGGTCAGCCAGGCGGACGCCTTCCAGCCGGCCGGGCTCAAGGTGGTGGACGACCATTATCCGCTCTACGGGCAGGTTCGCGTCGACCGGGGCAACGGTATCGAAGGGCTGGCGCACGGCCCGCCACCTGGTAGCGCCTGGATCGCGCCACGGCTGGCGCAACTGCTGGATGCCGGCATCGGCGACACGGTTCAGGTCGGCTCGCTTTCGCTGACCGTCACCGGACTGGTCGAGCGCGAACCCGACCAGCAGGGCGGATTCTCTGGCCTGGCGCCGCGCATCATGCTCAACCTGCAGGATCTCGAGGCGACCGGGCTGGTCCGGCCCGGCTCGCGGATCGAGTACGAGATACTGGCCGCCGGGCCGCCGGCGGCGATCGACGGTCTCGAAAGCCGGCTCGATGCGCTGCGCGACGCGGGCGTCGAGATTCGCGACGTGCGCGTGGACCGGCCCAGCCTGGGCCGCTCGCTGGATCGGGCGCAGAAATATCTGAGCCTCGCCGGGCTGGCGGCGGTGCTGCTCGCCGGTGTCGCGGTCGCCATGGCCACGCGACGCTATGTCGACCGCCATCTGGACACGGCGGCGCTGCTGCGCTGTTTCGGCGCGTCCCAACGCCAGCTGGGTCAGCTCTTCGCCTGGCAGCTGGCGTGGCTGGGGCTGGTCGCGGCGGCCGTCGGGGCGCTGCTGGGGCTCGCTGGGCAAGCCGCGCTGCTGGCACTGCTGACGCGTTTCCTGCCGCTGGAACTGCCCCCGCCCGGCGGCATGCCCTGGCTGATGGGCGTACTCACCGCGCTGGCGGTGCTGGTTGGCTTCGCCGGCCCGACCCTGCTGCGGCTCAAGCGGGTCAGCGCACTCAAGGTACTGCGCCGGGAGCTCGACCCGATCCCGGCGTCGGGCTGGGTGGTGGTGGTCGTCGCCAGCCTGGTCTTCGGCGCGCTGCTCTGGCTCTACTCCGGCGATCCGCTGCTGTCGGTGGGCATTCTGCTCGGCGGTCTGGTGGCGCTGGTCGTGCTGTGGGGGCTCGGCCAGTTGATGCTCACCTTGCTGCTCGCCGTGCTGGCGCGGCTGCCGCAACGCAGTCAGCAGGGCAGGGCGTGGCAGCTCGGCGGCCGCCAGCTGGCGAGACGACGCAACGCCAGTCTGGGCCAGCTGCTGGCGTTCTCGGTCACCTTCGCAGCGATGGCGATCATCGCACTGGTGCGCGGGGACCTGCTGACGACCTGGCAGGCCCAGCTGCCGGCGGATACGCCCAACTACTTCGCGATCAACATCCAGCCGCAGGAGCGCGACGGCGTCGAAACGTTGATCGACAGCGCCGCCGACGCCACCAGCGGGCTTTATCCCATGGTGCGGGGGCGGCTGACCGCCATCGACGGCGAACCCCCGCAACAGCAGGTGCCGGAGGAACATCAGACCGACGGCGCGTTGCGGCGTGACCTCAACCTCACCTGGCGCGAGACGCTGCCGGAAGGCAACCGGATTACCGAAGGGGCCTGGTTCGACGCCGAGAGCGGCTCCGATGCCGACAGTGCGACAGCGAGCGACGGCTCGGTGCCGATATCGGTCGAAGAGGAGCTGGCGGGCCGGCTCGGCCTTTCGCTGGGCGACGAGCTGACGTTCACCATCGGCAGCGACAGCGTGACCGGCCGGGTCACCAGCCTGCGCCATCTCGACTGGGAGAGCTTCCAGCCCAACTTCTTCATCATCTTCCCGCCCGGTGCCCTGGACGGCTTCGGCCACAGCTACATCACTTCGTTCCACCTGCCCGATGCCGGCAACGAGATGCTTGGCGAGAACGAGATGCTGGGCGAGATGGTGCAGCGGTATCCGGGGGTCTCGGTGCTCAATGTCGAGGCGCTGCTGGAACAGGTGCGCGGCATTCTCGGCCAGGTGACGCGGGCCATCGAGTTCGTGCTGGGCTTCGTGCTGCTGGCCGGCATTAGCGTGCTCTACGCGGCGCTCACCGCCAGCCGCCCGGCGCGTGCCCACGAAGGCGCTTTGCTGCGGGTGTTCGGCGCCGGCAACCGCACCCTGGCGCGCATGCAGTGGGCCGAGTTCGCGCTGCTCGGCTTTGCCAGCGGGCTGCTGGGCGCGGCACTGGCCGAGGCGTCTGCCCTCGGCATCTACGGCTGGCTGGGTCTGGCGCCTCGGATGCACTGGCTGATGTGGGGCGTCATGCCCGTACTGGGCGCAGCGATCGTGGGCGGGATCGGCTATCTGCTCTCGCGGGGCAGCCGCCGCCAAGCGCCGATGGCCAGCCTGCGGCTGCTGGGAGAGACCTGAGCTGCATGTTTTAACGAAGCTAAAGCCAACGTGAGAAATTATGGTCCAGCGCATGACCCACTTTCATAGGAAAGGGTGTTGGCGCTGGGGTATCATGCGCCCACCAAATCCGAGCCTGTGCCGTCAGTAGCGGTTCCCTGTTGGCGCCAGGACGAATCATCCCCGAGCCGAGGATACCCGCCGATGTTCAACCGAGACATGCAGATTGCCGGATTCGATGACGCCCTCTGGGACGCGATGCAGCAGGAAGTCGCGCGCCAGGAAGCCCACATCGAGCTGATCGCTTCCGAGAACTATGCCAGCCCGCGGGTGATGCAGGCCCAGGGCACGCAGCTGACCAACAAGTACGCGGAAGGCTATCCCGGCAAGCGCTACTACGGCGGCTGCGAGCATGTCGACGTGGTCGAGCAGATGGCGATCGATTACGCCAAGGAGCTGTTCGACGCGACCTACGCCAACGTGCAGCCGCACTCCGGCTCCCAGGCCAACGGCGCGGTTTTCCAGGCGCTGGTCAAGCCGGGCGACACCATCCTGGGTATGAGCCTGGACGCCGGCGGTCACCTGACCCACGGCGCCAAGCCGAGCTTCTCCGGCAAGCACTACAACGCAATTCAGTACGGCATCGACGAGAGCGGCCGGATCGACTACGACGAAGTCGCCAAGCTGGCGCGCGAGCATCAGCCGAAGATGATCATCGCCGGCTTCTCCGCCTATTCGCAGATCATCGACTGGGCCAAGTTCCGCCAGATCGCTGATGAAGTCGACGCCTTCCTGCTGGTAGACATGGCTCACATCGCTGGGTTGGTCGCCGCCGGCCTCTATCCGAGCCCGCTGCCGCACGCGCACGTGGTCACCACGACCACCCACAAGACGCTGCGCGGCCCGCGCGGTGGCCTGATTCTCTCCGCCGAGAACGACGCCGACATCGAGAAGAAACTGCAGTCCGCGGTCTTCCCCGGTGGCCAGGGCGGCCCGCTGATGCACGTCATCGCGGCCAAGGCGGTCTGCTTCAAGGAAGCGATGGACCCCGAGTTCAAGACCTACCAGCAGCAGGTAATCAAAAATGCCCAGGCGATGGCCGGCGTGTTCATCGAGCGCGGCTTCGAAGTCGTCTCCGGCGGCACCGAAGACCACCTGTTCCTGCTGTCGCTGGTCAAGCAGGGCCTGACTGGCAAGGACGCCGATGCCGCGCTCGGCCGTGCCCACATCACCGTCAACAAGAACGCCGTACCCGGCGATCCGCAGAGCCCGTTCGTCACCTCCGGCCTGCGTATCGGCACCCCGGCGGTGACCACGCGTGGCTTCGGCGAAACCGAATGCCGCGACCTGGCCGGCTGGATCTGCGACATCCTCGACGCCATGCAGCAGGGCGACTCCAGCCAGGCGGAAGCCGCAGTCAAGGCCAAGGTCGAAGCCGTCTGCTCGCGCCTGCCGGTCTATCGCTGAGTGGTGTCCCGCAGCGCGCCAACGGCGCGCTGCGGTAAATGATACGTGTTAGTAAACGACACGTGCAGTAAACGACACGTGCAGTAAACGATAGAAGGGGAAGGCGATGGAGATCCGTTGGCAGCAGCGATTTTCCAACTATGTCAATGCGCTTTCTCAGCTGGAACAAGCTGTTGAAGCTTACGGCGACACGACATTGGATATCATCAAGGAAGGCGTTATCCAGCGCTTCGAGTTCACTCACGAGCTGGCCTGGAAGGTCATGAAGGACTACCTGGAGCATGAAGGTATCCAGAACGTGACCGGATCACGCAGCGCGGCCCGTCATGCCTTCAATATCGGCCTGCTGGAAGACGGGCAGGTATGGATGGATATGATAGAAACCCGTAATCATACGGTGCATGCGTACCGCCACAGCATTCTGGAGACAGAGTTCAAGAACATCGTCGAGCGTTATTACCCGGCTCTGAAACAGTTTCGCGAGACAATGGAGCGGTATCGCTGATGTTTGGCTTGCCAGAAAGTGCGATAGAGGCCATTCGCCGGGTCTTGGCTGAATGTCCCGGTATAGAAAAGGTCGTCATCTATGGATCGAGAGCCAAAGGCACGTTCCGCCCCGGCTCCGATATCGATCTGGCACTGTACGGCGATATCTCCGATGATGACTTGTCCGCGCTCATGAATCGCCTGGACGAGCTCAACACTCCCTACCTGTTCGATATCGTGCGCTATCGCGATATCGATAACGAAGCGCTACGCGACCATATAATACGGGTAGGGCAGAGGTTCGATGAGAGCCACTCGCCGCGTAGCCCTGGCTGAGCACTCCGCCTGCCTGACCGGCGATCTCTTCGAATATATGGCGTCAAATTGGCTATGAGCAACGTCGCAGCTCGACCTGACAGAACGCCTTGCCGGGATGGATGAACACCATGCGCCTGACAGATACCCAACGCCAGACCATCCAGAATATCGTCACTGACGAGCTTGGCCCTGGCGTCTCCGTAAAGCTATTCGGCTCACGGCTGGACGATGCCGCTCGTGGTGGCGACATCGACTTGTTCATCGAGCTCGACGAGCCAGTGAAGCATCCCGCACAGCTTGCTGCCCGGCTAAGCGTACGCATCACACGCGCCATGTACGGGCGCAAGGTAGACGTGCTTCTGAGTGCGCCGAACCTCAGCGAGCAGGCGATACACAGGCTGGCGCGAGAACAGGGAGTTTTTGTATGAACGACAATCTTTCGGAGCGGCTGCGCTTCCTGAAACGCGTGGTCGAGCGTGAGATTCACCATCTTCGCTACTCATCGGGTAGCGTATTCGTCTCGCCGTTTACCGAGAAGCGTGCCGCCATGCTGGGTGAAGACGAAGCATTGGCAGAAAAACTGGAAGCCTATACCAGCCGCTTTTGCCGGCTTCAGGATACGACCGGAGACAAGCTGCTTCCGCTCTGGCTACGTGCCTTGGGTGAAAGAACGGGCGCCGTGGCCGATAACCTGGACCGCGCCGAGAAACTTGGCGTACTCGATTCTGCCGACAAGTGGCTCGAGATTCGTCAGACACGCAATCAAATGATCCATGAATATATCGAGTCTCCTCAGGTTCTGGCCGACGCGATCAATACGGCTCATGGCTATGAGGAAACGCTTGTGGCGTTTGCCCTCGCCATGCTCACTGATGCCGAGCAGAGGAACCTGCTGGAATAGGCCGTGAAAATCCGGGCCGCTCCTGAAGCGACCCACAACCCGCTCAAATCACCGCCTGCGAACGGGTCAATCGGTCGATCGATCGAATAGCCGTATTCCGGACCAGCTAATCGAGGCGTCGCTTGCGACGCCTCGATCTATTCTATGACCTCTCATGATTCCCTCTCACGATGCCGCCCTCATGATGCGGATGAGAATCTGGTATCCTTTGCGCCCTGTCAGCATTGGCCTGGACGCCTACTGACCTTACATCCTCCGTTTTATCGTCCTTATAGCGAGCGATTGCATGGCCACCCAGAAAGAAGCCACCGATCTGCAACGCGCCCTCAAGGTGTGTCGCGGGTCATTCTTCTCGGTGGGGTTCTTCAGCATGTTCATCAACCTGTTGATGCTGGTTCCCCCCTTGTACATGTTGCAGGTTTACGACCGCGTCATCAGTTCCCGCAGTGAAGAAACCCTGTTCATGCTGACGCTGGTCGTGGTCTTCCTGTTCATGGTCATGGGGGGGCTGGAGCTGGTGCGCTCGCGAATCCTGATCCGGGTCGGCAACCGGCTGGACAAGATGGTCAACCAGCGTCTTTATAGCGCCATGTTCCGGCGCAGCGTGCTGACCCAGGGCAAGCAGACGGCCCAGCCGCTGAGCGATCTGACCAACCTGCGCCAGTTCCTCACCGGCAACGGCCTGTTTGCCTTCTTCGATGCGCCATGGGCGCCGATCTACCTGGCCGTGCTCTATCTCTTCCACCCGTGGCTGGGTGTTTTCGCCACCGTGGCAGGTCTCATTCTGCTGACGCTGGCGATCGCCAACGAGAAGGCCACCAAGACACTGCTGGCCGAAGCCAACAGCGACCACATCAAGGCCCAGGATCTCGCCAACTCCAACCTGCGCAACTCCGAAGTGCTGCACGCCATGGGCATGCTGCCCGGCATCATGGGGCGCTGGGCCGGCAAGCATCATGAATTCCTCTCCAAGCAGTCGCAGGCCAGCGACCGTGCGGGGGCGTTGACCAACGCGTCCAAGGTGCTGCGCATGCTGTTCCAGTCGCTGATTCTCGGTCTCGGTGCGCTGCTGGTACTCGAAGGCGAAATGACGCCGGGCATGATGATCGCCGGCTCCATCCTGATGGGGCGGGCACTGGCGCCGATCGACCAGATGATCGGCAGCTGGAAGGGCTTCGTCAGCTCGCGAAGCGCCTATCATCGCCTCAACGAACTGCTCGAGCAGATCCCCGAAGAGCAGCGTCGCATGTCATTGCCCGCCCCGCGTGGCGAGATCGCCATCGAGACCGTCGCTGCCGCGCCCCCGGGCGTACGCATGGCGACGATTCGCGGCATCAATTTCAACGTCGACAAGGGCGAGCACATCGGCATCATCGGCCCGAGCGCCGCCGGCAAGTCCACCCTGGCGCGGGTGCTGCTGGGTATCTGGCCGTCGCAGGTCGGCACGGTGCGCCTCGACGGTGCCGAGATCGCCCAGTGGAACCGTGACGAACTCGGCCCCTATATCGGCTACCTGCCGCAGGATATCGAGCTTTTCGACGGCACCATCAGCGAGAACGTCGCCCGCTTCGGCGAAGTCGATCCCGAGAAGGTCGTCAGAGCGGCCAAGAAGGCTGGCGTCCACGAGATGATCCTGCAGCTGCCCAACGGCTACGACACCTATATCAGCGCCTCCAGCGGCGCCTTGTCCGGCGGCCAGCGCCAGCGTGTCGGGCTGGCGCGTGCGCTCTATGGCGATCCGGTGCTGGTGGTGCTCGACGAGCCCAACTCGAACCTCGACGACAGCGGCGAGCGGGCGCTGGGCGAATCGATCAAGCAGCTCAAGGCCGAAGGCGTCACGCTGTTCGTGATCAGCCATCGCAATAGCGTACTCAAGCACGTCGACAAGCTGCTGGTACTCAAGGGCGGGCAGGTCAGCATGTTCGGCCCGCGCGATCAGGTGCTGGCCCAGTTCGCCAAGACCCCGGCGCAGAAGGGCGGCAACACCCTGGGGCGGTCGAACGCCGGCCGGCTGACCGCCGTTCAGGGCGCGAACCATTCTGGCAACGCCGACAATTCCGGTAATTCTGGCAATTCCGACAAGCCGCAATCTCGGGGGCATGAGTAGCATGGCAGGCGATAATTCCCGCAGTATCGATATCACCCCGCCCAAGCAATCGACGCCCGACGAATCGGCACCGGCCAGCCCCTTGCCCACCAGCGGCAAGGGCTATCTTCGCCTCGGGCTGGTGATCCTGCTGATCGCCTTCGGCGGCTTCGGTGGCTGGGCGGCCAGTGCCGATCTGGCGGTGTCGGTCGTGGCCCCCGGTGCGGTCTCGGTCGAATCGTTCAAGAAGACCATTCAGCATCTCGAGGGCGGCATCGTCGACGAGATCAACGTCGACGATGGCGACCACGTCGAGGCCGGCGACACCCTGCTGGTGATCGACAACACCCAGGCACGCTCGCAGCTCGCGATTTCGCGCTCCCAGTACCTGATCAACCGTGCTGCCGAAATTCGCCTGCTCGCCGAGCAGAAGGACGCCGACACGCTGACCTTTCCCGATGAACTGCTCGAGAGCGACGCCCAGCGGGTCAAGGAAGTGTTGGCCGTCCAGCGGGCGCTGTTCCAGGCACGTCGCGGGGCGCTCGAAGGCGCCCTCAGCGCGCTCGACGAACAGATGGCCCAGATGCGCGAGCAGATCGATGGCCTGCAGGACGTGATCAACGTCAATCAGGAGCGCATGAACTCGTTGCAGCAAGAAGCCCAGGACTATCGCTCCCTGTTCAAGGAAGGTCTGGGCGACAACCAGCGCCTGCGCGAGCTGGAGCGTCAGGCTCTGCAGTTCAAGGGCGATATCGCCCAGAGCCGATCCAGGATCGCCGAACTCAAGTCCCAGATCAGCGAGAACAAGGTTCAGAAGCAGGTCAAGTTGCAGGAGTTCCAGAAAGAGGTCGGCGAGCAGCTGCGGGAAGCCCAGGGCAATATCGCCGATGCCGAAGAACGCATCACCGCGCTCAGCGATCAGGTCAAGCGAACCACCGTGACCGCGCCCGTGACCGGCACCGTCGTCGGCTTGAAGGTCCATACCGTCGGCGCCGTCATCCAGCCCGGCGATCCGATCATGGAGATCGTACCCTCCGGCGACGACTTCATCGTCGAAGCGCGCGTTCCCGACCGCGATATCGATAACATCTACCCGGGCCAGTATGCCGAGATTCGCTTCAGCGCATTCAACCAGCGGCTGTCCAACGTCATCGACGGTGAGGTGACCAACGTCAGCGCCGACTCGTTCGAGGACGAAGCCACCGGCGCCAAGTACTACAAGGCGCGGGTCAAGGTGACCGAAGACGGCAAGCGCGAGATGACCGAGAACATGCAACTGCTCGCCGGCATGCCCGCCGAGGTGATGATTCGGACCGGCGAACGCACTTTCGCCAGCTACATGACCAAGCCCATCACCGACATGCTGGCACGCGCCATGCGGGAGGAGTGAGCATGGGTCAGGACCGTAAGCTATGGACGACGCTGCCTGGCCTGTTGTTGCCTGGTCTAGCACTGCCTGGTCTAGCGCTGCCTGGTCTAGCGCTGGCAGCGCAGCTGTTCTCGCCGCTGGCCGTTGCCCAGACCTCGATGATGGACGAAGTCGATGCCAGCCTGCCGGCGCTGAACGGCCAGACGGTCGCGAGCGACGAAGCCGCGCCCGTGGTCGACGAGGACGCCGCTCTGCCGTCGCTGCCGCGGTTGTTCGCCCTGGCATTGCAGAACGACGCCGATCTCACCAGCCAGCGCTTCGAGGCCGAAGCCGCTGCACAGGACGTGCCCATGGCGCAGGCCGCGCTCAAGCCGCAGATTCAGGCCTCCGCCGGCTACGTTTATCAGGAGTCGGACAACTACTACACCGACAACCCGTCCTATAACCCCGACAACGAGCTTGGCGGCAACGACGACTACGAAGCGCGCTATCAGGGCACGACCCGCGATCAGACATGGCAGGTACAGCTGTCGCAGTCGCTGTTCAGCCTCGAACGCTGGCGCAAGGTCGGCAAGGCCGAAGCGCAGAGCGATGCCGCCGAGTTGAAAGTGGCTGTTGGCGAGCGCGATCTGGCGCTACAGGTTGCCGAGGCGTATCTCGATGCCTTTCTCGCCTCGCGCAAGCTCGGCCTGCTCGACTCCAAGCAGGAGTCGCTGAATCTACAGGTCAAACAGGCCAGCCGCGCCTACGACCTGGGCGTCGGCAACCGTATCGACCTGCTCGAGGCGCAATCGCGGCTCGACCAGGCGGTCGCCGACACCGTGAGCGCCCAGAACGAACTCGACAACGCCTTGAGCCTGCTGGAACGCCTGACCGGCGAGCTGCCCCGGTTCAGCGGGGCCACGCTCGGCGACCTCGGCGAACTGACGCTGCCGGGCGGCTGGGATGACGCCGATCCCTGGCTCGAGCGCACCATCAACAACGTCGAAGTCGCCCTGGGCAAGCAGCAGATGAAGGTCGCCGACGCGGAAACCGACGTGCGGCGCGCCGGGCACTATCCCGAGCTCGATCTCACCGTGGGCTACTCGGACCGCGACTCCAACGACCCCTTTCGCGAAAGTAAGGACGCCTCCGCCAACCTGCGTCTGAGCGTGCCCCTCTACGAAGGTGGCTATACCAGTGCCAGCGTCAGGCAGGGCGAACTGAGCCAGCAGGCCGCACAGGCGAGTTACACCAACGCCCTCAATCTGGCGCGCCAGGAGGTTCGCCAGCGCCTGCGTGGGCTGCGCGGGGATGAACGCCAGATCGAAGCGCTCAAGCGCTCCATCGAATCCAGCAACCTGTTCCTGCAGGCGGCCGAGAAGGGCGAACAGCTCGGGCTGCGCGACCTGGTCGACGTGCTCGATGCGCGCGCCGATCTGTATGACCTGCGTATCCAGTTCGTCGAAGTGGTCCGCCAGTACCTGCTCGACCGGCTCAACCTGCAGGCCGCCGTCGGCGATCTCGGCACCCAGGATCTGGTCGATACCATGGCGTTGCTATCGCGCGTCACCGGTTGAACCGGCATGGCGTCGCGAACGAGCAATGAAATGTTGCGTCTGGTCATGCGCGGCTTCGATGCCGCGCTGGCCATGCTCGTTGGTGCCTTGTACTTGTGGTGCCTGCCCGAACTCGACTCCATACAGGGTATCGAATATCCGCTGCTGATCGTGACCGGCGCCTTGCTCTTGCCGACAGTCGGCGAAATGCTCGGCCTTTATCAAGCGTGGCGCGGGCGGAGCATATTCAGCATGTTCGGCACCTTTCTGGTCAGCTGGGCAATGACGGGGCTGCTGATCAGCGCCTTCCTGGTCGTCACGCAAAGCGGTGGTGTCTATTCGCGGCTCTGGATGGGGCTATCCTGCCTGAGCGTGCTGGTGATCGGGCTGCTGGCCCGTGGGCTGCTGTACGTCTATCTGCGTCGGATACGGGCCGACGGGCGTAACCTCAAATCGGTGCTTTTTATCGGTCGGCCCGAGAATGCGGCCCACGTGCATCAGCGGCTCGCGGCAATGCCCTATGCAGGCTATCGCATCGACCGGATGATCGTGCACGAGGATGAAGCCCAGGTTCTCGAGCAGGTTCTTAGGCTGGTGGAGGATTCCGTTTTCAGCCGTTCCTTCGATGAAATATGGCTGAGCTATCCCCTGAATCACGGCAACACCGTCAAGGCTCTGGCCGATCAGCTCATTGCCGTGCCTGTCAGCGTGCGCTACTTCCCCGATCTTTCGGACGTGCGGCTTCTCAACCACCGCATGACGCAGGTCGCCGACATGTTCTCGATCGACCTGAACTACAGCCCGCTGCACGGACCGGCGCGCCTGATCAAGTCAGTGGAAGATCGTATATTGGGAGCCATGCTTTTCATCGGCTTTCTGCCCATCAAGCTGATTACCGCGTTGGCGATATGGCTAACGATGGGGCGGCCCGTATTATTCAAGCAGTATCGCCACGGCCTGGATGGAAAGCGCTTTAGAATCTACAAGTTCCGCACCATGCGCAGACGTGATGCGAAGCGCGAAAACTGGCAGGGTCAAGCTGGAGAAATCAACGTCGTCACTCGTCTCGGCCGCTGGTTGAGAAGGACGAGCCTTGACGAGCTACCCCAATTGTATAACGTGTTGCAGGGTCGCATGTCACTGGTTGGGCCACGCCCACATGCCATGGACCACAACATCATCTATAAGAACCTGATTGACTCATACATGCAACGTCATCGAGTCAAACCCGGTATAACGGGTTGGGCTCAAATTCACGGTCTGCGGGGAAATACCGGCAATGTCGGCGACATGGAACAGCGTATCGAGTACGACCTGTATTACATCAATAATTGGTCTATCGGGTTGGACTTGAAGATACTGTTGCTGACGATTACGCGGGGTTTTGTCAATGACAAACCCTGATTTTCAGGAGATTTTATGATTACGCCCGTCATGCTTTCCGGTGGTTCTGGCTCTCGCTTGTGGCCGGTTTCCCGTGAACATTATCCCAAGCAGTTTCTCAAGCTGAACTCCGAAAAGCATAGCTTGTTACAGGAAACGGCTTTGCGCCTCCAGGGGCTGCCGGACTGTCGCGAGCCGATCGTCGTCTGCAATGAACAACATCGCTTCCTGGTGGCTGAACAGATGGATAGCCTGGGAGTGTCGCCTGCGTGCATATTGCTGGAGCCCGAAGGGCGCAATACCGCACCGGCGCTAGCATTGGCCGCCATGGCTGCGCTCGAGCTCGACGATGACCCCGTCCTGCTGGTCATGCCGGCTGATCACGCCATCAGTGACTCGGACGCCTTTCGCAAGGCGATCATGCAAGGGCTGAAACTGGTCGAAGCGGGGGATCTCGTCACGTTCGGTATCAACCCGACCTCGGCCCATACCGGCTATGGCTACATTCACAAGGGGAGCGAGCGAGGCGATGGGTATCAGGTAGAGGCCTTCGTCGAAAAACCTGGCAAGGAGTGCGCCGAGACCTACCTCGCCTCCGGTGAGTATCTCTGGAACAGCGGCATCTTCCTGTTCCGTGCCCGCCAGTACCTCGAGGAACTGGCCGAGCATGCCAAGGATATCTTGCAGTGCTGCGAGACAGCCTATGACGCTCGCCGAGAGGATCTGGATTTTCTGCGTATCGATAAGGATACCTTTGCCGCCTGTCGTAGCGACTCCATCGACTATGCGGTCATGGAAAAGACCCGGCATGCGGCGGTAATACCCATGAGTCCAGGCTGGAGCGATATTGGCGCCTGGGATGCCTTGTACGACCTGAAAGCATCCGACGAAAACCGGGGCAATGCGGTGCAGGGGGATGTACTGCTTTACGAATCCCATGACAACTATGTCCGCAGCGAGTCGCGACTGGTGGCGGCGGTCGGAGTCGACAACCTCATCATCGTCGAGACCGATGACGCCGTACTGGTTGCCGATCGGAGCCACGCCCAGGACACGAAGAAGATAGTCAATCTCCTGAAAAGCCAGCAGCGCAGCGAATACCATACGCATAAAAGCGTGTATCGCCCGTGGGGGCATTACCGGACTCTCGTTCTCACCGAAAGCTTCCAGGTGAAGGAAATCGTCGTGAATCCGGGGCATACACTTTCCCTGCAGATGCACCATCACCGTGCCGAACACTGGATCGTCGTGCAAGGAACGGCTCGGGTGACCCAGGGGCAAGGTCATGGTGAGCTGGATGACCTGAAGAGCTTCCTGTTATCCGAAGATGAGTCGACTTATATCTCTCTGGGAACCGTGCACCGTCTCGAGAATCCCGGCAAGATCGCTCTGCGTCTGATCGAAGTACAGACCGGCAACTATCTTGGAGAGGACGACATCATCCGCTTTGAGGACCATTACGGGCGCATGCAATGAGGGTGGTCGTCAATGCCACCAGCATGACGCATCAGTCAACCGGTATTGGGCACTACACTCATGGCCTGCTGAGTCGAATGGCCGATGATCCGGCATTCGACCTTCAGGCATTCAATCATGCGGACATCTGGTCGGATAGGCAGTCCCTGGCGGCCTGGCTGCATGGCGCGGATGATGCCGGAGAACAACAGGGGAGTTGGGTACAGCGCTACTACCCCGTGCTTCGCCGGCTTCCGGGACGTTTTGCTCTGGCGCGCATGCGGTTGAAGAGACAGCTGAAACGGCTGTCCGGCTGGGACGTCTACT
The DNA here is from genome assembly GCF_976982775.1 of Salinicola sp. NYA28a. The sequence continues at coordinate 993,149 of NZ_OZ334582.1, forward strand.
GGGAGCCGGATTACATTCCCGTCGATATTCGCCGGGATAAGCCTGTCGTGCCGGTAGTGCACGACATGGCCTGGTGGCGCCATCCGGAGTACGTACATCCGGCCATGTGTCGCCAGCTGGCTCGTCACTTGCCTCGGGTCGTTCGACAGGCGACCCGAATCAATGTGGTATCGCGCTTCACGCGTGACGAACTGAGTGAGCGTTTCGACATCGACCCGCAGCGCATCGATCTTGTCTCGCCTGCCGCTCGGCCGGAATTCCAGCCTGGTGCATCGACAACGGCCCTGACCCGGCAATATGCCTTGCCGGCGCATTACATTCTCAGCGTCGCCACCTTGGAGCCTCGCAAGAATCTGTCACGCTTGCTGCAAGCCTATCGGACGCTGCCGGCAGGGTTGAGACAGAGCTGCCCACTGTTGCTGGTCGGCCGCCGAGGCTGGCTGGACGAAGGGCTACGCAAGCAAGTCGATACCATGCAGGCAAGCGGCGAAGTGCGCTGGCTGGGTTACGTGCCGAATGCCGATCTACCGGGGCTCATGGCCGGCGCCACTGTCATGGCCTACCCCTCGTTGTATGAAGGGTTCGGTATGCCCGTGCTGGAAGCGCTCGCCTGCGGGACGCCGGTGCTGACATCGCAGACAGCCTCGTTACCGGAAGTGGCAGGGAGTGCGGCCGTGTACGTCGAGCCGACTTCCGTCGACAGCATTCGTCAGGGGCTTCATACTCTGCTGGATGATTCCTCGTTGCGTGAACGGCTGAGGCAGGAAGGCCCGGCAAGAGCGCAGCATTTCAGTTGGACATCCTCCGCCGACCGGCTGAAGGATAGCCTGAGAAAAGCGGCTGACGAGTATCGATGAGCAAGGAAGCTGAATGTCATATGCCCGATTGCACACGCCTGTTTGGTCTTGACTTCCCTATCGCCGATGTCCCGGAAACCGCGGAGCTGATTGCGCGCGCGATCGATCGCGGGTATCGCTTTCAAGTCGTGACTCCCAACCTCGAATATATCTACTGGCAGCGCCACAACTCCGAGTTGGGGCAAGCCATGAGCGAGGCAGAGATCGTGACACCGGATGGCATGCCGCTGGTCTGGCTGTCGAAAGTGCCCGGTGCCCGGCGCAAGCCATTGCCGGCAAGAGTCACGGGTGCCGACCTGTTGCCTGCCTTGTGTCGTCTGGGCGGGCAGCGGCAATGGCGTGTCATGCTATTGGGTGGTGCACCGGGCGTTGCCGAAAAGGCTGCTGAACGGCTTGTCGATCTGGTGCCGGGGCTACCGGCGCCGCGAACCCTGTCGCCGGACATGCACTTCGAAACCGATGCCCTGAAGGAGCGTCGTGTCGTCGAGGCGATCAATGAATATCGGCCGCATCTGCTGGCCGTAGCCATGGGTTGCCCTCGTCAGGAATGCTGGATCAGGCGGGTTCTGCCGCGCCTCGACGCCAATGCCGTCATGGGTGTCGGCGCAACGCTGGATTTTCTGGCCGGCTGCCAGCGCCGCGCCCCCGAATGGATGCAGAATGCGGGGCTGGAATGGCTATGGCGGCTTTCTCAATCTCCCAAACGCCTGGCGAAGCGTTATCTATTCGTTTACCCCCGTGTAATTCCTTTGATTATCGAAGAGCTATGCGGCTTTCGTCTGAGCACCGAGCCCAGCATCCCATGGTGGCAGTCCTCCTTGAGCGCACCGCCACCGGAAGAAAAAGCACGGCATGAACGGATATGAAGTGTTAACGAGTCTCGCTACCGTATCGGCCATTCGATGACACAGGATGACTCTATTGGCTTTTTTGGGCTTGGTGTTTGATCTGAATTATAGAATATGATGTGGCGGGCTCTGGCGGATTTAAGCAAGGGCTATATGCCTTGGTTTTTTTAAAAGGAAAGATAATGTTAGGCAGTCTAAAGGGGGCGTGGCACTATCGCCATTTTATCTGGGCTTCCATACGTAACGAAATGGTGTCGCGTTTTATTCGCAGCCGTCTAGGTGGCGCATGGATGGTCATACATCCGCTTTCTTTGGTTTTGACCTATGCGCTTATTCTTTCGGCAGTGCTTTCAGCCAAACTGCCGGGAATCGATAACCAATATGCCTACGCGATATATCTGACCGGCGGCATGCTTGGCTGGACTCTCTTTATGGAAGTAATCAATCGTTGCCTGGGAATGTTCATTGAAAACGGAAACCTGATGAAGAAGATGGTCTTTCCTAAGGTTGCGTTGCCGATTATTGCCGTTGGAGGAAGCCTGATTAACAACGTCATATTGTTTTTGGTGATTTTAATTGTCTTTGCCTGTCTAGGCCATTTTGGTGGCATGGAGCTGGTTTGGGTTCCGGTTTTGACGTTATTGACACTGGCTTTTGCCGCTGGAGTAGGCTTGGTGCTAGGCGTGCTCAATGTGTTTATTAGGGATATTGGCCAGGTTATGCCGATTATCTTGCAATTCCTGTTCTGGTTTACGCCCGTCGTCTACCCCATTTCCATTGTGCCGGAATCATTGCGCAAGTGGATGGATTTGAATCCTCTTTATCATTTGATTGCGGGGTATCATGATGTGCTCGTGTATGGCAAACAACCCGAATTGGGAGGGTTGGTGATCGTTGCACTGTTGAGCGCGATATTCCTTTTCCTGGGGCTCGTTATCTTTCGTAAAGCGAGTCCAGAAATGGTGGACGCACTATGAAACAAGGGAACTTGATGGAAGTCCGTGGGGTCGGCAAGGCTTTCCGGCGCTTTAGCTCGGAAGGCCGCCGTGTCGTCAGCTGGTTTTTCTCGGCCGTCAAACCCCAGAAAGAGACATGGGTTCTCAAGGACATCAGCTTTGACCTGGGAGAAGGTGAAGCCGTAGGGATCGTGGGGCAAAATGGTGCCGGTAAAAGTACCCTGCTCAAGATGATTACCGGGACTCTATTGCCAACAACCGGTCATATTGTCGTAACGGGTCGGGTTTCCGCCATTCTTGAATTAGGCATGGGATTCAACGGTGACCTCACTGGCCGGCAGAACGTCTATCACGCTGCGGCGCTCATGGGATTGACCCAAGAGCAAATCGACAAGGCCATGCCCGATATAGAAGCCTTTGCGGAAGTCGGCTCCTACTTTGATCAGCCCATGCGTGTTTACTCTAGCGGTATGCAGATGCGTGTCGCTTTCTCAGTGGCGACGGCTTATCGCCCCGATATCCTGATTGTCGACGAGGCACTGTCGGTAGGAGATGCCTATTTTCAGCACAAGAGCTTCGACAGGATCAGGCAGTTTCAAAAACAAGGCACTTCGCTATTGATCGTTTCCCATGACAAGGAAGCGATTCAAACGCTTTGCGATCGAGCCATTCTCATCGACAAGGGGAGTATCGTCAGCGATGGTAATCCCGAGGCGGTAATGGATCATTACAACGCCCTGATTGCAGAGAAGGAAAATAGCAACGTAAGCTTTAAGAAGCTGGACGACGGAATGGTGCAGACCCAGTCCGGTAGTGGCGAGGCCAAGGTCGAGTCTCTGTCGCTAAATGATCTCGATGGCAATCCGATCGAATTTGTTTCTGTCGCGCAAGAAGTCGAACTTGCTCTCGATATACGTATTCATGCTGATATTCCCCAGCTGGTAGTGGGTTACATTATCAAGGACCGTCTGGGTCAGGCTATTTTTGGCACCAATACCTGGCATACGAATCAAATCGTGAAAAATCTAAAGACAGGAGAGCTTTTGCGATACCGCATGCGGTTTGAAATGAATGTTGGGCCAGGGAGTTACGCGATTTCAACCTCGCTTCATAGTACCGATACCCACTTGGTCGACAACTACCAGTGGATAGATCATGCACTGGTTTTTAGCGTCGTGAATGTGGATAAGGATTACTTTATCGGTACGAGCTGGATTATGCCTCAGATCGATTGCGATCGTGCAAATGACGCCTCGAATCCCGCGCTTCGTTGAAGCTTTTCTGAAGGAGAAACTTGATGAAGATGGATTTTTACAGCCGCTTTGAAGAGCGTTTTCGTGGCGACCGAGAAGATATCAAGCAGCGTTTGAAAGCTTACCTGCCAGTGCTTGAGCCGCTTCATGCCGTGTACCCCAATGGCGAAGCACTGGATCTGGGGTGTGGCCGTGGTGAATGGCTGGAGCTGCTGGGCGAACACGGTTGGCTGGTTCGTGGTGTAGACACCAACTCCCTGATGATCGATGCATGTCATGCTCGTGATCTGAACGCATCCGAGCAGGATATCCTCGAAGCATTGACCGAGTGCGAGGATGGCTCTTTAGCCGTCGTCAGCGGCTTCCACATTGCAGAACATCTCTCTTTCGACGATCTCCTCACGCTGGTGGAGCAGGCCTATAGGGTATTGCAGCCCGGAGGTGTGCTGATACTCGAAACACCCAACCCGGAAAATATCTCGGTAGGCCTGTGGAGCTTCTACATGGACCCCACGCACCGCCATCCGCTTCCTCCCCCGCTACTGCATTTCATCGGAGAGGATGCGGGTTTTTCCAAGGTTTCCGTGATACGGCTCAACGGCCCTCAGGTGCCAGACCCCGACGAGACATTGTCACGCCACATGGCGTGGGCGCTCTCCGCTTATCCCGACTATGCCATCGTCGCCCACAAAGCAGCGGGAGGCGAAGGTCAGGCGATTTTCGACTATCTGGAATCGCTGGAACAGGAACATCAGTCTGGCATCGCTTATCTGGAACGTAAGCTGGAAGAGAACGAGCGTCACAAGCAAGCGTTGTCGAGCGACCTGGCCAGCCGCGAGAGCGAAGTCAAGACATTGACCACTCGTCTAGCCCGCAGCGAAAAGAAGGCTAACGAACTGGAGCGTACCTTGCTGTCGCTGGAAAGCAGTCTCTCCTGGCGCATCACCGCCCCGGTGCGTGAGCTGATGGCCTGGTTGCGCGGACTCCCCAATCGAAAGACGAACGGAAAGCAGGGTAGTGTGCCGCTCGGCCGACATTGGGTCGGACACGTTGGTCAACGACTGGCGCGGATTACCTGGCTGAAGCGAGGCGTACTGGTGATCGTAGATCGTTTTCCGCCAGTCAAGCGCCGCTTGCAGCGCCTCATGGCCGGGGCAGGAAGCGCCGATATCCGCCTGGTGCGGAGTCACGCCAAGGAAGAAGATTACAAGGATCTGCAAGAGACGCTGACCGCCTCGGTGCGACGACGAAACCTGAAGCTACGAGATACGTTTCTCCCTCGCACATTGATACAGGACGCTTGGTGTGGTCTCTCCCTCGAGGGACATTTCGAGGGAAGTTACAGCTTGGCGACGGTTAATCGTCATATCGTCCAGCGCTTGTCGCAGGATATGCCGGAACTGACATTGTCGCTTGTGCCAAGAGAAGGCGAGCCGAGGCCGACCATCGAACAGATACCCGGCGGGGAAGCCCAGGTACAGCAGTGGAATGCGCTTGTCGGCAATAAGGTGTTTGCTGCGCTCCCGATCGAGCAACGTGTCTGCCTGTATCATCACTACCCCTTGATCGATGATGTCGATCAAGGACGCGGCTTGCCAATTGCGCTGTTTTTCTGGGAAGAATCGCGTGTGCCTACAGGCATGATCGAGACGCTCAACGACCATTATGCCGGGGTCATTGTGACCGCCTGGTTCGTCAAGAAGACCTTGATGGACAGTGGCTGTCGTTTACCGATCCACGTCATCACATTGCCCCTGGTCGCCAATCGCAATGCCCAGGCAAGTCAGGTCAGTGACCTTGACCGTGTCGCCGATCGTCGCCGTATCAATCTGCTTCACGTGTCATCCTGCTTCCCCCGGAAGGGAGTCGATGTGCTGCTGGATGCCTTCGACAAGATCGCCGGCAGGCTTGCCGAAGTGCATTTGACCATCAAGTCCTTTCCCAACCCGCACAACAATATCGAGGCATGGATCGAAGAGTGTGTGTCGCCGCGCTTCCAGGATCGTATTCGATTGATCCTGGACGACTACGATAGCGAACAGATGGCGCAGCTGTATCACGAAGCTGACGCAGTCGTGCTGCCCACGCGAGGCGAAGGGTTGAACATGCCAGCCATCGAGGCCGGTGAGTTTTCGCGCCCATTGGTCGTGACGGGTTACGGCGCGCACACCGACTTCGCCACCTCGGAAAACGCCTGGTGGGTGTCCTACCGCTTCGATCGTGCACAAACCCACTTCTCCGACGCACAGTCGGTATGGGTGGAACCTGGCGTCGACCACCTGGCGACCCGTCTCCTCGACCTCTGTCGCGGGCTGCTGGCCAATGAGCGCGAAGTACAGGACCACGCCAGCCACTTGCACCATCATGTGCGACAGCGTTTTCTTGCCCCCCAGGCCACCGACTCCCTTCTGACGGCCCTGACGCGCTTGAAGCGTTTCAACGAAGCACCTGTTCCAGCGCCCGAAGGCAACGGCGGCGTCACCATGATCACGACTTGGGGAGAGCCGTGCGGCATCGCCGAATATAGCCGCCATCTGATCGAATCCTTCCCGACGGACACAGCCTTCGAAATCGTTGCCCCACAGGACAGCATGATTCAGGGAGCCGAATTACCCAACCTGATGGCCCCGCCCCGTGAAGGCTGGATCAAGGGGCAAGTGCCCGACCTGCGATGGATCGACGCTCGAGGAGACATCGTATGGTTGCAGCACCATTTCGCCTTCTTCGATCTCGATGAAACTCTGGAGAAAGGCGTGGCAGCCTTGCACTCCGCCGGCAAGAGCGCATATCTGACGTTACATACCACGCGCCCGTTGCTGACGCTTGCCGACAGTCGCCAGCGTGCAGCGGCGCAGAGCCTCAATGCCTTCGACCGCGTCTTCGTTCACACCCTGGACGATCTCAACTCGCTCAAGCGGGTCGGCGTCACCGACAACGTCGTGCTCATTCCCCAGGGCATTACCCTAAGCCAGCAGTCAGCCGCGCCAGCGATGGCCTCGGCTTCTCGCGACAGCAACGACATGCTGGTGGGCGGCTTTGGCTTTTTGCTACCACACAAGGGCATCCATGTCCTGATACAGGCATTTTCCCAGTTCCTCGAATCTCCCGCCGCGCCCGCCAGCGCCCGTCTGCGGTTGATGACGACGGTGCGCAACGACGACTTGTCGCGCAGTGAACTGGAACGCTGCAAGAGCCTGGCTCAATCGTTGGGCATCAGTGAACACATTGAATGGCATACCGACTTCCTGCCCATGGAGCAGGTCGAGCGCATGCTGAGTGAGTGCGACCTGTTGGTGCTGCCTTACCAGTACACCGAGGAGTCGAGCAGTGCTGCCGTACGCACCGCCATCGCCGCCTGCCCGCACGTGGCAACCACGCCAGCGCCGATTTTCGAAGAGGTGCGCGATATTACCTTCCCGATCGAGGACTTCGATGCCGATGCCATCGGCCGGTTGCTGCAAGAAGCCGCGGAAGGTTTCGACGACGACAGGCGTCAGCACATCGAATCGGCACGTGAACAATGGTTGGCCTCGCGCCACTGGGGAAACATCGCCACGCAATACTGGGGAATGTTCCAGGCTGCCCGAGTCGAGCGGCGTTTCTGCGAATCCAGCTAGACAAGGACGAAGACGTAGTGAAGCTAATCATCCAGATCCCGTGTTACAACGAAGCCGAGACGCTCGGCATCGCCCTCGATGCCTTGCCGCGTCAAGTTGACGGTTTCGACAGCGTCGAATGGCTGATCATCGATGACGGAAGCCAGGACGGCACAGCTGAAATAGCCAGAGCCCATGGGGTCGACCACATTATCCAGCACCCACGCAACCAGGGGTTGGCTCGTGGCTTCATGAGCGGCCTCAATGCCTGTTTGCATCTCGGGGCGGACGTCATCGTCAATACCGACGCCGACAACCAGTACAACGCCGACGACATACCGGCGCTGGTGGCACCGATTCAGCAAGGCCAGGCGGAAATCGTCATCGGTGAACGCCCGATCCAGACCATCGAGCATTTCTCGCCAGTAAAGAAAGCGCTGCAGAAACTGGGCAGTTGGGTAGTTCGCGTAGCCAGCCGTACCGACATACCGGATGCCCCAAGCGGCTTTCGTGCCATGTCGCGAGGAGCCGCCCAACGGCTGGTCGTCTTCAACGACTACACCTACACACTCGAAACCATCATTCAGGCCGGCCAGAAAGACATGGCCATCACCTCGGTGCCGGTTCGCGTCAATGCCGATCTACGCCCCTCGCGCCTGGTCAAGAGCATTCCGGTCTACATCCAGCGTTCGATACTGACGATCTTGCGGATTTTCGTCATCTATCGTCCCTTTCGCTTCTTCGGCACCTTGGGAGCCCTCCTGTTCTTTCTCGGGTTTCTGATCGGGATACGGTTTCTGTGGTACTACGCGACAGGCGACGGGGGAGGGCACATCCAGTCCCTGATCCTCGCTAGCGTGCTGCTGCTCATGGGGTTCCAAACGTTTCTGGTCGCATTCATTGCCGACCTGCTGGCCGCCAACCGCAAGTTGCTGGAAGAAGTGCGCCACCAGATCAAATCGCACGACGAGCCAGCGGCCGATCTGCTAATGCACAAGGATCGGGGGCGGATGGGAAGCAACCCGCCATATCAACCGACCGAAGCGAATCGTGAATGAAGTTACGCACCAAGCGGCTGTTGAATTGCGCCGGCACGGCGCTCGCTCTGGCAGGCATTGCCTTCATCGGAATCCGCATGAATGCCTACAGCCAGGAGATCGACTTTCACAAGCTCGACGGCCTTGCCTGGGCGCTGCTGATGCTGCTGTCGGGAGTCTACGCCACCGCCAATCTCCTTCTGGCGCTGGCCTGGTGGCGGTTGCTGGTTCGCTTTCGTCTGACCACAGGCATCGCTGGCGCCGTCGCCATCTACGGTCGCTCCCAGCTCGCCAAATACGTACCCGGCAACGTATTCCACCTGGCAGGCCGGCAGGCGCTGGGCCTGGCAGCCGGATTGCCGGGATGGGCCATCGCCAAGTCGATGGTCTGGGAGCTGGGGCTCCAGGCAGTTGCCGGCGCCTCGTTCGGATTACTGATATTGCCGCTGCTGATCGTCGCGTTTCCCGTCCCGGTGGCACTGGTACTGTTTGGCCTGACGATAGTGGCGGTGGGTGGCCTGACTCGCCACCGCCCGCTGCGGGAACTGGCTCAGGCTTTGTTGCTGCAGATGGCGTTTCTGCTGGTTTCGGCCTGGGTCTTTACCGCCATCCTGACCGGCGTGCTGGGGCAGGGCCTTTCAGGCGAACTCATGGCGATGCTCTGCGGTGCCTATGTGGTGGCCTGGCTGATCGGCTTCGTGACGCCCGGCGCGCCGGCGGGTGTTGGCATCCGGGAACTGGTACTGCTGTTTCTGCTGGGGAATGTCATTCCCGAAGACACCTTGCTGCTGGCCGTCGTGCTTGGCCGCGTGGTCACGATCCTGGGCGATGTCTGGTTTTTCATGGCGGTCCATTTCAGCAAGGCCCGGGGAGTTAGTGATGATAAAGCATAAGCCTTTCGGTACTGGCGTGGTCACGGCCGTGCTCGCCCTGGTCGCATTGGCGTTCGTTCTCGTCGTGCAGGGGGCAATTCCCTTCGTGGCCGATCCCACGCTGGGGCAAGCGCTCTGGACCACAGGCTTTGCTCAATCGTTCGCCAACCAGTCGCTTCTGGGGTTGCACGCAACGAACATGGGGTATCCGCATCCCGCGGCCATCGCCTTTGGCCTTGCCGGCGCCTACCCGACAGCCTGGTTCATCGCCCTGGGATTCGATCCCGCCGATGCCTATGCCGCCATGTCGGCGTTCTGGTTCTCGGTTGCCTATCTGGGAGCCTGGTTCCTGGCTCGCGACATTGGCCTCTCGCCTCGGCTGGGAATCGCCGCAGCGCTGGTCTGGATGACCCAGCCAATGATCTGGTTTCATACCCGATATTCGATGCTCGCATTCGGCATCGCGCTTCTGCCCGCCTATCTCTGGGTAGCCGGGCGCTGTTTCGAAGGGGCGGCTACCACCAGTTCGCGCTGGCGGCATGCGCTGCTGTATCTGGTGGCCTGTATCGTGGCCGTCTTCATGGATGGTTACACCTTCGTCATGTTTGCCGTCGGCGCCAGCCTGCTGTACGCCTACCGCTTCATTGCCCAGCCCGACCAACGTCGCACGCTCCTGTGCTGGGGGGCGCCCGTTCACATCGTCGGCTTTGGCATGGCCTATGGCCTGTATGCGCTATATGTCGGAGCATCGCATTTCGACAAGGCGCCGCTGGACTTCTTTCGGGGCTGGGGAGTCGATCTCTCTTTCTGGGCGATCCCCACCACCGGCGTGCATGGCCTCTGGGATGCGTTAGGCCTTACCGTCGAGCGATCATCAAGGCAGTTCTATGGCGATGGTTCGGTCTGGGTTCCCACTTTTCTTTTGCCCCTGTTGCTTGCCGGCGCGGCCGGAGCCTGGCGCCTGCGACGCCGCAGCCGCGCTTTTCCCGCCGGCGCGCTGTTGCTCGTCACCTTGGCTGGCCTGTATCTCGCGCTGGGACCCTCGCTCAAGGTGGATACCACCCGTCCGCCGGACGACGAGCAACTCGCCAGCCACATGAGCGCCGAGCAGGCGCTCGCCCCGACCGGCAGCGCCTGGCTTTCCACCTACCTGCCCGGCTTCAACAACATGCGAGCCGCCTATCGCTGGCAGGCGCTCGCTGTCTGCGGGCTCTGGGTACTGATGCTCGGTCTGCTGATCGGCCTGCCACGTCATCAACGGCCGTGGGGATACCTGCTGTGTGGCGTCCTGGTCGCCATGTATCTGCCGAATCTGGCCCAGCGCTGGCACGGCGCGATCGAAAACCGCGCTGCCATCGAGGATATCGACAAGCGGCTGGTCGGCGACCTCGCCGAGCGTGTCTCCCCCGGCGAAGTCGTCGCCTTCCTGCCTTATCGCAACGACTTCCTCGCGACGTATCTCGCCCCGCGGCTCGGCGTGCAGGCCTACAACATCGGCGGCGACAAGAACCTCGCGCAGGCACGGGAGCACTGGCCACCGGCGATGCAAGTCTTTCATCAGGCAGCGGTCGGCGAACGATTCCCCGAGCAGATCTTGACGCTGCTCACCCTGGGTGAGGCGGACGCCGTGATCCTGCCCTATCTCGACCTGTTATGGGCCGCCCATATCTGGCCCTCGCCGTTGAACTTCGAGGCATCCATGAACGACATCGCCCGGCGCCTGGAGCAGACAGGAAAAGTCGACGCCGAATACCGGCCCTATTACGTCCTGGTTCGGCTCGAGCCCGATGAGCGGGAAAAGCCGGTCGAAGCCCGCATCGCATCGCTCGTCGATGACTACTGCCTGCCTCCCGTCTGCCTGCAACACGACATTGCCGGGCAGAGCGACACCCCCACCCAGGTCGGAAGGCTCGAAAACGGACGCCTCTCCACCACCGGCCAGCCGGGATTTCTCGCCTTTGGCCCCTATCAGCCCATGCGGCAGGGAACATACCGGCTTACACTGGAAGGCAGCACGACGAGCGCCCCTGGCGCCTGGGTGGATGTCGTATCTGGCAAGGGCACAGTGAGCCATGCTAGATTCCCCATCGCTCCGGCTGACGGCTCCCACCAGGGAACCCTGATCGATGAAACCATCGTTCTGAAAACGGATGTCGACGACCTGGAGATCAGGGTACATGTCGAAACCGATGACAAGATGACGCTCACCGGCTATCGGCTAGCGCCTTCGGCGGAGTGACATTGCCAACTTTATGAATCGAAAGGGATTGGAATGAAGAAATGTGCCGTGGTGACAGGTATCACCGGGCAGGATGGTGCTTACCTGGCCGAGCTGCTGCTGGAGAAAGGGTATACCGTATATGGAACGTACCGCCGCACGAGCTCGGTCAATTTCTGGCGCATCGAAGAACTCGGTATCGCCGATCATGAAGCCCTGCACCTGGTCGAGTACGATCTGACCGATCTCTCCGCCAGTATCCGCCTGCTGCAGAACGCGCAACCCCGGGAAGTCTACAACCTGGCCGCGCAGAGCTTCGTCGGCGTCTCCTTCGACCAACCGGTTACCACCGCGGAAATCACCGGGCTCGGCGCCGTCAACCTGCTCGAAGCCATCCGCATCGTCGACCCCACCATTCGCTTCTACCAGGCCTCGACCTCGGAAATGTTCGGCAAGGTCCAGCAGGTTCCCCAGACCGAAGCGACCCCGTTCTACCCGCGCAGCCCCTACGGCGTCGCCAAGCTCTACGCACACTGGATGACCATCAACTATCGGGAATCCTACGGCCTCTTCGCCACCAGCGGCATTCTGTTCAACCATGAATCCCCGCTGCGCGGGCTCGAATTCGTGACCCGCAAGATCACCGATGGCGTCGCCCGCATCAAGCTCGGCCAGCAGCAGCGTCTCGAGCTCGGCAATCTCGATGCCAAGCGCGACTGGGGCTTCGCCAAGGAATACGTCGAAGGCATGTGGCGCATGCTCCAGGCCGACGAGCCGGACACCTACGTGCTCGCCACCAACCGCACCGAAACCGTGCGCGACTTCGTCACCATGGCCTTCAAGGCGGCCGATATCACCCTGAAATGGGAAGGGCAGGGCGAAGCCGAAACCGGCATCGACACCGCCACCGGCAACACCGTCGTCGTCATCAACCCGCGCTTCTACCGCCCGGCCGAAGTCGAACTGCTGATCGGCGACCCCGCCAAGGCCCACCGCGAACTGGGCTGGCAGCCGGCCACCGATCTCGAAGCCCTTTGCCGGATGATGGTCGAAGCCGACCTGCGACGCAACGCCAGCGCCAAACGGGCCTGACCCCCCAGACCGGGCGGGCGCAGGCCCGCCCCAGCCAACAGAGGAGAGCCTGGGCATGTCCACCGTACTCGTGACAGGGGCCTCCGGGTTTACCGGTCGCTACCTCGTCAAGGCGCTCGCACAGCGCGGAGAGCAAGTGGTCGGCATTGGCCGCGCCACCCAGACGCCCCCCGAGCTTTCACGCTACCTGGCACTGGATATCAACGATGCCCAGGCCCTGCAGGATGCCGTGGCCGAGATTCGCCCGGACCGCGTCGTCCATCTCGCCGCGCTGGCCTTCGTCGGCCATCCGGTACCGCTCGACTTCTATCGCGTCAACGTGCTGGGCACCCAGGCACTGCTGGACGCCCTGGCCGGACTCGACACGCCGCCGACTACGCTGCTCGCCAGCAGCGCCAACGTCTATGGCGCCAACGGCCGCGCCGTCATCGATGAAAGCGTCCCCCCGGCGCCCGTCAATCATTACGCCTGCTCCAAGCTCGCCATGGAGCACCTGGCCCGCACCTACCGCGAGCGCCTGCCGCTGATCATCGCCCGCCCGTTCAACTACACCGGCCCAGGGCAGAGCAGCGACTTCCTCATCCCCAAGATCGTCGACCACTTCCGCCGTCGTGCCGAGAGTATCGAGCTCGGCAATCTCGATGTCAGCCGCGATTTCAGCGACGTCCGCGATGTCGTCGATGCCTATCTCGCCTTGCTGGACGCCCCCCTGACGGCCGAAGAGAGCGGGCTCACGGTCAACGTCTGCCGGGGGGAAGCGACCGCCCTGCGCGACGTACTCGCGCTCACCAGCCAGCTCGCCGGCTACGAGATCGAAGTCAGGGTCAACCCCGCCTTCGTGCGTGCCAGCGATATCCCCTCCCTGCGCGGCGACAACGCCCGTCTTCACGCCCTGGCCGGCGACGTGCCCCGGCGACCGCTGGCCGACACGCTGGGCGATATGCTCGAAGCCCGATAGCCACGGCCCGATAGCCAAGACCCAGGCCTGATCCCCCCGGCAGACGGCATTACGGACAAGCCCATGCTTTTGCAGGGCTTGGCCGATGCAGATGGCTGACCTCAATTTGCCATGAATGGCCGTTACAGTACGAAAAAACGACACCGTAACGGCGTCGTTGCGACGAAAGAATCAGGCAAATCGGAAGTGAGTATTTACTATCAATACAGGTCCCGTCAGTGAAGGAGATGGTGAAGATTTGACTGTTACCATAGGTTGACTGGTAGTGACGAAAATCACACATTACGCTTGACTGAGTAATCGCCCAACGATTAAAAAGGTAACCGAAATATAGGGCTACGGAAATCCGCTGCCGTGTGCAGGCCCAGCGTAAAGGGGAGGGGCCTGCAGGCTGGGGGATAAAGGGAATGAGCGCGCTTCCGGTGTTTACGCCTCACTCCTACAGGTGTTGGGGGTGAATATCGCGGAGTGACTCATGAGCGAGGCCTCGCTCGAAGCAAGCATTCGGCCGATTGCCAGGGCTTGCCATGTCGATTCGACATTTATACTAAGGAGTTACAAAATGGCTTTGAACGCCAACGAAGTTAAAGCACTTTACGTTGCCTATCTGGGCCGCGCTGCCGACCAGGAAGGTCTGACCTACTGGACTGAGCAAGTCCCGGACGATTTCACCCTGGCCGACCTGCGTTACAACCTCGTCAACTTCCAGCCTGAGTATCAGGATCTCTACGGCGGCCTGGATCGTGAAGGCGTCGTGACCGAGATCTACCAGAACATGTTCGGCCGCGAGCCGGATGCCGAAGGCCTGGCCTACTGGACCACTGGCGGCGGCTCCTCGCTGAGCATCGACAAGCTACAGCAGCAGTTCATCGTCTCCGCCTCTGCCGAAGACCGTGCTGCATTCGAAGAGCGGGTCGACGAGTTGGGCGTGGGTGGCGAAACTCTCAGTCTCACTGCAGATGCAGATGATCGTCTGTTTGGTACTGCCAACAACGATACATTCAACGCTGAAGCAGGCACGCTGCAGACTGGCGATCAACTGCTGGATCAGTCCACGACTGATAACGACACGCTGAACGCAGTAATCAGCAACGCCAACAAGAATCCCGCTCCGACCCTGCTGAACGTCGAGAACGTTAATCTTGATCTCGACGTGTTCTCTGGTGCTGCATTCGACGCGGTTACCACCGAAGGCGCTACCATTACCGCTTCCAGCTCCAAGCTAGGATTTAACGGTCAGTTCACCCTTGACAACGCTGGCGACAACAACGTTGTTGCTGGTGAGAACGTGACCAACCTGACCGTTCAAGCTCTGGAAGCCGGTTCTGTTGATACTGGTGCCGCTGAAGAAGCATCTGTGACGACTGTTGGCGGTAGCGACGGTGAAGTGGCGAACATTACCGTGAATGGCGACATCGAGCTTGGTGTCGATACCGCCGAGACCTTGAACCTGACCGCAACGGCCGATGCCGTTGTCGACCTGTCCAACGTTGCTCGTGGTGCTGCCACAGACGCAAGTGAAGTAGTTGGTTCTGGCGAAGGTGCTATTACTCTTCGTGGCGACATGACGGGTGTTACTGACATCACTGGTGTTGACACTGTTGTTGTGACGTCTGATGCTGCTGTGGCTTCTGAGTGGGAAGTTAACTCCATCTCAATTGCCGCAGACATTAATAGTATCACTGTTGCTGATGCTGCTAATGTCACTATCGACGAAGAGCAGGAAGCTGTACTGACTATTAGCGGTCAGGGCAACACCGGTAGCTCCGTAAATGTCTCTTCTAACTTGGCGGCGCTAGGTTCCGTGGCTTTCGCTGACAGCACTCTGGCTTCTGCAGAGCTTGAACTGACCGCCGCTGGCGTTGAAGTGGCTAGTCTGGACGCTAACGATGCTGCATTGACTGTTAACGTTACTGATGGCGCAGAATTTGCAGCCCTCGTTGGTGAAAGCATCGAACTGGTGGGCGCCGGTGATGTGACACTGACCGATGCTAACGCCGTAAGTGTTCTGGACGCTTCCGGCCTGGACGGTGCTCTCGAAATTACCACTAATGCCACTGGCGATTCTGGTGCTGCTAGCACTGGTATTGAAATCAGCGGTGCAGTGGGCAACAACACGCTGGATGTCACTGGCAATGACGATTTGACTTTTGTCGGCCAAGCTGGTGATGACGCGGTTAACTTGGTCGCGAATTCCAGTGAAGTCTCACTGGTGCTGGGTGCGGGTGATGACACCGTTACTCTTGAAGGTGCCCTGACTGGCACTGCCGCCATCAGCTTCGGCGATGGTAACGACACTCTTGAGTTGGCAGATGGCGTGTCTACTGTTAGCACTACAGGTGATGTCACCATCACTGGCTTGGAAAACGTTGTTCTTGGTGGTGCTACCGCTACTATGGAAGCGAGCCAGCTTGACGGTCAGGAATACAGCATTCGCGGCGAAGGCTTCGGTGCTAGCGAACTGACCGTTTCGCTGGAAGATGGCGGCGATAGCGTCGATCTGTCTGGCCTGGACGTGTCTGACTCTGCCTCTGCTGGTGCTGCTTTTGCTATCACCGGTGGTGATGGCGATGACACCATTACTGGTACTGGTTTGGCTGACACCATCACTGGTGGCGCGGGTGCAGATACTCTGACCGGTGGTGCCGGTGCTGATACCTTTGCATTTGGTATTAATGCGGCTGCTTCAACTGATTCAACTGCAGCGGCTACAGACAGCATCACTGACTTTGTTGGCGGTACTGATGAAATTCAGTTCACTAACGCTACTGTGTTCGAAGTCGTAGCAGATCAAACTATCACTGATGCTGCTGATCTCGGTGCTGCTGTAACAGCTGCGTTTGCTGCTTCTGCTAATGCAAGTGATACTACAATCGATGCACTGCAGTTTACCTACGACAGCAAGACTTACTTCGCTGTAGAAGGTGGCGCGGCCGCTAATGAAACTGACGCTCTAGTGATCGATGTGACTGGTGTTTCTGGTACTGTTACTGCTGATGACTTCGTAGCCGCCTAATCCCTCTCTCTGAGAAGGATGCCTATCCTCGATAGGTAAAAGCACTAAACCCCCGACTTCGGTCGGGGGTTTTTTGTTCTTTGTTTTTCAAGGAGGTGCCATGACCGAATGGACAGCACTCTCGCCCAGCCAGCACCGTGACAAGCATCACTTGCCCCGCGACGGGTATACCTATACTAAAGGGCAATCGGTGGTCGGTGTATTGCTCGCTGAACTGCCGAAGTTGTTACCGCTGTACGTGCTGGGCTTTATTCAGCAGGGGGAGGAGTATACGCCCGTGGCAATCTTGGGCCTGGGGCAACAGAACCTTTACGTGGCCCCCAACGGCAAGTGGCTGGGTAGCTACGTACCTGC
Organism: Salinicola sp. NYA28a; assembly: GCF_976982775.1. The sequence goes on from NZ_OZ334582.1 coordinate 1,010,206, forward strand.
AACCCTGCGCGGTTATCCGTTTACCCTGGCCAATAGCGAAACCGGCGAGAAAGTCTTCGCTATTGCCGCGGATCATCTCAGCGACGACGCTGGCGAACCACTGTTTGACGAAGCGGAAAAACTCACCGGTAAAGCGGCGGAAACGTTCGCGTTTTTGCAGCAGTGTGAGCAGAACCGCCAAGTGACCCAGCAAGCGGTTAAGGTGTTGGGGGAGGCTGGGGTGATTGAGCCTTGGCCATTAAAGATCGAACGCGGCGAAGGCCAAGAGCCATTGACCGTGAACGGCTTGTTTCGTGTGGATGAAAAAGCGCTGAACAGCCTGGAACCCGAAGCCTATGCCGCGCTGAAAGGTGGCCCGATGGCATTGGCCCACGCCCAGCTGTTCTCGATGGGCCAGCTTTCGCAACTGGCCGAGCGAGCCAGATTTCACGCCCAGCAACAGCAGAAGGCCGGCCAGCCGCCCGAGAGTCTGGACGAGGTATTCGGTGGCGATGACGATGATCTCATCTTCGATTTCGGCGACTGACCCCGTAGCCTGGCCGGGTCGCACTTCAGGCCAGTCAAGGGCATATCCCTGGCGGATGCCGGCATCAAGTCAGGGCCACGCAGGAAAAGTTCCATGAGCGAGAATGGGCATCGATTGATTGCATTCACCCTGGGGCAATGTCCCGATCACAAGGGACGCTACATCGAGGATGTCTGGCGTCTTTCCCACTTCTGGCTGGAACATACCCACGACACCATTCAATGGCTGTTTCCGATTCCCGAGGCTGGCCGCTTCAACGGCTTCGCGCCGCTGCTGGATGCTGAAGCGCAGGCCGCCTTTGCGGAATCTGATGAACTGAGGGCGCGGCAGCGCCAGTCGCTCGATGTGATGCTGGATTTCTTCGGCCTGGCGCGGGAATCGGATGCCATCGTGGCCTTGCCCCACCTCAATCCCAGGGAACATATCTGGCTGAAGCGGGGCGGACACAACCACCTGCGGATCTCGCGCATGATCCGCAGCCTGCATTTGTGCCATCAACCGGAACTGGCTCGCGCCTTTCAGGCCGCTGTGATCGGGATCGGTACGCAGCAGGGTTTCGTGTCGGAGCAGTCGCTAGGTTACTGGCGAGCGGCCATTGAGGCGTAGGTACTGGGGTATAGGCACTGAGGCACAGGCACTGAGGCATAGACACTGAGGCACAGGCACTGAGGCACAGGCACTGAGGCACAGGCACTGAGGCATAGAAAGGCTGCGCCGGAACCCGAATATCCAGGGCATGGCTGCCGTTTCACGGTTTGGCCGGGCTTGGCTCGTCGCAAATGAATCCAACGATCCGGAGAGAGAATGGCTTACTGGAATGACCCGCGTGTCCGGGTGCTGAAAAAATACGGAATCCTGATCGACGCAGAACCCGAGGTGCTGGAAAGCCTGCCGGGCAAACTGCCGCCGGCCGACGGCGATATGACCTTCAATCAGTGGAAGCTGAGTGTCTTCGGGGAACCTGTCGACGTGGGCATCTTCTCGCTGGAGTGGCCTTACGGTAATACCCGGATGAAAACGCTGAGCGGCTGGGGTGGGGAACACGTCAAGCAGGTTCTCAGGCACCAGGCGAAGATCGCTAGGCAGCGCAAACAAGAAGAGTTGGAAGCGTTACAGCTAGAACTTGCCGAGGCGGCAGGCGAGGCCCACATACCCAAGGAACTGCTGGAAGCCGAGGTCGACGATCTGGAAGATACCCTGCAGCCGTCGGTCAGGGAGTTCTTCGCCCGCGAGCTGGAGCAAGTGGATGATGATGTCTCGATGGAACAGCTGCTCCAGAAGATGCTTCGGTTCATGAACACGGCAGCGGCAGGCTTTGCGCAATCCCAACAGCGGGTAGAACAGCTGCAGAACCGGCTGGATGCCCTGGGCCCGGAACCGAAGGGACAATGACGATCCGGTGTTCGATTTTGGCGCCCGATCCCGTACCCTAGCGGGTTCACACTTCAAGCCAATCAAGGACATACCCATGGCGGCTACCGACACCCAGGCAGGCCAGACCCTGACCATCGACGGCACTGAATACAACCTGGCGGACCTTTCCGAGAACGCTCGCGCCCAGGTCACCAACCTGCGCGTGACCGACCAGGAGATTGCCCGCCTGCAGCAGCAACTGGCGATTGCCCAGACGGCGCGCACCGCGTATGCACGCGCGCTCTCTGCCGAGCTGCCCAAGCAGGCGCACTGAGCCTCGATTGCCTTTTCCTGACCAGTGGCCCACCCCGGCCAGTGGCTCACCCCGGCGATGACCGGGGTGAGTCGATGAATCGATGCCCGCCGCTCGCCGGGTTTCTGCAACTCCCCGCGTATTTCTGCAACTCCCTGCGTATTTCTGCAATTCTCCCTCTAGCATCAAGCGAATCGTCCGGCCGCCGATAACGACGATAAGCCGTCTGAAGCCCAGGGCGCGCTGACGTTCGATTTCGTCAACCGGAGGCACGTCCGCGTGTCCAGACCCTTGCTCCCCAACGAGCCCCGCATTCCCGATGAGCCGCGCGAACAGGCGCTGACCGTGCGCTTTCTATCGCCCGCATTGGCGGCGCTGGAGTCGCTGTTTCTGGCGCTGCGCGCCGAACTTGACCCGGCATTGCGCCAGACCCGGCCGGTCAAGCAGGGCAAGCCGTTTCCGCTGGGCCAGTGTCTGGAAATTTCCCAGGCGGTGCAGCGCCAGTTGCAGCAGCTCGACCCGGCGACACTCGGTGGCGAGGCAGCGCAGGGCTACCGGGCGCTGGCGGCGTTCAAGAAGCACGGCGGCAGTGTCCGGCAGGTCTGGGGCGATCTGCGCGGCGAGTATTTCCAGAACGCCTTTCTGATCGGCACGCTCTATGTCGATGTCGCCAACGATACCGTCGATCCGGCCAAGCCGCCGGTGGAGGTGCTGCCGTTCGCGGCGTCACGTCTCGTCCCGGTTGCCGATTATCGCCACTTTGCCCGCGTCGCGGCCCGCTACTGGCAGGCGCGGGTCTATCCCAATCATCTGTTTCCTGAACTGGCGCCTTTCTTCCCCTTGCTCACCGTGACGGCGGCCGGGTTCGTGCAGTTGCAGGCGGCGTCCAACTACATGATCGCGCTCACGCTGGCCGGCGCCTTCCGCCCCGCTGAGACCGTGCTGGCGGAAGCGCCAATGAACGCCAGCCTGTTCGGTCTTCTCCGTCAACGCCTTTCTTCGCAGCCCTGCGCTCTGCCCGTCGCATTGGCGGCTCATCCCGAAGCCGGGCGGGCTGCTGCGCTGTCGATGTGTCAGGCGTATCGGGAGCAGGGCATGGCGGAAGATGCGCAGCGGCGCGATGCGACCGTGAAAGCCGTCTTGCGGGTCAATGGCGAACTGGCGCGTTTTCGTGTGGAGGTCGGCGGTGGGTCAGGGCTATAGGTCGTCGGTTTCGCGATTGGCGAGAAACACGCTCGTGGTTTCGAGGGGAATGACATGAAAAATTATTAGTCTTACCTCCTCAAGCAAGTTTGAGGTCCGCCGATAATTGCTAAGCAGATGTCCATTGTCGTTGGCTTGCTCGGCGGGTGAACCCAATCTCCTACCCGGCAGAAAAGAATTAAAAAAGCTCGAGGAAGAAACATGAACTTTTCGTTCGGTAATCTGGATGCGTCACGCAGCTACACAGAGGGGAAAGGTGCGACCATCACGGTTGATGAGGATGTCACGTTGTCCGGTAGCCCGGCAGGGAGCTTAACCGGGGGATCCTTGCGATTTTCACTTTCGGATGCCGATGCCGGTGATTCCTTTACCTTGACCAGCGATGCCGACCCTGACGCATCAGGCGCCATTTCCGTCGATGGGGCGGATGTCTATCTGGGCAACGGCAGTGGGCGAGAAAAGATCGGGGTCATCGACAGCATTCTGAATGGTCAGAACGGGCAGGATCTGAAGATCGACTTTGCCTCTCCGCTGACCAATGGAAGCTTCGAAACCGGGGATACGTCGGGGTGGACCATTATCGAAGGTGAATACGACAAGTACGAACTCGATGGTCAGACAACGGACTATTACTACAATAGTGGCGCAGTCACCGGGTCGGGTGCCGCCGTCAATATCGCGGATAGCGCAGATTACGTCTCCTATAGCCACTCTGTTCAACAGGATCTCGTCAGCGCCGGTGATTATGCGCTCAACTTGAACAATAACGGCAATATCACTTTTATCAATCAGACTCCTACTGTCGTGGATGAATATGCAGTCGATGGTTACGGTTCCTGGTTTGGTCCCTACGCTGTCAGTGATCCGTTCAAGGCGGAGACCGGAGATTCCATCTCTTTCTCCTGGGCGGCACAGAACGGTGGCGACTCCTATGACGTTTTCGGTTTCCTGGTGGACCTGGGTGCCGATGGCGTCTACGGCGGCGACGACGACACGCGGACTCAACTGTTTTCCGAGCGCGGCGATACTCGTGACTGGACCACGGAGACCATCACTCTGCCCTCTGCAGGCGATTACGCTTTCGAATTCGTCAGTGGAACCTACGACCAAACCGGTGGATTCGGTATAGGAGCCTCACTTTACATTGATGCTGTCCGGCTCATTTCCAGCAAGGTCACCAGTGAAGCCACGGTCAGTGCCATTGCGCAGAAAGTAACCTTTACCAGTACCGCGGAAGACACGGCGCCCTCACGAACGTTGACCATGAGTGCCGTGGACGCCGAGGGAAATACCGCGTCGGCGACGATGTCGCTCGAGACCACGCAATTGAACAATGCGCCTTCATGGGGCGGTAACGCCACCTTGGCGGCTGTCAACGAGGACAGTATCCCGGCAGGCGAGACCGTTGCGTCTCTGTTCGGGGCGTTGTTCAACGATGCGGATGCCGCCTATGCGCCGACGGATATCCTGGCCGGCATTGCCATTACCGCTGACTCCAGCCAGGCAACAGAAGGCGAATGGCAATATTCTACCGATAGCGGTGCCACCTGGCTGGCCGTGGGCAGTGTATCGACGGATTCGGCTCTCCTTCTCGATGCCGAGGCTCTGCTGCGTTTCAATCCGGTAGAAAATTATAACGGTTCGCCCGGTGCACTCACGGCGCACGCGGTGGATAGCTCAGGGGCCAATGTCGCGACTTTCACAATGGGAAGTGTCCGGGAAACCTTCGATACCACCGGTGATGACGTCGCTTCTTCGGTGTCCGCCACGGGCGTGACGCTGTCGACGACGATTGATTCCGTCAATGACGCGCCTGTATTCAGCACGCCGAGCGCATTGAGCGTATCCGAAAATTCGACGGTGGTAACGACTCTGTCCGCTATTGATGTCGATGGTGGTGATCCGATTTACACCATTACGGGCGGCGCCGATCAATCGCTGTTCACGCTGGATTCCAACAGTGGTGCGCTGAGCTTCAATAGTGCTCCCAATTTCGAGGCGCCTACCGATCAAGGGGCCGATAACGTCTATGACATTGAAGTGACGGCGAGTGACCGCCAAGATGGCACGACACCGCTGGCACTGGCGATCTCGGTCACCAACGTCAACGAATCGGCGCCTTCTCCCATTCAGGTTAGACCGACCACACCGGATGAACCGCAGCCGAACACGCCTTCCGGCAACCCTTCGGTGAGCGAGACGATCACCAATACCGGCCGTAGCACGGGCACCGCCAAGCTGGTCGAGAACACCGGCAACGCTGCCGGGCGGTGTCAGCCTGGTCAACCAGGGGGCGCGCAGCGCCGTCGATACCCAGCAGGCCCTGGCCGACCTGATCGGCAGTATCGATGCCAAGCAGCCCACCAACCTGAGCGACCAGACCGGGGTGGCCAGCCAGTGGCTCACCAATCGCCCCGACGGCACGTTGCTCGACATCCGCACGCTGGTACTGGGTGACAGCGGCAACGCCTCGGCGAACACGCCCATCCAGATTACCGGCATCGCCGACAACGGTGCCTCGGGCAGCAACCACCAGGAAGCGTTCGTCATCGACACCAGTGCGTTGCCCAGCGGCAACCAGTTGCAGCTCGACAACATCGACTTCGCCAGCATCATCGGTGCGACCACGCTCAGCGGCGGCGACGGCGCCAACGTGGTCATCGCCGACGACGCCGTGCAGACCATCGTCCTCGGTGCCGATGACGACGAACTGCATGCTGGTGGCGGCGACGATACCGTGGGCTCGAAGGGCGGTGACGATCTCATCTACGGCGAAGCCGGCAACGACACCGTGTTCGGCGGTGCTGGCGCCGATCGGCTGCATGGCGGCAGTGACTCGGATACGGCCCGCTACGACGGCAACCGTGACGATTACATCGTCACCCAGGAGCACAGCGTGATCACCGTCCAGTCCAAGGCCGACCTCAGCGACGTCGACACCCTGATCAACGTCGAAACGCTCGCCTTCGCCGATGGCAACGAAACGGTCGAGTACACCAGCGACCTGAACTGGATCGCCGGGCTCTATCAGCAGGTGCTGGGGCGCCAGGCGGATGTCGACGGCATTCAGTACTGGGCCGAGCAGCACGATGCGGGGAGCTCCTCGGTGGCTATCGCGCTGGGTTTCCTGGCATCGCGAGAGGCGGGGTTATCTCTGTGTACGGCGGATGCCTCGGCCCGGTCGCAGACGTTGGACATCTTGTACCAGTCGTTGCTGGGCCGCGATCCGGATACCGACGGCAAGGCCTATTGGGTCCAGCAGTTGGAGTCCGGTGTATCGCTGCATGATGTGGTTGGCGGTTTCATGGATTCGGCGGAGATGCGCACCCATGACCTGACCGCGACCGAGTGGAGCTTTATCGGTTAGAAAGGGCTGGGCTGGCGCGTCGAGAAGCTCAGGACGTGCCAGCCCTCGCTTCCAGTATTCCCCTCCTTTACAGTATTCCTCCTTACTTTAAGTGCCAGGTCATCGCGCTGCGCACTATGTTGTTATAGAGTCGCTGACATTTCCGTCACTGGGTGACTTGAACGGACGATGAGCGTTTCGAGACAACAGAAAAACATTACCGAGCGATTCCCGGCTCAGATATTCGTACCCTTGATCGACGCCGGGGCCGTGCTGTTGTCGGGCTTTCTGGCCCACTGTATCCGGTTCGGTACGCTGGCTGTACATGATCGCTTTCTGCTGGCCATGATGATCATGGCCATCTTTGTCGTGATGGCCAACTTCATGGCCGGGGCTTACGTGCGCTGGCGCACCACCCGGCTCTCCAACATTCTGTTTCGGCTGGTTGTCGTGTGGGGAATCGTTGCCTTGATGGCGACGTCGATCATCTACCTGGCCGAAGCTTCGGTTCGCTATTCGCGCTTGTGGCTGGGGATGACACTGCTGTTCTCGCTGGGCCTGGCGGCTGGCTTTCGGGTATTCGTGACGCTGCTGCTCCGGAGCGCAAGACTCTCGGGCAAGAACCTTCGTGGGGTCTTTCTCGTGGGGCCTGCCCCGAACCTGCTCAAGGTGGCCAGAAGCATGCGCAAGACGCCGGGGGAGGGCTTCGCGATTTCCGGCGTGCAGCGCTTGAAAGAATCGCCGGATCCGGTTTTCCTCAGTTGTCTTGCTCGCCGGGTAGAGGCTTCCGGCGCTCGAGAGGTATGGCTCTGCCTGCCGCTGGAAATGGGAGGGGCGGTGCGCGAGATCATGCATGCGCTGCGCCACCAGACGGCGGAGGTGCGCTTCATTCCCGAGTTTCAGGACATGCGGCTTCTCAATCATCGCATCAGCGAGGTGGCGGGCCACTTCGCGCTCGATCTGAGCGTGACCTCCATGGGGGAAACGTCGCGCTTCCTGAAACGGGTAGAGGATCTGGTACTGGGCAGCTTGTTCCTGCTCTTGTCGCTGCCTGTCTGCGCCGTTATCGCGGTGGTTCTGAAGATGCAATCGCCGGGGCCGGTGCTGTTCAAGCAGTACCGCATGGGCAGCAACGGCCGTCGCTTCAAGGTCTACAAGTTCCGTTCGATGGAAGTGCATACGGAGGCCGATGGCGCCGTGACCCAGGCCAGGCAGGGAGATCCGCGCGTGACCCGGTTTGGCGCTTTTCTCCGGCGGACATCGCTGGACGAGCTGCCGCAGTTCTACAACGTATTGCAGGGTCGCATGTCCATCGTCGGGCCACGGCCACATGCGCTGGCGCACAACGAGTATTACAAGGATGTCGTCGAGTCCTACATGAAACGCCACAAGGTGAAGCCGGGGATTACCGGCTGGGCGCAGGTCAACGGCCTCCGGGGTGGGACGGCGGATATCGAGAAGATGCGGCTGCGCGTGGAACATGATCTCTGGTACATCGACAACTGGTCGCTGTGGCTGGATCTGCGGATCATTGCACTTACCGTCGTTAGAGGCTTCTGCGATCCAAACGCATTCTGACTACCGCTTCTTACGGCTGGGTCTGGAAGATGATGACGCCAGTATCGGCGGGATGGGCGACTAGCTCGTGTGTGGCCGTGTCGTGATCGGCCGCCGACTGCGGGCGAGTGTCCGCTTGCGGGTTAAAACGTTGATGCAGGCTGTCTTTTCGTAATCGTCTCTGGAGCTTGGCCAAAGCCGGGAGATTGATGGCTAGCCGGTGGCAGAGCAGTGCCATAGGTACGCCTACGCCGTGAAAAGGCCACGTGCTATAGTGCCCCGCGTTTTTTTGGCCTATCGCATTGGCAATAGACATTATCCGATGGTTTTCTCCAGTCCGTTATTCATCTTCGTTTTTTTACCGCTGGTCTGGGCTGGTTATCAGTCAATTGCCGCCTGGCGCTCTTCGCGGGCGCTCGTCATCTGGCTGGCAGTGGCATCCTGCGTCTTCTATGCAGCCTGGGACTACTGGTTACTGCCGGTGCTGCTGTCCAGTATCTTTATCAATTATGCCGTCGCCCGGCGCTTGCAAGGTTCTTCCAGCCGGGTCTGGTTATGGCTCGGCGTGGCTTTCAATCTCGGCATGCTGGGGTACTTCAAGTATCGCGTCTTTGCGCTGTCGTTGTACGAGGGCAGCCTCGCGCCGCTGGAGACTCTGGTTCTGCCTCTGGGCATCTCTTTTTTCACTTTCCAGCAGATCGCTTTTCTGGTCGATGTGAACCGGCGGCTGACGCGGGTCTCCGGGTTCGTCGATTACCTGCTGTTCGTGTCTTTCTTCCCCCAACTGATTGCCGGGCCAATCGTTCATCATCGGGAGCTGGCGCCGCAGCTTGCGATCTTGAAGCGGCCTTCTGCCCGCCAGGTGCAGGCCGGGTTGCTTTTGTTCGCGATCGGTCTGACCAAGAAGTTGCTGGTGGCCGATCAACTGGCGCCGTTCGTCGATCACCTCTTTGCCAAGGATGGATCGCAACTGGTCGCGGGTGACACTCTGCTGGCCGGCTGGGCCTACGGCATGCAGCTCTATTTCGATTTCTCGGGCTACGCGGACATGGCGATCGGGCTGGGGCTGATGTTCGGTGTCCAGCTGCCGGCAAATTTCGATTCGCCCTACAAGGCCAAGTCGATACAGGATTTCTGGAGACGCTGGCATATCACCTTGTCCACTTTCCTCAGGGATTATCTTTACATCCCGCTGGGTGGCAATCGGTATGGCCTGCCCCGGCAGCTCTCGGCGCTGCTGGTAACGATGCTGCTGGGCGGCCTTTGGCACGGGGCTGGCTGGCAATTCGTCGTGTGGGGCGGGCTGCATGGCCTGGCGCTGGGTTTGTACGTGCTGTGGCGCCGGCGGGTTCCGTACCGGCTGCCGTCATGGGTCGGCTGGGGCGTCACGTTCGTGCTGGTGATGCTGGCCTGGGTGCCGTTTCGTGCCGAAGGCATTTCCCAGATGATGGCATTCTATTCCGCCCTGGGGACGCCGGGACTGGGAGCTGCTTCGTCGGTACTGGGCCTGACGCCGTCGGACCCGATGGTTCTGGCTCAGCCGGGGTTGTTGCTGGTGTTTGCTACTGTCGTGGCGGTGGCGTTTCCCAATGCGCGGCAGATACTGGAGAAACTGCATGATGATCGCCTGGCAGCAGTGCGGGGCTTGATCGTGGGAGTGGCAATCGTTGCCTGCGCCAAGACGATGATCGATGTGCCGACGCAAGCGTTTTTGTATTTCAATTTCTAGAGTCCTATCCAGTGATACGCAGGTTTTTTCATGGTTTCTCCGGTGGCCTTCTGGGCGGAATACTACTTGCCGTCATGGTTCTGGCATTACTCTGGTATGGTCAGTTGGGCAACCGGCACCCGAACAATGCCTGGGTGGAAAGTGCCATAGCGGTAAAGCTCGGTATCGCCCGGCAGGCCGGTTCTCCCAAGGTGGTTCTGCTCGCCGGTTCGGGCACAATGTTCGGCGTTGACAGCCACCGGCTGGAACAGAAATATCACCTGCCTACGGTCAATATGGGTGTCAATGCAGGCATATCGCTACCGGCCATTCTCCAGACCGCCAAAGAGGGCATTGGCCCCGGTGATCTGGTGATACTGCCGCTGGAATATCCGCTCTACAATCTCGATGAACCGGTTTCTCGAACCCTGGTCGACTGGATGAATGGACATCCGGAAATGCTGCCATGGCTTGCCTGGGAAAAGGCGCTGAAGGTCATCGTGCAGACGCCTTTTTCCCGGATTCTGGAAGGTTATCGAGGCATACCCAATGGGTTTGCCGTCAACGGCTTTTACGGTCCACAGCATTTCGATGGCAGGGGAGATCAGACGGATTCTTCACGTTCCCGGCGAACGGCTGGCGATGTCGAACGCGTCCGATCCTTGCCGCCCGAGCGCTATGGCCAGTTGCAGGACGACGGGCGCTATGCCTGGGCTACCCTGACTTCGTTCAGGGACTGGCTCCTGCATCAGGGCGCTTGCCCCATATTCGTCCCCCCGCCCATGGCGTTCAGGGAGTCGTATCGTTCGGTGAGTCGCGAGTACGATTTCTATACGGGGTTGAAAGAGAGAGCCCGTGAACAAGGGCTGTTCTGGTTGGGCGATCCCTACCAGGCCATGCGTGACGAGAACGATTTCTTCGATACCAATTATCATTTGGTCGCCGAGGCTAGAGAGCAATATACCCAACTGCTGATCGATTGGCTTGGCGATACGCCCCGCAAACGATGTATGTCGTTCTACCAAGGGATGAGCGAATAGCGACTTTGTGCCATCGCAGCCCTGGTCAGGCCGAGTAACGTGTTGGCTCCCATTTTTTCTCCCTCTTAGGCCGGTTTCTCTCTGTCAGGCCAGTGGCATGTTCTGGCCCCGGCGCGGTTTCACGTGCCGTCTTCACTAGAATCTCGCCTGTCGCCGGCGACCAAAGTCTAAAGGCAAGTCGACGGCGTTTGGTTGATCCTATGTCGGACATAACCTGTACCTAGTCCTACAAGGAAGCGCGGGATCCCATGAGTCATGCCACGGCCGCCACGAGTCGTAGTCAGCGACCGGACATCGCCGAAGCCCTCGCCGAGGCCGTTTTCAGCGGCCATTACGCGATCGGCGAGACGATCCCGCGGGAGATCGACCTCTGCGAGCGCTTCGGTGTCAGCCGAAGTACCGTGCGCAGCGCACTGCAGAAGCTGGTCAACGTCGGCTTGCTGGTGCGGGTTTCCGGGCAGGGCACACGGGTGCGCGAGCTTTCGGCCTGGCATCTGCTCGATCCTCAGGTCAGCGCCTGGATGGCGCGCTACGCCCAGCCCAACCCGCGGCTGCAGCGGGAAGTCTTCGCCTTTCGCGTGGCCGTCGAGCCTTTCGTGGCCGGCCTGGCCGCGACCCATGCCACGGCTTCGGACCTGCTCGCTATCGAGACCGCCTACGAAGGCATGATCCGTGCCCTCGAACAGGCCGATCTGCGCTGGCAGGGCCAGAGCCACGACGACTACGACGTGGCCTTCCACGAAGCGATCTTCGCGGCCTCCCACAATCTCATCTGGGCACAGATCAGTCATGTGCTCAGACCCGCCATCGCCCTGATCGTCGAGCGCTCCAATCACAGTGCCGATGAACTCGACGACAGCATGGCGCGCCATTTCCGGATGATGGAGGCGATTCGCCTGCGTCAGCCGGAAGCCGCCGAGCAGGCGGCGCTCTCGGTGCTGGAACGTACCGGCCGGGATCTGGGAATGGAGGACATCTTGCAACGATCGCCTTCGATCACGCTGTCCCCAACGACATTCGAGCGATAACAAACGCTACTGGAGACTCACAATGACTTTACGCATGCCACTTCAAGGGTTGGCCATCGCTGCGCTTGGCGCGTTCGCGCTCAATGCCCAGGCTGCCGACTATGAATGGACCTTTCAGACGTCCGAGACCGCCGGCGAGCCGCAGTTCGAGATCAAGAAGGAGTGGGCCGAGAACGTCGAGAAGATGTCGAACGGGCGTATCGCCATCGAGATCCTGCCGGTCAATGCCGTGGTGCAGGCCAACCAGACTTTGCAGGCGGTGAGTTCCGGCATTCTGCAGGGGCACCTGACCGATCCCAGCTACTTCTCGGGCCAGGATCCGGCCTTCGGCATGATCGGCAACCTGGTCGGTGCCTGGAGCGATCCGTACCAGTTCCTCGACTACATGAAGTATCACGGCGGCGAGCAGATCTACAACGAGCTGGTCGAGCCCTATGGCGTTCACCTGATCGGTGCCGCGGCGACCGGGCTGGAGTCCTTCCCGAGCTCGCGTCCGATCGAGAAGGTCGAAGACCTGAAGGGCCTCAAGGTGCGCGCGCCGGAAGGCATGGTCTACAACATCTTCGAAAAGGCGGGGGCGACGCCGGTCAACCTGCCGGGCTCCGAGGTGTACACCTCGCTGGAAAAAGGGGTGATCGACGCGGCGGACTACACGGTCTTCGCGACCAACTACGCCCAGGGTCTGTACGAGTTCGCCAACTATCCCAACTATCCGGGCTTCCACTCGCTGCCGATGGTCTCCGTCTCGCTCAACAAGCAGATCTGGGATGGCCTGTCGGACGACCTCAAGTCGATTCTGGAAGTCTCCGTCGATCAGATGGCCTACGAGATGGTCGCCAAGCTGAAGACGCTGGATCTCGAGGCCGTACGTGAAGCGCGCGAGGATCCCAATATCCACCTCGTCGACATGTCCAACGAAGAGCGTGCCAAGTTCCGTCGCATCGCCCAGGAAGAGTGGCAGAACTGGGCCGGCCGCAACGACATCACCCAGGAATTCTACGACTCGGTCGTGGGCTACCTGCAAGACAACAACCTGATGTAACAACGCCGGCATCCGTCATCGCCGCGCCGGGTCGACCCGGCGCGGCGATGTTCGGCTGGCGTTCGAGGAAAACCCACGATGACACAACCGACCCGTAATACGGACGAGGTCACGATGCCGGTGCAGGAAGGGCCGCCGGAACCGATTCAGAACCAGGTTCCGGAAGAGGAAAGCAACGACGAGATCCGTACGCCGCTGGACCGCTGGGTGCGTCGGGGCGGCCGTTATGCCGCCTGGCTGGTCTTCATCGCCATGGCGATCAGCGTGTTCGAGGTGATCATGCGTTACGGCTTCGATTCGCCGACCTCCTGGGTGCATGAATCCGTAGTGATGCTGGTAGCGCTGACCTTTGCGGTCGGTGGTCCCGTCGCGATGGCGAGCAATCGCCACATTCGCGTTCGCGTGCTCTACGACATCGCCGGCCCGCGCCTGAAGCGCGCCCTGGATGTCTTCAATGATCTGGTCACGCTGGGCTTTTGTCTCGGCATGAGCTATGCCGCCTTCACCATGAGCTGGACGGCGACCCATGGCCCCATGGGGGACTGGCGTCTGGAGCGTTCGGGAACCTCGTGGAACCCGCCGTTCCCGGCGCTGGTGAAGACGGTGATTCTGGCGGCGCTGGTGCTGATGACGCTGCAGGCGCTGTGGCATCTCTACCAGAGCGTGACCGGGCGACGCCCGGCGGCCAACCATGACCGCGGGGAGAACGTCTGATGGATATCGCAACGGGAACCTGGCTGCTGGTCGGGGCCATCTTCGCGCTCCTGATCACCGGTCTGCCGCTGGCGTTCGTCACCGGCCTGGTGGCGCTCGGCTTCACGTTCGGCTGGTTCGGGCCGATGGCGCTGCCGCTGGTCACCAGTCGCGTCTACAGCTTCATTACCGAGTATTCACTGGTCGCGGTGCCCATGTTCGTGCTGATGGCGTCGCTGTTGGATCGATCCGGCATCGCCAGGGATCTGTTCAACGCCATGCGGGTCTTTGCCGGGCGTCTGCCTGGCGGCGTGGCGATCCAGACCGTGGTCGTGGCGTTCTTCCTCGCGGCGCTGTCGGGGATCATCGGCGGCGAGATCGTGCTGCTGGGGATACTGGCGCTGCCGCAGATGCTGCGCCTGGGCTATGACAAGCATCTTTCCATCGGCGTGGTCTGTGCCGGCGGCTCGCTGGGCACGATGATGCCGCCATCGATCGTGCTGATCATCTACGGCCTGATCGCCAGCCAGTCGATCGCGGACCTGTTCACCGCGGCCATCACCCCGGCGCTGGTGCTGATGGGCAGCTACATCCTCTACGTGCTGCTGCGGTGCATGAAGAACCCGTCGCTGGGGCCGCCGCTGACCGAGGAGGAGCGGGAGAACAACGAGATCAAGACCAAGGGGCAGGCGATCAAGGCGATCCTGGCGCCCGGACTGATCGCGTTTCTGGTACTGGGCACGATCTACGGCGGTATCGCCTCGGTCACCGAAGCAGCGGCCATGGGGGTCTTCGGCGTGTTCGTGGCGATCGTCCTGCGCGGCGAGTTCTCGATCAAGACGCTGCATGCCAGCCTGAACCAGACCCTGAGCACCTGCGGGATGATCATCTGGATCGGCATCGGAGCCGCCGCGCTGGTGGGGGTCTATAACCTGATGGGCGGCAATCGCTTCATCTCGCAGATGATCATGGGGCTGGATGTCGCGCCCATCGTGATCATGCTGGTGATGATGCTGATCCTGCTGGTGCTGGGGATGTTCCTCGACTGGATAGGCGTCGCGATGCTGACGCTGCCGATCTTCGTGCCGATCGTCACCCAGCTTGGTTACGATCCGGTGTGGTTCGGCATCCTGTTTGCCGTCAACATGCAGGTATCGTTTTTGACGCCGCCGTTCGGGCCGGCTGCGTTCTATCTCAAGGGCGTGGCGCCACCGTCGATCAGCCTGAAGGATATCTTCGTTTCCCTGCTGCCGTTCATCGCCATTCAGCTCTGCGTGCTGGCGCTGTTGCTGGTATGGCCGGATCTGGCGCTGTGGCTGGTGTGAGACGTCGCCGAATGAGCCCGGCCAGTGGCCGGGCTACGCTCGCGACGCTGGCGGATCGGGAGTACGCTCGGGGCAACGCCGAGCGTGTCAACGTTTCGAACTCGTATGAGTCGAAGGATTCATGAGTCGGCGCATTGTCGCGCCGATTGGATAGACAGGTGACCCATGAAAATTACGCAACTCAAGACCTGGCAGGTGCCGCCGCGCTGGCTGTTTCTCAAGATCGAGACCGACGAGGGCTGTTACGGCTGGGGCGAGCCCGTGGTCGAGGGGCGTGCCGCTACCGTCGAGGCGGCGGTGCATGAGCTTTCCGACTATCTGATCGGACAGGACCCGCGCCGCATCGAGCATCTGTGGAACATCATGTACCGCGCCGGTTTCTACCGTGGCGGCCCGATTCTGATGAGCGCCATTGCCGGCATCGACCAGGCGCTGTGGGATCTCAAGGGGCGCGATCTCGGCGTGCCGGTTCACCAGCTGCTGGGTGGCGCCTGCCGCGACAGGATGCGCATGTACGCCTGGACCGGCGGCGACAAGCCGAGCGATGTCGGCGCCGGCGCCAAGGCACTGGTCGACAAGGGCTTCACCGCCTTCAAGATGAACGGCACCGCCGAGATGGCGATCGTCGACTCCCACGCCAAGGTGGACGAAGCCGTGGCCCGTGTCGCCGAGGCGCGTGACGCGGTAGGGCCGGACGTGGGCATCGGCATCGATTTCCACGGCCGCGTGCATCGGCCCATGGCCAAGGCATTGCTGCGCGAGCTGGAGCCGTATCATCCGATGTTCGTTGAAGAGCCGGTGCTGCCGGAACATCTGCCGAGTCTCAAGCATATCGCCGGCGGCCTGGGGTATCCCATCGCCACGGGGGAGCGGCTGCACACCCGCTACCAGTTCCGCGACCTGCTCGTCGAGGGCATGGTGGACATCGTCCAGCCCGATCTTTCCCATTGCGGCGGCATCAGCGAAGGGATGAAGATCGCCACGCTGGCCTCCTGCTTCGACGTGGCGCTGGCGCCGCACTGCCCGCTGGGGCCGTTGACCCTGGCCGCCTCGCTGCACGTGGATGCGGTCAATCACAACGCCTTCATCCAGGAGCAGAGCATGGGCATCCACTACAATCGGGACAACGACGTGCTCGATTACCTGGTGGACAAGAATGCCCTGGCGATCGAGGACGGTTACTGCGCAATTCCGCAGGGGCCGGGGCTGGGCGTCGAGATCGACGAAGCCTTCGTCGAGGAGCGTTCCAAGGTCGGCCATCGCTGGAGGAATCCGGTGTGGACGCATGAGGATGGTTCGATAGCAGAGTGGTAATTTCTGGCGCTCTGCGAGCTGCGCTCGATCATGCGGCGTTGGACGTGCCGAAACGAGGAGAGAGAAATGAACGAGACGCGTAAGTTTGCACTCGAAACGGCGCTGCGCGAGCGGCCGCTGGTGGCGATCCTGCGCGGGATCACGCCGGAGGAGATCGATGCGGTGTTCGATGCGCTGGTGGCGTCGGGCTTCAAGCTGATCGAGATTCCGCTCAACTCGCCGCGGGCGTGGGACAGCATCGCGGCGATCGCCAGGCGCTGCCCGGACGACGTGGTGATCGGTGCCGGCACGGTGCTGGATCCGATTCATGCCGAGCGGCTGGCATCGCTCGAGGCGCCGCTGCTGATCACGCCCAACACCGACCCTGAAGTGATCCGGGCGGGTGTCGAGCACGGTCTGGCGCCGATGATCGGCTGCATGACGCCGAGCGAGGCGCTGGCGGCGGCGAAGGCGGGGGCGACCGCGCTCAAGCTGTTCCCGGCGGCGGATCTGGGGACGGGCTATCTCAAGTCCATCAGCGCGATCCTGCCCAAGGGCCTGCCGGTGCTGGCGGTCGGCGGTATCGACAAGAGCAACATGAGCGAGTGGCATGCCCATGGCGTGGCCGGCTTCGGCTTCGGCAGCAATCTCTACAAGCCGGGACGCAGCGCCGACGAGGTGGGCAGGATCGCCGCCGAGCTGGTCGAGGAGTGGCGCCGCCTGCGGGAAGTCGCCAGCCACGCTGAGCAGCTGGAACGCGAGGCCGACGCATGAGCGGCAAGGCACCCGATCGCCTGATCGTCGTCGACTGGGGCACCAGCAACTTCCGGGCGTTTCTGGTCGACACGGCCAGCGGCGAGGTGCTGGACAGCCGGCGTTCGGCCTCCGGCCTGCGCGCGCTGAGCCAGAGCGAGTTTCCGCATTACTGCGCCTCGCAGACCGACGACTGGCGGCAGGGCGGCGGCGCGGCTTCGGGCGCTGAAGGTGCGGCTTCGGGCGCTGAAGGTGCGGCTTCGGGCGCTGAGGGCGCGGCTTCGGGCGCTGAGGGCGCGGCTTCGGGCGCTGAAACAGTCCCGGTCTATCTGGCCGGGATGGTGGGTTCGGCGCGGGGCTGGTTCGAGGCGCCGCAGCTGGAGCTGCCGGCCACGGCCGCCGACCTGGCGGATAACGTGGTCGCCGCGCCCGGGCTCGATAACGTCTGGATCGTGCCGGGCGTCAAGCAGGTGACGCCGGAGCACGTCGACGTGATGCGCGGCGAAGAGGTCCAGGCATTCGGCGCGCTGGCGCTGGCGGGTGTCGACAGCGGCGATTGCTGTCTGCCGGGTACGCACAGCAAGTGGGCGCGGCTCGACGGCGGCCGGATGACCGAGTTCACCACGGTGATGACCGGCGAGCTCTACCATGCCGTGCGCTTCCACACCTTGCTGGGAGAGCCGGCCCGCGACGAGGCGCCGTTCGACGAGTCGGCGTTCCGGCTGGGCGTTTCCCGGGCGGGTTGCCCCGGCGGCGTGATGCATGCGCTGTTCGAGGCGCGCAGCCGGCATCTCTATGCCGAGCTGAAGGCAGAGCAGGTGGGCAGCTTTCTCTCCGGCGTGCTGATCGGAGAAGAGGTGTATGCGATGCGACAGGCTCGCCCGGGGCTCGATACCGTGCGGCTGGTCGGCGCCGATTCGCTGCGTGAAAGCTATACCATCGCGCTGGAAGCGGCCGGCATCCGTGTCGAGGCGGTCGACAGCGACCGGGCCACGCTGGCCGGGGTCATGGCGGTGGCTGCGCGCCACGGGCGATAACAGCGCGCGCGTACGCGGCAGTGCACCATGATGGTGTATTGTTGTGCGTTCCGAAGCTACGAAACCGATGACGACGGCCCGAGACACCCATGGATGTCTCGGGCCGTCGTGTTTGGCATGATCCGTGCTACCTTCACCTATACGTCTGCTGACAAGCAGCCGATCGCGTACGACATGACGAGGTGAAGCGATGCGGGTGATGCCATGACACAGCCGGCCCTGAACAAACCACCCCTGTTGGTGTTTACCGATCTCGATGGATCGCTGCTGGATCACGACACCTACGACTGGCAGCCGGCATCGGCCTGGCTGACGCGCCTGGAGCAACAGGCGATCCCGATCATTCCCACCACCAGCAAGACGCGCGCCGAGCTGTTGGCGCTACGCCAGGAGCTGGGGCTCGAACATACGCCTTTCATCGCCGAGAACGGTGCCGTCATCGGGCTCCCGCCTTCCTGGCAGCACGCGCGGCTGGATCGCGATCCTGCCTCGCCGGATGGCCTGGTGGTCAAGACGCCGAGCATGGACGTCGACTATATCCGACGGCGCCTGGACGTGGTCCGTGAACGCCACGGCCTGAATTTTCGGCGCATGGGCGAGATGGATCTGGCCGAGGTGCAGGCGCTGACCGGGCTCAGCGCCGCCGGCGCCGAACAGGCGATGACGCGAGAAGGCAGCGAGCCGCTGGTGTGGGAAGACGACGACGCCAAACTGCAGGCATTGCACGAGACACTGCGTGTCGACGGCCTGCGCCTGACCCGCGGCGGGCGCTTCTGGCACGTGATGGGCGCGGTCGACAAGGGGCAGGCGTCGGACTGGCTGGTGGCGCGCTTCGAGGCGTTGCGCGGCTATCGCCCGCGGACGATCGGTCTGGGGGATGGCCCCAACGATCTGGCGCTGCTGGCAGCCACCGACATGGCGGTCGTCATCGCCGCCAGTCACGGCCAACCGATGCCGCTGGAAGGCTCGCAGATCTATCGGACCAAGGCCCAGGGGCCAACGGGCTGGTCGGAAGGTGTCTCTCATTGGCTAACCCGGGAGCTGGGGTGGGCCGACAACGATCCCGACGATTGATGGATAATCCCGATAACCGGCGTCAAGGACTGACGCCAGCCGACAACAGGATGAGGGTGTCTCATGAGTGATTTCTATCAGAACGGTATCGTTACCAATTTCCACAACCTCACCCGCCGCTCGGTGGAGGCACTGGAAACCGATCTCAAGCAGTTCTCGCGCAGCCGGCCGATGGGGTTGATCCTGCCGTCGCTGTATTCGGAGCTGGAAGGGCCGGCGCTTTCGCATATCGTCGATGAGCTGTGCAAGGTGCCTTATCTCAGCGAGATCGTCATTGGTCTGGATCGCGCCGATCGCGAGCAGTTCCTCAAGGCACGCGAGTTCTTTTCGCGCCTGCCGCAACACCACCGAATTCTGTGGAATGACGGCCCGCGTCTTCAGGCCCTGCATCAGGAGCTGGCCCAGGAGAATCTGGCCCCCCAGGAGCCGGGCAAAGGCTGTAACGTCTGGTACTGCTCCGGTTATGTGCGCGCGTCCGGCAAGGCCGAGTCGGTTGCGCTGCATGACTGCGATATCGTGACCTACGATCGCGGGCTGCTGGCCCGGTTGATCTATCCGGTGGCCAATCCGCGTTTTCACTACGAGTTCTGCAAGGGTTACTACTCGCGGATTGCTTCCGGCAAGCTCAACGGCCGCGTGGCGCGGTTGATGGTCACGCCGCTAATCCGGGCGTTCAAGATGATCTACGGGCCGCTGCCTTACCTGGACTATCTCGACAGCTTCCGTTATCCGATCTCCGGTGAGTTCTCGATGCGGGCCGACGTGCTCGATGGCATTCGCATTCCCAGCGACTGGGGGCTGGAGATCGGCGTGCTCTCGGAAGTGCACCGCAACTTCTCGACCAAGCGGCTGTGTCAGGTCGATATCGCCGATGCCTACGACCACAAGCATCAGCCGGTATCGGAAGACGATCCGTCGGGTGGCCTGAACCGCATGAGCATGGATATCGCCAAGGCAATGTATCGCAAGCTGGCGACGCTTGGCGTAGAGATGAGCGTCGAGAGCTTCCGTACCGTCAAGGCGACCTACTATCGCGTGGCGCTGGATCTGATCGAAGCCTACGATCACGATGCGGCGATGAACGGGCTCAAGCTCGACCGCCACAGCGAGGAGGCGGCGGTGGAGCTGTTCGCCGACAACATCATGCAGGCCGGCGCCGCGTTCTTCGAATCGCCCCGCGACAAGCCGTTCATCCCCAGCTGGAACCGGGTGCAGGCCGCCATTCCCGACCTGCAGGATCGTCTCTATGAGGCGGTGGAGCTGGATAACAGCGGCGATGTGTAGACGCCGCTCCCGCCGACCGGACGGCAGCCGATGCGGGCGGTGCAATCGTTTCGATTCATCGCCCGCGTCGGGGCCGTTGCCGTTTCCTTCACGACCGCGCCCCGATGCGCGTCAGGGCTGCACCAGCCACAGGCTACGGTAGGGGCGCAGGATGTCGCGTTCTTCCGGATGCGGGCTCCAGCGCTTGCCGTCCTTGAGCACGTCGTACCAGTCCCCTTCGTCGAGTTCGCCGATCTCCAGCGGCTGGCGGGTATCGCTGATGTTGTAGATCGCCAGCAGACGCCGACCGTTGGGCAGCGGGCCGCGCTCGATGGCGAAGATGCCGGGCGGGGTATCGAGCACGCGCTGGGCGGCTTCGGGGTGAAAGCAGGGTTCGTTGGCACGAATGTTGAGCCGGCGCTTGAGCGAGGTGAATGCCTCGCGGGTCGGCGTGCTGCGGCTGTCGATGAGTTCGTCCAGCTCTTCCTTGGGCCAGCGGCGGCGATTGATCGAACGCAGCTTGCCGCTGCGCTCGACGCCGCCGTGGTCGTTGAGCGTCGCGGTCAGGCTGTGGAAGTAGACGCCGGGAATGCCCTGCAGCGCCAGCATCAGGTTCTGGCTGCACAGGAAGCGCTCGACCTGCCAGGCATCGGCGCCTCGGCGGGTGCCCTTCATGGCGTCGTAGTAGGTGATGTTGATCTCGTAGGGCGAGTCGCTGCCGTCCGGGTTGGTCTTCATGCTGACGTAACCGCCGAAGCGGTGCATCAGCTCGAGCATGATATCCAGCTCGTGCTGCGGCAGCAGCCCCTCGAGCGCTCTGACCCCGATGCCGTCGTGGCTGGCGGTGAAGTTGAAGTAGGTGCAGCCCGGCGGCAGCGTCGGCAGGCTCCGCGCCCAGTCGCTCAGGGTCGTGGCGTCGCCGCTGGTCAGGGTATGCACGAGCAGGGGCGGCAGCGTGAACTGGTAGATCATGTGCGCTTCGTCGGGCATCGGGCGCTTGTCTTCGAGGCGGTCGAGGCCCTGTCGTTCGAGGCCCTGTCGTTCGAGACCCTGTCGTTCGAGGCCCTGTCGTTCGAGACCCGGCCGTTCGGGACCCAGCCTTTCAAGACCAAAGTAGCTCATGTTTTCGTGGTGCGGCACGTTGGTCTCGGTGATCAGCAGCGTGCCCGGCGCCATGAAATCCAGAATCGCCCGCAGCAGCCGCACGATGGCGTGGGTCTGGGGCAGGTGGACGCAGTTGGTGCCGACCTGCTTCCACAGGTACGTGACCGCGTCGAGACGGATGATGCGCGCGCCCTGCTGGACGTAATAGAGCAGGATGCCGACGAACTCGAGCAGCACGTCCGGGTTGGCGAAGTTGAGGTCGATCTGGTCCTCGGAGAAGGTCGCCCATAGGTAGCGGGTGCCGCGTCGCGTCGAGACCGGCACCAGCAGCGGCGAGTTGCGCGGCCGCGTGACCATGGAGAGATCCGTTTCCGGGTCCATCTCGATGAAGTAGTCGCGCCCCGGCTGCGTGCCGGAGAGATAGTCGGTGAACCACAGCGAGTCGCGGGAGACGTGGTTGATGACCAGATCGACCATCAGGTCGACCCGAGACGCCAGCCGACGGATATCCTGCCAGTCGCCGAGGCTGGGGTTCACTTCGCGATAGTGGATCACCGAGAAGCCGTCGTCGCTGCTCCAGGGAAAGAACGGCAGGATGTGCAGGCCGCTGAACGTGCCGTTGAGGCGCGTGGCGAGAAAGTCGTCCAGCACTTCCAGCGGCGGCCGCTCGCCGTCGATGATGGTATCGCCGTAAGTGATCAGAATCTGGTCGCGCTCGCTCCATGTCGGCCTTGGCAGCGTATCCAGTGCACTGCGCTGGTGCATCAGCAACGTCATCAGGCGGCGCATGATTTCGTCGCGACGGGGGCCGTATACCTCTTCCAGGCGCGCGCTGGCACGTTCGATGAAAGCTTCTTCGGAAAGCGCGGGGTAGTTCGCGGCACGGCTGGGCATGGGGCGGGGTTCCTGATTTCAGCGGTTGGCGTACGCAACGTGCGTATCAAGGTGTTGTTGTGGCGGACTGTCACGATATCCTTGCAGAAGACGGGCCAACATGAAAACCGCTGCCGTTTTTCGGCGCGTTTCCGCTATGTTGCCCAAACCGTTACACTCTCTGCTTCATTTAATCGCTTTTTCTCGTTCACTTAACAATAGCGGCGATTCCCAAATCGCCCACGCTGACAGGTAGACCCGACGATGCATTGCCCTTTTTGTGGTGCGCACGATACCAAGGTGACCGACTCCCGCCTGGTGGCCGAGGGCGATCAAGTGCGTCGTCGCCGTCAGTGTGCCGGTTGCGGGGAGCGCTTCACGACCTACGAGACCGCCGAACTGGTGATGCCGCGGGTGGTCAAGTCCGACGGCTCCCGGGAAAGCTTCGACGAGCAGAAGATGCGTGCCGGCATGGCGCTGGCACTGGAGAAGCGTCCGGTCAGCGTGGAGTCCTTCGAGGCGGCTGTCGAGCGAATTCGCCAGCGGCTGCGGGCACGCGGCGATCGAGAAGTCGAAGCGCGTGCCGTGGGGGAAGAGGTGATGGAAGCCCTACAGCGTCTCGATCATGTGGCCTACATTCGTTTTGCCTCGGTCTATCGCCGTTTTCAGGATCTCGACGAGTTTCGTGCCGAGATCGATCGGCTTTCCCAGGAGCCGACAGTGTCTTCGGAGGACAACGGCGACCCTCGCTGAGCCGGCGCCCTTGTTGTCGTTGTCAGACTCCCCGTCTTTTCGAGCGAGCCGCCATGCCCTTTCCCCATTCCGAATCTCTGTCCCATTCCGAACCTCTGTCCCGTTCCGAGCCTCTGTCCCTGTCCCCGGACGCCTCCCGCGCCGAGCCTACGACGCCGGCGGCCTGGATGGCGCGGGCGATTCAGCTTGCCTGGCACGGACAATATACCTGTGATCCCAATCCGCGAGTCGGCTGCGTGCTGGTCAAGGAGGGCCGCATCGTCGGTGAAGGGTTCCATGCGCGCGCCGGCGAGGCGCATGCCGAGGTCAACGCGCTGCGCATGGCCGGCGAGGTGGCCCGTGGCGCGACGGCGTACGTCACCCTCGAGCCCTGCTCGCATACCGGACGCACCGGCCCTTGCAGCCAGGCGCTGATCGATGCCGGCGTGGCGAAGGTGGTCGCGGCGATGGAAGATCCCAACCCGCAGGTCTCCGGGCGAGGCTTCGCGATGCTGCGCGAAGCGGGCATCGAGGTCGAGGTCGGGCTGCTCGAGGAGGACGCGCGACGACTCAACCCCGGCTTCATTCGCCGCATGCGTGACGGGCTGCCGCGGGTCACGCTGAAGATGGCGATGAGCCTCGACGGCCGCACGGCAATGGCCAACGGCGAATCCCAGTGGATCACCGGGCCGGCCGCGCGGCAGCAGGTGCAGCGTCTGCGTGCCGCGTCCAGCGCGGTGCTGTCCGGGGTGGAGTCGATCATCTTCGATGATTCCCGGCTGACGGTGCGTGCCGGGCAACTGGGGCTGGATGATGCCGAGGCGATTGCGCGGCGCCAGCCGTTGCGGGTGATCCTCGATAGCCAGCTGCGGCTGCCGCTGGCGGCGGCCTGCCTGAGCGAGCCGGGGCGGACACTGGTCTTCACAATCCAGCCGGAGATGACCGAGCGACGGCGCAAGCTCGAAGCGGCCGGCGCCGAGGTGGTCTTGATGCCGGCCAATGGCGAGGGGCGCGTCGAGTTCGCGGGCGTGCTGCGCTATCTGGCCACGCGGGAAGCATGCAACGAGGTGCTCGTCGAAACCGGCGCCACCCTGGCCGGAGCCTTGCTGGAGGCGGACTGCGTCGACCGGCTCGAACTGTTCATGGCGCCGACGCTGCTGGGCAGCGAGGCGCGGCCGCTCTTCGCCCTGCCGGGGCTGATGTCGATGAGCCAGCAGCGGCGGCTGGAGATCGACGACATCCGCGCGGTGGGCGAGGATTGGCATATTTCGGCACGACCTGTCAGGGCGTCCGATCAAGGCGGGGTGAGGTGAGCGGGCAGGCCGCGCACAGTGAAAGGGCAGGGACGTGTCGCCGTCATCCGACAGTAGCGTCCGTGTCTCGCGACAGGTAGGCTGTGCCGCATCGAGCCTCTCTGGCCTCGTTGGACGGTGGTTTCAGCAGATGGCGGTTTCCGTGGATGAATCAGCAATGACGACAACGCAATCGAACCAGCTGGCCAGTATCGAGGTCCTGGTCGAAGAGATTCGGCAAGGCAGGATGGTCATCCTCATGGATGACGAGGACCGCGAGAACGAAGGCGACATCATCATGGCGGCCGAGTGCGTCGAGGCCGACCATATCAATTTCATGGCGCGTCACGCTCGCGGCCTGATCTGCCAGCCGATGTCGAAGGCGCGCTGCCAGCAGCTGAAGCTGCCGCTGATGGTCAGCGACAACGGCTCCGGCTACGGCACCAAGTTCACCGTCTCGATCGAGGCGGCCACCGGCGTCACCACGGGAATCTCCGCGGCGGATCGCGCGCTCACCGTGCGTGCCGCGGCGGCGCGGGGCGCGCGGCCGGAAGATATCGTCCAGCCCGGGCATATCTTCCCGCTGATGGCGGAGCCGGGCGGCGTCCTGCGTCGCGCCGGTCACACCGAGGCGGCCTGCGACCTGGCCGCCATGGCCGGCTTCGAGGCCACCGGCGTGATCTGCGAGATCATGAACGAGGACGGCAGCATGGCGCGCCGGCCGGAGCTCGAACGCTTCGCCGCCGAGCATGACATCAAGATCGGTACCATCGCCGATTTGATCCACTATCGCATGCTCAACGAGCGTACCGTCGAGGCGGTCGAGCAGACGCCGGTGCAGACCGCGTTCGGCGACATGACCCTGCATGTCTTCCACGACACCATTCAGGATCGGCACCATCTGGCGCTGGTGAAGGGCGAGCCCGAACACGCCACGCCGACGACGGTGCGCGTGCATGGCGGCGACACGCTGCGTGACCTGCTCGCGCTGTGTCGTGCGGACAGCCACTGGACGGCTCACACCGCGCTGGCCGAGATCGGTCGGGCGGAGGCGGGCGTCTTCGTACTACTCGACGAGGCGCGCCCCCAGGGGGATTTCAGGCAGCAGCTCGATGTCCTGCTGGGGCATCGCCCGGCGCCGCGTTCCAGTGCCGCCGACGGATCGGGGAATTTTCTGTCGATCGGCACCGGGGCGCAGATCCTGCGCCAGCTCGGCGTCGGCAAGATGCGTCTGTTGAGTTCGCCGTGGCGTTTCTCGGCCCTCTCCGGTTTCGATCTGGAAGTGGTCGAGCTGGTCAGCGGCGACGCCTGAACGGGATTCGAGCCCTAACTGCCGCGAGCCGGAACCGTCGCGAGCATGGTAAGGCCGTGCGGCCATGATAAGATGGCCGGCTTCGCGCGCTAGGCCCTAGGTTCTGGCGCCGGCCAATCAGACTGTTTTTTTCGCGTCCAGATTCGTATTCGTGACGACTCTGGCGCAGTGTATCCGGAACCCGATAATGCAACCGATCGCTCAACTGGAAGGTCAGTTCACCGATGTCGATGGCCGTTATGCCATCGTCGTGGGCCGTTTCAATCATCATGTCGTCGATAGCCTCGTGGAAGGCGCCATCGATAGCCTGATGCGCCACGGCGTCAGTGAAGAGAACATCGAACTGATTCATGTCCCTGGCGCCTGGGAGCTGCCGTTGGCGGTCAAGCGCGTGCTGCAGGTATCTCGACCCGATGCGGTCGTCGCGCTGGGCGCGGTCATTCGTGGTGGTACGCCGCACTTCGAATACGTGGCGGGCAACTGCAATTCTTCGCTGAGCAGCCTGCAGCTGGAGTTCTCGACCCCCATCGCCAACGGGGTGCTGACGGTCAATTCGATCGATCAGGCCATCGAGCGCGCCGGCACCAAGGCGGGCAACAAGGGCACCGAGGCGGCCATGGCGGCCATGGAAATGGTATCTCTATTCAAGCGACTGGGAGGCGAGGCATGAGTTCACCGTCACGACAGCCGACGCCGGCTCAGGAGTCGCGTCGCGCCGCCCGCGAACTGGCGGTCCAGGGGCTCTACCAGTGGCAGATGACCGGCAAGTCGGTCACTGCCGTCGAGGCCGAGTTCCGCTCGCAGATCGCCGATGACGATCTCGAGGATCACGAAAACTGGCACAAGGTGATGGAGATCGCCGACAAGGCGCTGTTCCATGATCTGCTGCACAACACGGCCAACCATCGCGCCGAGCTGGACGCCACCATTGCGCCGCTGCTCGACCGGCGCCTGGAAGACCTGGATCGCATCGAGCTGGCGATCCTGCGTCTCGGGACCTACGAATTGTCGCGCCGGCCCGAAGTGCCCTATCGTGCCGTCATCAACGAGGGGGTCGAGCTGGCCAAGATATTCGGCGCGACCGATGGTCATAAATACGTCAACGGCATCCTCGACAAGCTCGCCTCGCGGCTGCGGGGCGCCGAGGTCGCTGCTCGCCGTCGTTGACATGACTCGCGCTTCGTTGAGCGAATTCGAGCTGATCGCTCGCTATCTGTCGCGCCCGGCGGCGGCCGAGCGGAGCGATGTCGTCGTCGGCAATGGTGACGACTGTGCGGTGCTTACGCCCACCCCGGGGCATCAGCTCGCGATCAGTGTCGATACGT
The DNA here is from genome assembly GCF_976982775.1 of Salinicola sp. NYA28a. Next base: position 1,037,398 of record NZ_OZ334582.1, read on the forward strand.
CGGTGGTCGATGTCCATTTCCCCCATGACGCGCCGCCGGCGGCCATTGGCCATCGTGCGCTGGCCGTCGCCTTGAGCGATCTCGCGGCGATGGGCGCCAGAGCGCGCTGGTGCTGCATGGCGCTGACGCTGCCGGCGGCCGACCCCGAGTGGCTCGAGGCGTTCGCCGAGGGCTTCCGTGAACTGGCCGCCCGCAGCGGCTGCGAGCTGGTCGGCGGCGACGTGACCCGCGGCGCGCTGACGATCGGGGTGACGGTGCATGGCGAGCTGCCGGCCGGCCAGGCGTTACGACGCAGCGGGGCGCGGGCGGGGGATCTGGTCGCGGTAACCGGCTATCCGGGGCGGGCGATCACGGGGCTGACGCGCTGGCAGCAGGGCGAACGCGAGGCGGGGCATCCGCTGCTCGAGGCCTATCTTCGCCCCGAACCGCGCCTGGCGGCGGGAGAAGCGCTGAGAGGGCTGGCCAGTAGCGCGATCGATGTTTCCGATGGCCTGCTGGCGGATCTGCAGCACGTACTGGTGGCCTCCGGCGTGGGGGCGCGTCTCGATCTCGAGTCGTTGCCGCTGGCGACACCGTTGCGCGCGACGCTCGAACTGGACGAGATCCGGGGGCGGGTACTCAACGGCGGTGACGACTATGAACTGCTGGTGACGCTGGCGGAGTCGGATCTTGCCGAAGCCCAGCGCCGCCTGGCTCCGCTACATCTGCCGCTGACGCCGATCGGGCGGATCATCGAGGGCGAAGGCATTCAGGGCATTCCTCCGCGCTACCTCGAGCGCAGCGGGTGGGACCACTTTCCGGAGACCGCCTCATGAACCGGGCGCCCACGAGTGTATGGCGTCGGCCGACGCATTTCCTGGCGTTCGGGCTGGGCAGCGGCGCCGTGCCGTTTGCGCCGGGAACCTTCGGTACCCTGGCCGCGATCCCGTTCTACTGGCTGCTGTCGGGATTGCCGCTCACGATCTACATGGGATTGATGGGCGTGGCGACGCTGGTCGGCATCTGGCTCTGCGAGACGACCTCCCGCGATCTCGGCGTCCACGACCATTCCGGGATCGTCTGGGACGAATTCGTCGGCTACTGGCTGACCATGGCGGCAGTGCCGTTCTCCTGGGAGGCCGCGCTGTGGGGCTTCGTGGTATTCCGCGTCTTCGACATCCTCAAGCCCTGGCCGATTCGCTGGGTCGACCGCCGTGTCGCCGGGGGCATCGGCATCATGTTCGACGATATCCTCGCCGGGGTGTACGCCTGGAGCACGATGCATCTGTGGTTCTGGCTGCATTGAGCCACGAGCTACGAGCCACGAGCCACGAGCCACGAGCCACGAGCCACGAGCCACGAGCCACGAGCCACGAGCCACGAGCCACGAGCCACGAGCCACGAGCCACGAGCCACGAGCCACGAGCGGCGATAACCGTGGATCCGTCAGCCTCCCAATTTCGCTCTCAGGAGTAACGCATGCGTAAATGGATGATCGCGGGAGCGGTCATGATCGTGTTGGTCGGGGCTGGCTATCTGGGAGCCCAGGCTTATTCGAGCCAGCGTTTCGACGACGAGATCGCAAAGCTGGTCTCGCGACTGGATGCCGGCCCCGATTGGCGGGTCACGCGCGATGATGTCGACAGCGGCTGGTTTCATTCCAGCGGCCGCATCGAAGCGCGTTACATGGCGGTGGCCCAGAATGCCGACCCGGTCGTCGTCGAGGTGCCTTACCAGGCGGGGCACGGCCTGCTCGAGACGACGCTGAACGGTGAAGCGCAGGTGCGGGGCAGTGACGGCGAGACGCTGTTCGGCGATGTGCTCGCAAGCCCTGGCCCGATGACCTGGACCGGACGTTTCCTGACCCGCGAGCAGAAGCTGGAAGCGCACTTCACGCTGCCGGGCTTCTCGCAGACCGTCAGCGTGCCGACGCAGGACGGGGCTGGAGAGATCACCGCGGCCCGAGACATGCAGCTGGATTTCGCCGGGCTGACGCTCGATCTCGAGCAGGTCGACGGCAAGGTCACCGTTCAGGGAGACGCGCCGCGGCTGCGAATGGCCGATGACCAGACCGATATCCTGATCGAAGGGACCACGCTGTCCGGCACGTTCGAGGGCAACGACCAGGCCTTCCACCAGGCGATGTCGCTGACCGTTCCGACGACCACGGTCACGCCCGCTGACAGCCCGAGCGTGGTCTCCAAGGATGTCCGCTACGCCGTGGAAGCCAACCTCGACGCCGAGCGGCTGGTGATGCAGCTGCAGGCGAACGTGGGCGACACCCAGGTGCAGGACCAGTCGATTTTCGACGGCGGCTTCGCGCTGACGCTGGATCATGTCGATGGGGACGCCTATCGGTCGCTGGTGGCAGCGCTGGACGAGCATCTGGCCGACATCCAGGCCGCCATCGATAGCGAGGACGACGCCAGGCTCCAGACGGCGCTGCAGCCGCTTCGATCGTCGATCCAGGCGCTGGTGGCAGGTTCGCCGCATCTTTCGCTGGATAGCCTGACCGCCAATAGCCCGGTGCTGGGCATGAACATGCGCGGCAGTGGCGAGCTCGGCGTCGACGGCGCGGGCATCGAAGGCTGGAATCTTGATACGATGGCGGCCGATACGCTTCAGCGCGAAGTCGTTCGGCGGCTGGAAGGGCGGCTGACCCTGGAGGGTGCGCCGGCGCTATTGATGATGTTCCTGGGCCTGCCGTTGACCAGCGACCCTCTGCAGCTCGAACTGACGGATGGCGTGCTCGACATCAATGGCCAGCAGATACCGCTGGTGCCGCTGCTGGTCGATCCGGGCTGATATCCGAAGGTCCGGCCGTGCCAGGCTCTCGCGCCTGGCACGGTTTTCTGAACCAATCTCCCCTCATCGACTTGAACTCCCGCCCCGGCGCCCGCATCCCTAGGTCATTCGGCCAGCACTGGCCACGAACTCAGGGTGAATAATGAGCGATCATAACCGGGATTCCGCGGACTATTTCGAAGCCAGCCAGGAGACACCTGGCAATGATCAGAAGTCACACTCATCGGCCAGTGGCGCCGTCGTTCCCTCCGGCGATTATCTGCCGGAGCGAATCTATCTCCTCCCCATCCATAATCGTCCGTTCTTCCCGGCCCAGGTGCAGCCGCTGATCATTCAGCGTCAGCGCTGGGAAGAGACCATGAAGCGGGTCGCCAATACGCCGCATCACATGGTGGGGGTGGCGTTCGTCGGCGATGTCGGGGTCGAGGAACTCAACCCGGGCAGCTTCCCCGAGATCGGTACCGCGGTGAAGGTTCACCGCGCCCAGAACGAAGAGCAGCAGATCCAGTTCATCGCCCAGGGCATGCGCCGCTTCCGCATCCAGCGCTGGCTGTCGAAGACGCCGCCGTATCTGGTCGAGGTCTCCTATCCCCGCGAGCCGGTCGATGCCGAGGCCGAGGAAGCCCGCGCCTATGCGATGTCGCTCATCAACGGCATCAAGGAGCTGCTGCCGATCAATCCGCTCTATGGCGAGGAACTGAAGAGCTATCTCAACCGCTTCAGCCCCCACGAGCCGGGTCCGCTGACCGACTTCGCCGCGGCCATTACCTCGGCCAAGGGTCGCGAGCTGCAGAGCGTGCTCGAGACGCTGCCGATCATGGATCGCATGCAGAAGGTACTGCCGCTGCTGCGCAAGGAGATCGAGGTCGCGCAGCTGCAGAACCAGATCAGCGAGCAGGTCAATTCGCAGATGCAGGAGCGCCAGCGCGAATTCTTCCTGCGCGAGCAGCTCAAGGTGATCCAGAAAGAGCTGGGCATCTCAAAGGACGACCGCGAGAGCGACGTCGATACCTTCCGTGATCGGCTCGAGAACCTGCAGGTGCCGGAGCGGGTTCAGGAGCGTATCGACGACGAGCTGGGCAAACTGTCGGTGCTGGAAACCGGCTCGCCGGAGTATGGCACCACGCGCAACTATCTCGACTGGCTCACTTCGCTGCCCTGGGGCATCACCTCGGAGGACCAGCTCGATCTCAAGCGCGCCCGCGGCGTGCTGGACCGTGACCACGACGGCCTCACCGACGTCAAGGAGCGCATCATCGAGTTCCTGGCCGAAGGATCGTTCAAGGGCGATGTCGGCGGCTCCATCGTGCTGCTGGTCGGCCCGCCCGGCGTGGGCAAGACTTCCGTCGGACGTTCGATCGCCGATGCCCTGGGGCGTAAGTTCTATCGCTTCTCGGTGGGCGGCATGCGCGACGAGGCCGAGATCAAGGGGCACCGCCGCACCTACATCGGCGCCATGCCCGGCAAGCTGGTGCAGGCGCTCAAGGAGGTCGAGGTCGAGAACCCGGTGATCATGCTCGACGAGATCGACAAGATGGGGCAGTCGTTCCAGGGCGATCCCGCCTCGGCGCTGCTCGAGGTGCTGGACCCGGAGCAGAACGTCGACTTTCTCGATCATTATCTTGATGTGCGCCTGGATCTCTCCAAGGTGCTGTTCGTGTGTACGGCCAACCAGCTCGATACCATTCCCGGGCCGCTGCTCGACCGCATGGAGCAGATCCGCCTCTCCGGCTATATCGCCGAAGAGAAGATGGCGATCGCCAAGCATCACCTGTGGCCGAAGCTGCTGGAGCGCGACCGTATTCCCAAGAAGCGCATCAACCTGACCGATGCCGCGCTCAAGCAGGTGATCGAGGGCTATGCCCGGGAAGCCGGCGTGCGCCAGCTGGAGAAGCAGCTCCATCGGATCGTGCGTAAGGCGGCGGTCAAGATGCTCGAGCAGGATCAGGAGACGGTCAAGGTCTCGGTCAACAACCTGGAGGAGTTCCTCGGCGCGCCACTGTTCCGCAAGGAGAAGGTGCTCAAGGGCGTGGGCGTGGTCACCGGCCTGGCCTGGACGGCGATGGGCGGCGCCACCTTGCCCATCGAGGCGACCAAGGTCCACGCATTGACCCGCGGCTTCAAGTTGACCGGCAAGCTGGGCGAGGTGATGCAGGAGTCCGCCAACATTGCCTACAGCTACACGCTGGGTCATCTGGGCGAGTACGGGGCCGATGCGGACTTCTTCAACGAGGCGTTCGTCCACCTCCACGTGCCGGAAGGGGCGACGCCGAAGGACGGCCCCTCGGCGGGCGTCACCATGACCACGGCGCTGATGTCGCTGGCCCGGAACCAGAGTATCGATCGCCCGCTGGCGATGACCGGCGAGCTGACGCTGACCGGCCAGGTACTGCCGGTGGGCGGTATCCGCGAAAAGGTGATCGCCGCGCGCCGCAGCGATATCTTCGAGCTGATCCTGCCGGAGGCCAACAAGCGCGACTACGACGAGCTGCCCGACTATCTCAAGACAGGGATGACCGTGCACTTCGCCAAGGTCTATCCGGATGTGGCCAAGGTCGTGTTCGGCCGCTGAGAGCCTGTTTACAATCTGCTGCGCGTCGGCCAAACGTTGTTGAGTTGGAGCTCGGCGGAGACAACGGCCGGAGGCTGGCTTCGTGTTACGCTGATCGACGAGGCCGGCGTGACGGTCGGCATGGCATCGACCTGCATGAAAACAAGGAGCAAGGTGTGTCCCAGAACGAGAAGAAACAGCGGTCGTGCTACAGGATCGCGGCGATCTGGGGGCTGCTGGCGATGGTGTTGCTGAGCGCTTGCAGCTATCACCCGGCGCGGATCGATCCGGAACCGCCGGTCGTCATCGGCGATGGCGATGGCGATCACGGCCATGGTCACGGCGACGGTGACTTCTGCCCGCCGGGTCAGGCCAAGAAGGGCAACTGCTGAGCCTTCCGGTTCGCGAAAACGACCCCGAGCGGCAGCGCACTTGCGCTGCCGCTTTTTCGAGGTGGACAATCGACGCTCGTCGACCTCGGACCCGTGAACCCTCATGACATTCGAAAGTGCCGTTACCTATCTTCTGGCGATCTTCCTGTTCGCCATCACGCCCGGCCCGGGCGTGTTCGCCCTGATCGCCACCGGTATGAATGCCGGCTTCCGCCGCTGCCTCTCGCTGGCGGTGGGCATGACGCTGAGTGACGTGCTCTACCTGCTGCTCGCCACCTTCGGCCTGGCGACCCTCGCCGAGCATTGGGGAGAAGTCTTCGGCGTGATCCGGGTTCTGGGCGCGCTCTATCTGTTCTATCTCGGCTGGAAGCTGTGGACGAGCCCGACGCAGGATGACGAGATGCCAGCGACCGGCGCCAGCGGCGGGTCGCTTGCCGGCATGATGCAGGGCTTTCTGATCTCCGCATCCAATCCCAAGGTGATCCTGTTCTACATCGCGTTCCTGCCGACCTTCGTCGATCTGGATCGGCTCGGTGGTTCTTCGCTGACGCTATTGGTAGCGCTGACCGTCGTTGGCCTGATGGGCGGGCTCTGCCTGGTCGCGGCCGGCGCGGCACGGGCACGGCGGATCTTTCGTTCCTCCCGCGCCCAGCGGCGCCTCAATCGGGGTGCCGGGTCGCTGATGATCGGCGCCGGGGCGCTGCTGATCGCCAAGAGTTGAATGCCAGGAGTGGATAACCGGGAGCTGATCGTCAGGCGCCGAATGGTCGCCGTCGCCGGAATCACGCTTGCCGGTTGCGGGGCTTGCGGCTGACCAGGGCGACGCCGGCGGCGGCGATGGCCATGCCCAGCCACGAGATCGGTGGCATGGGCTCGTCGATCAGCCACCAGGAGAACAGCGCGGCGCAGGGCGGCACCAGATAGAAGAGTGCCGATACCCGCGAAGCTTCGCCCCGCCGGATCATCGCCAGCAGCAGCGAGATGGCGATCAGGGAATTGCCGATGACCAGGTAGGCCAGCGACCCGACGAGCGCGCCATCCCAGTCGAGCGTGAAGTGGCCGAACAGCACGATCAGCGGCAGTGTCGTGACCAGCCCGGTGGCGTATTGGATCAGGTTGGCGCTGACCGGGTGCAGCGGCTGGCCGTAGCGCTTCTCGTAGAGTGTCGCGCCGCTCATCCCGAGCAGGGCGGCGATGGTCAGCAGCAGGCCGCTGAGCGTGACGCCTTCCACCGTCGAACGACCGAGAATCACCACCACGGCGCCGACGAAACCCAGCCCGAAGCCGAGCCAGCGCCGCGTGCCGATGGTTTCTCCCACCATTGCCGGCGCGGCGAGGGCGACCAGGATCGGCTGTAGCGAGACGACCAGCGCCACGACGCCGGCGGAGCTGCCGAGAGCGAAGGCACTGTAGCAACATCCGAAGTAGACGGTCTGGATCAGGAACCCGACCACGGCCTGATGGCCCCAGGCGCTCGGCCGGGTCGGCATCGGCGGGCGCAGCCACAGCCAGATCGGCAGCATGATCGCCAGCACGAGCACGAATCGCAAACCCAGAAACAGCAACGGGTCCACGTGCTGGGTGCCGATCTTCGCGACCGGGAATCCCAGGGACCACAGCAGCAGGAACAGGCCGGGGGCGGCGGTCAACCACAGAGGTGGCCGCTCGCGCTCGGTCGTCGCGGCGGCGGGAGAAACGTCAGACATGTCGATCTCATTGTTGTGATTATGAAGATAGCCGTGATTGTAGAGATGGCTGTGGTTCTGGAAATGACTGTGGTTGTGGAGATGGCGCCCGGTAGCAGGCGTGACCCGTCTTCGAGAGTGCCCCGACCGGCGGGATATTGCCAGCGACGTCGGGGCTTGCCGGCTTGTCGTCGGCCGTCGGTCAGTCCCGATCTACCGAGAGCCCGGCCCACGACTGGCACACGGGCATGAGCTCGAGCCGGTTGATGTTGAGGTGCGGCGGCAGCGTCGCGGCCAGAAAGACCTGTTCGGCGACGTCTTCCGGCTGGATCGGCTCCACGCCGCCATAGAGCTTGTCGTGGGCGCTCTGGTCGCCTTTCATCCGTACCAGCGTGAACTCGGTTTCCGACATCCCGGGCGCGATGTCGGTGACGCGAACGCCGGTGCCTTTGAGGTCGCAGCGCAGGTTGTAGGAGAACTGGTTGACGAATGCCTTGGACGCGCCGTAGACGTGGCTGCCCGGATAGGGCCATAGCGCGGCGGTGGAACTGATGTTGATGATGGCCGCGCCGCGGCCGACCTCGATCAGCGTCGGCAGCAGCGTGCGCGTCACGTTGACCAGGCCGGTGATGTTGGTGTCGATGACGGTCTGCCAGTCCTCCAGATTCGCTTCCTGGGCCGGGCCGGCACCCAGGGCCAGCCCGGCGTTGTTCACCAGCACCTTGACGGCCTTGAACGCCGGCGGCAGTTCCTCGACCACTTGGGCGACGCCGTCGCGCTCGCGAACGTCCAGCGTGGCGACATGAACCGGGACCTTGTCTTCCAGCTGCTGCTTGACCGCTTCCAGGCGTTCCTGCCGGCGGCCGGTCAGCACCAGGGCCCAGCCCGCCTCGGCAAAGCGATGGGCGCAGGCACGCCCGAACCCTGAGGTGGCACCGGTAATGAAAGCGACGGGGGGATTGTGACTCATGCTGGCTCCTGATCCGGGATAGGTGAGAAGCGCCGACGCCGAGCGAAGAGAAAGAGATGATGTCTGGCCGACGGTCGGGTCGGTTCGCGTTTTCAGACAGAGCTTAGCGCATCTGTGTCGAAAGTTGTCAGGTCGAGTCGCGGGAAACCTGTCGTCGTCTGGCGACAAGGCTCAATGATTTGTGTAAAACCCCGTGATTGACGACACAGTCAGATGATTTCCGTTGCCGTTTGGTTACGCTTTGGCGACGATAGCGGGGCATTCCCCGATGACCGTGGTTCGACCGATCCCCGGTACCGCTTTTCCGCTGATTCCTCGCTATCGACTCGACTGGCTGGCTGCTCCATCGGCGCTCGCCGCGATATCAATCGTTCCAGGTTGCCTCTTGGGTCTTATTGGGCGGCTCGGGACGTCAGACGCAATCCGGCGTTGTGAAGGAGGTGGCTTCGTGTCCACGATCAAGCGGCAACGATATTACGGGCTGGAGTGGCTTCGCTTCCTGATGGCGCTGTGGATGGTCGCCTATCACTTCGGCGGTATCTACAGCGAAATGCCCGACATGGTGAGAAGTTTCGTCGGCATGGGTTTCTTCGCCACCAGCACGTTCTTCATGCTGTCCGGCTTCCTGCTCGCCCACGTGGCGCTGGACCATGCGGGAGAGATGAAGATGCACGGCCCGGCCTTCGTTGCCAAGCGGCTGTGCAATCTCTACCCGATTCATGTGCTGACGATGCTGCTGTCGATCGGGCTGCTGTTGCTGCAGTACCCCATTCGTCCGGAAGGGGTTTACGTCTACTTCAACTCGCACCCCTATTACCCGCTGAGCGATGAAGCGCGAGCCGCGTTTTCGGATCGTCTTTCCTGGCCGAGTGCGTTGGGCCATATCGCGCTGCAGCTGACGCTGCTGCAGGCCTGGGAGCCGCGCTTCCTGTGGCTGAACGGCGCGTCCTGGTCAATCTCGGCGTTACTCTTCTTCTATGCCTGCTTCCCGTGGCTGGCGCCGAGGCTGATGCGGGTTCAGCGCTGGGGGCTGGTGCTGCTGGGCGTCTGGGGGCTCTACGCTTTGGGGCCGCTCGTGGCGACGCTGGCAGGCTCATTCGACTACGTGACGGTGGGCGTTCTCCACCGCAATCCGCTGTTTCGGCTCCCCGAGTTCCTGGCCGGCATCCTGCTCTACCGGGCCTGGCAATCGGAACGGGTGAGCGAGACCTTCCGACGCTTTCGCTATCCGCTGCTCACGCTCGGTTTGTGCGGAGTGCCGATCGGGGCGTGGTTGCTCAAGCTGGATGGCCTGCACCTGTATTACTTGACTCACAATGGCCTGTTGCTGCCATTTCAGGCTTTGGTGCTGCTCAGCGTTTGTGCGTTCGCTGCGCCGAGCAGCGCGATGGTACGGGTCTGGGCGCAGCGGTTGGGAGAGTCGGCACTGTGCATCTTCGCATTGCATACGCCGCTGATCGGCCCGATGGCGAGAGGAACGCGCTGGCTGCTGCAGCGATGGCACGAAAGCTGGATCGCCGATAGCAGCAATGTGGCGCTCAAGTTCGCGATTCCGCTGTGGACGATGGCGTTTCATCTGGCGCTGATCGTCGTCCTGGCGCTTCTGATGCAGCGCTTCGTGGTGGCACCGATACGCCACTGGCTGGAGGCGAGATTGCCCACGGCGTGGCAGCAGCGCCGGTCACCGCTGGTGCCGGTCAGGGCTTGAGGTTCGGCCTTGTGCCGCTGCCATGACCGTGCCGGGCGGTGTGGGTAGCGTTGAATTCTGCGTCTCGAAGGCTTTTTTCGAGGTGAATCATTGCGATCCCGCATGGGATATCCTAGACGGAAGTGCGTTTCGCCGGTTTTTCCAGCGAAGCGATCAGGAATTCATCTCTAAGGGACGCAGCATGAAGGGACTCATCCGTGTGGGGCTGGTCGGCTACGGCATGGCCAGCAAACGGTTCCACGCGCCTTTGATCACCGCGCAGGACGGGCTTTCACTGGTCGCCGTGGCGAGCCGGGACGCCGACAAGGTCCATGCCGACTGGCCGAGCGTGCCGGTGGAGTCGACGCCGCTGGCGCTGTTCGCTCGCGACGATATCGATCTGGTCGTCATTCCCACGCCGAATGCGACGCACTACTCGCTGGTCAGCGAGGCGCTGGCCGCGGGCAAGCATGTCGTCGTCGACAAGCCGTTCACCGTGACGCTGGATGAAGCCCGCAAGCTGTGCGATCAGGCCGCCAAGGCCAAGCGCTTGTTGTCGGTATTTCACAACCGGCGCTGGGACTCGGATTTCCTGACCGTGCGTAATCTCATCGACAGCCAGTCGCTGGGCCGAATCGTGCATTTCGAGTCGCATTTCGATCGCTTCCGCCCGGATGTCGCGCAGCGCTGGCGCGAGGATCCCGCGCCCGGCGCCGGCGCCTGGTTCGATCTCGGCTCCCATCTGCTCGACCAGGCCTTGGTCCTGTTCGGCACGCCGGAGGCGATCTCGCTCGATCTGGCCTGTCAGCGCGAGGGGGCAAAGGTCGACGACTACTTCCATGCCGTCCTCCGTTATCGGGAATGTCGCGTGATACTGCATGGCGGCACGCTGGTGTCGGCGCCCGGGGCTCGCTTCACCGTTCATGGCACGCGGGCCAGCTACGTCAAGCATGGCCTCGACCCGCAGGAGGACATGCTCAAGCGCGGCGACCGCCTGCCATCGCCGCACTGGGGAGAGGACTGGCGCCACGGCATGATGACGATCGGCCAGGTGCGTGAGGGCATTCAGCCGGAACTGCACGAGGTGCCGACCCTGCCCGGGAACTATCTGGCCTACTACGCTGGCGTTCGCGACGCCATTCGCAGCGGTTCGCCGCTGCCGGTGACGGCGGAGGCTGCGCTGGAGGTGATGCGGGTGCTGGAGGCCGGCATCCAGAGTGCCGAGTCGGGGCAGTTCGTTAGCCTGGCCTGACGTACGTCGAACCCGTTGCGGCGTATCCGAAACGACCCGAGCCAGCAGGTGCTGGCTCGGGTCGTTTGCTCTCGACAACCGGTGATCCTGGCTCTCAGGTAATGACGCCGATCTGCCAGGGCACGAACTCCTGTTGCCCATAGCCGTGACGTTCGCTGCGGCTGCGTTCGCCGGAAGCCAGCGCCAGAAAGCGCTGGAAGATCTGCTCGCCGAGAGTTTCCATATCGATCTCGCCGTCGATCAGCGCGCCGCAGTTGATATCCATGTCGTCCGACTGATGGCGCCATAGCGCGCTATTGGTGGAAAGCTTCATGGAGGGGACCGGCGCGCAGCCGAAAGCGCTGCCGCGACCGGTAGTGAAGGCGATGAGGTTGCAGCCGCTGGCGACCTGGCCGGTGACCGAGACCGGATCGAAGCCGGGGGAGTCCATGAAGGCCAGGCCGCGTTCGCGCATGGGTTCGGCGTACTCGAGAACCTCGACCAGCGGCGTGGTGCCGGCCTTGGCCACCGCGCCCAGCGACTTCTCGAGAATCGTGGTCAGGCCGCCGGCCTTGTTGCCGGCCGACGGGTTGTTGTCGAGCGAAGCGCCGCGAATCCGGCAGAACTCCTCCCACCAGTGGATACGCTCGATCAGCTTGTGGGCCACGGCAGGGGTGACCGCCCGGCGCGTCAGCAGGTGTTCGGCGCCGTAGACTTCCGGTGTTTCGGCCAGTACGGCGCTCCCGCCGTGGGCGATCAGCCGGTCCACGGCGGCGCCCAGGGCAGGGTTGGCGGTGATGCCGGAGTAGCCGTCGGAGCCACCGCACTGCAGCGCGACCCGCAGATGTTCGACCGAGCAGGGTGTCCGTTCGACCTGGTTGGCTTCGTTCAGCAGTTGCTCGATATGGCGGATGCCCTCGGCGATCGCCTTGGTGGTGCCGCCGATCTGCTGGATAGTGAAGGGGTGCAGTTTGGGGCCGGGCTTCAGACCCTGGGACTCGATCAGCGCGTCGATCTGATTGGTTTCGCAGCCGAGGCCGATGACCAGCACGGCGGCGAAGTTGACGTGGCGTGCGTAGCCGGCGAGCGTCCGCCGCAGCATCTCCAGTGCCTCGCCATCCGCCGCCACCGCACAGCCCACGCCGTGAGTCAGGGCGACCACGCCATCCACGTTGGGGTAGGGTGCCATCGCCTCGGGATGGACGTCGCGCCGGAAATGATCGGCGATGGCGTGAGCGACCGTGGCGGAACAGTTGACCGAGGTAAGAATGCCGATGTAATTGCGCGTCGCGACACGGCCATCCGCCCGTTGAATTCCCATGAAAGTGGCGGCGGGGGAGATCCGCTCGACGGGCGTGGCCTCGCTGCCGATGGCATAGTCCTTGGAATAGTCCTTGGAATAGCCCTTCGAATAGCCTTTCACATCGCCCTGTTCATGGCCGGCGCCTTCCAGGTCGCCGATGCCGAGATTGTGGACGTGGACATGATCGCCGGGCGAGATGGGACGGATGGCGCGACCGATGATCTGGCCGTAGCGGCGAACCATGTCTCCGCTGTCCAGGGCTCGAATGGCGATCTTGTGGGCGGCGGGCACGGCGGTTGTCAGGACGATGCCCGGCAGGACTTCGGTACCTTCGGGCAGCGGCGTACGCGCGATGACGACATCATCGCGTTCGTGCAGGCGGATAATCGAGGCGGGGGCCTCGGTGGTGTGTTCGATCAGTGCCATGAGTTGGCTCCTCGGGCGGCTTGTGCCACTTTGGTCTATGCGGCTTCGGGTCAAAGCCTTTTTTAATCAGTTGTTTATTATGATTCTGGTGGTAGCCACACCCTATCCGGTCACGGTGTGCCCCACCACTGAGAGTTGCTGATCGAGTGATAACGGCCGTGCATTCGCCCAAAGTCTCAATTATGGATCGCGTCGCAAGCGAGAGGAGTCGTCGATGCCCCCGACGCTGGAAACCCTGATGTCGCGTCTGCGCTTGCGCCAGTTGCGCTTGCTGATGGCGCTCGACGAGTGCGGGTCGATTCACAAGGCCGCCGAGCAGGTGGCGATTTCCCAGCCCGGCGCGACACGGGCGCTGAACGAGATCGAGTCGACGCTGGGCGCGCCACTATTCCTGCGTAGCGCGCGGGGGCTGGAGGCCAACGATCTGGGGCGCTGCGTGGTGCGCTACGCGAGGCTGATCCAGACCGACGTGGCGCATCTGCGCGAGGAGATGATCGGTATCCAGCAGGGCTTCGGCGGGCATCTGGCGGTGGGGGGAACGATGGGCGCCATCGCGGCGATCGTCGAGGCCATCGTCAAGGTTCGCGCCGAGCAGCCTTCGCTGTCGTTGCAGGTGATCGAGGATACCAGCGAGGGGCTGCTGCGCCTGCTCGACGAGGGGCGGATCGATGTCGCCCTGTGTCGTTCCAACTTCGGGCGGCGCCCGGGCGATTACCATTGCCACGGGCACTTTCCCGAACCGCTCTGGGTGGTCGCCAACCCCGCGCATCCGCTGGTGAAGGTCGACGAGCCCGATTTCACCACCCTGGCCAGGCAGGCGTGGATCGTCTATCCCGTCAGCATGCCGAGGATGCTGGAGCAGGAGTTCGTCGCCGCGGGCCTCTCGCAGCCGGTACAGTCGATCGAGATCTCGTCTACCTACGCCATCCTGGCCATGCTGGAACGGGACGACGGGGTGCTGGCGCTGTTGCCGGAACGTATCGCGCGGGAGCAGGTGGCGCGGGGTCATGTGGCGCGGGTGAACTATCTTTTCAGAACGCGCAATCCCGCCTTCGAGCTGCTCTGGCGGCGTGATCGAGAGCTGTCGCCGGCAGCTCGACGCTTTATCGAATGTTACGACAGCGTAGGAAAAGCGGCCGCTGAAATTTGCCAAGTGCCGAGTTAGTGTCTAGGTTTTGTATAGATTGCTCAGGCAAGCTCTCGTGACACGGGCAGCATTGGCGACGGTTGCCGGGATCGTGTTGCGAGCCAAGATGAATTATGGAGGATTCACATGAAAAAGCTTAACGCAGCCATTTTTGCCGCCTTGATCGCTCTGCCGACCGCGGGTGCCTTCGCTCAGGAGCAGGCGCCAAGCGTCAGCCCGGAGACGGGTTCGGCCAATACCCAGTCCGGCGGTTCCTCGCCTACCAAGGTTCAGGGTGGTACGGCTTCCGGTCAGACGAGTGGTTCGCTGCCGGCAGAAAACAACCTGCCCGATGAAGCCAACAGCCAGACAGGTTCTGCCAATACCCAGCCGGGCAGCCTGAAAGCCGAGGGCGGTACCGCCCAGGATACTTCTGCCGCGCAAGGGCCGATGGAAGACGACATGGAAGGTAACCACGGCATCGATTCCGCGCAGGACGTCAACCCGAACTGATGTTGCCCGTCGCTTCGCGATAGAAGCTGATAGCTGGTCTTACTGCTCGACCCTCGTCCCGCTCAGCGGGGCGGGGGTCGTTTTCTTGTCATGTGTCGAGAGGCGGGAGAGAGGGACCGCCCGCGGCTGCGGCGACGTTCACCACCAGCTGTCGGATTCGCGTTCGCTGCGCAGTTTCTCGCGGGCGATGAACAGGGCAGCGATGGCGCGGCCTTCGTGGAAGTCGTCGCGGGCCAATAGTCCGATGATATCGTCGATGGCGTGGGTCTCGACGATCAGCGGCTCGGGTTCGTCTCCCTCCAGGCGTTTTTCGTACAGGTCGCTGGCCAGCATCACCTGCATGCGATGATTCATGTAGTTGGGCGCCAGCGACAGCTCCACCAGCGGCTCGATGCGGTTGGCGCCGAAGCCGCACTCTTCCATGAGTTCCCGATTGGCGGCCGTGATGATGTCTTCGCCCGGGTCGACCAATCCCTTGGGCAGGGTGAGCGTGTACTCATCGAAGCCTGCCGCGTATTCGCGAATCAGCAGTACATGATCGGGGTCCGGCATCGCCACCAGCATTACCGCGCCGCGTCCCTTGCCTTTCAGGCGTTCGAACGTTCGCTCCGCCCCGTTGGCGAAGCGCAGGTCGAGCGATTCGATGGCAAACAGTTCGCTCTGGGCCATGTGGCGCCGTTCGAGAATCGTCGGCTTGGTCAAGGGAAACGAGGGAGAGTCTGTCGGCGCCATAGGGCCTCCGTGCATCGGGCGGGTTGCACTGGGTACAATAATCGATGCTTGCTCGTGGGGGAAACGCCCATGCCGCCCGTGCGGCAATGGAAGCACCGCACGGGAAGTTTCTTTTTACCGATTGCCGAGACGCCGCCGATGCTCGATTGGAACGCCATCGATACCGTTTTCCTGGATATGGACGGTACCCTGCTCGATCTACATTTCGATAGCCACTTCTGGCTGGAGCATCTGCCGCGTCGCTACGTGGAACTGCATCGTCTCGACGACTCGCATCGCACCGCCCTGGAAACGCGGATCCTCGACGCCCGCGGAACGCTGGACTGGTACAGCCTGGCGCACTGGAGCCGCGAACTGTCGCTGGATATCGTCGCGCTCAAGCGCGAGGTCGCGCACCTGATCGGCTGGCGCGCCGACGCGCTGGCGTTCATGGAGTGGCTCAAGGCCGCACCGGTGGACGTCGTGCTGGCCACCAACGCCGATCGCGAGAGTCTCGGGCTCAAGCTGCCGTTGACCGGGCTGGACCGCTATGTCGACCGTATCGTCTCTTCCGCGGACGTGGGGGCGCCCAAGGAGCAGCCGGCGTTCTGGGACGCGATGCAGGCGTTGCATCCGTTCGACCCCGCACGCAGCCTGTTCATCGATGACAACACCGATGTGCTGGCGTGCGCCCGAGGTTACGGCATCCGTCACCTGCTGGGCATCCATCAGCCCGACAGCCGCAAGCCCGGTAGTGCGCATCCGGCATTCACCGTCGTCGATCGCTTCGCGTCACTGCTGCCCGAAACGCCGGCTTGAAGCGATGGCCAGCGACCCCCATCTAGCAGCCTGTCGGACTTAACGCTGATCTGCTGCGAATTCCGGCCTTTTGGCCAATTTATTCGATCGGATGCGTTAAATAGCGAGCTATTCGCCTTATCCGATCGATGAACTTGACTCAAAATCCGTTTTTCTCGCGACGATCGGTCAAGCCCGACCGGCTGCCAGGCGAGTCGAGGTGATAGACCATGAGTGAAACAGTACGTATCGATAAATGGCTGTGGGCGGCGCGATTCTTCAAGACGCGCCAGCTGGCCAAGAAAGCGATCGAAGGCGGCAAGGTCCGCTACAACGGCAACCGCGTCAAGACCAGCAGGAATGTCGAGGTCGGGGCGCTGATCGAGGTGCCGCAAGGCTGGGACAACGCGACCGTCGAGGTTCTGGCGCTGTCCGACCAGCGCCGCGGCGCGCCCGAGGCGCAGCAACTCTATGCCGAAACTCCCGACAGCATCGACCGTCGCGCGCGGGAAGCGCATCAGCGAAAGCTGGCCAATCAGGTGATGCAGCCGCCGATCAAGCGACCGGACAAGCGCCAGCGTCGCGATATCCACCGCTTCCAGCGTCAGCACACCGACGACTGAACGTCTGGCGCACTGACGCCGTGAACTGCCTGCCAACCCCCTATCTGCCATTGCCGGGCGATCGTCAGCGATTCGCCCGGCGTCCGACGAGACATGATTCATGAACGATGAAATCCAGCGTTTTCTATTCGACGATACCAACGTGCGTGGCGAGATCGTGCAACTGGAGTCCGCCTACCGGGAAGTGCTCGAGCGCCAGGACTACCCCGAGCCGATCCGCTACCAGCTGGGAGAGCTGTTGAGCGCCGTGGCCCTGCTGACCGAGACGGTCAAGCTCGATGGCACGGTCAGCCTGGAGATCCGGGGCAAGCAGGGCGTCGACGTGCTGATGGCCGAGTCCAACCCGGGCGGCCAGCTGCGGGCCATCGCCCGCTATGACGAGAGCCAGGTATTCGCCGACAACGCCACGCTGCGACAGCTGGTCGGCGACGGCCAGATCGTCATCACCCTCGATCCCGCCGAGGGCAACCGCTATCAGGGCATCGTGGCGCTGGAGCACGACCATCTGGCGAGTTGCCTGGAGGCCTACTTCGCGCAGTCGGAGCAGTTGGCGACGCGCCTGTGGCTGAGCGCCGACGGCCAGCGCAGTGCCGGCCTGCTGTTGCAGCAGCTGCCGGACGACGCTTCCAACAAGGATCCCGATGCCTGGGAGCGTGTCGTCCACCTCGCGTCCACCATCACCGACGACGAGATGCTGGCGCTGCCGGCCCAGGACGTGCTGTACCGGCTCTTCCATGAAGAGACCACGCGGGTCTTTACGCCCAAGGCGCTGGCGTTCGGCTGCACCTGCTCGCGGGAGCGCATCGCCAACGCCTTGCATACTTTCGGGGCCGATGAGCTGCGCAGCATTCTGGACGAGCAGAAGGCGATCGATACGCAGTGCCATTTTTGTCATACCCGGTACCATTTTAGTGCGGCAGAAATCGAGGCGATCATCGACTCGCCCCAGGCGCCATCGCCGACGCTGCACTGAGCTGGGCGCTCGGCAACGTCAGGCGCCTTGATCAGAGCGGAATCGGCCCCGGGCGCCCGGCGTTTGCGCGCCGGGCGCTTTTTGCCATAATGACGATCCTTTTTCGCCCGCCAGGCGTCGCAGCGGCGGGCCTTCAACGCTGTGAAACGACACGAAAACAGAGGCCTCAGCGCCCAGGACCGGATAATGACCACCTCTCAAGCCTCGTTCCAGGCTGCCGGCGATTCCCGCCCCGCGAAAGCGCACTCCAATTTGACCACGGCCGAGCTGGTCGAATATGCCCTCGCAAGAGGAGAAGGCGTGCTGGCCGCCAATGGTGCATTGGTGGTGGAGACGGGGGAGCGCACTGGCCGGTCCACCCTGGACCGCTTCATCGTCGACGAGCCCTCCACCTCGGATCTGATCGACTGGGGGCAGGTCAACCGCCCGATCGGGCCGGGCGTGTTCGATGCACTGTGGGAGCGGGTCGAGGATTACCTGGCGGGCGGCGATACCTTCGTCTCCGAGCTGCATGTCGGCGCCGATCCGGAGTACTACCTGCCGATTCGTGTCATCACGCAGCAGGCCTGGCACAACCTCTACGGGCGCAACCTTTTCGTGCGCCCGGAGAACTGGAACCCCAAGGACAAGAGCGAGTGGACGGTGCTGAGCGCCCCCGACTTCGTCTGCGATCCTCAGCGTGACGGCACGCGTTCCGAAAGCACGGTGATGATCAATTTCGCGCGCCGCCGGGTGCTGCTGGCCGGCATGCGTTACGCGGGCGAGATGAAGAAGGCCATGTTCTCGGTGCAGAACTTCCTGTTGCCGGAGAAGGACGTGCTGCCGATGCACTGCAGCGCCAACGTCGGCGAGGACGGGGAAACCACGCTGTTCTTCGGGCTGTCCGGCACCGGCAAGACGACGTTGTCGGCGGATCCGGAGCGCTATCTCATCGGCGACGACGAGCATGGCTGGGGTGAAGGCACTGTCTTCAACTTCGAGGGTGGCTGCTATGCCAAGACCATCGATCTGTCGCGCAAGAACGAGCCGATCATCTGGGACGCCATCCGTTTCGGCACCGTGCTGGAAAACGTGGTGCTGACAGAGGATCGGGTGCCCGACTATGCCGACGACAGCCTGACCCAGAACGGGCGTGCCGGTTATCCGCTGGAATTCGTCGAGAAACGCGTCGAGGAAAACCGCGCCGGCGAGCCGAGCGCGATCATCTTCCTGACCTGCGACATGAGCGGCGTGCTGCCGCCGGTCTCGCTGCTCTCCAAGGAAGCGGCGGCCTATCACTTCCTGTCCGGCTACACGGCCAAGGTCGGTTCGACCGAGATGGGCTCCACCAGCGGCCTGGAGGCGACGTTCTCGACCTGCTTCGGCGCACCGTTCTTCCCGCGCCCGGCGCATGAATACGCCGATCTGCTGATCAAGCGCATCGAGGCCTTCGAGTCTCGTGTCTACCTGGTCAATACCGGCTGGAGTGGCGGGGCCTACGGCCAGGGCGGCAGCCGTTTCAGCATTCCGACGACTCGCGCCATCATTCGCGCGGTCCAGGAAGGCGACCTGAAGGACATCGAGACCCGGCATATCGAAGGGCTCAATCTCGACGTGCCGCTGGCGGTGGACGGGGTCGATGCCAAGCTGCTCGACCCGCGTGATGCCTGGAGCGACCAGGAGGCCTATCGCGAACAGATGAATGCGCTGGTGGCCAAGTTCATCGCCAATTTCACCAAGTTCGACGATGTCGATGCCGCGATCGTCGCGGCCGGCCCGCAGACGCTCTGACGTCTGTAGCGCCTCCGACAGCTGTAGACGCTCTGCCGCCCGTATCCGACGGGTTCGTCGAGCTGTCTGCCGCGAGCCGTGCGGTATCTGACGGGGATGGCCATCGGCCATCCCCGTCCGGTTTGTGCGACTTCGATACCGCCGGAGTGTGAGCCTCCCGCGCCGGTGTGCTAACGTGGCGCGATCCTACCTATCGTGATGGTTTTCATGTCCAAGACTCAAACCGCAATCATTGCGTTGATCGCCGATGAGCTCGGCGTTCGCTCCAATCAGGTCAATGCCGCCGTCGAACTGCTGGATGGCGGTGCCACCGTCCCGTTCATCTCCCGTTACCGCAAGGAGGTCACCGGCGGTCTCGACGATGGCCAGCTGCGCGCACTCGAAGAGCGCTTGCGCTATCTGCGCGAAATGGAAGAGCGTCGCGAGGCGATCCTGCAGGCGATCGACGAGCAGGGGCAGATGACCGATGCGCTGCGCGCCGAGCTCGAGGCAGCCACCACCAAGCAGCGGCTGGAAGATCTCTATCTGCCCTATCGCAAGAAGCGTCGGACCAAGGCGCAGATCGCCCGGGAGGCGGGGCTGGAACCGCTGGCGGACCGGCTGCTGGCCGATCCCGGCCTCGATCCGGACGGTGAAGCGGCGGCGTTCATCGATAGTGCCACCGGCGAGAGCCATGGCATCGAGGATGCCAGGAGCGCGCTGGACGGGGCCAAGCAGATCCTGATGGAGCGCTTCAGCGAAGAGGCCGAACTGGTCGGCCGGCTGCGCGAGCGATTGTGGGAAGAGGGGCAGCTTCGCGCCCGGGTGGTCAAGGGCAAGGAGACGGAAGGCGCCAAGTTCTCCGACTACTTCGAACATGACGAAAACCTCGCCAGGACGCCGTCGCATCGGGCGCTGGCGATGTTCCGCGGACGCAAGGAGGGCGTGCTGTCGCTCTCGCTGACGATGGCGGGAGAAGACGAGGCGCCGATTCATCCCGCCGAAGTGGCGATCGCGCGCCACGTCGGCATCGATCTCGGCGCCGAGCAGCCCGCTTCGCGCTGGTTGAAGGAGGTGGTTCGCTGGAGCTGGCGCGTCAAGCTCTACACCCACCTCGAAACCGAATTGATGGGACGGCTGCGGGAGCGGGCCGAGCAGGAGGCGATCGATGTATTCGCCGCCAACCTCAAGGACCTGCTGCTGGCGGCGCCGGCCGGACCGCGCACCACGCTGGGGCTCGACCCCGGTCAGCGCACCGGATGCAAGGTCGCCGTGGTCGATGCCACCGGCCGCTTCCTCGAGCAGGCGGTCATCTACCCGCATGCGCCGCAGAAGCGCTGGGACGAGGCGCTGGCGACGCTGGCCGATCTGGTCGAGCGCCATGAGGTGTCGCTGGTCGCGATCGGCAACGGCACGGCCAGCCGCGAGACCGACAAGCTCGCCGCCGAGCTGGTCAAGCGCGTGGCGCCGCGCCAGGTTGCCAAGGTCATGGTCAGCGAGGCCGGCGCCTCGGTCTATTCCGCGTCGGAGCTGGCGGCACGGGAGTTCCCCGATCTCGATGTCTCGATTCGTGGCGCGGTCTCGATTGCCCGGCGCCTGCAGGATCCGCAGGCCGAGCTGGTCAAGATCGATCCCAAGTCGATCGGGGTCGGCCAGTATCAGCACGATGTTTCCCAGGTCAATCTGTCCCGCAGTCTCGAGGCGGTGATCGAAGATTGCGTCAATGCCGTGGGCGTGGATCTCAATACCGCCTCCAGCGCGCTGCTGTCGCGAGTGTCCGGGCTGAGCAAGATGCTCGCCGACAACATCGTCGCGCGGCGCGATCGCGAAGGGCCGTTTCGCACTCGTCAGGAGCTGCTGAGCGTCGACCGGCTGGGGCCCAAGACCTTCGAGCAGTGCGCCGGGTTCCTGCGCATCATGGGCGGGGACAATCCGCTCGACGCCAGCGCCGTGCACCCGGAAGCCTATCCGCTGGTGGCGCGCATCGCCGAGCGCAACGGCCGGGAGCTGGGCGGCCTGATCGGCGACAGCCGCTATCTCAAGTCGCTCAAGCCTTCGGATTATCTGCAAGATGCACTAGCAGTCGATGACGCGTTCGGGGTGCCGACGGTGATCGATATCCTGGCGGAACTCGACAAGCCAGGCCGCGATCCGCGGCCCGAATTCAAGGCGGCGACGTTCCGCGAGGGCGTCGAGAAGATCAGCGATCTCGAACCCGACATGCTGCTGGAAGGGGTCGTCACCAACGTGACCCACTTCGGGGCGTTCGTTGATATCGGCGTGCATCAGGATGGGCTGGTGCATATTTCCGCGCTGGCCGACAAGTTCGTCGACGATCCGCGTCAGGTGGTGAAGGCCGGCGACATCGTCAAGGTCAAGGTGATGGAGGTCGACGTGGCGCGCCAGCGCATCGGCTTGACGATGCGACTCGGTGACACGTCCGGTGAGAAAACGTCTCCGGGCGAGCGTCGCGCCGGTGGCGGCAAGTCTCGCCGTGGCGACGCAGACGCAGGGCGAGGGCGGCAGCCCCGTCAGGGCGGCGGTGATCGTCAATCCGCGCAGCCCGGCGGTGCGATGGCGGAGGCGCTGCTCAAGGCGCAGCGACGCGGTTCGCATTGAGGCTTCGGCAGGCGCTGGCGATCCGGTAAAAAGTCGCTAGGGTCTGTTGCCGTTTCATGAACGGCCGCGCCGGAGCCAGTTTTTGTGCGGGGCAAGGCGTGAGGAGCGTAATTTGGTTGTTCCAAATGAACGACGAATAACGCAGCACCGTGCAAAAACTGGCCCGGCCCTTCGGGTTGCGCGGCAAATGGCGCCATGCGGCGTTGCGGGATTGGAAAAGGGAACCACCCTTCTCTGCATCCCGTGCCTGGCCTGGCACCATTTGACGCAGCAACGCGGTTCGCGCTGAAACGGCAACAGACCCTAGCCTTGAAAGCGCTACCGTCGGCTCCATAATGAGGTTTTGCTCGAGGCGGACCGAAACGGGAGCGATTTCCTTTCGGCATCGTCAACGCACGGACAAACGGGGGAGCGGCGCTCCTCCAACGAGATAAGGTGTTGAGCGTGTCTGATCAACTCGCCACGAACGTCGGCCACTTGATGGCGCCGGCCCAGAAGGGATTGCTTGGTCGTCTACGGCGGGGCATCGAAAAGGAAGGTCTGCGAGTCGACGCGGAGGGTTCCATCGTCCAGACCGCTCATCCGCACGGGCTCGGCTCCAAGCTGACTCATCCGCATATCACGACCGATTATTCTGAGGCTCTGCTCGAGTACATCACTCCGGTCTATTGCCGTCCCGCCGATGCGCTCTCGTTTCTGGGCGACCTGGTGCGTTTCACCTATCGCCAGTTCGACGGCGAGTGGATCTGGCCGGCCAGCATGCCGGCGCGACTCCAGGGTAACGACAGCATTCCGATCGCCGACTACGGCACTTCCAAC
This sequence comes from Salinicola sp. NYA28a, assembly GCF_976982775.1. The sequence continues at coordinate 1,060,358 of NZ_OZ334582.1, forward strand.
GTCGGCACGATGAAGCATGTGTACCGCAAGGGGCTGGACGCGCGCTACGGTCGCATCATGCAGTCGATCGCCGGTATCCACTACAACGTGTCGCTGCCGGACGATATCTGGCCGCTGCTGCAGAAACTGGAAGGCCGCCAGGACGAGTCGCTGCAGGGCTACCGTTCGACCCGCTACTTCGACCTGATCCGCAACTTCCGGCGCAACAGCTGGCTGTTGCTCTATCTGTTCGGCGCCTCGCCGGCGCTGGACCGGAGCTTCCTGGGGGAGGGTGGCGACGATCGCAGCGACAAGCTCCAGCCGCTGGGCGAGAGAACGCTCTATGCGTCCTACGCGACCAGCCTGCGCATGTCGGATCTCGGCTACCAGAACAAGGTACAGGAGCAGTTGAAGATCTGTTTCAACTCGCTTTCCAACTACGTGGGTACGCTGCGCCATGCCATTTCCGCCGAATGGCCGGACTATCGCCGGATCGGCGTCGAGGTCGACGGCGACTGGCGCCAGTTGAACGCTAACATCCTGCAGATCGAGAACGAATATTACAGCGACATTCGCCCCAAGCGAGTGGCACGGCACGACGAGACGCCGACCCAGGCCCTGGAAGCGCGTGGCGTCGAGTATATCGAGGTGCGCTGCCTCGATCTGAACCCGTTCCTGCCGCTGGGGATCGACGAGCCGCAGATGCGCTTCCTGGATACCTTCCTGCTCTGGTGCCTGCTCTCCGAGAGCCCCTGGATTCCGGACGAGGAGTGCGACCGCCTGGACGACAACCGCCGCCTGGTGGTGGAGCGGGGGCGCGACCCGGACCTGGAACTGCAGATCGGCGACCGTCGCGTGCCGCTGCGCACGCGTGGGCACGAGATCATCGATGGCATGCGCCAGGTCGCCGAGCTGCTGGATGCCATCGAAGGTGATGATCTCCATGTCGCCGCGATCAACGCCATCGCCCCGCGGCTGGACGATCCGGAACTGACGCCCTCGGCGCAGATGCTGCGCGCCATGCAGGCACACGGGGGCGAGTGGGCGGATCTGATTGCCGATCTCGCCAAGGCGCAAGGCGAGCACTGGCGCTCGACGCCGATGGATGAATCCCGCGCCGAGCTGTTTTCCCAGCTGGTCGAAACCTCGCATCAGCAGCAGCACGACATCGAGGCCGAGGATCAGGTTTCCTTCGCGCAGTTCATCGCCGATTATTTCCAGCGGGCGAGGGAACCTCGTTCTGCCGCATGAGTCAGTGAACCCGTAAGTTCAGTGAACCCGTAAGTCATGAATTCATGGCGATCGACGAAAGTCCTCGGAACCGGCTGTCGTCGAGGATGAAAAACCGCCGGCGCAATCGTGTTCCGGCTTGCAGTGGGAAGGAACATGCAAATCAAGCGTTGGATAGCGCAGGCAAGCGTTCGCCAGTGGTGCGTGCTGGGTCTGGTGATGTGCTGCTTCATGATGGCCGTCGCCCTTTACCTGCAGTATGGCGTGGGCCTCGAGCCCTGCCCGCTGTGCATCTTTCAGCGCGTCGCCGTGATATCCGCGGGTATCGTCTTCCTGATCGGCGCCATTCACAATCCCAGGCATTGGGGCGGGATCGTCTATGCTGTGCTGTCATTGCTCGCGGTGCTGGGCGGAATCGGCGTGGCGGGGCGGCACGTCTGGCTGCAGACCCTGCCGCCGGACAGCGTGCCCAGCTGCGGCCCTGGCCTTGACTACATGATGGACATGTTGCCGTTGTGGGACGTCATGTCCCGGGTGCTGCATGGTTCCGGCGAATGCGCGGCGGTCGAGGGGGCCCTGTGGGGCGTGACGTTGCCGCAGTGGACATTGGCCGGATTCGTCGTCCTGGGCATCATTCCGGTGATGATGATCGTATCTCGAGTGCGCTACAGTGGTAGGACGGTTCGCGAGCCGGCGGGGCAGGTTTCCTGAAGCAGGCTGCCATGTCTCCTGGAACACGCGATGAGGGAGAGAGGCGACGAGGGAGAGGCTGATCATGCTGGAAGATTGCAAGACCGCTCAGGAGCGCTGGGGTGGCGTTCATGCCTTGATCGATCGATGGCTGGAGCAGCGCTACGACATGCTCGTGACGCTGGTCGATCTACGTGAATTCTGCGATGCCGATCTCTCGGCGGTGTCCAAGACGCGCATCGATACCTTCAGTGAAGCCTTGATGGATTACATCAGCGCCGGGCATTTCGAGATCTACCCGCAATTGCGAGAAGAGGCTAAAGCCTTCGAGGATCGCGAGGCGCTGGCGGTGGCCGACAAGCTGCTGGCGCGGGTCGATGCCTCGACGCAGCTGGTACTCGATTTCGATAATGAATACGCCACGCCGTCGCGTTGTCAGCGCTACACCGACCGTCTCCCCGGCTGGCTGGAGAAGCTCGGCGGAAGCATGACGGAACGATTCGATCTCGAGGATCAGTTGATCAGTCGCCTGCATGCGGCGCACGCGCCCGTCGACGCGGCTCGGGCGCCGGGTGACCAGTCCGTGCGGACGGAGTGACCCTCGGCCGCAAGCCGGCCGTCTTGCCGTTATCGAACTGTGGAAGCCCCGGCCTTGGTCGGGGCTTCTCGGTTTACGCCTTGCCTATAACTTGTCTGCATCATGTCTAGGCCTTTCCGCCGAACCACCGGCTCAGTCCGGCGAGCCACCCGCTCAGGATGGCGCCGATGGCTATCTCAGCGAAAGCACGCGCCAGTTTCGCTCGTTGGCCAGCGCTCTGAGCGCGTCGTCCGGGTCGACCGCCACGGGCGTGGCCACTTCCTCGAGCAGGTAGCGATCGTTGATCGAATCGCTGTAGAACCAGGCGTCGTCCAGCGTCAGGGCGGGTTGATCTTCCAGCCATTGCCGGATCCGCGTGACCTTGCCTTCGCGGTAGCTGGGAACCCCTTCGACGCGACCGGTATAGCGCCCGTTCTCGCGCTCTGGCTCGATGGCGATGAGATCGTCGACCCCCAGACGCTGGGCGATAGGGCCCGTGATGAAGCGGTTGGTGGCGGTGACGATCAGCAGAAAATCCCCGCGCTGACGATGCCAGGCCAGCAGCTCTTCGCCCTGGGGCAGAATGTGGGGCTCGATCTTGCAGGCCATGAACTGTTGATGCCAGGCGTTGAGTTGCTCTTCGCTATGCTCGCTCAACGGTTTCAGCGCCATCGACAGATACGCCATGATGTCCAGCTGGCCGGCTTGATAGTCCCGCAGGTATTGATCGTTGGCGCGACGATAGGCGTCGCCATCCACGGCGCCTTGCTCCACCAGAAATTCGCCCCAGGCATGGTCGCTGTCACAGCTCAGCAGGGTGTTGTCGAGATCGAAGATGGCCAGGCTCAAGGTTGGCTCCCGTTTGCGTACCGCATGTTTTGTGGATCAAGTTGTCGATCAGGAATCTTGTCGCTCGGAGGCATGAGCCCGAGCGCTCGGCAGTATCGCAAACTCCCGCGGATTTGCCCACGCCGGTCGCGCTCGGCTGTCGGCACCGGTCGATCAAGTCTTCGTCACCAACGGTGACAGGATAAGAATCCTTCTTTTCAAGGTTTTATGGCGGGTTGGCTTAAGGCGTATTGATGCCCTTTCTCGCTTTGTGGAAGAATGATGTCAACGACGATTGAGCTAAGGTGAACGCTGTGATAGACGCCGATGGCTTTCGGCCGAACGTTGGCATCATCATTGCCAACTGTGACGGCCAGCTGCTTTGGGCGCGTCGGGCGGGTCAGGAGGCGTGGCAATTTCCGCAGGGAGGTATCAAGGCTTGCGAAACACCGCATCAGGCACTCTTCCGGGAGCTCGAGGAGGAGATCGGGTTGACCTCGAGGGATGTCGATGTGGTGGCCTGTACGCGAGGATGGCTGCGCTACCGTCTCCCCCGACGCATGGTCCGAACGCACTCGAAACCAATCTGTATTGGCCAGAAACAGAAGTGGTTTTTACTGAAGATTCGCTGTCACGACAGTCGGGTTTGTGTCGATAGCACGCCCAAACCGGAATTCGATGGCTGGCGATGGGTAAGTTACTGGTATCCTCTGGGCCAGGTCGTCTCGTTCAAGCGCGAGGTTTACCGGCGCGCGCTACGGGAGCTGGCGCCTGAGTTTCATCGACTGTCACTGGAGGAAATGGCCAGGCTTTAGGGCAAGGCCGCCAACAGATCCATGGGTGCCCGGCGTGCCCCTGATACGGCTTTCGAGGCGCCTGCTTTCGAAGCTCGTATCAGGGGGCCGGCAATGCCCGTCCCGATGCCACGACGAGGAACACCTCGCCCACAAGAAAAAGGCTCATGCTCGATACCCTTCGCCGCATCGTTCAGGAAGTCAACGGCGCCCGTAGCCTGGATGCCGCGCTGGCCACCATGGTGCGCCGCATCCGCAAGGCGATGCGCACCGATGTCTGTTCCATCTATCTGTTCGACCGCGAGCGCGATCGTCTGGTGCTGATGGACACCATCGGTTTGCGAACCCAGGCCGTGGGTATCGTGACGTTGCGTCTGGGCGAAGGCCTTGTCGGCCTGGTCGGTCAGCGGGAGGAGCCGCTGAATCTCGAGGATGCGCCGGGTCATCCGCAGTTTCGTTATTTTGCCGAGACCGGGGAGGAGCGCTTTTCGAGCTTCCTCGGCGTGCCCATCATCCACCAGCGCCGAATGCTAGGCGTGCTGGTGGTTCAGCAGCAGGAAAAACGCCGCTTCGACGAGGGGGACGAGGCCTTTCTGGTCACCATGGCGGCGCAGCTGGCCGGTGTGCTGGCCCACGCGCTGGTATCGGGCACGCTCAACCGCCCCACCGAGCCTGACGGGCAGGCGATGTTTTCCGGCGTGGCGGCATCGCCGGGGATGGCGATCGGCGAGATCGTGGTGATCGCGCCGCCGGCGGACCTGGACAGCGTTCCCGATCTGATACCCACCGACCCGGACGCCGAGGTAGTGCGCCTGCACGCAGCGCTCGCCCACGTTCGCGAGGATATTCGCAAGGCGGGCGCGCGTCTTGCCAGCCGTATCTCCACCCAGGAACTGGCGCTTTTCGATGTCTACCAGCAGATGCTGGGCGATGCCGCGCTGGGCAACGAGGTCGAAAAGCGGATTCGCGAAGGGCAGTGGGCACCGGGGGCGCTTGCCGATGTGGTGCGCCGCCATACCCAATACCTGGAGCGCGTCGACGACGGCTATCTTCGCGAGCGGGCGACGGATATTCGCGATCTTGGCCGCCGAGTGCTGGCGCACCTCCAGGAAGGCAACGAAATGACGCCTTCGACGTACCCGGACAATACCATCCTGGTGGGTGACGAGATCAGTGCGGCAACGCTGGGCGAACTACCCAGAGGGCGTCTGGCCGCGCTGGTGTCGATCCGGGGTTCCAGCAACTCGCATGTCGCGATCCTGGCGCGGGCCATGGGCATCCCGACGGTGCTGGGCATGGTCGATCTTCCGCTGCCCCGAATCAACGGGGCCAAGGCGATTCTCGACGGCCACCGGGGGCGGTTGTTCGTGCGCCCCGAGCCTCAGCTGGCCAAGCGCTACGAGCGCTTGATCAAGGAGGAACGGGCGTTGGCGGAAGTGCTGGAGCACGAACAGCATCTGCCCAGCGAAACCTCCGATGGCCACCAGATGCCGCTGATGGTCAATACTGGGTTGGCGGTCGATGCGGTGGCGCAGCTCAAGCCGCGTGTCAGCGGTGTCGGGCTCTACCGGACGGAAGTACCGTTCATGATGAACGAGCGCTTCCCCAGCGAGCAGGAGCAGACGCGGCTCTATCACGAGCAGCTTTCCAGTTTCGCACCGCTGCCGGTGGTGATGCGTACGCTCGATATCGGCGGCGACAAGGATCTGCCTTACTTCCCCATCAACGAAGCCAACCCGTTCCTCGGCTGGCGGGGGATTCGCGTTACCCTCGATCATCCCGAAGTGCTGATGGTCCAGATGCGCGCCATGCTGATGGCCTCCCGCGAGCTGGATAACCTGCGCATCCTGTTGCCGATGATCACCAGCGTGGACGAGGTCGATACCGCGCTACGGTTGCTGGCGCGTGCCCGGCAGGAGCTCGCCGAGGACGGCATCGAGGTGGCATCGCCCAAGGTGGGCGTGATGATCGAGGTGCCGGCGACGCTCTACCAGCTTTCGGCGCTGGCCGAGCGCGTCGACTTCTTCTCGGTGGGAAGCAACGACCTGACCCAGTACCTGCTGGCGGTCGATCGCAACAATGCGCGTGTGGCCAGTCTCTACGATGCCTGTCATCCGGCGGTGCTCAACGCGCTGGCACGGCTGGCGGAGGAGAGCCAGCGGCTCGGGGTTCCGGCTTCGGTCTGCGGCGAGCTGGCGGGCGATCCCTCCGGCGCGCTGCTGCTGATGGGCATGGGCTTCGATGCGCTGTCGATGAACGCGCCCAGCCTGCCCCGGGTGCGGGCGGCGATCCGGCGCGTCAGTATCGAGGATGCCCGATCGCTGGTGGCGGAGACTCTTTCTCTGCCCACCACGGCGGTGGTCAGGGCGCACCTGCGCCAGCGGATGACGGACTGGCAGATAGGGCACCTGCTGCCGCCTCAGGATTGATCCGGCGCGCTCGCCGATAAGCGTGTCACCTTGCCCATTGGCTCGCCGCCGGGGCCGAATCGCTGCTCTTCCAGCGTCGTGTTCCCGGCGCTGACCGTGACCAGGGTCGTCGCCCGCGTCCCGTACGCCTGCCCCTCGATGAACGGCGGCGACAGGAAACGCTCGCGTTCCCGGCCGATACCGGTGTCTGGCAGCTCGTCGTCCGGCGCCGGGCGAACGTCACGCATGGCCGACCACATCCTGGCTCGCCAGTCCGGCGCGTGCAGCGAGCGCCGCAAGGCGTCGCGGGCACGGACGAGCTTGGGCCAGGGCGTATCCAGCGTGGCGTTGGAGAGCCCGTGCAGACCGGGCGCCACCCGTTGCCAGCGGGTTCCGTGACGGCTGTGGTGCAACGCCCAGAGTCGATCCTCCGCCATGACCAGCAGGTTGAAACCGGCATAGAATTCGGCGCCACCTTCGGCCAGGTTCTCCAGCCACTTCGTCAAATCATCGGTTTCCAGCGCCTGACGTACGAGCTGGCCGCGACTGGGGGCGTCGGGGAGCATCGGTGCCAGGCCGTCTCGTACGTTGGTCAGCGCGGCCACGCGGGCGTGCGTCGCCGCGAGCCAGGTGCCGCCGCCTACCAGATCACGGCCGCCGGTCAGTTCGGCATCCGGCCAACGGTGCAGCGGCTCGGCGGGTCTGGCATGAAACTCGTCGCGATTGGCCGCGAGGCGCAATTTCACCGCGGCCTGGGGCTGCCAGTCGAACACGATCAAGCACATGTGACGGTTTCCTGATGGACAAGGGGGGATTCTGACGAGGAGGCCGTTGCCATGACACGACCCTGGCAGCAGCGTAACATAAGCGCGCTAGCGACCTGCGCGCGACGCTTGCGCCTGAGGGCTAGCCTGCCGATATCCTGCTTCCGATGCCTTGCTTTCTACAGGACCGCTTCATGCCAGTCTTCATCATTCCTGCTATTGCCGCGCCGACGGTAGGCGCGCCGTTTTCCTCAATCGATGAGGCTATCGCATGGATGGAGGGCATTCGATGCTGACCGCCATCGTGATCTACCTGCTGGTCGGCGCCGCTGCCGGCCTGATGGCCGGCGTATTCGGCATCGGTGGCGGCATCGTCATCGTTCCTGCGCTGGTCTTCACCTTTCTGGCGCAAGGTTTCGATCCCGCCGTGGTCGCGCATCTGGCGGTAGGAACGTCGCTGGCGACGATCGTGGTGACCGGCGCGTCCTCGGCCTGGGGTCACTGGCGCCGCGGTAGCGTGCGCCAGGACTGGCTGCGGCTGATGATACCGGGACTCATCGTCGGCGGTATTCTCGGCGTGCTGCTGGCCTCGGCCCTGCCCGGGCATGCGTTGATACGCCTGTTTGGCGTTTTCGCGGTGCTGATGGCACTGAAGATGCTGTTGACGCGCCCGCCGGCGACCCAGGGCCGGGTGCCACGCCAGTGGCCGATGACGCTGGCCGGGGCGGTGATCGGCGGCGTCTCGACCCTGTTCGGCGTCGGAGGCGGCGTCATGTCGGTGCCTTGGCTGTCGCGCTTCACCAGCCGCATGACGGAAGCAGTGGGAACCTCCTCGGCGATCGGCCTGCCGATCGCGCTGATCGGCACCTTGACCAACATCGTCGTGGGGTGGGGCGTGATGACGCTGCCGACGGGGGCGACGGGCTATGTGATGTGGCCGGCGTTTCTCGGCCTGATGGTGACCAGCGTGCCGATGGCCCGGGTCGGGGTCAAAGTCGCCCATGCATTGCCTGCCAGGACGCTGCGACGTATCTTTGCCCTCCTGCTGATCGTGGTAGGGATCAAGCTGATGATCGGCTAAGGAAACACTGCATAAATGTCTGCGCAGGTGAATCGGCTTCGTTGCGCGGTGCTGGAGCGCCAGCCCGGTCGGAATCCTCACATATAACCCATATGCTCCGGTTCCTGCGCTCCGTGCGCCTTGCGACGGAGTGCCGCCCACTTCATCCTGCTCGCCGATTTATTCAGCGTTCCCCCTAACTCTTTCGTAGCCAAGGAGAAAGCATGCTGGCTTACCCCGAGATCGACCCGGTGGCCATTTCGTTGGGCCCGCTCAAGGTGCACTGGTATGGGCTGATGTACGTCATCGGCTTCGTGGGGGCCTGGTGGCTGGGGCGCCGACGCGCCGACCGCCTGGGGCTCAAGCCGGACGATATCGGCGACATGCTGTTCTACGGGGCGCTGGGAGTCGTGCTCGGCGGTCGTATCGGCTATGCGTTGTTCTACGGCCTGGACCGCTTGCTGGAAAACCCGTTGTGGATATTCCAGGTCTGGGACGGCGGCATGAGCTTCCACGGCGGCCTGCTGGGGGTACTGGTGGCGGCGCTGCTGTTCGCGCGCAAGCACGGCCTGGCGTTTTTCCAGCTGACGGACTTCATCGCGCCGCTGGTGCCGATCGGGCTGGGTGCCGGGCGTATCGGCAACTTCATCAATCATGAACTGCCAGGCCGCGTGACCGACGTTCCCTGGGCACTGGTCTTCCCGGGCATGGGCGGGCAGGGGCGTCATCCCTCTTCGCTGTACCAGTTCTTCCTCGAAGGTGTCGTGCTGTTCGGGGTGCTCTGGATCGTCTCCCTGACGCCGCGTCGACGCGGTTTCGTCTCGGGGCTCTTCCTGATCTGCTACGGCGCGTTTCGATTCCTGTCCGAATTCTTTCGTCGTCCGGATCCGCAACTGGGCTTCATTGCCTTCGATTGGCTGACCATGGGCCAGTTGCTGTCGCTGCCGATGATTCTTGCCGGTATCGCGCTGATCGTCTGGTCGCGGCACAATGGGGTCGACGACGCGCGCGAGGATCGAACTGCCCGCTGAGCGGGGCGCGCCGAGTGAGCGAATGCTCCGATCTTCAGCCGTTTCGAATTTGATAAAGTGTTTCGACAGGCTCACCTCTCGCGGTGGGCCTGTCACCGTAAAGGAGCGTGCCCATGCGGCCCTATCTCGACTTGATGCAGCGCGTGCTCGACAGCGGCGTTGAAAAAGCCGATCGCACCGGTGTCGGTACGCTTAGCGTGTTCGGCCATCAGATGCGCTTCGATCTGCGCGAGGGCTTCCCGCTGGTGACCACCAAGAAGCTCCACTTGCGCTCGATCATCCATGAGTTGCTCTGGTTCCTGCGGGGCGATACCAATATCGCCTACCTGCATGAACACAACGTCACCATCTGGGACGAGTGGGCGGATGCCAACGGCGATCTGGGGCCTGTCTACGGTTACCAGTGGCGCAGCTGGCCGGCACCCGATGGCGAGCATATCGATCAGATCGCCAAGGTGGTCGAGCAGATACGCCGTAATCCGGACTCTCGCCGCCATATCGTCTCGGCCTGGAACCCTGCCCTGGTCGACGAGATGGCGTTGCCGCCCTGTCACGCGCTGTTCCAGTTCTATGTCGCCAATGGCGAGCTATCCTGCCAGCTCTATCAGCGCAGCGCGGACATCTTCTTGGGCGTGCCGTTCAATATCGCCAGCTATGCGCTGCTGACCCACATGGTGGCGCAGGTCTGCGGGCTGAAGCCCGGCGAATTCGTGCATACGCTGGGGGATGCCCACCTCTATCTCAATCATCTCGATCAGGCCCGGTTGCAGCTGTCCCGCGAGCCATTGCCGCTGCCGAAGTTGAAGCTCAATCCGGCGGTCGATGACCTGTTCGATTTCCGCTTCGAGGACATCGCGATCGAGGGCTACGAGTCTCACCCATCCATCAAGGCCCCGATCGCCGTATGAACGACGTGAAATCACTGAAGCTGGAAACGCCGGTGGCGATGATCGCGGCGATGTCGCGCAATCGCGTCATCGGCGTGAACAACCGCCTGCCCTGGTATTTGCCCGAAGACCTGAAGCGCTTCAAGTCCCTCACGCTGGGCAAGCCGCTGGTGATGGGGCGCAAGACGTTCGAGTCGATCGGCCGTGCGCTGCCGGGACGGCTCAATATCGTGATAACGCGCGATTCTCACTACCAGCGCGAGGGCATTCGGGTGTGTCACTCGCTGGACGAGGCGCTGCAACTCGCCGATCATCAGGCGTTGATCGACGGCGCGGATGAAATCATGGTGATGGGCGGAGGCGAGATCTACCGGCAGGCGCTGGCGGTTGCCGACAGGCTCCACCTCACCGAGGTGGATGTCGAGGTGGAGGGCGATGCCTTCTTCCCGGACGTCGAGCGTGACCAGTGGGAGGAAGTGGAGCGCATCCCCATGGTGTCGGAGCCGGATCGGCCGAATTATGCTTTCGTCCAATATCGCCGCACGCCTGGGTCTGGCTGAGTCGCCAAAGAAGCCATGCGCCCAAGAGAAATCATGCGCTCGAGCGGGATGGAGTGCCTGTCGTCAGGATGAGCGACGGCGTGTCCCGATGTTGACTGAGAGGACTTGAGAGGAGTTGTGCCGTGTTGACGGATCGAACACAGGCGCTCCTGGCTGCCATCGAGCACCAGGTCGAAGCGGGTCAAGCTGCTTTGGAAGCCGAGAAAGAGCGGTGCCGGGCCCTGGAGGCCGAAAACCGGGCGCTCAAGGAGCGATTGCTTGCCCTGGCGGAACTGGATCCCATGGTGGTCAAGGGACGGGATCATAACGAAGAACCGGATGGCGGAACCCGGACGCGTGGGCTGGGGAACCTGGCATTCCGGCGACCTCGGCCGAAAGAGGGCGAGGCCGCCACCCGCCCGAATCCGGGGCAACCGGTCTCTCCGCTGCAGCGCCTGACTTCGGCGCCGCCACTTGATAGTTCACCTTCCGAGACAGCGCAGCAAGAAGGGGGGCAGGTCGCGGAAGCCGTGGAGACCACTCGCGCTGAGCCTCCGGTTGACGACGCCGCCTCGCTCTCGCCCGATACGCATTTACCCACTTCACCGGATGACCCGGCGCTGGCCGGGGCAGGTCCCGAGCAGCCGCAGGATTCGCTGGCGTTTGGTGCCGAACACGAAGCGCCTTCTCCACATGCATTGCTTGCCCAGTGGTACAAGCGTTATCCCAAGACGTTCTTCAAGGGCCATACGCGGCCGCTGAAAACCGGTATCCATCTCGATCTGTGCGAGGTGGAGCCTTGGCCCGAGAAGCTGGTTCGTCGCGCCCTGGCCTGCTACGTGCATCTGCCGCGCTATCTGAAATCGGTGCGAGAGGGGGCGCGGCGTGTCGACATGGCGGGGGAGGATTGCGAGCTCGTCACGGTCGACGAGGCCAAGCACGCCAAGCGACAGCTGGAAGCCTTGCAGAAGAAACAGAAAGCGCGTGAAACGCAGCAGCGGTCGGAAAAGCTGGATCGCAAGATCGGGGCGCTACTGGCCAAGCACGGGCAACGCCCGCAGGAGTGAACCGGGAGAAGGGTGGAGTCCGGCAAACAGACCGTGTAACGAGCCGTTAAACTTTAGTCTTGATGTGACGGCGAATTGTACGATGTTCTACCGCTTGCACTTGCCTGACCATGGGGTGTCATGGGATTGTCATCGCCCGAGGCTAGGCTGCGAGCGCCCGGTATCCCCGACTGACGCGTGGCATGGAAGGGGAAACGGGAGTTCACGCAGGGAACGAAAACAGTGTTTTTTTCTTGTTGCGTTCCACCAACGTCCGGTATATGGTTTCCGGGCGAGCATTGGACAATAACAAGGCTTCTAAGTTCCGCAGCCGTCATTCGTTCGCGTGACGAAGCTGGTTGAAGGTGCCGAAGCCGACTGCATCTGCAGACACGATCGAACAGTAAGCTAGTTAAAGACGCTCTTAGCGACTGCTATTGCTGGTGCCCTGGGCGCCTCCGCTGCTGCCCAGGCAGCGACTGTCTACAACCAGGACGGCACGCAGCTCGACATCTACGGCAATATCCAGATGGCCTACTACAGCACCAAAGACGGTGACGGCCATTCTGAAGACGAGCTGACCGACAACGGCTCCACTGTCGGTTTCTCCGGCCAGCACATCATCAACCCGGGTCTGACCGGCTACTTCAAGGCCGAGTTCGAGCACAATGCCGATGAAGAGAAAATCAACGGCGGCATCAACTCCGGTGACCAGGCTTACCTGGGTCTGAAAGGCAACTTCGGTGACTTCCGTGTCGGTTCCTGGGATACGCTGATCGACGACTGGGTCCAGGATCCGATCGCCAATAACGAATCCTTCGACACATCTGATTCCACTACTGCTCTGATGGGCGGCAATGACATCAACGATGACCGCGAAGGCGACAAGCTGCAGTACATGTCTCCGGTGCTGGGCGGGTTCCAGTTCGCCGTTGGTAGCCAGTTCAAGGGTGACGCGCAGAGCACCTTCGACGGCGCGGCCTATGATTCCGAATATGAAGTCGATCGCGACAACAATGCCTCCTTCTTCGGCGGTGTGAAGTATGCCGTCGGCGCCTTCTCCGTGGCAGCTGTCTACGACAACTTGGGTACCTACGAAGGCACCATCGAGTCTGCGGATGCTGACGCGGGCGTCGGCGTGGGTGACAGCTTCGATCCGGGCGATGCGTATGGCCTGACCGCGCAGTACACCATCGACACGCTGCGCCTGGCCGCCAAGGCCGAGCGTCTGGATGGCGACGATGACGACAGCGACGTCGACTTCTACGCGCTGGGTGCACGCTGGGGCTACGGCTACGGCGATCTGTACGGCTCCTACCAGTATGTTGATGCCGAAAGCGACTCCGGTTATGCCACCACGTATGGCGATGGCGACGGCGACCAGTCCTTCAACGAAGTCGTGGCTGGTGTCACCTACAACATCTCTCCGGCCATGTACACCTTCGTCGAGGGTGTGGTTCGTGACCGTGAAGACGACCAGGGTGATGGCGTTTCCTTCGGTGCTGTCTACAGCTTCTAAGCTGAATCCGATTCGAGTGGCTGTTTGAGCCACTCTATCGAACGAAGCCGGCCTCAGGGCCGGCTTTTTCGTGGGTGAAAGATTGTCCGTTGACGTTTCGGCACTTGCCGTCGCGGCTCGGCCGCTTTTTAATCGGTTCTTGCCCCTTGCCCCTTGCCCCTTGCCCCTTGCCCCTTGCCCCTTGCCCCTTGCCCCTTGCCCCTTGCCCCTTGCCCCTTGCCCCTTGCCTCTCCGTTCTGGACCTTCGTTCAGATGTCTTTTCCATGACAGGCTGGTAATCTCTTTTTGAGCGGACGTTCAATAACCACGAAATGCCAATACGAAACGTCACGCTGTCGTAACAGGTCTGTCGTATAACAATGTTTTCCGCTAGCCGGTATTTTTGCGAACCCGGGCGGCGGTTCGACAAACAACAGGAGACCTTTCGATGACCCTCTCCCGTCGTCGTTTCTTGCAGGGGGCTGCGGCTGCCGGTGCCGCCGCTTCGGTACCTTTCTATATCAATCGCGCTTTTGCCCAGAATCAGACGCTGCGCATTTACGCCTGGGCGGGTTATTTCACCGACGAAATGCTCGCGGATTTCACCGCCAAGACCGGCATCAAGGCGACCTTCACGCCCTATGGCACCAATGACGAACTGATGAATTCGTTGCGGGCCACCGATGGTTCCGGGTTCGATGTGATCATGCCTACCGTGGACCGTGTGCCTGGCTACCTGGATTATCAGTTGATCCAGCCTCTGGATACGTCGCGTATTCGCTGGGATGGCTGCCTGGATACCGCGATGACGGGCTCGGAAGTCGGCGGCGTGGTCGATGGAAAGCGCTATTTTGCGCCGTCGGACTGGGGCACCGAGGCCATCGCCTACAACACCCGATACACGGATATCGACCGATCCCGATTGAGCTATGGCGATCTGTGGAACCCGGAAATCGGCCCCGGCGTGACCGTACGGGCGCACTCCGCACTGGTCGGCATCGGCCTGTGGCTGGAAGGGCAGGGCAAGCTGCCACGGCCGTTGCTCGATTCGTTCAAGACCGAAGAGGCGATGCGCGCCAATTTCGATGTCATCCTGGGCGAAGCGCTCAAGCACAAGGACATGGTCATCCAGTTCTGGTCGACCGAGAACGAAGCGCAGGGTGCCTTCCGTACCAACGGCGCGCTGATCGGCCAGACGTGGGACAGCACCGCCTTCCGGCTGCAGAGCGAAGGCGAACCCATCGCGTATGGCGCGCCGAAGGAAGGCGCCATGGCGTGGATGGAAGGCTTCGTGATTCCCCAGAATGCGCAGAATGTCGACGCGGTCTACGAGTTGATCAACTGGTACTACACCCCGGAAGCGGGAGCGATGTTCGTCAAGTCGACCGGCTACAACTCCACTGCCGTCGGCGCCGAGGAGTTGCTGCCCGAGGCGACCCGCCAGTTCTTCAGGGATTCCTACACCCAGCAGGACCTGGACAACCTCTGGTGGTGGCTGGTGCAGGACCCGTGGTACGTCGCGTTGCGTAACGAGTATCAGGATCGTTATCTGTCGGCGTAAGCCTCTCTCGCCACGATTCCCCGTGTGAGACGACACGGGGAATCGTCGAGATACCATGGAATTACGGTAACGATATCATTCCAAGAGGACGTCATGGACGGTCGCGTATCCCTGCGCCAGGTCGCCATGCGATTTGGCGATTTCACGGCGATTCAGCCGACTTCGCTGGAGATCGAGTCGGGCGAGTTCTTCAGCTTTCTCGGCCCCTCCGGCTGCGGCAAGACCACGTTGCTGAACATGATCAGCGGGTTTCTCACGCCCAGCGAAGGCAGCGTCGCCATCGGCGGCACGGATATGACCCGGGTGCCGGTCAATCGCCGCCCGACGGCGATGATCTTCCAGAATCTGGCGCTCTTTCCGCTGATGAGCGTTTACCAGAACATCGAGTTCGGCCTGGAGGTGCGGGGCATCGACCGTCAGGCGCGTCGCCGGCGAGCGGATGAACTGCTCGAGCTGGTGGCGTTGGGCGGCAGCGGAGACAAGCCGGTCGCCGATCTTTCCGGTGGCCAGAAGCAGCGAATCGCGATCGCTCGGGCCCTGGCCGTCGAGCCCAGGGTGTTGCTGCTGGACGAGCCGCTGTCGGCGCTGGATCTCAAGCTGCGCCAGCATATGCGCACCGAGCTCAAGGCGATTCAGCGCAAGACCGGCATCACCTTCATCTACATCACGCACGATCAGGGCGAGGCGTTGACCATGTCCGATCGGGTCGCCGTGATGTCGGAAGGGCGCATCCAGCAGGTCGCCGACCCGATGACGCTGTATCGCCAGCCGAAGACCGACTTCGTGGCGAATTTCGTGGGTGAGAACAACCGGTTCCCGGGCCGTGTCGTGGCCCGGGAGGGCGGAATGGCGACCCTGGATGTCGGGCTGCCGGCACCGTTGACAGGCCACGCCATGGACCCGGTCGAACCGGGAGACGAGGCGACGCTCTATGTCCGTCCCGAGCAGTGGCGCGTGGGGCCCGCCGACGATCGGCGCCTGCCGCTCGGCGGGGTGATCCGGACCGAGCACTTCGAAGGGGCGTGGCTGACGCTGGAAATCGCGCTGGAGCAGGGGCCGATGATCCGGGCCCATCTGCCGCACGCAGCGGCAGGGGAACTCGAAGGCCAGTTCGCCGTCGGTAGCGCTTGCCGGCTGGACTATGCGCCGAATCAGGCGGTGGTGCTGGCGGGTGCCGAAGCGGGTCAGCCGAGCGAGGAGGCCATCGATGTGGCAGCAACTGCGTAATCGCTTCGGCGTTCCGTTGACCATGGCCATCGTGGCGCTGCTGGGGATCTGGCTGATCGTGATGGTGCTGTTGCCGCAATGGCAGATGATCGACTACTCGTTTCATCCCTCGCTGCTGCCGGCCGAACGCGGCGGCGAGAAGGATGTCTGGTCGCTGACCAACTACGCCACCTTCTTCAACAACGACATCCACCTCGCGATCTTCTTCAAGACGATCTGGTCGAGTGTTCTCGTCACCGTGCTGACGCTGATCGTCAGCTACCCGCTGGCCTATTATCTCGCCAAGGTCGCGACACCGGGGCAGGCGGCCCTGTGTCTGCTTTTGTTGATCATCCCGTTCTGGATCAACGAGATTCTTCGCACTTTCGCCTGGTACATCATCTTCGCCTTTCGCGGCCCGCTCAACGAGCTGCTGTTCGCGCTGGGCCTGATCGACCGGCCGATCCGCTTTCTGAATGGCGATATCGGCGTGCTGGTGGGCATGGTCTATGCCTACATCCTGTTCATGGTCTTTCCCCTCTATAACGCCATCGAAAGCCTGGATTCCAACCAGATTCGCGCCGCGCGGGATCTGGGCGCAGGCTGGGGCCGCACCCATCGGCGTATCGTGATTCCCCATGCCAAGCCGGGCATCGCCACGGGCTGCATCATGACGTTCATGCTGGCGGCCGGCAGTTATGCGGTACCGGCGCTGCTGGGTTCGCCGGGCAGCCGCTGGTTCACGCAGATCATCTACAACTGGTTCTTCGAAGGCGGGGACTGGAATCAGGGAGCCGCCTATGCCTTCCTGCTGCTGGTGCTGTGTATCGTCTTCGTCACCGTCATCATGCGGATTTTCAAGGTCGGGCTCGGCGACATTGCCAAATAGGGAAAGCGCTTCATGAGTTCATCGCGATTCTTCTCCTGGGCGCTCAAGGCCTATCTGCTGGTTTTCTTCGTCTACCTGTTCCTGCCGCTGGTGATCATGGCGGCGGCGACGTTCAATGAAAGCCGCTTCCCGACCGTCACGCCCTGGACCGGCACCACGCTGCAGTGGTTTTCGGCGCTGTGGGCCGATGGCGGGATGTGGAGCTCGCTGGCCAACAGCCTGCTGGTGGCCGTCGGCGTGCTGTGCCTGGCGCTGCCCATCGGCGTGGCGAGCGCGCTGTTCCTGACCACGGTCGAGGGACGCGGCAAGTCCTTCATCTACGCGCTGATCCTGTCGCCGCTGCTGACGCCGGGGGTGATCATCGGCATCTCGACGCTGATCTTCTGGCGGAACTGGGGCGTGAACGGGGGAATCGTCTTGACGATCATCGCCCAGAGCGCCTTTATCGCCGCCTACGTCATGCTGATGGTGGCGGCTCGGCTCCAGCGCTTCGATCGCACGCTGGAACGCGCGGCCCTGGATCTCGGCGCCAGCCAGTGGCAGATGTTCCGCCGGATCCTGCTGCCGTATCTCAAGCCGGCCATTCTGTCGGCGGCGGTGCTCGCGTTCCTGCAATCGCTGGAGAACTACAACACCACGCTGTTCGTCGCCGGCTACGACACGACGCTGACGATCTATATCGCCTCCAAGGTTCGCACGGGACTGACACCGGCGGTGAACGCGTTGGCGCTGCTGATGATCCTCTTCACGGTGGGGATGGCGGTGATCTACGAACTCAAGCGCCGGCGCGAGGCCGCGCGGCGCCTGGTCTGACAGGCCGTCGAAGGAGAAGCGAGGCCTACTGGCGCGTCAACCGCACCAGGCGGTGGCGCAGCTCCGGGTCGAACAGCGCCCGGCTGCGCCGCTGCAGGCGCGGCAGCGATTCTTCGTAGAACAGATGCTCGTTCTCGACGCGTAGCCAGCCTTGCTGTTCGAGCGTGTCCAGCAATCCGCTGAACAGCCGCTTGTCGAAGAACTCCGGGGCGTTGAGTCCGGCCAGCAGGGTCAGGCGCTCGGCCAGTTGGCGGCTATGTTCTTCCAGCACTTCCCGGGTCAGCTCGCCACTGGGATAGCGCAGCAGCGATGCCAGCAGCAGATAGGCGCGCTCCAGCGTGGGCTGCACCGGTTGCCCCAGCAGTCGCAGGTGTTCGCTGGATTCGAGATGCCCGGGCTGCCGGCGCCAGCCGTTGTCGGTGGCTTGCAGCAGGCCTTCTTCCGTCAATACGGCGAGGGTATCCGCCAGGCGCTGTCGTGGATCGTCCGGTGGCGCGAAATAGAGCTCCTGCGCCAGCAGCGGCCAGGCCGGCGTCAGCAGCGCGTCGAGATCGTCGAGCGTGAAGGCGGCGTTGTTGCGAAAGGCGAATGCCACCAGCCCGAGATGCATGAACAGATGGAGCACGTTGTTGCGGTACCAGGTCAGCAACGTCGCCTGCTCCGGGCGCGCGGTGATCAGTTCGCCGAGCGCCTGGGGCTGTCGCGTGACGAAGCCCAGATTCACGGCGTGATCGATCCACTCCGCCGGTTCTCCCGTCGGCAGCCGGCAGCGCCGACTGCCGGGCAGATGCTTCTGGAGCCTGACCAACAGGCCAATATGGTGTGCCAGCAGGTCGGATTCGATGGTGTGATGCGGCGTCGCCAGCAGCGTCATCGCTACCAGCGAGACGGCATTCAGGCTGGCGGCGTCGTTGATTCGGCGAGCCAGCGTTTCCCCCAGCAGCGGAACGGCCCGGTTCAGCCACGCCGGGCGTGTCGAAGCGGGCTCGCCTTGCCAGTCCGGCACCGTATCGTTCAGGAAGCTGGCCAGCGATAGTGGCTCACCCACGCTGACGGTGACGCGGCCGTGAGGCTCGCGGAGATGCTTGAGCACGCGCAGCAGATCCAGCGGAGACTCCTTCTTCTTCCTGCCGCCGCGGAGCTCGTGTAGATAGCTGCCGCTCTCCAGCACGCGTTCGTAGCCGACGTAGACCGGCACGAAGGCGACATCCCGGATCGCGTCCCGCGCGAACGAGCGCAGCGTCATCGCCAGCATGCCGGGGCGGGGCGATAGCATCCGTCCGGTCCGAGAGCGCCCGCCTTCGATGAAGTATTCCACCGGGTGGCCTCTCGCGATCAGACGATGCAGGTACTCGTTGAAGACGGTGGCGTAGAGGCGGTTGTCCTTGAAGCTGCGGCGCATGAAAAATGCGCCGCCGCGCCGCATCAGCGTGCCGATCACCGGCATGTCGAGGTTGCGTCCCGCAGCGATGTGCGGCGGCATCAGGCCTTCCCGGTAGAGCACGTAGGAGAGCAGCAGGTAGTCGATGTGGCTGCGGTGGCAGGGGACGTAGATCAGCGTGCGCTCGCCGGCGATCGCCTTGACCGCGTCCAGCCCGTGAACATCGACGCCATCGTAGAGACGGTTCCACAGCCGCTTGAGCATTTCATAGAAAAAGCGCAGTACCGGGTACGACATGTTGGAGGCGATTTCGCGGGCGTAACGCTCGGCGCGCCGGCGCTCGCGTGCCGGTGTGCTGCGATTGGCCTCGGCCGCCTCGAGCACGGCGGCACGCACCGGCTGGCTGTCCACCACGCCTCGCACCAGCGTGCGATGATGCGAGATGTCCGGCCCCAGCACCCGGGCGCGAATGCGGCGGAAGTGAACGCGCAGCACCCGGGCGACCTTGCGCTGGGTCAAGGTGACGGCGGGATCGTCGATCAGCGGCCGCAGCCGGATCGGCTCGCCGAAGTGCGCCTCCAGATGGCGGCCGTTGACGATTACCGAGAGCAGCCGGCGCAGACGCCCGCTCCAGGCCCAGTCATCCGCGGCCAGCATCTTCCAGAAGCCGAAGTCCTTGCCTGGGGCGCGGCTCCAGAACACGCTGACCGGCACCAACTGCGCGTCCAGCTCGGGGTCGGCCTCGAGCGCGTCCAGCAGCTGCTGCAGGTGTGCCGAATGCTGGCCCCGGATCTTGCCGCGACTGCCCCGCAGGCGCGGCAGGGCGAAGCAGGCCGGCAGCCCGCCGTGACCGAAGGGATGCCATTCGCCGGCGTCGGGGAGGTCGAGATCGCGGCTCAGGCGTTCGACGGCGAGCTCGTCGGTCATCGAGGGGCGAGCGATGACATAGAATGTCGGCAGCGTGGAATCGAGCCGAAAGGGCTCCGGCTCGACGAGGCGAAAGGCCAGCCAGCGATCGAGCACGCGACCGACCAGACGGTGCCACAGTCGTTGAAGTTCAGTCACGGTCGTTGATGTCCCATAGTCGTTGAAGCCCCAGGAGCGCTGGCATCCAGGCAATTTTCCCTGCAAATTCCCGAGTATAGCGACAAGCCCAGCCGACAGCGATGACCCGGAACGGTCGCTTTCCTTGGCGCCGCAAACGTGCGTCAATCGGGAGCGACCAAGGAGGCAGGTAGTTAATGCAAGCGACATGGAAGGACGGTAACCGTTTCGAGCTGTTGCCGGAGGGCAAGCGTTTCTGGCCTGCCATGAGAGAGGCCATCGAAGGCGCCCGGCACTATTTGTGGATCGAGCTCTATCTGATGGAGTCGGGCTCGCTGGCCGAGCATTTCATCGACGCGCTGACGTCGGCGGCAGCGCGTGGGGTCGAGGTCAAGCTGATGCTCGATGGCGTCGGCAGCATGGGGCTGTCGCATGGCGATCGGCGGCGACTGCGGGACGGCGGCGTCGAGCTGCGGTTCTTCAACCCGCTGGCGGTGACGCGGCTGGGCGGCAACCTGATGCGCGATCATCGCAAGCTCGTCGTCGTCGATGGCGTCACGGCCTTTACCGGCGGCTTCGGCATCGTCGACGAGTTCATCGATGCCTGGTACGAGGTCGCGGTGCGTATTCAGGGGCCGGTGGTCGAGGACTGGATGCAGCTGTTCGCCCACGTCTGGGATTCTCCGCTGACGCGCGGTGATGGCACGCGAACGCGTCTGACGCGGTCGCTTCACGGGGCATCGGTGCCGGCACCCTTTGCCGGCGGCATGCGGGGTCGGGCCATCTGGGGGCGGGGACATCGCTATCAGGCGATTCGTCTCTCGCTGCAGGGGCGCATCGGCACGGCTCGCCGCAGGCTCTGGCTGTGCACGCCCTACTTCGTGCCGACGCTCAGCCTGCGTCGGGCGTTGGCTCGCGCCGCCCGCCGCGGCATCGACGTGCGCCTGTTGCTGGCCGGTGGCGGGCACCATGACCACCCCGGCGTGCGCTACGCCGGGCAGCGGTTTTATCGCCGGCTGCTCAAGGCGGGGGTCAGGATCTACGAATTCCAGCCCAATTTCATTCATGCCAAGTTCAGCGTCGTCGACGACTGGGTATCGCTGGGGTCGTGCAACTTCGATCACTGGAGCCTGCAGTGGAATCTCGAAGCCAACCAGGAGGTCGATGACGCCGAATTCGCGGCCGAAGTCGCCCGGCTGTTCGAACGCAACTTCGCCGCCAGCGAGCATATCGATGCCGAAAGCTGGGCCCGGCGCTCGTGGGGGCAGCGGGCGAGAGAGTGGCTGTTCGGCACGCTCAACGCCTGGGTGACACGGCTCAAGTAGCGGCGGGATCCGGCGCTGATTCAGACCCTAGCGCTTGCGGCCACGCTTGCGCCCACCGGATGTTCTGGCGGCGCTCTTTCCTTTGCCTTTGGGCGGCTCCGGCGGCACCCGGAAATGCAGGTAGAGATCCAGCGTCAACTCCGGAAGCTGGCCCGCCAGGGCGGCAAACTGTGCGTCCTCGGTGACCATCTCCGCGATCTCCGGCTCGTCGTCGAACAGGCCGGACAGCGCCATGAATGGCAGCAGCAGGGCGGCCACATGCGATTCATCCTGGGAGAACCAGGCCGCCTCGTCGAGAAAGACGCCTTGCATGAATCCGGCGCACCAGTCCTCGATGGCGGCGGCCATCTCTCCCGCTTCATCCAGCTCGGCATCGAAGGGCAACTCGACCCAGTGGCCGCGCTCCAGGATGCTGGCGGCGTTGGCCTTGAGCGCTTCCAGCAGGCCGAGAATCTCGTCGCGCTCGGCGGTATCGTCGAAAGGAGGCTCTCCCTCGAAAAGCTCGGCGATCCACTGCTCTGGGGAGATATCCCGAGGCGAGACGGCAAGCGCCACCAGATAGCCGTGGGCGCTGATGACATCCGGCGCCTCTTCGCCGAGACGTTCGGCGTTCAGGTAGTCGTCGAGGCGCGCCAGCGCGTCGTCATCCAGCGGCGGTTGGCTCTCGACGGCATCGTCCGGTCGTTCAGACGAGAGTTCAGGCATGGGGCGCTCCGGATCAAGGCGAAGATAATGAATATGTGGCCGATACGAACCTGTAATCGATACGAACGTGCGGCCGATACGAACGTGTGACCCACAGGAATCCATGGCAAGGATCGGCGGGCTGGACGCCCGTCCGTGTCGTCGGCATTCTATCATCCCATGATCGATCTGCGTTCTTCCCCCGTTTCCCCCGCCCTCGGCGAAAGTGACGCCCAGGCGCTGGAGGCGCTCGACGAGTCGTCGCTGGAAAGCCAGCTGCTGCTGCGGGCCGATGCTGCCTGGCGGCTCGCCTGTGAAGTGCACCCGGCATTACCCCGGCCCAGGATCTGGTTCGATCTGCGGGGCCGGAGCGCCGGGCAGGCGCATTACCAGCGTGGCGGACTGCGCTTCAACCGAACGCTGCTGCACGAGAACCGGCAGGCTTTCATGGACGAGATCGTGCCCCACGAGATGGCACACTGGCTGGTCTTTCATCTGGAGGAAGGGCCGAAAGCCCGACCCCATGGGCGCGAGTGGCAGACGGTCATGCGAAAGCTCTATGGTCTGAAGCCGGCCGTCACGCATCGCTTCGATGTCGCCCGTGCCAGCCCGGCGCCTTATCTCTATCGCTGCAGCTGCGAGACGCTGCATCGCTTCACCGGGCGGCGCCATTCCCAGGCCTCGAAGGGGACTCGGTATCGCTGCCGTCACTGTCGAGCGACGCTGACCTTTGCCTACCGGGAGACGCCGGAATAGCTGATAGATTTCATCGAAGTCTCTTTTCTCTATTTCTCTTTTCCCACTCGAACCTCACCAGGGCTGGCGACGTTTCAGCGCGAGCCGCGGCCGTGCGTGAAGCGTCGACGGGCCTCGCTTTTCGGCGACCCTGTCGTCGTCGGATCGAGCCTGATTGGCACGATTGCGACAGGCGAACGACACTGGTTGATACGAAGGTCTAATAGGGGGTGCCCGGTGCCGCCGTTATATGCTGACCCACTCGAGCGTCGATGGTCTATCGCATTGAGCCAGTTGGGCTTTCACCGTCGACGGATACGAACACAGTCATCAACAGGGAGACTGGAGCATGAGCGAACAGCAGCGCGTATATCCTGTCGATAAGCGCTTGGCAGCCGATGCCTGGATCGATCGCGATCGTTACGAGACGCTCTATCGCCAGTCTGTCGAAGATCCCGAAGGCTTCTGGCGCGAGCAGGCCGAAAGCCTGAGCTGGAGCAAGAAGCCGGTCACGATCAAGAACACCTCGTTCGCTTCCGACAATGTCGATATCCGCTGGTTCGAGGATGGCGAACTCAACGTCGCCCACAACTGCCTGGACCGTCATCTGGAAACCCGGGGCGATCAGCCGGCCATCATCTGGGAAGGCGACGATCCCGCCGATCACAAGACCATTACCTACCGCGAGCTGCATCAGCGCGTCTCGCAGCTCGCCAACGGCCTCAAGTCCCTGGGAGTCGGCAAGGGCGACACGGTCACGCTCTACATGCCGATGGTGCCGGAAGCGGCCATGGCGATGCTGGCATGCGCGCGCATCGGTGCGGTGCATTCGGTGGTGTTCGGCGGCTTCTCGCCGGATGCCCTGGCGGGGCGTATCGTCGATTCCCGATCCCGCGTCGTCATCACGGCCGACGAGTCGGTACGTGGCGGCAAGCAGGTGCCGCTCAAGGACAACGTCGATGCGGCGCTGACCCGGGAGGGCACCGACGTGGTCGAGTCCGTGCTGGTGGTCAAGCGCACCGGTGGCGACATCGAGTGGCATGAAGGCCGGGATCGCTGGTTCGATGAGGTCGTCGACCCGCAGTCCACCGACTGCCCCGCCGAGACGATGAACGCCGAAGATCCGCTGTTCATTCTGTATACCTCCGGGTCGACGGGGACACCGAAAGGGCTGAAGCACACCTCCGGTGGCTATCTGCTCTATGCTGCGCTGACCCATCGCCTGGTCTTCGATTATCACGATGGCGAAGTCTACTGGTGTGCCGCCGATGTAGGCTGGATTACCGGGCACAGCTATATCGTCTACGGGCCGCTGGCCAACGGCGCCACCACGCTGATGTTCGAAGGCGTGCCGACCTACCCCAGCCATGGCCGCATGGGGCAGGTCGTCGACAAGCACAACGTCTCGATTCTCTATACCTCGCCGACGGCCATCCGCTCGCTGATGGCGCATGGCGAGCACATCATGGACGACAGCACGCGCAGCTCGTTGCGCGTTCTCGGCTCGGTGGGGGAGCCGATCAACCCGGAGGCGTGGGATTGGTTCTACCGCGTCGTCGGCAATTCCCGCTGCCCGATCGTGGATACCTGGTGGCAGACGGAAACCGGCGGACACATGATCACGCCGCTCCCCGGCGCCACCGATCTCAAGCCGGGCTGCGCCACCAAGCCGTTCTTCGGCGTTCAACCGGCGCTGCTGGACAACGATGGCAAGCGACTGGAAGGCGCGACCGAGGGGAATCTTGTCATCCTCGACTCCTGGCCAGGGCAGGCGCGCTCGATCTGGAACAATCACGAGCGCTTCGTTCAGACCTACTTTTCCACCTACGAAGGGGTCTACTTCACCGGAGATGGCTGTCGTCGCGATGCCGATGGGGATTACTGGATCACCGGGCGTATCGATGATGTGCTGAATGTGTCCGGACACCGGATGGGAACGGCGGAAATCGAGTCGTCCCTGGTCGCTCATCAATCCGTGGCCGAAGCGGCTGTCGTCGGCTATCCGCATGATATAAAAGGTCAGGGGATTTATGTCTATGTCACGCTCAACGATGACGTCGAACCCAGCGAGGAGTTGAAGCAGGAACTCAAGCAGTGGGTGCGCAAGGATATCGGCCCGATCGCCACGCCTGATGTGATCCAATGGGCGCCGGGACTCCCGAAAACTCGCTCCGGCAAGATCATGCGCCGTATCCTGCGCAAGATTGCTGCCAATGAATGCGATGGGCTAGGTGATACCTCGACACTCGCCGATCCTGGCGTCGTGGAGGATCTGATCGAAAATCGCCATGTGCGCTCCTGATTCGTCATTTCGAGTTTTGAAATGGGCTTTTGGGTCAATCATCATGGTGACGGCTATATAACTAGTTAATTTGAGTGACCGCTACTCATATCGACTGATGATTGTCGTTCGATCGTCTTGAAAGAGGCTTTCCTCCCGGTACTTTTCGTGCCACTCCAAAGGGAGGGAAGCACGCCAGCTTTCCGAGACGATCGAACTTTTTTTATGTATTTGCGGCGTATTTACCCTTTGGTTATCCCTGGATTTTTTTCCCAATGATTTGATACTTGGGATTCCACGAGTGCATGGGGTAACATGCCGTTAATCAATAGTTGAACCATCTTTGTCTAGGTGGCGATAGTGGACCGACTATCTCGCCACATATCTCGACAGCGCCGGAGGAGAATCAATGGCTTTTGCCCAGAAATTCATCGTTGCCGATGACCACCCACTCTTCCGGGCGGCGCTCAATCAGGCATTGCGACAGGTGTCGCCGCAAGCAGAAATCGTCGAGGCGGACACCATGGAGGCGACGACGGAAGTCGTCACTCGACACCCCGATGCCGATTTGATCCTGCTCGATCTGCACATGCCTGGCGCTCACGGTTTCTCGGGGCTTATCCAGCTTCGCGGACAGATGCCGGATATTCCGGTGACGGTGGTATCCGGTAGTGAAGAGGTGGACGTGGTCCGCCGTGCCATCGATTACGGCGCTTCGGGTTTCATTCCCAAGTCTGCTTCTCTCGACACCATCGCCGAAGCGATCGGTGAAGTGCTCAAGGGTGAAGTCTGGTTGCCGCCTTATCTGGCGGATGCCATGGGCGAGGGCAGTCCGGAGGATGCCCGTTTCGCGGAAGCGATCGCCTCATTGACGCCACAGCAATTTCGCGTACTCAACATGTTGACGGAAGGGCTTCTCAACAAGCAGATCGCCTATGAACTCAATGTGTCGGAAGCCACCATCAAAGCTCACGTGACGGCCATACTACGCAAGCTAGGGGTTCACTCGCGTACGCAGGCCGTCATCGCTGCTCAGAAGTTGGAGATCGAACCGCCCAAGGTGACCAACGACTGATCGTTTCGGATATCCGGGTGTCGGTAGCCGCCGTTTCTCATTGTAGAATCGGCGGCTTTCTCGTTTCAGCGAGACTGAACTCGACAAGGGAGCAGGAGGGCCTTGAAGATAGTCGCAGCAGCAAGGCTACTGTCTTGTGCTACGTGGCGGTCTTAAGAGACATGGTAGAAGGTTAAGTCGGGGTAGAGGGCTTTTCGTTGCGAAGTCGCCTGGCCAAAAGCAGCAGCTCCACGCTAGCGAAAAACAGCAGGCTGTAGCCGGCCAGTTCCGTGATCTCTTCCGCTGCGTCCTTGACGATTCGCAGGTAGTGTTCGCCCATCAGGGCTTGCCACAATTCACTGCGCCCGTAGAGGCGCGAGAACACGTAGGTCGTGAGAAAGCCGCCCGCGAACAGTCCGAATCCCAGGCTGTTGGCAATCAGCGAGAACTCTTCGAGAAAGCCGCGCCGTGCGCGTATCACCAGCGTCAGGGTTGGTAGTGCCAGGAGTACCGCCAGGCATTGCCAGGCGCCATCGAAGACGTAGGCATCCAGCCATTGGTCGTTCTCCCGCACGAAGGATATCGCGAAAAATGCGGCCATCAGCAGGCTGACGCTGCGCAGGACTCTGTAACGCAGACGAATGACCAGCATCAGAACCGTACAAAGCAGCAGCAGCGCAGCCTGGGTGAGTTCCGTCAGCGAAGTCTCGCTGAAATCGGGGGCGCCCGCATGTCTGGCGTCCACCGTCATCACTATCTGCATGAGCCCGGCCAGGATCAGGACGTAGATGCCGGCCCTCAAGGCGATTGCGCGAAAGGAGAGAGTAGGCATGATCCATTCCTGCGCAGCATGATAGCTGGCTAAGAATATCAGCCTTAATGTTCTTAAGAAACGCTGTTTCGTAAAAGATTTAAGATTTTCTTAATTTTCCGGCGCAAGACCGGCCTTCAAGCTGGCCGCTTCGATTCCGGCAATCGCCGCTCGCTCATCGTTGTCGGAACTGTCACCGCTGACACCGACGGCACCGATGACGCGCTCCTGCTCATCGAGAATCAGCACGCCGCCGGCCACGGGGATGAACTCGCCCTGGGACGCCGAGGCGACCGCCGACAGGAATGCCGGCCGTGCCTGATTCCGTTCACCGATCGTGCCGCTGGACAAGCCGTAGCCCAGGGCGGCCTTGGCTTTGCCATGCGAGACGGCCAACCGTAAAGTGGCGCAGCCATCGGCTCTGTCGCTGCTTATCGGATACCCGCTGGTATCCATGACCGTCACGGTGATGGGGTTCATCGCCTGCGCTACCGCATGGGCCATGGCGGCCTCGATGATGGTGCGGGCTTGCTTCAGCGACAATGTCTGGTGAGTGAGATAGACGTTACGAGCCATTTTGATCTCCATTCTCTATTCTGTATTCATAATTCATTTCCGGTGGCGTCATCCATGCGCCATTGGGAGAATGGCAACATCGAACCTGTTATGAGTGCTCCATGAACAAGATTCAGCAAAACACCCTGTACGGCGAGGCAGCCGCCCGCATCCGGGACATGATCAACGATGGAACCCTGCTTCCCGGTACCCGGATTCCGGAAAAACAACTATGCGAGCAGTTCGGGGTTTCTCGAACGCCGCTTCGCGAAGCGCTCAAGGTACTGGCGTCCGAGGGGATGGTCGAACTCCTGCCCAACCGGGGAGCGCGTGTCGTGCGGTTGACGCGCCAGATGCTGGAGGAGACCTACAGCGTGATGGGCGCGCTGGAAGGGCTGTCCGGCGAGCTGGCGTGTCGCTATATTACCGAAGAGGAGGTCGCCGACATCCAGGCGCTGCACTATCAGATGATGGCGCACTACAAGCGCAAGGAGATTCGGCCTTACTTCGAACTCAACCACCGCATTCACGATGCCATCATGCTGGCAGCCCGCAACGAGGTACTGCGGGAGACCCACAGCAGCTTGAACTACCGCATTCAGCGGGTGCGCTATTCCAGCATGATCGATGAGTACTGGGACCAGGCCGTGGCCGATCATGAAGCC
Organism: Salinicola sp. NYA28a; assembly: GCF_976982775.1. The sequence continues at coordinate 1,088,693 of NZ_OZ334582.1, forward strand.
ATGATCGAATGCCTGCTGGCCCGGGACGGAGAGCGACTCGGTAGCATACTGCGAGAGCATCTGCGCCATAAGTTGGTCGTGGCGGCCGCGAGCGGGGTGATCGATGATGACCCGGGCGTCGCCCGGAGCCGTAGTTCGTAAGACCGAGCTGGGACAGAACGACACCCTTTTAATCTGGTGGCGGAAGGGGATTGCATCCCGCTTTCCGCTTTCCGCTTTCCGCTTTCCGCTTTCCGCTTTCCGCTTTCCGCTTTCCGCTTTCCGCTTTCCGCTTTCCGCTTTCCGCTTTCCGCTTTCCGCTTTCCGCTTTCCGCTTTCCGCTTTCCGCTTTCCGCTTTCCGCTTTCCGCTTTCCGCTTTCCGCTCGGAATTTCTCCTGTTTCTGCCTCCTGCTGCGCCGTTCTGAGCGTTGCGGGATTTTCCCGGTTTCAACTTTCCGTCAATAGACAAATGTCGGGTTGGGCAATAATGAATTATGAATTCATAATTCGCTGGCAAGATCTCCAAGGTGCTCGCACTGCGGGGTATCGACCGGGGGGCGTCGCGGGATCCTCGTTGACCATCTCCGATCCATCGTTCAGGCGAGCCAATATAAAAAGACAGAAGGACGCCAGTGATGAAAAGTCTCAAAGCAGGCCTGTTGGCGCTCGCGCTAATGGCCGGTGCCAGCCACGCCAATGCCCAGGAAGTTCAGGTCAAGTTCGCGCACGTCGGCGAGCCGGATTCGCTGTTCGCCGATGTGTCCCAGGAATTCGCCAAACGCGCCAACGAAAAGCTGGCGGGTGAAGCCAAGGTGGTCGTCTACGGCTCGAGCCAGTTGGGGGGCGACTCGGAGCTGCTGAAGAAGCTCAAGCTGGGCACGGTCGATCTGGCGCTACCCTCGACCGTCATGAGTAGCGTCGCGCCCCAGTTCGCGCTGTTCGAGATGCCTTACCTCATCGCGGATCGTGACCATATGGCCAAGGTGCGCGACGAAGTCGTGAGACCTCAGCTCTATCCCGTCGCCGCAAGCCGGGGCTATCACATCATCGGCGTGTGGGAGAACGGCTTCCGCCAGATCACCAACAACGTCCATCCGATCAATACGCCTGCCGATCTTTCCGGGATCAAGCTGCGGGTGCCGCAGGGCGTCTGGCGTGTCGAGATGTTCAAGAGCTACGGCGCGAACCCTTCGCCCATGGCGCTCTCCGAGGTGTTCGTTGCCCTGCAGACAGGGGCGATGGATGGCCAGGAGAACCCGCTGGTCCAGACCTACGCCTCGCGTCTGCAGGAGGTGCAGGAATATCTCTCGCTGTCGGATCACATCTACACCCCGGCCTTCGTGACGGCAGGCATGAGCTGGAACCGACTGCCCGAGCACGTGCGCGAGGTGCTCCAGCAGACGGCCATGGAGATGGAGTCCTACGCGCTGGAGCAGGGCGCGAAGCTCGACGAGGAGACGCTGGTCAAGATGCGTGACGCCGGTCTGCAGATCAACAAGGTCGATCGTCAGGCTTTCATCGATGCCTCCCAGCCGGTCTACGACAAGTTCATCAAGGACGTCGACGGTGGCCAGGAGATGCTCGACAAGGTGCGTGAACTGCAACCCGCCAGTTAACCCGCGCGTCCGGTCGTGCCGAGTCACGGCGCGACCGGGCCGTGGACGAAGGAGCCGCCTGTGAAAACTCTGAATACGCTGCGCGATGGCTTCAGCCGACTGCTCGAGATCATCGTGGTCGTCAACATGCTGGTGCTGGCGGGGATCGTGATCGTCGGCTTCCTCTCGCGCCTGGTGGGGTCGCCCTTTACCTGGTACGACGAGGCGGCCTCGATCAGCCTGGCCTGGCTGACCTACTACGGTGCTGCCCTGGCTGCCGCCAAGGGGGCACACATCGCCTGTCCCAGTATCGTCAATGCGTTTCCGCCGAGCGTGCGTCTGCCGATCGCGCTGCTGGGCGAGGCCGTGGCGATCGCTTTCTTCGTCCTGCTGACGGTGACCGGCTGGCAAGTCGTCCAGATTCTTGCCGGGTCGACCATGATCAGCCTGACCACCGTCTCGCTGCAATTCACGCAGTCGGCGCTGCCGATTGCCTCGGTGCTGTTCATCATCGCCGAGTTGCTGCGGTTGCCGGAGGTGATTCGGCAGGCGAGGGGAGACGGCTTCGTCGACCACGAGCTCGAGGAGGTAGGTCTCGGCTCGAACATGGCCAGTCAGTCCGATGCAGGGAGTGCGACACGATGATTCTGGCACTGATGTTCGTAGGACTATTGCTGTTGATCGTGCTCAACGTACCGATCGCCATCGCGCTGGGCCTGGTCGGCGCCGTCGCCGTCTACTCCAGCTACGGCGTCTATGCGTTGCCCAATATCGGCCTGACCATGTTCGAGGGCGCGACCAACTTTCCGCTGATCGCCATCCCGTTGTTCATTCTGGCCGGGGCGATCATGAACGCCTCTAGCATTTCGCGGCGTCTGATCGACTTCGCCGCTTCGCTGGTCGGCTTCGTCAAGGGCGGCCTGGCGATGGTGACCATCGGCTCATCGATCTTCTTCGCCGAGATCTCTGGCTCTGCCGTGGCCGGCGTCTCCGCGCTGGGCAGCCTGCTGATTCCCGCGATGAAGAACCGCGGCTACTCGAAGGAGTTCGCTGCGGCGATCTCTTCGTCCGCTGCCAGCCTGGCGATCATCCTGCCGCCATCGATCCCGATGATCCTGTACGCGGTCATGTCGGGAGAGTCGGTGGTCAAGATGTTCGTCGCGGGCATCTTCCCGGGTCTGCTGGGCGCCCTGGGCCTGGCCGTGGTCTGCTACTTCCTGGCACGCAAGCACAACTTTCCTTCCGAAGGGCGTTTTCAGGCCAGCCGAGTCTGGAAGTCGTTCAAGGAGGCGATCTGGGCGCTGATGATTCCGGTGATCATTCTCGGCGGCATCTTCGGCGGCATCGTCACCGCCACCGAAGGCGCGGCGCTGGCCGTCGTGGTCGCGATCTTCATCAGCGCCGTGATCTACCGCGAGTTCTCGCTCAAGACGCTGTGGAAATCCTGCCTGGATGCCGGCATCCAGACCGCGGTGGTGATGCTGCTGGTCGCCAGCTCCGCGCTGGTGGGGCTCTATCTCACCGAGTCCCAATTGCCGCAGCAACTGGCCAATTCGATCAGCGGGCTGACCGACAACAAGTACGTCATTCTGGCGCTGCTCAATGTCATCTTCCTGATCCTGGGGGTGTTCCTGCACTCGGCGGCGGCAATCATCCTGGTGGTGCCGATCGTGCTGCCGTTGATCATCAGTGTGGGGATCGATCCTCTACATTTCGGCCTGATCGTCACGCTCAACCTGGCCATCGGCCAGCAGACGCCGCCCGTGGCGAGCGTGTTGATCGCCTCGTGCTCGATCGCCAAGGCAGACATCTGGCGTACGACGCGAACCAACCTCTGGTTCCTGGGGGTGCTGTTCGTCGTGCTGCTGTTCAACACCTACGTGCCCGACTTCGCGCTACTGCTCGTGAATCTGATCTACGGCACCTGATACCGGAAACCGGCCAGGCATCGACCCAGGAGAACCGACACCATGACCCAGGATGACGAAATTCGCTGCTACCAGCGTGGCGCTATCGGCTGGATCCGCTTCAATCGCCCCGAGGCTCGCAATGCCATGACCTGGCACATGTACGAGTCCATGATCCGGGCCTGCCAGCAATTCGACGAGGATGAAACGGTCGCGCTGATCGCCTTTCGCGGCGAGGGCGGCGAAGCGTTCGTCGCGGGCACCGATATCAAGCAGTTCGTCGATTTCCGCGAGCGCGGCGACGGCATCGACTATGAACGCCGGATCGATGCCGTGATCGGCGGGATCGAGCGATTGGAGACGCCGACGGTCGCGCTGATCGACGGCTACTGCGTCGGTGGGGGCGCTGCCATCGCGATGGCCTGCGACTTCCGATACGCCAACGCCAATTTCAAGTTCGGCATCCCCATCGCCAGGACGCTGGGTAACTGCATGTCGATCACCAATGTCGCGCGGCTGGTCGATCTGATCGGGATCGCGCGCACCAAGCGCGTGCTGATGCTGGCGAAGATGATCGGGGCGGAGGAGGCGCTGTCCGTCGGCCTGATCGACGAGATCGTCGACAGCGAAGCCCTCGACGAGACAGCGGCGAAGCTCGCCGAGAAGCTGGCCGGGCATGCGCCGCTGACGATGCGCGCGGCCAAGGCCTGCATCAACCGCATTCTGGATCGGCGCCGCCCCGGCCATGATGCTGCCGATGACCTGATCGCGCTGTGCTACACCAGCGAAGATTTCCAGGGCGCCGTCAGGCGATTCGTCGACAAGACCCCGTACACCTGGCAGGGCCGCTAGGGTCTGTTGACGTTTCAGCGCGAACCGCGTTGCTGCGCCAAATGGCGCCAGGCCAGGCGCGGGATGCAGAGAAGGGTGGTTCCCTTTTCCAATCCCGCAACGCCGCATGGCGCCATTTGGCGCGCAACCCGAAGGGCCGGGCCAGTTTTTGCACGGTGCTGCGTTATTCGTCGTTCATTTGGAATGACCAAACTACGCTCCTCACGCCTTGCCCCGCACAAAAACTGGCTCCGGCGCGGCCGTGCATGAAACGTCAACAGACCCTAGCCGCCAACCGGCGCCGCCTCGCTCCCATCGGTGACTGGCGTGGACTCGCTGTCGAGTTCACGGCGGGGGCGTGCGTCGATCAATCGCTCTATTCGCCGTTTCGAAGACAGGCAAGGAGAATCGCCATGTTACCGCTGGAAGGCATGAAGGTACTCGATATCTCGCAGATCATGGCCGGGCCATACTGCACCATGGTGCTGGGAGACATGGGCGCCGACGTGATCAAGGTCGAGAAGACCCAGGGCGGCGACGACAGCCGTCAGATGGGGCCATACGTCAACGACGAGTCCACCTGCTTCGCGCAGATCAACCGCAACAAGCGCAGCATCTCGCTCAATCTCAAGGAGCCCGACGGGCTGGCGCTCTTCTATGAACTGGCGCGGGAAGCGGATGTGGTGGTCGAGAACTATCGGCCCGGCGTTACCCAGTCGTTGAAGATCGACTACGAGACGCTCAAGGGCATCAATCCCGGCCTGGTCTACTGCTCGATTTCCGGCTACGGCCAGACGGGGCCGTATCGGCGCAAGGGCGGATTCGATCTGGTCGCCCAGGGCATGACCGGCTTGATGTCGATGACCGGCGAGCCCGGCCGGCGGCCGTTGAAGACCGGCGTGGCGGTCTACGATATCGGCGCCGGGATCACCGCGATCTACTCGATACTGGCGGCCTACATTCACAAGCAGAAGACGGGGGAGGGGCAACTGGTGGACGTGGCGATCGCCGAGTGCGGCCTGCCCTGGTTCACCTGGGAAGCGGCGGCCTACTTCGCCGAAGGGCGCGTCCCGCAGCCGACCGGATGGCGGCACCGAGTCTCCGCGCCTTACCAGGCGGTCAAGGTTCGCGACGGCTACATGATGCTGGGATGCGCCAACCAGCGCACCTGGGAGCGGTTCTGCAACGACGTGCTGCAACGGCCTGATCTGACCGCCGATCCTCGCTTCGTCACCAATAGCGACCGGGGAAAGAACGTCGATGCGCTGGAGGCGCTGCTGGAAGAGTTGATGTGCACGGCAGACCGCCAGCACTGGCTGGCGCTGTGCGATGAAGCCGGCGTACCGGCCGGGCCGATCAACGACTTCGCCCAGGCGATGGACGATCCGCACTACCGGGAGCGGGGCATGGTGCAGGAGTTGGACCACCCGGTGATCGGGCGCATGCAGACCATCGGCTTCGCCAGCAAACTATCCCAGACGCCGTCTCAAATTCGCCGGCCGGCGCCGGTCTTTGCCCAGCATACCGACGAGGTGCTGGCGACGCTGGGCGTCGAGGGAGAGCGTCTGGCGGCGCTGCGCGAGCGCGGGGTCGTGCGCTAGACGCTTTTCAGATAGCTCTCAGGCCTTGCCCGCAGATTGACTCATTCTGCGGAGTCTACAAGCGGGGCGGTCTCCACGGATCGCCGCGCTTCCTCCTCCAGCCAGTCGTGAACCGCTCGTACGCGGCGGTCGTCCAGCGCCCCTTGCTGATAGACCAGGCCGTAGCGCTTGCCGGTCGCCACCGAGCCGGCGAACGGCGCGATCAGGCGCCCACTGGCCAGCTCGTCGCCGATCAGCGTCCGGCGCGCGATCGCCACGCCCATGCCGGCGATCGCCGCCTCCACCGTCAGCTGGTTGCGGTTGAACGTGTAGCCTCGGCGTACGTTGACCTGTTCACCGCCAATCGCCCGCAGATAGTGCTCCCACTCCGCATAATCGTGACTGCCTCGCCAGGCCGTGACGTCGTGCAGCAGCGGATAGTAGCCCAGCGCCTCGGGGGTGGTGAGCGGCGGGCGCCGCCTGAGCAGTTGCGGCGAGCAGACGGCGAAGATCTTCTCGTCGATCAACGGCGTGGTCTGGAGGCCCGGATAGTGGCCGTCGTTGAGATCGATGGCCAGATCGTAGCCGCCGTCGAGCAACGAGAGATTGCTGTCTTCCGCCGTGACGTGCAGCTCGATATCGGGGAAGCGGGCCTGCAGCCGCGGCAGTCTCGGCATCAGCCACTTGGCCAGAAACGACGGCAGGCAGCGTAGCCTGAGCACGCCGCTCATGACGCCACCGCGCAGGCGATCGACCTCCAGCCCGACGGCATCGTAAGCCTGGGCGACGACCCGGGCCAGCCGTTCCCCTTCTTCCGTCAGCGCCAGCTGGCGCGGCAGACGCCTGAACAGGCGAAACCCGAGCCGCTCTTCCAGCTGCTTGATCTGCTGGCTGACGGCGCCGGTAGTGACATGAAGCTCTTCCGCTGCCCGGGTGAACGACAGGTGGCGGGCGCTGACGGCGAAGACCTTCAGCCAGGCGTGGGTCTGGGCATTGAGTGATTGGATCATGGTTTAGCCAGGCTATAGGTTTTGGCAGTTTTTATCGATTGTTTCTGAGATAACCGGCGAACAGACTGAAGTCAAACTACACCATGCGCCATGTCCCGGAACGACGGATGCTGGCGCCCGAGCGACATCGGAGGTAGCCGCATGACATTCAGCGTGTTCGACCTGTTCAAGATCGGTATCGGGCCTTCCAGTTCGCATACGGTCGGACCGATGCAGGCTGCCCATGATTTCGTCGCGGCCCTGCGCGAACGCGAGCTGCTGCACGCGGTGACGCGGGTATCGGTCACGCTCTACGGCTCGCTATCGGCCACCGGCAAGGGGCACAACACCGATAGCGCGGTGATAGGGGGGCTCATGGGGGAGCGCCCGTTGACCGTCGATCCCGACGACCTGGCGCTCAAGCTGGCAGCAATGGCGCGGGACGGAGAGCTGAAGCTGGCTGGCGTGCACGCGGTGGCATTCGATGCGGCGCGGGACATCGAATGGTGCGACGAGATTCTCGATTACCACACCAACGCCTTGCGCCTGGTCGCCTCCGACGATCATGGGGTCATCTACGACAATACGTATTACTCGGTCGGCGGCGGTTTCGTCGTCGATGCCGAGCAGGCGGCGCAGGGCGATGCCGTCACCTCCACGGTGAAGGTGCCATACCCGTTCAAGAATGCCGTCGAGCTGCTCGATATTTGCCATCGTCAGGGGCTTTCCATCAGTGACGTGATGCTAGCCAACGAGCAGGTCTGGCGCAGCGAGTCGGAGATCCGCGATGGGCTCTGGCAGATCTGGCTGGCGATGAAGGCGTGTGTCGATAGCGGGCTGGATCAGCAGGGCGTGCTGCCCGGCGGGCTGAACGTGAGGCGTCGCGCTCCGGCACTGCATCGGCGTCTCATGGCGCTGAACAACGAGAAGAGCCTGATCGCCAGTACCTTCTCGGCGATGGACTGGGTCAACCTGTTCGCGCTGGCGGTCAACGAGGAGAACGCCGCCGGGCGCCGGATGGTCACCGCGCCGACCAACGGGGCCGCGGGGATCGTGCCTGCCGTGCTGCACTACTACATGAAATTCCAGCCGGATGCCTGCGAGCGGGATGTCGTTCGTTTTCTGCTGACTGCTGGCGCGATCGGCATTCTGTGCAAGACCAACGCCTCGATCTCCGGAGCGGAAGTGGGCTGTCAAGGCGAGGTCGGCTCGGCCTGTGCGATGGCCGCCGCCGGGCTGGCGGAGCTGATGGGAGGCTCCCCGGCCCAGGTCGAAAACGCCGCCGAAATCGGGCTCGAACACAATCTGGGGCTTACCTGTGATCCCATCGCCGGTCTGGTCCAGGTGCCCTGTATCGAACGCAACGCGATTGCGGCAGTCAAGGCCATCAACGCCGCGCAGATGGCGCTTTGCGGCGACGGCGAGCATTTCGTCTCTCTCGACAAGGTCATTCGGACCATGCGCGAGACCGGGCGCGACATGCAGGACAAATACAAGGAGACCTCCCGCGGCGGACTGGCGGTGAACATCATCGAATGTTGAGTATTCAACCTTGAAAATAGCGGTAGCGTCCCGATTCTTGTGCTTAAGTCGTGAACCCTGACGCGGGATAACGACAATCCTGGCTGGCTATGCCAATATCGATTTCCGTAATCTGGCGATCGCTAAAAGCATGAACAAGGGCAAGGGTAATGAGCCAAGACAGTTGTATCGTCCGTCATTTCAGACATTACGGTGAGCTTTCCAAAAACGATGAAGCGTTGTTGGTCGAGCTCGAGCAGAGCCCGACCGAGGTCAAGGCCGACGAGATTCTGTGGCAGGAGGGAGATCCGGCGCGCGAGTTCTGTACGCTCAGCAAGGGATGGGCCTACTCCTTTCGCCACATGGAAGATGGTTCTCGGCAGATTCTCGAGATCTATCTGCCCGGCGATATCATCGGACTGCGGGAATTCGCCTTCAAGGAGCGCCTGACCGGCGTCGCCATGCTCGAGGATGGCGTCGTGTGTCACTTTCCTCATCGACGTCTGATCAACGTCTTCCGCGAATCGCTGATGCTTTCGACCATCTTCTTTGCCATCTCGTCGCATCAGCAGGCTCTGTTGACCGAACGTCTCGTCAACCTCGCCCGACGCAGCGCGCGTCAGCGTCTGGCACACCTGATCTACGAAATGTACGTGCGCCTGGACCGCACCAAGGCACGCCAGGGCAACAGCATTCGTCTACCGCTGTCCCAACAGCATCTCGGCGATGCGCTGGGGCTGTCGTCGGTACACGTGAGCCGGACGCTGACCGCCTTTCGCGAGGAAGGGCTGTTGCTGCGTTCGCGCCAGCGTATCGAGCTGCCCGATCCCGAGGCGCTGGCGCGGGAGGCAGAATTCGGCGACGCCTATCTCAACGATGGCATCGATCACTTCTTCAACCATTGATTTACCTTGCCTGCCACCGACCTGCTTTACCCCTGATCTCATTCTCTAGCGCTGGGCCTCTGACGTCTTGGACGATGGCGTCACTAGCGTCACTGGCGTCACTGATGAGGGCGTCTCAGCGGCCGTGACGTCCGGTATCGGGCGAGTCGCGGCCGTCTGCGGCAATCGCCTCGGGCAGCCTCGCCGACAGGAAATCGACCAGCAAACGAATCTTGGAAGAGAGCTGGCGGTGGCGTGGGTAAACCGCCCAGACCGCGGTATCGGTAAACTGGTAGCGATCGAGCACGGCCATCAGCCTGCCTTGCTTGATCGCCGTCTCGACGTAGTAATCCGGCAACTGAGCCAGCCCGACCCCCTTGCAGGCCGCATCCAGCAGCGCCGGCCCGGAATTGCCGCGCCAATTCCCCGACACTCGGATCTCGCGGCGTTGGCCGTCGACCCGGAACAGCCAGCTATCCCGCGATCCGACCAGACAGTTGTGGTGGGCGAGCTCGGAAAGGCTGTGCGGTGTCGGCCGTCGCTGGAAGTAGTCGGGCGCGCCGACGACGTACTCGCGGCGCTGGCAGAGCCGTCTGGCCAGCAGGCTCGAATCCTTGAGCACGCCCATGCGGATGGCGACATCGAAGCCTTCGTCGATCAGCTCGACGGTACGGTTGGTGAAGTGCAGGCGTACATCGAGTTGCGGATAGCGACAGTGGAAATCGTTGACCAGCGGCGCGATGTAGCGCTCGCCGAAGGTGGTCGCACAGCTGATGGCGAGTCTTCCCTGGGGCTGGGACTGCAGCTCGTTGAGCGCGGCCTCGGCCTCGGCGAAGCCATCGAGCAGCGACCGGCAGTGCTCGTAGTAGATCGCACCGCCATCGGTCAGCCGAATCTGGCGGGTCGTCCGATAGAGTAGTGGCGTTCCCAGCGACTGCTCCAGTTGACTGACCAGCCGACTGACGTGGGAATTGGAAACCTTCAGCGACTGGGCGGCGCGAGAGAACGTACCCAGACGCACCACGGCGACGAAAGCCTCGATACCCTCCCAGCGCGACATGGCGACTCCTTCCGACTGTTACGAGACCGATTGTTGTCACATGGCAATAATCATGTGCCGAATGCCAGGTTTATTGCCTGGCGGCGAACGCCTAGACTGACTCAAAACCCGTCGCCATGTCATCAGCCGAACGACATGCGACCCCTCGAATCCAAGCATTCAAGCGCAAAGGGAGATAGCCCGATGAAATCGCGTGCCGCAGTCGCCTGGGAAGCAGGCAAGCCGCTCTCGCTGGAAGAGATAGACGTGCAGGGCCCCAAGGCGGGCGAAGTCATGGTGCGCATCGTTGCCACCAGCGTCTGTCATACCGATGCCTACACGCTCTCCGGCAAGGACCCCGAGGGTCTGTTTCCGTCGGTGCTGGGCCATGAAGGCGCCGGTATCGTCGAAGAGGTGGGCGAGGGCGTCACCGGCTTGAAACCCGGCGACCATGTCATCCCGCTCTACACCGCCGAGTGCGGCAAGTGCAAGTTCTGTCTCTCCGGCAAGACCAACCTGTGCGGTGCCGTCCGCGCGACCCAAGGCAAGGGCCTGATGCCGGATGGCACCACGCGCTTCTCCAAGGATGGCACCTCGCTGCACCACTACATGGGCACCTCGACCTTCTCCGAGTACACCGTGCTGCCGGAAGTCTCGCTGGCCAAGGTGTCGAAGGAAGCCCCGCTGGACAAGATCTGTCTGCTGGGCTGCGGTGTCACCACCGGTATCGGCGCCGTTCTCAACACCGCCAAGGTCGAGCCGGGCGCGACCGTCGCCGTGTTCGGGCTGGGCGCCATCGGCCTGGCGGTGATCCAGGGCGCGCAGATGGCCAAGGCCTCGCGCATCATCGCGATCGACGTGAACCCGGACAAGTTCGAGCTGGCGCGCCAGTTCGGCGCGACCGAATTCGTCAATCCCAAGGATTACAGCGATCCGATCCAGCAGGTGATCGTCGATCTCACCGGCGGTGGCGTCGACTATTCGTTCGAGTGCATCGGCAATGTCAACGTGATGCGTTCGGCACTGGAGTGCTGCCACAAGGGCTGGGGCGAATCGATCATCATCGGTGTTGCCGGCGCCGGTGAAGAAATCTCCACGCGCCCGTTCCAGCTGGTGACCGGCCGCGTCTGGAAAGGCTCTGCCTTCGGTGGCGTCAAGGGCCGTACCGAGCTGCCGGGTTACGTCCAGCGCTACATGGACGGCGAGATCAAGATCGACGAGTTCGTGACCCACGACATGCCGTTCGATCAGATCAACGAAGCCTTCGATCTGCTGCATGCGGGCAAGAGCATCCGTACCGTTCTGCATTTTTGAGCCACGAGCCACGAGCCACGAGCGAAAATCAAAAGCGCAAAGCGCCGGTTTCCGGACACCGTCGGGTGTCTGGCGCCGGCTGCGGGTACACGAAAGGAGAGCATCATGTCGATGAGCGAACAGCTGGAGCTCGTCTCGGCCACCAAGAGCTTCGATGGCTGGGTCAAGCGCTACAAGCATTACTCCCGGGCGCTGGATTGCGACATGATTTTCGCAATCTATCTGCCGCCGCAGGCCGAAGAGGGCCGGGTGCCGCTAATGTGGTGGCTGTCGGGCCTCACCTGCAACGACGAGAACTTCATGCAGAAGGCGGGCGCGCAGAAGATGGCTGCCGAACTCGGTATCGCGATCGTGTGTCCGGATACCAGCCCGCGCGGCCTGGACCTGCCCGGCGAGCACGACAGCTACGATTTCGGCTCCGGCGCCGGCTTCTATCTCAACGCGAAGCGGGAACCGTGGTCGAAGCACTACCGGATGTACGATTACGTCACCGAAGAGCTGCCCTCGGTGGTGCGGCTGCACTTCCCGGTCAATGGCCGCGAATCGATCAGCGGGCATTCGATGGGCGGACACGGTGCGCTGGTGCTGGCGCTGCGCCAGCCGGGGCGCTATGCCGCGGTCTCGGCATTCGCGCCGATCGTCAATCCGAGCCAGGTGCCGTGGGGCCAGAAGGCGTTCGAGAACTATCTGGGCGACGATGTCGGCCTGCGCACGCAGTACGATACCTGCGAGCTCGTTGCCAAGGGGTCGTCGCGTCAGCCGCTGTTCATCGATCAGGGCGAGGCGGATAACTTCCTCGCGGAGCAGCTCAAGCCCGAGCGGCTGGAGGCGGTCTGCGAGGAGCATGACCATCCGCTGACGCTGCGCCGGCATCCCGGCTATGACCACAGTTATTTCTTCATCGCCAGCTTCATCGACGACCACCTGAGTTATCACGCCGAGCGGCTTTACGCCAAGCGGTGACGGGGCGTCAATCTCAACATCGATCGAACCCTGGCCCGCCTGGCCGATGCGCAGGCGGGCTTTTTTCTCTTTGCGCTTCGAGCGCGGTGGATGCGATGACAGCGCTTACCGGCTACCGATGACGATTGGTGCGTATTTTGCGTCGCTTCCGGTCAATTCATTGTCTCCTGAATCGGCAGAGTAGTAGAGGAGTTCCATTCGATAACAACTTCAAGGAGACGCTTCATGGGTCATTCGAACGTGAAACGCCGGGTCGTGGCTGCCGCACTGCCGCTGACGCTGCTGGCAGCCGGATCGGCGCAGGCCGATCTCGATACCGTACGCTTTGGCGTGCCGCCGTGGCCGGGGGTGACGGTGAAGTCCGAAGTCGCCTCGCAGATCCTCGAGGCGATGGGTTACCAGACCCAGCAGAGCGAGCTGGCCGTCGGCGTCATTCTTAACGGTCTGGCCAACGATGACCTGGATGTCTACCTGGGCGGCTGGTATCCGATCGAGGAGGAGATGATCGAGCCGCTGGTGGCCGACGACAAGGTCGACAAGGTAGCCAAGAACATCAGCAACGCCAATTCCGGGCTGGTGGTGCCGGAGTACGTTCACGAGGCGGGTGTGAACAGCGTCGCCGATCTCGACCGCTATAAGGATCGCTTCAACGGCGAGATTCAGGGGATCGAAGCGGGCACCGGCATCAACGATGCGATCCTGGCCGCGATCGATGAAGACGCGGCCGGACTGGGCGACTGGCAACTGCGGGAAAGTTCGACCTCGGCAATGCTGGCCTATGCCGATCAGAAGATCAGCGACAAGCAGTGGGTCACGTTCGTCGGCTGGGAACCCCACTGGATGAACGTCAGCTACGATCTCTATTATCTCGAGGATTCCGATGACAGCGGCGTGGCCCAGATTTTGAGCACGGTCTGGACCGTGGTGCCGTCCAGCCTCGAAACGGAAGATGCCAACCTCTATCGCTTCCTTTCTCAGTATCAGGTCGACATCGATGACCAGAACGACTGGGTCTACGAGTACAGCTACGAAGAGCGGTCTGCCGACGACGTGGCCAGCGAGTGGATTCGCGATCACTACGATACCGTTGCCCAGTGGCTGGATGGCGTCACTACCAAGGATGGCAGCCCCGCGATCGACGCCGTCAAGGCGCAGTTGGGTAGCTGACCGCCGTCAGCGCTCTCTCTACGATTCGCCGTCGAGGCGCCGTTCGACCGCCTGGCAGAAGTTCTGCCAGGCGGTTTGCATGGCCGCCAGCTCCGCGTGGCCATGCAGTGCCGAATGCACCATCCCGGGCGCGCAACGATAGCCGACCGAAGCGCCGGCCTGGCGCCAGGACCCGATCGCCTGCTCCAGCGGTCGCGTCAGCGGGTCGCGCTCCACGGCCAGCGCCTCGATGCTTGCGGATGGAGGTACGGCGGCGTCGATATCGGGCACGGCAGGCGCCGCCATCTGCCATAGCGACAGGATGTCCGCTTGCGACAGCAGCGGCCCGTCTTCCCCCAGCGTCTCGGCGGTGGGCGTTCCCACGACCGGGTAGATCAAGCCGAGCAACCCTTTCCATTCGCTGGTGTGGGCGACATCGATCGCCAACCTGCCGCCGGCGCTGTCGCCGATCACCGCCACCGGGCCAAAGGCCTCGACGACCGCGCGACAGTCGGCCAGCGCTTCGGCATAGCTCGCTTCCGGCAGTAGCCGATAGTCGACGCTGATCACTTCCCGCCGCAGGCGTTCGGCCAGGTTCGCGGTAATGCCGTGATGGCTGTCGACCGAGCCCAGGCTCCAGCCGCCGCCGTGCAGGTAGACGACATTGCCTTCGGCGCAGCCGGCAGGGCGGAAGCGACGCACGTCCACCCCGCTCATGCATTCATCGAAGACCTGCATGCCGGCCGGATCGGCCATGCGCCGCCGCGCATGCAGCGCCTCATACGCCCGGCGTTGCGCCGGCAGCGACGAACCGGTGCCATCGTCGGCAGGCGTGAACTCGCGGATGAAGTCTTCGATGGTCATGTCGCTTCCTCCGTTATGGTGTGCGAGCGTGTTTGTCTATGACCGTAGTCTTGCGCTTAGTAGTCTTGTGCTTACCGGACCCATGCCGGCAAGCCCTTGTTATACTAGGCTCCTACTCTTTCGACCAAGAGCTCTCGCTCATGCCCTCAGGTTGGCCGCGCACGTTCCTCCGCTATTCATTGATCGCCATCGCGGCTTTCGTGGGGCTGTCGGTATTGTTCGTGCTGGTTTTCCGCTTCGTGCCGGTGTTCGGCTCCATGGTGATGGCGGAGCGCAAGGTAAGCTCCTGGTTCCAGGGCGAGAACCTGACCATCGAACAGCAGTGGGAGCCGTGGTCCCGGCTTTCCGACAACGCCAAGGTGGCGGTGATGGCGGGGGAGGATCAGCGCTTCCCGGACCACTGGGGCTTCGACATGGCGCAGATCAAGCGCTCGATCACCCAATGGTCGGACGGCGGCGATCTGCGGGGCGCCAGCACGCTGACCCAGCAGACCGCCCGCAATCTCTTCCTGTGGACGGGTCGCAGCTGGATCCGCAAGGGGCTCGAGGCGTGGTTCACGCTGCTGCTCGAAGCGCTGTGGCCCAAGCAGCGCATTCTGGAGGTCTATCTCAACATCGCCGAATGGGATACCGGCGTGTTCGGGCTGGAGGCAGCGGCGCAGCACTATTTCGGCACCTCCGCGGCCAACCTCAGCGTCTCCCAGGCCAGCCACCTCGCCGCGATTCTGCCCAACCCGCGCGGCTGGAGCGCTTCCCAGCCTTCCGCTTACGTTCAGCAGCGTGCCGCCTGGATCCAGCGCCAGATGCGCAACCTCGGCGGTACCGCCTTTCTACGACGGCTGGAGTGATTCCGTCGTTCTATTCCGCGTCTTTCCAGTCCGCCAGCACGGCGTCTCGCTTTTCCAGCAGGTGACGCTCCATCAGCGCTCCCAGCCTCGCTCCGTCGCGGGCCTCCAGCGCGCTCAACATGTCGCGATGTTCCTCCACCGCCTTGCGCCACTTGGCTTCCGTCCGGTTGGACGAGAGCCGCAGGGGATGCAGGCGGCGGTTGAGCGAGAGATAGGTCTGACGCAGGGCATCGTTGCGCGCCGCGCGATTGATCAGGTCGTGAATGCGCTGGTTGGCGTGGTAGTAAGCCGGTAGGTCCTGGCGCTGCCAGTGGCCCAGCATCGCCTCGTGGGCCGCCCGAATTTCGGCCAGCTCTTCCTCGGTGACACGGAGACACGCCAGTTCCCCGGAAAAGCGCTCCAGCGCGCTCATCAGCTCGAAGGTGTCGCGAATTTCCTGACGCGTCATGCGGGTCACGAAAGTGCCGTAGTTAGGGGATATCGTCACTAGCTTTTCGGCGGCGAGCACGCGCAGCGCCTCCCGCAAGGGCGTGCGCGAGACCGCCAGCCGATCCGCCAGTTCACGTTCGTTGATGCGCTCGCCGGGCTCGAGGCCACCTTCGGTAATCAGGTCGTGGAGACGCTCCACGATCTTGTCGTGCAGGGCGGCGCGCTGGATACGCAGCGGCCGTGCCGTGGTATCGAGTATGGTGTCATCGGTCGTTTGCATGCATTGAACCCAGTTAGGTCTTTCCTTCTTTCTATCGCAAGCGTTCGGCGCTGGCTACTGCTCCATTGCGTCGCATCGGTGGGGAGCGATGCAATACCGTGTCGCGACGGCTTGCGACTTATGTCGAGGTTTGTCGGCAAGCGATTATTCGGCATATTGCGTAATGAATGCAAAAAACCATGTGGGGCGGCTTTCCGCTTCACTCCTGGAGATGCCGCCATGCTCAAGCTCGATCAACATCCTTCTGGCCGCCATTTTCTGCAGATCCCAGGGCCTTCCCCCGTACCGGATCGCATCCTGCGGGCGATGAGTCTGCCCACCATCGATCACCGAGGCCCGGAATTCGGCGAGTTGGGGCTTGAGGTACTGGGCAAGATCAAGAAGATCTTCAAGACCGAACATCCGGTCATCATCTACCCGGCCTCGGGGACGGGCGCATGGGAGGCGGCGCTTTCCAATACCTTGAGTCCCGGCGACTCGGTATTGATGTTCGAGACCGGGCACTTCGCCACACTGTGGAAGCAGATGGCGCTGCGCCTCGGGCTCGAGCCGGAATTTCTCGCGCTACCGGCATCGCAGAGCTGGCGATACGGCGTGCAGCCGCAGCTCATCGAGGAGCGATTGCGCGAGGATCGCGAGCATCGGATCAAGGCGGTGTGCGTCGTGCATAACGAGACATCCACCGGCGTCACCAGCGACATCACCGCCGTCCGCCGGGCCATCGATGCCGCCGGGCATCCGGCGCTACTGGTGGTCGATACCATTTCGGGGCTGGCCAGTGCCGATTATCGCCACGACGAGTGGGGTGTCGACGTCACCGTTTCCGGCTCGCAGAAAGGGTTGATGCTGCCGCCCGGGATCAGTTTCAACGCGCTGTCGCCCAAGGCGATCGAGGCGAGCCAGCGCTCGACGATGCCCAAGAGCTTCTGGGCCTGGGACGAGATTCTCACCGGCAACGCCAACGGTTACTGGCCCTACACGCCCAACACCAACCTGCTCTACGGCCTCAACGAAGCGTTGGACATGCTGCTGGAAGAGGGGCTGGAGCAGGTTTTCGCCCGCCACGAACGCTGGGCCGAAGGCGTCCGGCGCGCGGTCAACGCCTGGGGGCTGGAGATCCAGTGCCAGGAGCCGGCGCTCTATTCGCCGGTATTGACGGGGGTGGTCACGCCGGAAGGGATCGATGCCGACGAGGTGCGCCGCACCATCTACGAGCGTTTCGACCTGTCGCTGGGAACGGGGCTCGGCAAGGCCAAGGGGCGGATGTTCCGGATCGGTCATCTCGGCGACTGCAACGATCTGACGCTGATCGCCACCCTCGGCGGTTGCGAAGCGGGGCTCAAGCTCTGCGAGGTCGAACTGTTCGGCAGCGGCGTACAGGCCGCGCTGGACTTCTTCGCCGACAATCCGGCCCCCGGCACGCCCGCGGCCCGCAAGCCGGCGACTGGTGAATCGACGGCCCAGCCACAGGCTGGTGCCGTTCGCGCCTGAGAGGAGATCGCCATGAGCGTGATGCCGAAAAGCCCTGTTGGAAGGCAAAAGGAGGCGCTGCAACGGAAAACGATACAGCCCAGAGCCGCCGCCATGAGCGAATTCGAGAGTCGGCTGCGTCGTGAACTGAAAGGCGAAGTGGCGTTCGATGCCGGGTCCAGAGGACGCTATGCCACCGACGCTTCGATCTATCAGATCATGCCGCTGGGCGTCGTCGTGCCGAAAGATCAGGAGGATCTGGCGCTGGCACTGGATATCGCGCGGGATGTCGGCGCCCCGGTGCTGCCGCGTGGTGGCGGCACCAGCCAGTGCGGGCAGACGGTCAACGAGGCACTGGTGGTCGACACCAGCCGCTGGCTGATCGGCATCGAGGAACTCGACGTCGAGGCGCGCACCGTCACGGTCGAGCCCGGCGTGGTGCTCGATCATCTCAACGCCTGGCTCAAGCCCCATGGACTCTGGTTCCCGGTGGACGTTTCCACCTCGGCGCAGTGCACGCTCGGCGGCATGGCCGGCAATAACTCCTGCGGCTCGCGCTCGATCCGCTACGGCAACATGGTTCACAACGTGCTGGGGCTCGAGGCGACGCTGGCGGATGGTCGCGAGGCGGTTTTCGGCCGCTTCGACGAGATCGCGCCCGGCTCGGCGCTGGCGGGGCTTGCCGGTTCGGTATCGGCCATTATCCAGCGCGAGGCTGCGGCGATCCGTGAGCACTATCCCCAGGTGCTGCGCCGGGTCGGCGGCTACAACCTGGATCTGTTCGACTGCCGCAACCCGATTCCCTACGATGCCGCGGGCCGGGCCAACTTCGCCCACCTGCTGATCGGCTCGGAAGGGACGCTGGCCTTCACCCGCAAACTCAAGCTGAAACTGTCGCCGTTGCCGGTGCACAAGATGCTCGGGGTGGTCAATTTCCCGACCTTCTACCAGGCGATGGACATGACCCAGCATATCGTCGAGCTGGGACCCGCCGCGGTAGAGCTGGTCGACCGTACCATGATCGAACTGGCGCTGGAGAACCCGGCATTCCGACCGACGGTGGAAAAGTCGCTGATCGGACGCCCGGATGCGCTGCTGCTGGTGGAGTTCGCCGGCGAGGATCGCGACTCCCAACTGCGCCAGTTGGAAGCGCTCAAGACCCTGATGGGCGACCTGGGCCTGCCGGACAGCGTCGTCGGGCTGGAAACCGGCGCCGAACAGTCGGCACTGTGGAACGTGCGCAAGGCCGGTCTCAACATCATGATGAGCATGAAAGGCGACGGCAAACCGGTGTCGTTCATCGAGGATTGCGCCGTGCCGCTGGAGCATCTGGCGGAATATACCGAGCAGCTGACCGACGTCTTCCATCGCCACGGCACCGAGGGCACCTGGTACGCGCATGCCAGCGTCGGCACGCTCCACGTGCGGCCGATTCTCGACATGCGCCGCGGCGGGGCCGCCAAGATGCGCGCCATCGCCGAGGAAGCGTCGGAACTGGTCCGCCGCTACAAAGGGGCCTACTCGGGAGAACACGGCGACGGCATCTGTCGCGGCGAGTGGGTGGCATGGCAGTTCGGTGCCGGGCTCAACGCCGCCTTCGGCGAGATCAAGCGGCTGTTCGATCCGAACAATCGCTTCAACCCCAACAAGATCGTCGATACGCCGAAGATGGACGATGCCCGGCTGTTCCGCTTTCCCGCCGATCATCAGATCATTCCGGTGTCGACCGAACTGGACTGGTCGGCCTGGAACGTGACCCGCGACCCGCTGAGTGGCGAGCTGGGTGAACCCGGCAGTGGCGGCGATCCGGCGCACGGTCTCGCCAAGGCCGTGGAGATGTGCAACAACAACGGCTACTGCCGCAAGTTCGACGCCGGCACCATGTGCCCGAGCTATCGGATCAGTCGCGACGAGCGCCACCTGACACGGGGCCGCGCCAATACCCTGCGACTGGTGCTGTCGGGAAAGATCGGCGATCGCGGCCTTGCCAGCGACGAAGTCGCCGACACGCTGGACCTGTGCGTCTCCTGCAAGGGCTGCAAGCGCGACTGCCCGACCGGCGTCGACATGGCCAAGTTCAAGATCGAGGCGCGTGCCGCACGGATCGAGGCGCGGGGACTGGGCTGGCGCGAGAAGCTGGTATCCGAGCTGCCGCGCTATGCACCCTGGATGCGTCATGTCGGCGGTGTAGCCTCTCGGCTGGAGCGCGTGACATGGCTCGGCGGGCGCGCCAAGCGCTGGTTGGGATTTGCCGAAGCGCGCTCGTTACCGGTCTTCGGCGGGGACTACCTGCGATCAGCGCGACGCGTGATGACGGACTCGTCTCGTGCCGGCCAATCTCCCGTCGGCGAGGTGGTGCTGTTCGTCGATACCTTCAATAACTATTTCGAGGCCGATAACGCCAGTGCGGCGCGGCGGGTGCTGGAAGCCGCCGGCTATCGGGTGCATTTCAACGTTCGCGAAGGGGAGCGGCCGCTCTGCTGCGGCAGGACCTACCTGGCCGCCGGGCGTGTCGACCGCGCCCGGCAGGAAGCGCGTCGCACGCTGGATGCGCTGATGCCGTTCGTGGCACGGGGCGTGAAGATCGTCGGGCTGGAGCCCTCTTGCCTGCTCACGCTGCGTGACGAATTCCTTCATTACGGTTTTGGCGAGGAAGCCACTCGGCTGGCGGAGGCCGCCATGCTGTTCGAGGAGTTCCTGGTGACAGAGAAGCTGGCCGGACGGCTGGCGCTGGATCTGGCTCCGCTCGCCGTGTCGCGGGCCAAGGTTCACGGTCACTGCCATCAGAAAGCCTTCGATGCCTTCACGCCGGTGATGACCGTTCTGAACTGGATTCCCGAGCTTGAGGTGGAGGCGATCGTTTCCTCCTGCTGCGGCATGGCGGGCAGTTTCGGCTACGAAGCGGAGCATATCGAAGCCTCGCGGCAGATGGCGGAGCTTTCGTTACTGCCGGCAGTTCGCGAGGCCGGGGAGGACGCCTGGATCGTGGCCGACGGCACCAGTTGCCGACACCAGATCCTCGATGGCGCCGGACGAGAAGCGCTGCACGTGGCAAGAGTGCTGGAGGCGTCTTTACCCAGTAATCCGCATTAGACATTGGTCGTGTTTTTCGTATGACTTACAGGGCAAGTCATCCCCGGTGATCTGGCTATGCCAAGGCGCTCGTCGACCATGCGGCGGGCGCCTTTTGCATTCTCGAGTCATGCAACCCGCTGTCCGGAAATGGAATTTCGACCGTGTGCTGACTAACCTTTACATCGTGAACGCCTGAACGGGCGTCATCGCGACGGATGGCCATTGGTGCCATCGCGCCGCCATCGCTCGCCAAAACAACCACAGATCAAAAGCGAACGCGCTCATGGAAGATCTTCAATTCTGGGATTTTGCGGTCATCGCGGCCTATTTTCTGATCGTCACCTTCATCGGTTACAAGACCGCCCGAGGGAAGACCACCCCGGAAGAGCTGTTCCTGGCCGGGCGGACCCTGGGCCCGATGGCGATCGGCTTTTCACTGTTTGCCTCCAATATCTCCTCGGATACGCTGATCGGCTTGCCCGGCGCGGCCTATCAGCACGGCATCTCGGCGGCCAACTACGAATGGATGGCAGGCGTGGTGCTGATGTTCACGGCGATCTTCGTGCTGCCGGTGCTGATGCGGGCCAGAGTCACCACCATGCCGGAGCTGATGGAGCGGCGCTTCGACTCGCGGCTGCGCAAGTACCTTTCGGTCATCACGCTGTTTTTGTCGATCATCCTCGATACCGCCGGGACTCTCTACGCTGGCGGGTTGATCGTCACCACCTTCATTCCCGGCACCAACCTCTGGGAAGTCTGTGCGCTGCTGGCGCTGTTCACCAGCATCTATACGGCCTTCGGCGGGCTGCGTGCCGTGGTCTACACCGACGTCATGCAGGCGTGCGTGCTGATCGGCGGTTCGGCGGCGATGACCTGGATAATCTTCGGCCACTTCGACTACAGCTGGGCGAACGTCAAGGAGGCGGTGAGCCCGGAGAAACTGTCGCTGATCCGCCCGCTTGACGATCCCAGCGTGCCGTGGCTGGGGCTGCTCACCGGGGTGCCGATCGTCGGCTTCTACTACTGGTCCATGAACCAGTACGTCGTTCAGCGTCTGCTAGGCGCGCGGGACATCCAGGCGGCAGGGCGCGCTTCGGTGTTCGCAGCGGCCTTGAAGCTGCTGCCGATCTTCATCATGACCATTCCCGGCGCCATGGTGGTGCCGCTGCTGCCGGGTCTGGAACATCCCGATCAGGTCTATCCGAAGATGGTTCAGGAGTTCACTCCCACCGGCCTGACAGGTCTGATCCTGGCGGGGCTGATCGCGGCGCTGATGTCGACGCTCTCCTCGACGCTCAACTCCTCGGCGACGTTGCTGACGCTCGATTTCATCAAGCCGGCCAGGCCGAATCTGACCGATGCCCAACTGGCCAAGTGGGGGCGTGTCTGCACCTTCATCCTTGCCGCCGTCGCCGCGCTCTGGGGGCCGATGATCCAGTACTTTTCCGGTCTCTGGGCCTATCTGCAGCAGGTGTTCGCCTTCGTCGCCTCGCCGCTGGTGGCGACCTTCCTGATGGGGCTGTGGGTCAAGCCGCTGGGCTCGTCGGCGGCGTTGCGCGGTCTGGCCAGCGGGCACGCGCTGAGCGCGGTGCTGTTCGTGCTGGTGGAAACCGGCGTGCTGCCGATCCACTTCACCATCATCGGCGGTATCCTGTTCGCGGCGACGGCGCTGTTCACCTGGTTCTGGATGACGCGTCTGGGTCGCCATGATCGTCCCGCCGAGAAGGATGCGCGGATCGCTGTCATCGCCAAGGAGGGATTGGAGCGGGTTCCCCGCGATGTCATGATCGGCATCGCCATCGTCTCGGTGCTCACCGCTGTCATCGTCTATCTGCTGCGTTGAGCGAGCACCGCTGAGGCTGTTTTTCACTTCAGGGCTGTCTGTCATTGCCAGGCAGCTTCTGACTCCAAGGATTCGTCATGCTGGACACTCTTCGTCTCGCGATCGTGGGCTACGGCAAGATCGCCCGCGATCAGCATCATCCGGCCATCGATAACGATGCCGGCTATCAGTTGACCGCTGTTGCCAGCCGCAACGCCTCCGTTGCCGACGTGGCGAATTTCGAAAGTCTCGAGGCGCTGCTCGACCAGGGCCCGGAGATCGACGCGGTTTCGCTCTGCACGCCTGCCGGTGTACGTACCGCCCAGGCGCGCCTGGCGATGGCCCACGGCAAGCATGTGATGCTGGAGAAGCCGCCCGCCGCGACGCTGGCTGAAATCGAGATACTGCGCGAGGACGCGGAGCGCCATGGCGTGACGCTGTTCGCGTCTTGGCACTCCCGCCATGCCCACGGCGTGGCGGGAGCGAAGCGCTGGCTGTCAGAGCGTCGGATTCACCGTGTCGATATCGAGTGGAAGGAAGACGTGCGCGTCTGGCACCCGGGGCAGGCGTGGATCTGGCAGCCAGGCGGCATGGGCGTGTTCGATCCTGGCATCAACGCGCTGTCGATCGCCACCGCGATCCTGCCGCGCCCGTTTCACCTGGTCGACGCCCAGCTGCAGGTGCCCGGCAACTGCCAGACGCCGATTGCCGCCTCGCTGGATTTCGTCGACGGCGAAAACGTGCCGATCCACGCCGAGTTCGATTTTCGCCAGCAGGGCACCCCGCCGACCTGGGAGATCCACGTCGATACCGACGCCGGTCGATTGACGCTGGAAGCGGGCGGCAGACGATTGCTGATCGATGGAGAACTGCTGGAAGAAGGCCCGGATGCGGAGTACGCCGGGCTCTATGAACGCTTTGCCGCGCTGATTGCGGAGGGCCGCTCGGACGTCGATATCAGCCCGTTCCGGCACGTCGCCGATGCGCTGATGCTGGGGTATCGACACACCGTCGAGGATTTCGTTGAGTAGAGGAGAGCCTCGAGCGAGCGCCGGTTTCGGGGCGCTGTAGAAAGCAGCTACGGGCTACGAAAAATGCCAGCGGCTGACGTCGCTGGCATTTTTCTTCGCTACAAGCACATGCTGATTTTCGCGGCTCGCGGCTCGCGGCTCGCGGCTCGCGGCTCGCGGCTCGCGGCTCGCGGCTCGCGGCTCGCGGCTCGCGGCTCGCGGCTCGCGGTGTCAGCGATTCATTGCCTGCGGCAGGTACAACACGATCTCCGGGAATGCCCGCATCAGCACGATGGCGAACAGCATCAGCAGGAAGAACGGCAGCGTCGCCTTGGCGATGGTGAAGATGTTCTTGCCGGTGAGCCCTTGGATCACGAACAGGTTGAAGCCGACCGGTGGCGTGATCTGGGAGATCTCGACCACGATCACCAGGTAGATGCCGAACCAGATCGGATCGATGCCGGCGGCGCTGACCAGCGGCATGATGATCGAGGTCACCAGCAGAATCAGCGAGATCCCGTCGAGGAAGCAGCCCAGCACCAGCAGGAACAGAGTCAACATGACCAGCAGCACGTTGGGCGACAGTCCCATCGCGGCAATGGTGCTGGCAAGGTGGGTCGGCAGTTGGGTGAAGCTCATGGCCGACGACAGGAACGAGGCGCCGGCGATGATGAACGCGATCATGCACGACGTCCGCAGCCCGGCGAACATCGACTCCAGAAAGATCGACTTGTCGAAATGGCCGTTCCAGCGCGCGATCAGCATCGATAGCACCACGCCCACGGCGGCGGCTTCGGTGGGAGAGGCGACGCCGCCATAGATACTGCCGAGAATGCCGCCAATCAGCACCAGCAGCGGGATCAGGCGCCAGCTGTTTCTGACCTTGTCGAGAAAGGGCATCGGGGCTTCCGCATGACCCGCGCCGCCATGCTTGCCGGCGGTCAGCGACCAGATCACCAGATAGATCATGAACAGCGCCAGCAGCAGGAGGCCGGGGCCGATACCCGCCATGAACAGGCGCGAAATCGACTGCTCGGTGACCACGCCGTAGACGATCATCATGATCGAGGGCGGGATCAACAGACCCAGCGTGGAGGCACTGGCCAGCGTGCCGATCGCCTGCGTCTCGCTGTAGCCGCGGCGTTCGAGTTCCGGCAGCGTCATCTTGCCGACGGTGGCGCAGGTGGCCGCGGAGGAGCCGCAGACGGCGGCGAACAGGCCGCTGCCGATGATATTGGAGTGCAACAGCCGCCCGGGAAGGCGGTTGAGCCAGGGAGACAGGGCACGGAACATGTTGTCGGCAAGCCCGGAGCGGAACAGGATCTCGCCCATCCACACGAACATCGGCAGGGCGGTCAGATCCCAGCCGTAGCTGGCACCCCAGAAGTCGGAGGCGAGAATGGGGCCGACCTCGAAGCTCGAGAAGCCGGTCAGCGCGATCCAGCCGGTGCCGAGCAGGGCGAAGGCGATCCACACGCCGCCGCCGAGCAGAATCGCCAGAGTGAAAAGCGTTGCAAGACTGAGCGTGAGCACGAGTCGGTACCTCGGTTCAAGTTGTCTCGTTAAAGACGTTGTTAGCGAGCGGCGGGGTCATTCACCACCGAAGTTGTCACTGTCGCCAAAGCCGTCGTTGTCGCCGGGGGCCACATAGCGCGAGGGCGCCGTCACCGCTTGTCGAAGTGTGGTCAGCAGGGCTTCCAGCAGTGCCAGGCAGAGCAGGGCCAGGCCGATCACCAGGACGGTCTGGGGTATCCATAGCGGGATCGCCATCAGCCCTGAGGAGACGTCACCGTAATCGAGGCTCTCCTGAACCAGGCCGATCACCTCCCAACCGAGTAGCGCGCCGAGCGCCAGCGCGATCGTCAGGCATGCCACTTCGCACCAGGCTCTGGCTGCCGCCGGCAGCCGGTCGATGACCAGCGTGACGCGAATGTGGGCGTAATGGGTGAAGGTGTAGGCAAGACTCAGGAAGGTGGCGCCGACCAGAAGATAGGAGGCGATTTCCGATACACCGCTGATCTCGTAGCCGAGGCGGCTGGCGCCGACCAGTACCAGGAACGCGTCGAGACAGCGCAGCAGCACCTGAAACGTGACCATGCCGCAGATCGCCAGCATGCACGCTGCAGCGCCCCAGGCGCCCAGCCGGTAGAGCGGGTCGAGTTTGAACGTCATCACGGAAGCTCACGGGTTGCGAGTAGTCAGTAAGGCCCATCATCGATGGGCCTGATGAACCTGAAAAGGCGCAAAGAGCCGGCGTTACTGGCCCTGCTGGGCCTGGCGCTCGCGATAGCGCTCGACCAGTTGCTTGGCCTGGTCGCCGGCACGCGACTGCCAGTCCTCGAACAGCTGCTGGCCGGCAGCCTGCAACTGCTGCTTGAGCTCGGTATTGGGCTCACTCACGGTAACGCCGCGGGACTCGAGCGTCTCGGCGCTCTGCGCGCTGTCTTCCTTGCTCAACTGCCAGCCGCGCTGCTCTGCCTTGGCAGCGGCATCGAGAACGGCCTTCTGCGTGGCGTCATCGAGGCGGTCGAACGCGCGCTTGTTGACGAAGATGATGTTCTTCGGCAGCCACAGATTGGCATCGTTGTAGTGGGACACGTAATCCCACGCGGACATCGATTTGCCGGTCGAGACGGAAGTGATCATCGCATCGACACGGCCGGTGCTGAACGCGGTGGGAATGTCGGCTTCCTCGGTCTGGGTCGGGATGCCGCCCAGGTTCTCGACGAAACGCTGTGTATTGATGTTCGGCGCGCGAACTCGCAGGCCCTCGAACTGGGCGGCATCGGTCAGCTCGAAGTCGGTATAGATACCCTGTGCCGGCCACGGCACGGCGTACAGCGGCATCAATCCTTCCTTGGCGAAGAGCTCGGTGATGATCGGCTTGGAGGCCTGCCATAGGTCGTAGGCGTCGGCGTAGCTGCCGGCCAGGCCGGGAAGGGTGTCGACTTCGTAGATCGGCGACTCGTTGGAAAGCGTGGAGAGGAAGATCTCGCCTGCCTGGACGGTGCCGCGGCGCACGGAGGGCTTGATCTCGGCGTGGCTGATCAGCGATCCGCCGCTATGGACCGTGATGGTCAACTCGCCGTCGGTCGCTTTGGTGACGTCCTCGGCGAACTGCTTGGTGTTCTGGGTGTGGAAGCTGGCGTCTCCGTAAGGAGAGGCGAGATTCCACTGGGCGGCGAGAGCCGGCGTCGCAGTGGCCAGTGAACCGGCCATGGCAATCGTCAACAGAGAGAGAGTGGGTGTGCGCATCGACAGGCCTCGAGTTGTTATTGATAGAGGTTGGTATTCAAAAGGTGCAAGACATTGAACATCTGCATTCTTCAAGTTGGCCGGCGATGGCGTCAAATCGTTAATTCTTATTCTAACTATCAGGCCAGACTTTCACTTTGCCCTGGGGCTCGTCATCGGCATGGTCGCGAGCGTAGCGGGCGGCACAGTCCTGAGCGAGCTGGGTGACACCACGGCAGAAGCTCGGATAGCTGCTGGTGCGCCAGATCGCGTTGTAGACCATCGCGGGCAACGGCACGGGTAGCTCCAACCGCAAAAGTTCGCCGCGCTGGCAGGCATCCGACACGGTGGAGACGGGCAGCGAGCCGATGCCGACGCCATCGATGCTCATGCGGACGATGGTCATCAGCGTCGAGGCGCAGTGGATCTTCGGATTGTCGATACCCAGCTCGGCCAGGTAGGTCACGAGCTCGCTGTAAGGACGGGCCAGCTTGCTGAACGAGACGAACGGGAGGCGGGACATGGCGCGTGTGCCGCCATGGTGCAGGCGCTCGGCGTGCTGCGGCGCCACGAACAGCCCCATTTCGTAGGTGGTCAGCGGCAGTTGCGTCACCGGTAGCCCCGGCGAGACGCCATCCATGGCGAAGATCATGTCGAGGTCGTTGTCCGCCAGGCGCTGGTGCAGAAACGGCGAAATATCGACGGTCAGCTCGATGGTCAGCTGTGGATGCCGCTCGGCCAGCTGGGTCAGGAACGTGCTGAACCAGCTGTGGGCGATGGTCTCGATCACGCCTAGCCGCAGCGTGCCGGAGAAATCCTCCTGATTCTGGAACAGCTGCAGCGCCTCTTCGCGGCTGTTCAGCAGGCGTTCGGCGTGGACGTAGAACTCCCGGCCGCGCAGTGTCGGCTGTACCGGGCGCGCGCCGCGATCGAGCAACGACTCGCCGACCGCGGTTTCCAGACGAGTGATGCGATCGGAGATCGAAGGCTGGGTCAGATGCAGGCGCGCTGCTACCTTGCGAAACGAGCCTAGCCTGACGACCCAGACGAAGGCTTCGAGCTCCTTGAAATCGAACATGGCAGATTCTCTCGGTAGATTCGGGCCCTGTGCCTTCCCGTGCGGTGCATTCGAGGAGGGCTGATTTTTCGGCGCGACGGCGTCGACGTCAACTCTTCAGGGGGGCGCCGGCACGCGCCACACGGGCGGAATGAAAGATTGCGCCGATACTGCGCATCGCGAAAAACGATTGGACCCTTTCGCCAGCGGTTTCTTAAAGTGCGATGAGGCTGCCCGCCGGCAGCGTGCCTATATCGACGATACGCTCTGAATCGACGATACGCTCTGACAACAACGACACGAGGTGAAGCGATGCGCGTGCCCCTGCTCAACTGCGACATGGGTGAAAGTTTCGGCAACTGGGCACTGGGTCTCGACGACCAGGCGATGCCCTTCGTCGACTGCGCCAATATCGCCTGCGGTTTTCATGCCTCCGATCCCGATGTGATGCGCAGGACCGTGGCGATGGCGGTGGCCAATGACGTGAGGATCGGCGCGCATCCGGGCTATCCCGATCTGATGGGATTCGGCCGCCGTTCGATGGCCTGCTCGGCGCAGGAAGTCGAGAACCTGATGCTCTACCAGATCGGAGCGCTGGAAGCCTTCTGTCGCGCCGAAGGCACCCGGGTCAGTTACGTCAAGCCGCACGGCGCGCTCTACAACGACATGGCTGCGGACCTGGATCTGCTGCGTGCGGCGATGCAGGCCGTCGTCCGTTACGACCGCGAGCTGCCGCTGCTGGTGATGTCGACCGCCAATCCCGAGCCGGTGCGCGCACTCGCGGCGGAAATGGGCGTGACGCTGTGGTTCGAGACTTTCGCTGACCGTGCCTACGACGCCAACGGGCATCTGGTATCGCGACGCCTGCCGGGAGCCGTGCATCACGATCGTGGCGCCATCGTCGATCAGGCGGTGGCCCTGGCCAAAGGAGAGCCATTGATCGCCAGCGACGGCAGCGAGCTGCGTCTGGCCGCGGACACGCTCTGCGTTCATGGCGACAACGCCGAATCCGTTGCGGCGGTCAAGGCCATTCGCGAAGCCTTTCAGCAGTTGGAAGATGCATGAGCCAGTCGCTTTCCCCTCGGCTCGAAACGGTGGGCATGGATGCGCTGATCGTCAGGCTGTTCGATGCCATCGACGAGGCGCACATGCCGTGGATCCTGGCCGCCGACAATGCCTTGCGCGAACGTCTCGGCGAGGCGCTGATCGATCTGGTGCCGTCCTACACCACGCTGCTGGTTCATTACGACATCGAGCAGCTGTCCCAGCTCGAGGCCAGAAGGCTGATCCAGCAGGCCCTGCACGGCCTGAAGCCGGCCTCGACCGCAGCCGGGCGCGAGCACCGCATCCCGGTATGGTACGACGATAGCGTCGGTCCCGAGCTTGCCAGGATCGCCGAGCGTCTTGGTGTCGATAGCGACGAGATCGTGCGACGCCATACCAGCCGTGACTACTGCGCCTTCGCGCTGGGATTCTCTCCCGGCTATGCGTTCATGGGCATGATCGAGGAAGCGCTGGCCACGCCGCGGTTGAAGACGCCGCGCCAGAAAGTGGCCGCAGGCAGCGTGGGAATCGCCGAGCGCCAGACTGCCATCTACTCGATGCGTTCGCCGGGCGGGTGGAACATTCTCGGCCGTACCGCCGTCAAGCTGTTCGACCGCGATCGCGACGAGATCAGTCTCTTTCGGCCCGGCGATCGAGTGCGCTTCGAGCCGATCAGTCGCGAAGCCTTTATCGAACAGGGCGGCGATACCACGCCGCTGGAGGAGCGCTGATGGCGACGCAGACGACCACGCAAAGCGTTACGACAGCCGCTACGCGAAGCGGGACGCAAAAACCGACGCACCCCACGCCGGGGGCACTCGTCGTCGAACGTACGGGACCGCTGGCCCTGGTGCAGGATGCGGGACGCTTCGGTTGTCGCCATCTTGGCGTGACCCAGGGTGGCGCACTGGACTGGATTTCGCTGGGATGGGCCAACTGGCTGCTGGGCAATGCGCCGGACGCCGCCGGTATCGAGATCGCCATCGGTGGTCTCGTGCTCAAGGCGGAACGAACGCTGCGGCTGGCCATTGCCGGTGCCGATCTCGGCGCGACGCGGGACGGCGAGCCGCTGGCGGCCAACGGCAGCTTTACGCTCGAGCGGGGTCAGGTTCTCGCGTTCGATCAGCCGAGGGCCGGGCTACGCGCCTATCTGGCACTGCCTGGCGGGATCGAAGCGGCGCCCTTCATGGGCAGTCTGTCGACGGTCGCTCGGGAACAGCTGGGCGGTCTCGACGGCCGGGGCGGTGCGCTCCGGGTGGGGGACCGCCTAATGGCGGCTTCGCCGGCGCCGCAGGGAGACGAGCAGGCGCGGGAGCTGCCGTCCTCCCTACCGCCCATGCCGGCGGACGATACCGTGCTTGAGCTGGTCACCGGCGCGCAGATCGCCCACTTCGACGGCGCCAGCCTGTTTGCCGCCTTCAATCGGCCTTGGCAGGTGGATAGCCGCGCCGACCGCATGGGCGTGCGGCTGACCGGCCCGGTGCTGCGCTGCCAGTCGGGCGGGATGGTGTCGGAGGGCATTCCGCTTGGCGCCGTTCAGGTTCCGCCGGACGGGCAGCCGATCATTCTGTTGAACGATCGCCAGACCATCGGCGGCTACCCACGTCTCGGTGCGTTGTCGCCCATCGCCTGCGCGCGGCTTGGGCAGTGCGCCCCCGGCACGACGATCAGGCTTTCCCCGGTCACCCCGCATCAGGCGCGCACGCGCTATCTGCGCCAACTCGCGCTCTGGCGCTAGCGGCAAACGCTCATCCATGCGCCGGGTGGCCGATCACTTTTCGGCGGCCTGGCGCATCGGCATCCGGTCGATGGTGGCGTAGATCTCCTCCAGGTCGACGTCGCCTCGAAGCTGGACCTTCTTGCCGCCATCCTTGCCGACCAGAATCGTCGTCACGCCCTGATCGGGGCTGACACCCAGTGCCTCCAGCAGCGCTCGGGTTTCATAGGGCGTCATCGGCTGACCGTGGCGCGTGCCGCTGTCTCCTTCGACCGTATAAAGCAGCATGTCACGGTCGGCGAACGCTTCCCGTGTCTCTTCGAGCTGTTGCCGCAAGTGGCGGTAAGCCGGCTGCCCCGCGTCCGGTGTCACCACGACCAACGGTCGAAAGTTCCATTTGTCGGTGATCAGCGGGTTGGCTGGGTTCTTTCCGCCGTCCGGGCGGGCGGCGTCGTCCGCCGCGAACACGGCATTCGTCGCAAGAAAGGCGCCTGCCATCAGCGCACCGGCCATCAACCATCGTTTCATGAGCGTCTCCAGGCGTGTCGTTTACGCGTACTCTATAACCTGTGACCCGTGTAAGGCAGAGGGGTTCAAGGCAGCGGGCTGAGTCATCGCGTTGCATCGGAATCGTTATAGCGTTGAATCGTAATCCAGGTTCGCAAATATATTTCCTGTTTTAAAAATATATTTGCCGAGATCTGGGCGAAGGTATAACCTCACAAAACTGAAAAGAGGGACTGGTCATGGCCGATCACGATGGTTTCGACACGCCCCCGACATCGATGGCTGCCCTGCAGGCGCTCTCGATCGCCGCGCGCCGAGGAGAATCCCGGGCGCCCAGATTGACTCCGGGCGGCCTCAAGCTGCTGGAGCAATTGCTCGCAGCCCCGGAGCTGGCAGCGACGCTGAGCATTTCGGAACTGGCCCGGCAGCATGGCGTCAATGCCTCCAGTCTGACTCGCCTGGCACACGCGTTGGAGCTGACCGGGTTCAAGGCCTTCCAGGCGCTGTTCCGCGCCGATGCCGCCAACGGGGCGTTCTATTCGACCCGCGCCGAACGTTTGCTCGATCTCGGTCAGGTGCCGAGCGAGGGTGACCACCCGGTTCAGCGGCAGACGTTGTGGCAGGAGGAGATGGGCAACCTCTCGCGAACGGCCGAAGGGCTCGACGAGGCGAGGCTGGAGCAGGCCGCCCGGGCGCTGATCGATGCGCGTCGCGTGCATGTGGTCGGTCAGCGCGCCTGCTTCGCGGGGGCGCATTATCTCTCTTATTACCTGGGCTACCTGCGCAGTGACGTACGCCTGATCGACTCGCTAGGCGGCCTCAATCTCGAGGCGGTACGAGAGCTGGGGGAGGGCGATCTGGTGGTGGGCATCAGCTATCGGCCGGAGACCCGGATCAGCGTCGATTACTGCCGGCAGGCGCTGGAACAGGGGGCGCAACTGCTCGCCCTGACCAATCACGGCTCCGCCCGGCTGGCCACGATGACCGAGCTGACGCTGCTCGCGTCTTCCGAAGGCCCTTTCTTCTTCAATCCCATGAGCAGCCTGTTCGTGGTGATCGAAATGCTGTTGTCCCACATGGCCCACGAGATGGGCGGCGACGCCGTGGCGTCGATCCGCCGTCGTGAAGCCTTGATCGCCCGTTGGCAGATCGAATGAGCGATCTGCCGTGATACTCATGCAAACCGATACTCATGCAAACCAGGAATCCTGCCGCCATGACCGCTTGTCAGGGGCTTGCTGCCGCCCTATTGAATCGTGCCTACGCCGACGACCTCAACGCCACGCCGGCGTCCGATACCTTATTGATCAACGAACAGTCGCGACTGCTGGAATCCCGAGGCGAGCGCGTCATCAAGTTCGGCTTCGGTCAATCGCCGTTTCCGGTCTATCCACCTGCGGTGGAGGCTCTGGCCCGTCACGCCGATCAGAAAGCGTATCTCCCCGTGCAGGGATTGCCGGCGCTACGCGAGCAGGTCGCGGCTTTCCACCGCGAGATCGACGGCACGTCGTGGTCGGCCTCGCGCGTGTTGATCGGCCCCGGCAGCAAGTTGCTGCTGTTCGCCTTGATCAAGGCGCTACCGGCGGCGGAAATCCTGATCCCCGCGCCGGCTTGGGTCTCCTATGCGCCGCAGGCGCGTCTGGCGGGGCAGACCGCGGTCAAGCTGGCAGCGAGTTTCGAGACGCGCTGGCAGATCACGCCCGAACAGCTCGAGGCGCATTGCCGTGAAGGCGGCAGCCGCCCGCGATTGCTGATACTCAACGCACCCGGCAATCCCACCGGGTTATCGCCCGAGGCCGACAGCCAGCAGGCGCTGGCCGAGGTGGCGCGCCGCCATGGCGTGATCGTGCTGGCCGACGAGATCTACGGGCCACTGGATCATGATGGATCTCATCGCGCCTTCGCGCTCGACTACCCCGAGGGCACGGTGACAACCAGCGGCCTGTCGAAGTGGTGTGGCGCGGGCGGGTGGCGGCTGGGGGTGATGCACGTGCCCGAAGCGCTGGGAAACGAGATTTTCTCGCGCCTGCTGGGCATCGCCTCGGAGACCTGGTCGAGCGTTGCCAGCCCGGTTCAGGAGGCCGCCTGTGTCGCCTATCGGGTCACGCCCGAATTGACCGAATACCTCGATCGCCAGCGGGCCTGGCTGGGCCTGATCGGCCACTGGTGTGGGACTCGGCTGCAGGCGGCGGGCATTCGCACTCATCTTCCCAATGGCGGCTTCTACCTGTTCCCCGATTTCGAGGCGCATCGCGAGGGGCTGGCTCGGCGGGGCATCACCACCAGTGCCGAGCTGACCGCACGGCTGCTCGCTGAGACCGGCGTGGCGTTGCTGCCGGGCAGTGCCTTCGGTTGCGATCCCGCCCAGCTCACGGTGCGTCTGGCCTATGTGGACTTCGATGGCGAGACGCTGCTGGCGCAGCAGCCGCAGCGCCATGACGATCCCATGGCGTTACCGGCGCTGAGCAAGGTTCGCGACGGTATTCAGGCTATCGTCGAATGGTTACCATGAGGAGGCGAGCTGGAAGGGTAACTGCGCTCAAGTTTCTTAAGGAAACATTAAATTTCCTGTAGAAACACTTCCGGGCGGAACTCTCCGCCCTGCGTGGCATCCCATGACAGCACATGCATAAAATCGTACTTGGAGGTATTCATGCAAAGGATCACTGCATTTCTCGCGGCAGCAATGATGACGACCGGTCTCGCCAGCGTACCAGCCATGGCGCAGGACCAGAACGCAGCCGGCAGCGGTTCGCAGACACAGGCACCTGCCCAGAACTTTTCCGATGATCAGTTGCAGCAGTTCGCCGATGCCTCTCAGAACATCGCGATGATCTCTCAGGATTACACCGAGCAGCTGCAGAACGCCTCCGACGAAAGCGAGCAACAGGAGATTCGTCAGCAGGCCAATGACGAAATGGTGCAGGCGGTTCAGGACAGCGGCATGAGTGTCGAGCAGTTCAACTCCATCGGCCAGGCCATCCAGCAGGACCCGCAGCTGATGCAGCGCGTCAAGGGCATGGTCCAGCAGCCGCAGCAGTAATCGTATCAGGGTGCAGCGGCCTGTCAGGCCCGCACATGAAAAAACCGCCGACATCGAGTCGGCGGTTTTTTTGTGCTAGTCATCTAGCGGTTCGACGCTCCAGGGGAGCGTGATGCGATCAGTTGTTGTCGATCGCGTCGCTGGCGTCGTCAAGAAGGTCGGAGGTGGCAGCCTTGGTGTCTTCCCAGGCACTGGAAGCCCCTTGCTTGGTGTTTTCCCAGGCGTCGGCAGCCTGCGTCTTGGCCTGTTGCCACCAGTCGTTATCGTATTCGGGCTGCTGCTTCAGCGCACTTTCGTCCATGTCGAGAACGACGCGATACTCGATGTTGTCGAGGTTATCGTCGTTGTTGGTTTCGACCGTGAAGTCGCCTTTCTGGACCACGAAGTCCTTGTCGCCTATGTCGAGTACGCCACCGGCTTCGACGACCAGGGCCTGGATGCTCATGTCTTCGCCCAGCAGGATGTCGTCGACGTCGCCAATGTCTTCATTCGGTTGGCTGGACAGGAAGACGTCTGCATCCATCAGTTCATCGGCGGAATAGAGGCCTTGCGGGCCCGTATTGTCCTGCGCCAGGGCGGCCTGGGACATCATCACGCTGCCGGCTGCCAGCGTGGCCACGCCGAGTGTCTGCTTCCATGACAGGTTTTGCATCTGTGTCTCCTTGCCTTGCGGCTTCTTGGGCGTGCAGCTTTCTGTGCATGCAGCTATCTATGCACGTGACTATCTATGCATGCAACTCTCTGTAATCCATTAATTTTTAAAAGATTACACTTTGTAATGTAGTTGCTCACTGTGCTTTTGCAAGCCAGGGAGGCGCTACAGCATGAAGGCCAGTTCCAGCGGCAGGTACACGAAGGCCAGCACGGTGGAGCAGAAAACCAGACTGGCGACGTACTCCGGTTCGCGACGAGAACGTTGCGCGAACAGGTAGTTGTAGACGGCGACCGGCATGCTCATCTGGAGCGCCACGGCGCTGGCGGCCACTGGCGGCAGGCCGAACCAGGCAGCGATGCCGAAAGAGAGGGCCAGCGCGATGGGCACGCGGCACAGCGTGAACAGAAATCCCGAAGACAAGCTGCG
This sequence comes from Salinicola sp. NYA28a, assembly GCF_976982775.1. The sequence goes on from NZ_OZ334582.1 coordinate 1,123,923, forward strand.
GGCCTGGATGCTGGCCAGCGAGACGCCCAGGGTGATCAGCATCAGCGGGATGGTCAGGCCGGAAAGAAGGTGGACGGTATTGCCGAGCCACGCCGGCAGATGGACGCCGGACAGCAGCAGCACCAGCGAGATGGCGATGCTGTACAGCGTGGGATTGCGGACCAGCATCTTCCAGGGGTTGCCGCGCGTCGCCATCATCATGCCGACGGTGAACTGGATCAGCGCATTGGCGACCCAGGCCGTCATGGCGAAGGTGAATCCTTCCTTGCCGAAGGCGTAAAGCGAAACCGGCAAACCCATGTTGCCGGCATTGGGATACATCATCGGTGAGATGATCACCTGCCAGGGTTTGCCCAGCAGCCTGGCGACGCCGAAACTCGCTACCGCCATGCCGGCGAGCACCACGAAAGTCGTGGCGAGGGTGCGCCCGAAGGTGTGAGGGTCGACCTCGGCATTGGCGAGGGAGGCCAGGACCAGTGCCGGCGTACCGATGTTGAATACCAGCTTGGTGACGAACTCGGTGGGATAGCTCAACCCCAGGCGAATCCAGCCGAACCCGATGCTTGCTCCAACCAGAACTGGTGCCATGACCGCGAACAGTTGAGCAAGCATCGAATATCCTTGAGCCCTTTAGCCTGACTGAGGGCGGTGAGAGAGAGCGACAAAAGTGGAAGCACGTATTGTCGTCAATCCGTCAGGCGACTGGCAATGCGCGTTTGCCGATCACCGCCACATGCCCCTGCCGATCAGGCCATTTCGACCACGATGCGTCCATGGTGGTTGGCGCAGGTTTCCAGATAGCGATGTGCCTCGACCATCTCCTCGAACGCGAAGCGGTAGTCGATCTGCGGCTTGATCTCGCCGGCCCGGGTCATCCGCTCGATGTCGGCAATGGCGCGATCCAGTGCTTCCCGGTTCTGGGGGATGCCCAGCTCCGGCTTGCCGCTGAAGTTGGAGAGGCAGTGCACATGGAACTGGATGTTCTTGCGGAAGGCGGCCTGAGCCGGGAACGTGGTCTGGTTGCCTCCCAACAAACCGTAGAGAATCAGGCGGCCGCGGGGTGCCATCACATCGCCCAGCAGGTTCATCTGGGGGCCGCCCAGCGCATCGAGCACCACGTCGACCCCATGGCGATCGGTCAGCTTGTCGATCCGGGTGACGAGATCCTGGGTTTCCGTGTGCACCACCGCGTCGGCGCCCAGAGATTTGAGATAGTCGATCGCCGACTCGTGCGGTGTCGCCGCGATGACCCGGGCGCCCAGCGCATGGGCGATCTGGACGGCGTAGGGGCCGCCGATATGGCAAGCGCCGGTGATCAGCACCGTTTCGCCGGGTTTGAGATCGGCGACTTCGCGGAATCCCAGCCAACTGATCAGCGACGGAACGTAGTGAACGCTGGCCTCGGCCGGGGGCAGGCAATCCGGATAGGCAATGAGCGCCTCGGCCGGCAGCAGCACGCGCTCGGCGTGTGCCATATACTGGTTGGGGTCGAACGCGGGGATCGATGCGACGCGCTCCCCCGGCGAGAAGGCGGTCACGCCCGGGCCGATGGCAATGACCGTACCGGCCATTTCGCTACCCGTGCCGGCCGGTAGTCTGGCCTCCGTGGGCGCCATGTTGCGCCGCCACAGGATGTCGTACCAGTTGAGACCGAGCGCTTCGGTCTCGATCAGGACTTCCCCGGCTGCGGGGTGCGGGTCGTCGCGCTCAATGATTTCCAGAACGTCGGCGTCGCCGAAACGTTGAAACTGTATCGCACGTGACATCGTGCACCTCAATGGTTCCAGAGCTTGCCCCGACTCTATCGGCGATGACAGGCAAACACTATGCTCGAAGATCGATAGTGGTTATAACGCTGATCGATACAGAACCCCGATGGCGGTCGCCGTCGGGGGTTCCGGAGCAACGAACGGGGGCCGCCAGCCGTCGAAGGGAGGAGATGCATGAACCGTAGTGACCTGCGCGGGGTGGATTTCAAGCTGCTGGTCGTGTTCGAGACCCTGATGCAGGAACGCAGCGTCTCGCGGGCCGCGGAGCGATTGTTTCTGGGCCAGCCGGCCACCAGCGCCTCCCTGGCCAGGCTCAGGGATGTCTTCAACGACCCGTTGCTGGTGAGAACCGGCCGCCAGATGGTGCCGACCGCTCGCGCTGAGCAGATCTACGAACAGTTGCAGCCTGCCCTCGATGCCATCTCCAACGTGCTCAGCCGTACCAGCGATTTCGACCCCGAGACCAGCGAGGCGGTGTTTCGAATCGGGCTGAGCGACGATATCGAATTCGCCCTGCTGCCGGCGCTGCTCAAGCGGTTGCGGACCGAAGCGCCGGGCATCGTGCTGGTGGTCCGGCGGGCCGATTTTCATCTGATGCCGCAACTGCTCAATACCGGCGAAGTGACCGTTGCCGCCGGCTATGCGCGGGAGCTGCCGGCCAATGCGAAGCAGAAGATCCTGCGCCACAGCCGCGCCAAGGTACTGCGGGCGGACAGCCGCCCCGGGGCGTTGACCCTCGACGACTACTGCGAACGGCCGCATGTGCTGGTGTCGTTCGATGGCGATCTCAATGGCTATGTCGACGACCTGCTCGCCGAGAAAGGGCGCAAGCGCCGCATCGTGCTGGCCGTCCCGCAGTTCAACAGTCTGGCATCGCTGTTGCGGGATACCGACATGGTCGCCACCGTGCCGGATTACGCCGCGGACGTGCTGGCCGCGCAGGGCGGGTTGCGGGTGGACGAGATGCCGCTGGAGCGTGCGCCGTCGCCGTTGAGCATGGTGTGGCAGAGCGTCTACGACAACGACCCTGCCGAGCGTTGGCTGCGCTCGCGAATTCAGATGATGTTCTCCGACGACGAAACGTGACCGGCGTGCGAAACGGCCCATCACACGCCAGCCATGGCACTTCCGGGGATCTGCCGACCTGACGCGGCTTGACTTCATCAGTGAAGATCAGAATCATTCGCGCCTGCGGTCAGCCGAGGAGATCTCGGCGCCGCGCGCCTCGTTCGACGCCTCGACTCGTCGGCTCGGCCCGCGTTGCGATGAAACGCCGCCGTCGCTGATGCGTGCAGGCCTCCCGATCGAGCCCAATCGCCGGCTACGGAATCCGAATGGAACTACTGCGCGTCGTCTTTCGTCACTATCGCTGGCCGTTCATCGGCGTCATGCTGCTCAGCCTGCTGAGCGCGGCGCTGGGGATCGGCGTCATCGCCTTCATCAACCACTACCTGATCGTCACCGACGGCACCGCGATGACCGCGTTGCTGCCTTTCATCGGGCTGGTGGCGCTGCTGCTGGCAGTCACGCTGGGATCGCAGCTGGCACTGACGACGCTGGGCCACCATTTCGTCTACCGGTTACGCGGCCGCCTGATCAAGCGCATTCTCGATACCGACATCGAACGTCTCGAGCAGCTCGGCAGCGCGCATCTGCTGTCGTGCCTTTCCAGCGACATCCGCAACGTGACCATCGCCTTCGTCCGGCTGCCGGAACTGGTGCAGGGCGTCGTCATCACGCTGGCTTCCGTCGCCTACCTGTTCTGGCTCTCGCCGCCGCTGCTGCTGATCACGGCGATCTGGATTGCCGTGACCATGCTGGTCGGCTGGTGGCTGGTATCGAAGGTTTATCACCACATTCACATTACCCGCACCACCGACAGCCGGCTCTACCAGGACTACGAGACGATCATTCACGGGCGCAAGGAGCTGGCGCTCAACCGCGACCGCGCCCGGCACCTACTGGAAGAGGTCTACGGTGACAATGCCCGCACCTATCGCGATCACATCATTCGCGCCGACACCTACCACCTGAGCGCGGGCAACTGGACCAACATCATGATGCTGGGGGCCATCGGCCTGGTGTTCTTCCTGGCCAACGGTCTGGGCTGGTCGAATACCGCCGTGGCGGCGACGTTCTCGCTGACCCTGCTGTTTCTGCGCTCGCCGCTGATCCAGGCCGTCGGCGCGACGCCGACGCTGATCACGGCACAGGTTTCCTTCGACAGGCTGCGCGAGCTGGCGCTGGCCGAGTACCGTGAAGATTTCGATCTGCTCGAAACGCACAGCGAGTGGCAGTCGCTGGAGTTGCGCGACATCACCTATCGCTATCCGGCCAAGACCGGCCGCGAGGGCTTTGCGCGCGTGGGTTTCGAAATAGGCCCGATCAATCTGCGCCTGGAGCGTGGCGAGCAGGTCTACCTGATCGGCGGCAACGGCAGCGGCAAGTCGACGCTGGCCAAGCTCCTGACCGGGCTCTACCGCCCGCACTCGGGCGAGATCCGTATCGATGACGAGGCCATCGACGAGGCGGGGTGGCATCGCTACCGGCAGCGTTTCTCCGCGGTCTACACCGATTTTCACCAGTTCGATCGGCTGATGGGGCCGCATGGCGGCAGCGCCGATCCCGCCCTGCTGGACAACTGGCTGCAGACGCTGCAGCTCGCCCGCAAGCTGCAGCTCGAGGACGGCCGAATCCTCGATACCGAACTCTCCCAGGGGCAGCGCAAGCGCCTCGCACTGCTGATGGCGCTGGTCGAGCAGCGTCAGATCCTGCTGCTGGACGAGTGGGCCGCGGACCAGGATCCGCAGTTCCGCCGCGCCTTCTATCGCGAGCTGATGCCGCGTTTCCGCGAACTCGGCATCACGGTCTTCGCGATCAGCCACGACGATCACTATTTCGCCCACGCCGACCGGCTACTGGAGATGCGCGATGGCCAGCTGCGCGAACTGACCGGCGACGAGCGTGAGCTGGCCAGTCGTGACGCCGTGGCCAGGATCGACACGCCCTGACGGCATGACCGGCGGGGCGGCCTGACTACAGCGACAGGCCGCCGTCGTCGAAGACGAGCTCCTGGATGCCTACCAGCGTCGCTTCGATGCCGTTGCCGTCGACGATTACCCGATCGTCGTGCCGGTCGACGACATAGTCGTCGCGGTCGCCCTCCATCCGGGCGATGTCATGGCCATCGCCACCATCGAGCCAGTCTTCTCCCCAGCCGCTGCCGGGGGCGAGAATGTCGTCGCCATCGCCGCCGAAAAGCGTATCGCTGCCCGTACCGCCGAACAGCGTCACCCCGTCGTCGCTGCCGTGCACGATATCGTCTCGACGCGAGCCGACGACATCGTCGAAGGTGACCTCGTTGGTGGACATGTCGGTGGGGGCACCGAAGGATTCGCCTTCGTTGACCCATAATGTGGAGGAGATCTTGTCGTTGTCCGGGTCGCGGACCGAATGCTGGACATGAACGCGATTGTCATGATCGCGACCGCCGTGGAAATTGATGTCGCGATCGGTTCGGGTGACTTCGACATCGTTGCCCACCGAGGAGTGCCAGGAGGCGAACAGCAGGCCGTGACGCATCCCGCTATCGCTGAGATCGTCGAAGGTGCCGTCGTAGCTCTCGCGCAGTTCGAAGGCATAGCCGTTGCCGCCGGACCCCTTGTTGAAGCTGCCCTCGGCGGTCAGAGAATCGGCATCCATGTCCAGCGAGCGGGAGAACTCGAAGGCGGTCGAAGGGCCGTCGATCACGGCGACATCGTCGAGTTCGCCGTCGGTAGTGTCGGCATATTCGATGGCGTGATAGCCGGTGAGGTCGTCGAGTTCGTTGCTGAACTCGTCGTCATCGGGCTCGCCCAGTTCGAAGCCGACCGAAAATCCGCGCAGCGAGACATCATCGGCGCTGTCGATTCGGGTGACCTCGGCCTCATGATGATCGAAGTCGAAATGAACGCCGCGGTCCAGCGTGACGTAGTCGCCATCGACGTCGGTCACTTTCGCCATGCTCGTTCGCAGCGGCGAGTCCAGTTCGCGCCAGTCATGATCGTCGATCTCGTTGAGATACTCGGTGTCGTTGTCCTGCGCGATACGGATCGTGTCGCCCGCCGTCAGCGAGTCGGCATCGTCGAGCTTGAGCACGTCCTCGCCTTCGTCGACGTCGGATTCGATCTTGCCGATCGTGTCTGCCTTCTCGCCGCTGACCAGAATGGCATTGTCGTCGTTGTCCTCCAGCGCGTCGTCGGTAAAGGTCAGTCGTGTATCGTCGCTGCCTTCGCCGACCAGAGAGACGTCTGAACGGGTAATGGTCAGGGCGTGGTCGAAGTGATATTCACCAGCCTCCAGCTTGACCGTTTCGTCGCGATTGGCCTCTTCATTGATGATCTGCTCGAGTTCCTCGGCGGTTACCTCGTTATCGACACGAATCATGTGGCTCCCTTTTGTTGATCTGGATCAATTGGCGACGGAATCCTACGCAGTTCCAGGGCACGATAGGGATACGCTCTGTAGCGCTTTGGTTTCGTATGGTGAGAAAGATTGACGCCGCATTAACGAGGAATGCGGCGCCGCCATCATCAAGCAGTAAGGAAAGTGGATGCTTAGCTCAGGATCAGGAATCCGCTGTCCATCGGGTTCAGGTTCTGCACACCAATGACCAGATCGGAGAGGCCGTCGCCGTTGATGTCGCCCTGCAGCTGGTCGTCGGCGTAGCGAAGCTGGCCGGCGTCGCCGGTAAAGCTTTCCGCCCCCAGCCACTGGAACGCCTGGCGGCCCGCCTGGGTGATGTCGGCGTCCAGCGAGGAGAGGTCGATCAGATCGTCGTCGCCGAAATCGACGATTTCATCGATCGACAGCGGCGTCGATTCCGTCGCCGCCTGCCACACGAACCGATCCTGGCCGCCGCCGCCCTCGAGCCGATCGGCGCCCAGGCTGCCCATTAGCACGTTGTCTCCGGCACTGCCGATCAGGGTGTCGTTGCCGCTGCCGCCGGTCAGCGTTTCGTCACCGGAAGCCGTGACGGTGCGATCGGTATCGACGAGCGCGCTGGCGAGACGGCTGCCATCCGGTAGCGATCCCTCGTCGATCGTGACCGACTCTCCATTCAGAAGAATGTCCCGGGGAATATCGCTGGTATCCGCGTAGGCCTTGAACGAGAAGCGCATGGACTCGCCGGCTTCGAGCGACCGGCTGGTGACGTCGACCCGGTAGTCGTCGCCCTGCCGCGAGGCGAGGCTGGCGCCATAGAACGCATGCACATCGCTCGCCAGGTTCAGCGCAACATTATTGACCTCCACGGCCGCGTCGCCGTCGTTGGTGATCGTGACACCCATGACGTACCCGCTGGACCAGCGGCTGACGACGTCGAACGAGGCGTGAAGAGAGCTGGTAGCCGCGGTATCCGCGGCATCCGTGATATCGAGGATTTCCCGGCTGGCCCAGTACGCCTCGGGGGCGACATCGGCCCTTGCATCGACCTGGCTGACCGCGCCGGTCGCCAGATCCAGTAGCTGTCCGTCGGCGAACAGGGCGCGTTCGATATCGGCGAGCGTGTCTCGCGTTCCGTTACCGGCGACGTACCATTCGCCGCTGGCGAGATGCTCGATGTCGTAGTCCGACAGCTCGCCGGTGAAGAGCGCGGTGTCGTCTCCCGCGCCGCCCTCGAGCCGGTTGGTCCCCCATCCGCCACCGCCGCCGAGAATGTCGTCGCCGCGGCCGCCGATCAGAGTGTCGTTGCCCAGCGCGCCATCGAGGTAAGCGCCGTCGTCGCTGGCATGGATGATATCGTCGCGGCGCGAACCGATGACGTAGTCGAAGGTGACGAGGTTGGCATTCGCGTCAGTCGGCGCGCCGAAGGTCTCGCCTTCGTTGATCCAGACCGTCGTCGACATCTTGTCGTTGCCGGCATCGCGAATCGACTGTTCGACGTGGACGCTGTTGCCGTGATCGCGGCCGCCGTGGAAGTTGATGTCGCGGTCGGTCGAGGTGACGCGTATCTCGTTGCCGACCGAGGAGTACCAGGAAGCAAACAGCACGCCGTGGCGCATGCCGCTATCCTCCAGGCCGCTGAACTGACCGTCGTAGCTCTCCCGCAGCTCGTAGGCGTAGCCGTTGCCGTCACTGCCCTTGTTGAAGCTGCCGCTGGCCGTGATCTCCTGCACATCGAGATCCAGCGAGCGGCTGAATTCGAACGCGACCGAGGGGCCATCGACGACGGCGACATCTTTCATTGCCGCGCCCACCGTGGCGTTGAACTCCACCGCGTGATAGCGGGATAGCGCCGGCAGCGTATTGCTGAAGTTGCTGCTGTCGGCCTCGCCCAGGGTAAATGCCACGGTCAGCCCTTCGAGCCGAACGTCCGTCAGCGGTTCGATCCTGTCGACTTCCGTCACCCCGGCGTCGAGGTCGAAATGCACGCCGCGATCCAGCACGATCTCGTTGCCATCGACCGCCACGACCTGGGCCATGCTGGTGCGCAGCGGTGAATCCAGCTCCCGCCACTCGCTATCGCCGATGGCGTCGAGAAACGCGACGTCATTCGATTGGGCCAGCCGGATCGTGTCGCCGACCGCGAGGCCGTGTCCTTCGCCCAGCGTGAGTCGGGTATCGCCCTGCTGAACGTCACTGGCGAGTCTGGCGACGGTCTCGCCCTCGTCTCCGCTGATACGGATGGCATTTTTCGTATCGCTTTCCAGCGCCTGCCGGGTAAATACCAGAGTGGTGTCGTCCGAACCGGCGCCCGTCAGGGTGATATCGGAGCGTTCGATGACGAGCGATTCGTCGAACAGGTAGCGCCCGGCCGCGAGATGGATCGTGGCGTCTTCCGGCGCGGCGGCGATGAGCGCATTGAGCGTGGCGGCGTCGATGCCGTCGTCCACCGTGATGGCGTTGTCGACGAACGAATAGTCATCACCCAGCAGATCGGGCGGCGTAAGCGCTTCGGTCAGCAGCCGGGCGCCTTCGGTCAGCGAGGCAGTCACGCCATTTACCGAAGGGGACAGGGGCATCACCGTGTCGTCGCCCAGTGCCTTGAGCTTGATTCGTACCGTCTCGCCGGGAACGAGCTGGCCGTCATCCTCGATCCGGTAACCGGTATCCGTCGTCTCGTAGCGGTCGGCGCCCCAGAGCGTATTCAGCTCGGCATCGAGGCCGAAATCGAGCTGGTAGCCGTCGAGCGGCTCGCGACCCTGATAGGTCAAATAGATTTCGAGCGTAAAACCCCCGTTCCATTCGCTGGACAGGCGGTAATCGATCAAAAAGGAGGCATTCATTTAGGCATCTCATGACGAGTGTCGTGTCGATGCGTCCTGCGATGACGTAGCCGTAACATCCATCGTTGCGGAGGGTGGGACCGAGCCTTCACTGGCTGCAGTCGTCGTTTCGAAGCACGAGCGAACGCTCACCGCCGGTTCGCCGTCATCTCATGGCAGACGGCGAGGAATAGCGCCTGGCGGGGCGATATCGGCCAGCGAAACGCCGCCAATATGCAGCAAGTTCGAAAAAACGGATTGAATAAGAAAGCGCTAATTGAGATGGCATTTCGTCATATTAAAGCGGTCAGCGCGTCATCTCGTCGACACGCGGGTGTGCTCCGTGGTGCCGGTAGGAATCTTCACGCCCGGCGCCTTCTCCTGGCGTTGGCCCATGCTTGTCTCCTGCGCCAGCCAGCGCCCAATATTCGGTCCGCACTCCTTCAGCTTTGCGAGGGGCGGCTTGAGTTATCCATGACCCGACGGGATAGTGGTAAAGCTTTTTCGTAACTATTCAGGTCACGCTGCCTGATCCAGGCCGTCCCGACGCATGAATTCGGGCACTTCACCGGCAAACAACTGTTCCAGTGCGGTGTGCGCTGCCAGGCCCTGCTTGACCGCCGTCGAGAGGAAGCTGCGCATCCGGCAGAAGATCTCGGCACCTTCCCAGGAGCGGAAACAGCCTGAAATCTTCTGCTGGACCTTGGTCATCCGCAGGTCACGCTCCCCTTGGTTATTGGTGAAGGGCGCGGCGGGGTCGTCGAGGAAACGCAGCACGTCGTCCTCGTACGCCTGGAGACGTTCGAGCAGGTTACGTGCCTTGGTACGTTTGGCACGACCGCGCTTTCCCGGTGGTGGTGGGATCGGTGGCGGACACTCGGTCTCACCCTCTGTCAGGCACTGCCGATAGCGGACTCGCCAGCGTTGCGCCTCTTCGGGCGAGAGCGTGCCACCGGCAGCGTCAACGGCCTGATGCATCTCCAGCAGCAGATCATGCAGCGCCTTGGCCCACTTTTGGTGGTCATTTTCCCAGGCCGCAGTCAATTCACGCAGGTGATGGGCGTTGCAAAGTGCGTGGCGGCAATCCGCGTAGCGGTAGTAAGGCTTCCAGTGATCATGCACCAGCACCCCCTGGACATAGGGCAGGATGCCGATGGCATCCATGGCCTCCTGACCTCGCTTGGCGTGAGGCGCCAAGTAGGTCAGGGCGTCATTCGAGGCGCTGTGCAGCCAGTAGCGCTTGCCGCCGACCTGCATCCCGGTCTCGTCGGCATGCACGGTCGCGGCTTGCCTCAGCGCCGGGATCGCCCACTCGGCAAACGCCTCGGCGCGCTGATAGGCCTCTTGATTGAAGGCGAACAGCGTGCCGGTGCTCAGCGATAGATCGCACTGTGAGGCCAGCAGCGCCTGGATGCGGGCATAGGGCAGCAACTGATACTGCGAGAGATAGACGACATGCGCCTTGAGACGTGGGCCATACTGGATCGGGCGGGTCACGCCGTCGGGAAACGGCGCCACATGGCGCCGCCCGAGATCGTCCTCCAGCACCTCGGCGCGATACTCGGTGACGACGGCCTGGATCACGATGTCTTGCACCTGGCGCGTTTCGATGCCGACCGAGCGATAGGTGCGCCCTTTGGGCAAGGTGCGGCGATCGACGCGCAACGACACGATCTCGTCGGGATCGGTGACCGGCGCCAGCGTCTTGCCTTCGTGACCCGGTTGCCCGCCAGGGCGACGCTCGCCCTTGGCCCGGGAACGGCGTTGGCGGTTGGGGTCTTGTGACGGCGGCTTGCTGCTGTTGCGGCTGCTGGTGGCCAGTCGGTCGGCCATCAGCTTGACCAGCAGCATCAGCACGTCGATGGCAGCACGCAAGGAAGGCGAGACCGTGTGGTCTTCCTTGAGCTGCTGCCGGACCCGTTCCAGGGCCTCGTCGACGTTGATATCGCTGATGGTCATGTCACCGCATAGACGTGCCGAAGGATCAGGCACACTATGCCAAAAAAATCAGGTGGTTGGCGACATGCCATCCGCAGCCACCTGAATAGTTACGCTTTTTCATTGCCTGAAGGAGAACAGGATTGCGACATACGTTTTTCTGCGTCGATGCTCATGCCTGTGGCAATCCGGTCAGGGTCGTGGCGGGTGGGGTGCCACTCTTGCCCAGCGTGTCGATGGCCGAGCGCCGGGATATCTTCGTTCGTGACCACGACTGGATACGCAAGGCGCTGATGTTCGAACCGCGAGGCCACGATGCGATGTCCGGGGCCATGATCTATCCGTCGATTCGTGAGGATTGCGATTTCGGCGTGCTGTTCATCGAGGTGAGCGGGTGTCTGCCCATGTGCGGCGCCGGGACCATCGGCCTGGTGACCGTGGCGCTGGAAGAGGGGCTGGTGACACCGCGCGAACCCGGCAAGCTGGCGATCGAAGTGCCGGCCGGCAAGGTCGATGTGGAATACCGCATGAAGGAAGGGCGCGTGGAATCCGTCCGCCTCTTCAATGTCCCCAGCTTCCTGCAGGCTGCCGATGTCGAGGTGGAAGTCCCCGGTCTCGGCTTGCTGACCGTGGATATCGCCTATGGCGGCAATTTCTATGCTGTGGTCGAGCCCCAGGCCAACTGGCCGGGGCTGAAAGGCGCGTCGGCCTCCGAGATCGTGACGGCCAGCCAGGCGTTGCGCAGCGCGGTTTCTGCGGTCTGCGACCCCGTGCATCCCGAAAACGACAGCATTCGCGGGGTGCATCACGCGATCTGGTGCGACGAGGGCGACCCTCAGCGTTCGGATGGCCGAAGTGCGGTCTTCTACGGCGACAAGGCGATCGATCGCTCGCCGGGCGGTACCGGCACGTCGGCCCGAATGGCGCAGTTGCATGGAAAGGGGCGGCTGAAGGTCGACGAGCGTTATCGCAATGAAAGTCTCATCGGCACGATCTATCAGGGCATGGTCGAATCCGAGGTCGATATCGGCCCCTACCGCGGGATCAAGCCCAGTGTCGCCGGGTGGGCCAACATCATTGGCCACAACACCCTTTATGTTGACGATCGCGATCCACTGGCTCATGGTTTTCAGCTGGTATGACGGTCATCGACCAGGCAACAAGGCGTTCCTCGCGCCTTCGGAGGTTTCTGGCGATGGCATGTGGATCGTGAAGAAAATTTGTCATGATCCGCGGCGATTGAGATAGTGGAAAGAACACGCGCTTCCGGCATTGGTACCTCCAGGTGGGTGGAAGCGTTACTGACAATAACGTGCAGGGGATTGATAATGGATTTTCTGAAATCGAAACTTCTCATCGGTAGCGCTTCCCTGGTGATGGCTGCCGGCGCGGTCGCCGCAAGCGGCAGCGCTCAAGCCCAGGACAAGGGCACGGTCAATCTGGCCTACGTGGAATGGTCCGACGCGGTGGCATCCACGAACGTGATGCGCGTCGTGCTGGAAAAAGCCGGGTACGACGTCAACCTGACTTCGCTGTCCGCCGCCGCCATGTGGCAGGGGCTGTCGACGGGAGATGCCGATGCCATCACCACCGCCTGGCTTCCCACCACCCACGAGGACTACTTCGCCCGAGTGAAGGATCAGGTGGAAAATCTTGGCGCGAATCTGGAAGGGACCAAGCTGGGGCTGGTCGTTCCCGAGTATTCCGAAATGAGCAGTATCGAGGATATCAACGATCACGCGGACGATCTGGAAGGGCGTATCACCGGCATCGATCCGGGTGCCGGCATCATGAGCCTGACCGAGGATGTCATCGACCAGTACGGTCTCGATGTGGAGCTGCAGAGCGGCAGCGGCGCGACGATGACTTCGGCCCTCGATACGGCAATCGACAACCAGGAAGATATCGTGATTACCGGCTGGACACCGCACTGGATGTTCGCCCGTTGGGACCTGAAATATCTGGACGATCCCAAGAATATCTTTGGCGGTAGCGAGGAGATCGATACGGTCGTGCGCAAGGGGCTGAAAGAGGACATGCCCGAGGCGTATGCCATTCTGGACAACTTCTCCTGGACGCCGGAAGAACTCGGCGAGGTGATGCTGCTGAATCAGAAAGACGACGCCGATCCGTACGAAAGTGCCAAGCAGTGGGTCGAGGATAACCCGGATATCGTCAGCGAATGGATGCCGGAATCAGCCAGCGCTGAATGAACCTCGACAGGCAGTGATATTCAACAAGTCGCCATCGAAAGATGGCGACTTGTTTTTTTGAGCGATCGGCGGGCTGTCTTCGAAGAGGAGGCTACTTGCTGAGAATGACGGTCTTTTGGGCATGCAGGAAGACGCGCTTTTCGGTGTGATACTGAATTGCGCGCGCCAGGGTCAGACACTCGATGTCTCGGCCCTTATTGACGAGGTCTTCCGGAAAGTAGGCGTGATCCACCGATTCGACACCCTGGGCGATGATCGGACCTTCGTCGAGATCGTTATTGATGTAGTGCGCCGTAGCGCCGACCAGCTTTACCCCTTTTTCATACGCCTGGTGATAGGGCCGGGCACCTTTGAAACCGGGGAGAAGCGAGTGATGGATATTGATGGCGCGTCCATTCAGAGCGTCACAGAGCTGCGGTGAGAGCACCTGCATGTAACGGGCGAGAACGATCAGGTCAGCATCCGTGTCATCGATCACCGCTCGAATCTGCGCTTCCTGTGTCGCCTTGGTTTCGGGGGTGACCGGCAGGTAGTGGTACGGAATGTCGTGCCACCTGGCGAGCGGTTCCAGGTCCGGGTGGTTGGACACGATGGCCTTGACGTCGAGGGCCAACTGGCCGGTCCGATAGCGATAGAGCAGGTCGTTGAGGCAGTGATCCGCCTTGGAAACGAGGATGACGGTCTTCATTCGCTCGGCACTGGAACTGAGCTCGAACGTCATGTCGAACTCTTTCGCTCTCGTCGCAAAGGATTCCGTAAAGCGGTCCTTGTCGAACGTCAGCGTCTTGTCCGGCTGGAAGGCCACGCGGATGAAGAAGCGCTCGGCTGGTGCGTCGTTGAACGAGCTGATTTCATTGACGTAACAGCGCGATTCTTTCAGGAAACGCGTCACGACATCGATGGTGCCCAGGCGGCTGGGGCACTGGGCGGTGAGGATCCAGTCGTTGCTCATTGATTTGTTATTCCCGGTGACATGATTCCTGGGTGAAGGAAGGCCGATTCCACATCGGCCTTCTGTCTCGTCAACGCTCGACCGAGACACCGAATTCCGCGGCGGCGTCGAGGAGCCATCGGTAGAGGTAGTCGGCAAAACTGCGGCGCACGATGAGTTCCCAGCAGTCTGCCTTCGGTTGACGCAAGGTGACGGAGGTCTTGGCGAAGACCGTGGTGACGCCCTTGCCGACCGGGAACGCCGAAGGGTGAATGTCGTAGGGCGTCGACTTCATCAGCGTCTCGCGTGCCTTGGGGCCGCGCAAGGTGATGACGGTCTGACCGCCGCTGACGTTGACGAGGCTGAAGTGTGCTTGTCCCAGCGCGTGGCGAAGCGCCTTCTCCAGCGCGAACTCTTCGCCGCCGGGGACCACGATCAGCCATTCGTCCGGTGATAGCCACTGGATCGAACGCTCGCCCGTTGAATCCAGGGTCAGGGTGTTGGGCCGCGCCGGCAGATTGATGCCCAGCACCTCGCGCACGGCTTCATCCAGGACGATGGCGCCGCCGCGCAGGATCAGATGCCCCATGAAGGCGGATTCCCGCAGCGTGACGCCGGCCTGCGCATCCGCGGCGGGAGACGGACCGCGCTGAAAAGACCAGGCGAGGGGAGACTCTGCCCCGGTCTGATCGCTCGGCCGGCAGTCGAATTCACGAATCTCAGACATTCTGACGTTCTCCTTTGGGATCGATAAACACCGGACTGACGATTTCCGCTTCATGCACGACGCCATCCTTCATCGGCAGATAGACCGTCTGTCCCAGACGATCGCGACCGCCCTTGATGACGGCGAGGGCAAACCCGTGGCCAAGATTGGGGCTGTAGTAGCTGGAGGTGACGTGACCGACCATGGTCATCGGGATGCTCTGCTCGGGATCGAAGACGATCTGCGCGCCTTCCTCCAGCACGACCTCGGGATCCCTGGGCTTGAGGCCGACGAACTGCTTGCGGTCGGTTCGCGCCGTGTCAGGCCGGGTCAACGCGCGTTTGCCGATCCAGGCGAACGGCTTGTCGTAGCCCACCGCCCACTGCATGCCCAGATCCTCGGGAGTGACCGAGCCATCGGTATCCTGACCGGCGATGATCAGGCCTTTCTCGGCGCGCAGCACGTGCATGGTCTCGGTGCCGTAGGGGGTCAGCCCGTACTTCTCGCCTTTCTCGAACAGGGTCTTCCAGACCGGCATCGCATAGTTGGCCTGGACGTTGATCTCGTAGGCGAGTTCGCCGGTGAAGGAGATTCGGAACACGCGGGCCGGAATGCCGGCAACGTTGCCCTCGCGCCAGTCCATGAACTTGAACTGATCCGGGGACAGGTCGATGTCGGTCACCTCTGACATCAGCTTGCGCGCTTCCGGCCCGGTCACGGTCATGGTCGCCCAGTGGTCGGTCACCGAGGTGAAATAGACCTCGAGCTCCGGCCACTCCGTCTGGTGCCACAGCTCCAACCATTCCATCACCCCGGCGGCGCCACCGGTGGTGGTGGTCATCAGGAAGTGATTCTCGGCCAGACAACTGGTGGTGCCGTCGTCCATCAACATGCCGTCGTCTTTGCACATCAGGCCGTAGCGCACCCGTCCGGGGGCCAGCTTGGCCCACTTGTTGGTGTACACCCGGCCCAGAAACTCGCGTGCATCCGGCCCCTGGATATCGATCTTGCCGAGGGTCGAGGCATCGAGAATGCCGACTTTCTCGCGCACGGCCAGGCTTTCGCGCGATACCGCTTCGTGCATCGTCTCTTTCTTGCCATTGACTGTGCGAGGGAAGTACCAGGGGCGCTTCCACTGGCCCACGTCCTCGAACTCCGCACCATGCTCGACATGCCAGGCGTGCAGGGCGGTGTAGCGCTCGGGGTCGAACAGATCCCGGCAGTGGCGGCCAACGATGGCGCCGAACGTTACCGGCGTGTAATTGGGCCGGAAGACGGTGGTGCCGACTTCCGGGATCGAACGCTTCAGGCAGCGCGCGGCAATCGCCATGCCGTTGATGTTGCCGAGTTTCCCCTGATCGGTGCCGAAGCCCAGCGCGGTATAGCGCTTGACGTGCTCGATCGATTCGAACCCTTCACGTGTGGCCAGTTCGATACCCGCGGCAGTGACATCGTTCTGGAGATCGACGAACTGCTTGGGGGCTCGCATCGCCGACTTCACGTGAGGCACCTGGAAGAGCGCGCAGGCGGGTTCCTCGCGCCGTTCGGCGACGTCAGGCAGCCCGGTCACGGACGAGGCGCTATCGAACCCGATGGCATCCAGCGCGCGGCGAGCCCCTTCGGTGGCGTGCTCGAGCACCGCCTTCAGGGCGAAGACGCCGTGAACGCCGCCCACCGATGTCATGCCCTTCACGTCGCCAGGCACGAAGCCCAGCACATCGTCGCGCCATACGGGCCGGGTTCCGGTATGGGAAGAGAGGTGGATGACGGGGCTGTAGCCACCGGAGCTGGCAATGGTGTCGCAGCTCAGCGTCTCTTCGTGACCGAGAACGCAGAACGCGTCCAGATCGATCCTGGCGATGCGAGCCGCCGTGACGCGGTCGCTGCCCTTGGCCTCGATGACGGCGCTCTGGTTGATGACCCGGATCCCCAGGGCGCGGGCCTGTTCGGCCAGTTCACCCTGAGACGTGGCGCGGGCATCGACGATCGCCACCACTTCACGGCCCGACTCGTGCCAGTCCAGCGCCGTGCGATAGGCGTGATCGTTGCTGACCGACAGCACCAGCTTGTGGCCCGGCACCACGCCGAAACGCCGGATATAGGTGGAGACCGCGCCGGCAACCATGTTGCCGGGCACATCGTTGTTGCCGTAGACCAGCGGGCGCTCGTGGGTGCCCGTCGCCAGAATGACGTGCCGGGCACGCACGCGATGCAGGCGGGAGCGCGCCTGCGGACGCCGGTTCACGGCGGGGGCGGTATCCCAGAGATGTTCGGTGCGACGCTCGTGGAGCGTGACGAAGTTGTGGTCGTGATAGCCGTTGGCGGTCGTTCGTGGCAGCAGCTCGACGTTCTCTCTTGCCGACAGCTCGGTGACCACTTGCGATACCCATTCCGGCGCCGGCAGGCCGTCGAGCGCCTCGCGGCTGTCCAGCAGCGAACCGCCCAGTTCCTCCTGCTCGTCGCAGAGCATGACCCGGGCGCCGCTGTCGGCAGCGATACGCGCCGCCATCAGACCGGCGGCACCGCCGCCGATGATCAGCACGTCGCAATGCTGATTGAGGTGGTCGTAAATGTCCGGATCGGATTCGAGCGGACTGCGCCCCAGACCGGCGCTCTTGCGAATGTACTTCTCGTAGGTCATCCACATCGAGGCCGGCGCCATGAAGGTCTTGTAGTAGAACCCCGGCGGCATGAAGCTGCCGCCCAGCTTGCCGATCATCCCCATCATGTCGCGCTGCACGTTCGGCCAGCCGTTGGTGCTGCGAGCGACCAGCCCTTCGTAGAGCGCCTGCTGTGTGGCGCGGACGTTGGGCACCTGGGCCGCTTCGCTGGCGCCCAGCTGCACGACGGCATTGGGCTCTTCCGGGCCCGCCGCGACGATGCCGCGCGGCCGCGAATACTTGAAGCTGCGATTGACGATATCGACGCCGTTGGCCAGCAGGGCGGAGGCCAGCGTATCGCCGGCGTAGCCCGTGTAGCGCTTGCCGTTGAACGTGAAGGAGAGTTCGCGGGAGCGATCGATACGACCGCCGCGGTTGGATCGATGGATCTGCGTCATGCCCGTGCCTCCGTGTTCAACGCTTCGTCTTCAGGGCGTGCGCCGACCGTCTGCCAGCCGCCGGACGCGGCCTGAACGCCGGACTGGCGTTCGTCGGCGGCCAGCGTTTCGGCCGTGATCGAGGGGCGCTCGCCCATCTTGTAGGTTTCGAGAATCTCGTAATTCGCGGTGTGCCGCGTGATGTTGAAGAACTTGCGACAGCCGACGGAATGCACCCACAGCTCGTGATGAATGCCGCGGGGGTTGTCGCGGAAGAACAGATAGTCCCCCCATTGTTCATCGGAACAGTTCTCCGGGTCGGCGGGGCGCTGCAGATGGGCCTGGCCACGCGGATGGAACTCTTCCTCTTCGCGATACTCTTCGCAGTAAGGGCAGTAGATATGGAACATGAAAGAGTCCTCCTCAGTGGGCGACGCCAGCGGCGCCGTGTTCGTCCACCAGGGCGCCGGTGTGGAAGCGGTCGATCGAAAACGGTGCGGCCAGCGGATGCGCTTCGCCCTTGGCCAGCGTCGCCGCGAAGACGTGGCCGGAGCCCGGCGTGGCCTTGAAGCCGCCGGTGCCCCAGCCGCAGTTGAAGAACATGCCCTTGACCGGCGTGGCCGAGAGGATCGGACTGGCGTCGGGGCAGGTGTCGACGATGCCGCCCCATTGGCGGTTCATGCGCACGCGGGAGAAGATCGGGAACATCTCGACGATTGCCTGCAGGGTATGCTCGACGGTGGGGTAGCTGCCGCGCTGACCATAACCCACGTAGCCGTCGATGCCGGCGCCGATGACCAGATCGCCCTTGTCCGACTGGCTAATGTAGCCATGCACATGGTTGGACATGACCACCGTATCCAGCACCGGCTTCAGCGGCTCGGAGACCAGCGCCTGCAGCGGGTGGGACTCTAGCGGAAGCCTGAAGCCGGCCATTTTGGCGAGCACCCCGGAATTCCCGGCGGCGACGCAGCCCACCGTCTTCGCTTCGATGTCGCCGCGATTGGTGTGAACGCCATGGACGCGGCCGTCACGGATCTTGAAACCGGTGACTTCGGTGTTCTGCAGCAGGTCCACGCCGAGTGCGTCCGCCGCCCGCGCGTAGCCCCAGGCCACGGCGTCGTGACGGGCCACGCCGCCGCGCGGCTGCCAGGAAGCGCCGAGGACCGGATAGCGGGCCCGGCTCGAGCAGTCGAGGATCGGCACGATCTCCTGGACCCCCTTGGCATCGAGGACTTCGCCATCGATCCCGTTCAGGCGGTTGGCGTTGACGCGGCGCTGGATGTCGCGCATGTCCTGCAGCGTGTGGCCGAGGTTGAGCACGCCCCGCTGCGAGAACATCACGTTGTAGTTGATGTCCCGGGAGAGGCCTTCCCACAGCTTCATGGAGTGTTCGAACAGCGCGGCCGCTTCGTCCCACAGGTAGTTGGAACGCACGATCGTGGTATTGCGAGCGGTGTTGCCGCCACCCAGCCAGCCTTTCTCGATCACCGCGACATTGGTGATGTTGTGGACCTTGGCCAGATAATAGGCGGTAGCCAGGCCGTGGCCGCCACCGCCGACGATGACGATGTCGTACTGCTTCTTCGGCGTAGGGTTGCGCCACTGGCGCTGCCAGTTTTCGTGATGGTTCAGCGCGTGCTTGACCAGACCGAATCCGGAATAGCGTTGCATGCTTTTCTCCTGGAGGGGCGCCGCCCGAGCAGCCTCGCCGCAGCGTCGGAAGCCATTGAAATCAGATCATTGGAAGCTTGCGTTCATGATCCGCCAGGCAGATCGAAAGACGCTTGAACGTTTGCGACAGGATAATTGAATGAAGGGGAAGTCTCGGTCGGCCGAAGAACCGCACCGTGGCCTCGCAGCCGTGCGCTGCTGACCGGCCGGGAGAGGCCAGCCCTATGTCGAAAAGCGATATTTATGACGCTAACGTTTCCGACACTCGGCCTGGGTCGAGCGGGGCGATGCCGGCACGGGGCATGAGGGGGAAGGCGCCTTCAGTGCTGTGCCGGCGCGGCGAGTTCGAGCGCTCTGGAGGTCTGGCCGACGTGGAGAAAGAACGGGTCCACGAGCTTGGCGCGCTGATCCTCGGAGAGCCGTCTGACCTCCGAAGGGGGAATACCGAAGACCTCGCGGAAGTGCCGCGAGAAGTGGGCCGTGTCGGCAAAACCGCAGCGCTCGCCGATATCGGTGATGCTGTGCTTGGTGTAGTTCAACATCCAGCACCCGTAGTGCAGGCGCAGGTCGCGTGCGAACTTCTGCGGCCCGACGCCGAACTGTTCCCGGAAATGGCGCTCGATGTTGCGCCGCGAAGTATGCAGGCGCTTAGCGAGCCGCTCGATCGTGACGACCTCGCCCAGATGCTGCTCGAAGATCGAGATGGCGCGGCGTACCAGCGGGTCGGAGACCTTGCTGAAGACGACCGGTTGCGGCTGGGGATGCTGCCCGGGCCGCGGCTCGTCGATCAGCATGATATGCAGGCTCTTCTTCGCCCATAGCCGCCCCAGGTGGCGTTCGATCAGGTACGCGGCCAGATCGGCGGAGGCCACGCCGCCGGCACAGGTCAACCGATTGCCGTCATCCAGAAAGAGCTGGTCGGCCACCGGCTCGATATCCGGGTAGCGCTGCACGAGATCGGCATGGTGATACCAGCTGATGCAGCATCGGCGGCCATCCATCAACCCTGCCTTGATCAGGGAAAAGACCCCGGTACAGACCCCGACGAGAGGAACGTCGCACTGCGCTGCCAGGCGCAGATAATCCAGCGCCTGCTGATCCTCCTCTTCGGCCGCGCCGAGTACCCCGCCGATGACCACGATGTAATCGAAGCGTTCGGGGGCCGTCAGCGGTCCGCAGCCGGTGATCGTGGCGCCGCTGCTGGAAACGACGTCCTGCCCGCCGCTGCTCATGAACTGCCAGCGACAGCGGATCTGCTGACTGCGGTCGCCGTCGTCGGCGGACAGCCGCAGGCAATCGACGAAGGCCGAGAACGGCAGGATGGTGAAGCGCTGCAGCAGCACGAATCCGACCGAAAGAGGCTCGTCTGAAGAAGAGAAATCTGGGGCCATATCGTAGTCTCAGGGCATGGTCGAGGCCGAGGCATCAATCCAGTTTGTCATGACACGCGCTGGTACGTCGCTTCCACAAGCCCTCAGGAGCAGTGCTCGATGGGGCTTCGTTGCCATTCACCATCGATCAACGTCTCGCGCAGGCATTGGCCCACGCCTTGATCTCGGGATAGGGGCGCTGCTCGTAGATGCCGAAACCGGGCAGCTGCCGCGCCTTGAGCGGCGTGAAGACCGGCATGGCGAGCCCGCACAGAAAGTGCGCGATGCGTTGCGCCCCCGGCACCGTGCCAATCTGCTCGCGGTGACGCTCGATCAGCGGCCGGGCGTATCGTTCGAAGTCGTCATCGGTCAATTCAGGCAGCGCCGCCGCGCTCGGCAGGCGGGCAACGTGACCGTGGCAGACCGAGCAGTGGCCGCAGCCCCGGGCGGCTTGAATCGGCTGGCCGCATCCTCGGGCGGCTTGAACAGGTTGGCCGCAGCTTCGGGCGGCTTGAATCGGCTGGCCGCAGCCCTGGGCGGCCTGGACCGGCTGGCCGCAGGCTTGAGTTTCCGCATGCTCGAAATGGTCGTCGCCGAAGTACTCCGCCAGACGGCGGGTCAGGCAGGTATCCGATTCGAACAGTGCCAGCATCGCCTGCAGACGTTCGATCTCGGTTCGCTCGCGGGACTGGCTTTCCGCCAGCAACCGGTCGGTCAGGGCCTCGATGTCGAACGCGGGCTGGCACACCTCGTAGACATCGGTCATGCGCTTGCCTTCCAGCACCACCCAGCCCTTGTCCTGGAAATACTCCAGCGCGGTGATGACGCGCGAGCGCGAGGCATCGATCCCCGCATCGACGCCGGCGCGGTAGAGACGCTCGAAATTCACCGTTCCCCAGGTCTTGGCGATGGCGATGTTGTCCACCAACAGGCGCACGAAGTCGGCCCGTTCCCCCTGGAAGCGTGCGATCAGATCGCCGGGCTCCTCGAGATAGCGCAGCCGGTATTCGGCCAGATAGGCGAAGCGGGGCGCGATCACGCCGTGCATCTCGAGGCGCACCAGCAATGTCTTCAACGGCAGCAGGCGGATATTGCTGTCGCGGGAGAGCGTATTGAGCAGCACCGGCCACTGGCGCTGCGGCTGGCGGCCAGCCTCGGCGATCTCGGCCAGCACGTGACGAATACCCTCGCGCTCCGGCGTGTCGCCGTAGACGAAGTTCTCCAGCACGCGCAGGCCGTCGCGACCGGCCAGCATCAGGCAGCGTGACGGCTCGCCGTCGCGGCCGGCACGGCCAATCTCCTGGCTGTAGTTCTCGATCGACTTGGGCAGGTCGTAGTGGATCACGTTGCGAATGTTGCCCTTGTCGATCCCCATGCCAAAGGCGATGGTGGCGACGATGCAAGGGATCTCGCCGCGCATGAAGCCCTGCTGGATCTCGTCCCGCGTCTCGCTGTCGAGACCGGCGTGATAGGCGCGCACCGTGAAGCCCTGATTCGCCAGCGCCGCGGCGACCGACTCGGCGGTCTGCTGCAGGGTGACGTAGACGATGGTGGGCGCCTGCGATGCCGGCTGTTGTCCTGGCGACTGTCGTGACGAGCGTTGCGGCGCCAGCCATTCGACCAGTGCCGGCAGCCGGCGTTCGCTCTCTACCGGCTGCACCAGAAGCTCGAGGTTGTCGCGATAGAAGCCGGTGGTGACGACATCGTCCGCGGCGATGGCGAACTTGGCGCGCATGTCGTCGATCACGGCGGGCGTCGCGGTGGCGGTCAGCAGCAGCGCCTGTGGGATGCCGAACTCGCGCTGGTAGTCCGGCAGCTTCAGGTAGTCCGGGCGAAAGTTGTGGCCCCATTCGGAGATGCAGTGAGCTTCGTCGACCACCAGCAGCGAGATCGCGACCTGGCGCAGAAAGTGGCGAAAGCGCTCGTTCTTGAGCCGTTCCACCGAGACCATCAGGATCTTCAGCTCGCCGCGGCGGGCACGCTCCATGATGTCGCGGGCGGTGTCGCGGTCCTGGGTCGAATCGAGACTCGCGGCCGCCACGCCGTGGCGTTGGAGGAAGGCCAACTGGTCCTGCATCAATGCCAGCAGCGGCGAGACCACCAGCGTGAGATGCGGCAGGTGGAGCGCCGGCAACTGGTAGCAGAGCGACTTGCCGGCGCCGGTGGCGAAGATCGCTGCCGTCGAGCGGCCACCGATGACGCGCTCGACGACCGCTTCCTGGCCGCCGCGGAACGCCGGGAAGCCGAACACCTCGAGCAGGGTATCGCGAGCGCTTTTCATGTTGTCTCCTGCGTCATGTTCGTTTGTTGAGTCATGTCCGCTGCTGCGGCCAGGGCACGGTCGTGTCGGGCGTGGCAGCATCGGATGAGGTGACATCGGCCGGCGAATCGTCGGGCGGTTCGGTCTGGTTCGGCGTCAGTGCCGGTTGGTCGTGCCGCGAGGAACGATAGCTGACGCCGTGGCGCAGGCGCGGGGCCTCCGGGCCGCTGTGCAGTGCCGTGACCCGGTCGATGACGGCGCGGTCCGCCAGCGTCAGCCGGTCCAGCATGCGCAGATGCTGTAGCCAGTTGGGCACGAGGAACACCTCCTGCCACAGATCGCGGTCGACGACGTCGCGGTAGAGCGACCAGCGCTTGGCACCGTTGCGCAGCCGCAGCTTTCTCAGTGGCCGCACGGCGCGGGCGAATTCGCGCAGATGCTCGCTGTCGATGCGGTATTCGACCGTTACCATCACCGAGCCCCGTGCCGGATTGAACTCGAAGTCCGGCCTGTGGGTGTGCGCTTCGGGTGCCTCGACCAGATCGTTGGCGTCCAGGTCCGGCAGCTTGGAAGGAAGCAGCAGCAAC
Source organism: Salinicola sp. NYA28a (assembly GCF_976982775.1). The sequence continues at coordinate 1,147,652 of NZ_OZ334582.1, forward strand.
GCCGAGACGATCAGCAGCGCGCCGGCCAGCATCAGCGCCGTCTGCACGCCCAGGCCGTCGGCCAGTTGCCCCCACAACAGCGAACCCAGCGTCAGCCCGGCGTAGAGCGCGGTCTGGTACAGCGCCAGGGCGCGGGCCTTGACCCAGTCCGGCACCAGTATCTGCACCGAGGAGTTGTAGGAAGCCACCGCGGCGATCCAGCAGCTGCCGCCGACGATGAGCGCCGGAAACAGCACCCACAGGGTATCGAGCCCGCCGAGCGCCAGCATCACCAGGCCCAGCAACATCGCGGAGAAGCTGATCAGGCGGCTGCTGCCGACCCGCTGGCGGGCCCGGTTGACCAGCGTGCTGCCGGCGATCGCGCCGATGCCGAGGCCACCGAGCATGTAGCCGTAGAGCGAGGCGCTGCCGCTGGGATGCTGATGGGCCAGCAGCGGCAGCAGTGCCCAGAGGGCGCTGGCGGAGATGCCGAAGATGAACGAACGCATCATCACCAGCCGCGTGACGCTGGAGTACTGCACGAAATGCAGCGCCGCCTTGACGCCCTCCCAGATGCGTTCCGGGGGCAGGGACTTGGGCAGCACCGCGCGCTTCCAGCGCCACAGGGCGGCGATCAGCCCGCAGAAGCAGAGCACGTTGAGCAGGAAGATCCACGCCGGCCCCACCGCGGCCAGCAGCAGCCCGCCGATGGCCGGGCCGATGGCGCGCGCGGCGTTGTAGTTGACGCTGTTGAGCAGCACGGCGCTCGAGACCAGGTTGCGTGGCACCTGCTCGTTGACCGCCGCCTGCCATGCCGGGGTGGTAATCGCCCCGCCGATGGAAACGCACAGGATCGAGACGATCAGCAGCGTCGGAGAGAGCAGATTCATGAAGGCGATCAGCGTGATGAACAGCCCGCCCAGCACCTCGATACCCAGGCCGAACAACATTACCTTGCGGCGATCATAGTTGTCGGCGATCACCCCGGTGACGATCGACATCAGCACCAGCGGCAGCGCCGCCGCGACCTGAATCATTGCCACTGCCACCGCGCCGCCGTCGTTCGACGTCACCACCCACGCCGCCGCCACCGACTGTGCCCACACGCCGAGATTGGCGAACAGGTTGGCGATCCAGATCATCCGGAACGCCGGGACCCCCAGCGGGGCAAAGGTACTGACATTCGCCGGACGTGGCGGCGTCTGTTCGGATTCGAGCGTCAGATCGCTCTGGCGGGAAACGGGTTGCAGCATGACGAGCTCGCAGACAAGGGGCGAATCGGAAGGCAAAGCCTGAAGATTAGCATCCTTGGTTCAGCCGTGCGGGTCCAGCGCCATGGTGCTCCGGCAGAGGAGATGTCGATACGTCATGAGGCGGCAGACGGCGCTCGCCTATTACGAGACAAGAGACTGGTACGAGACAAGAGACTGGTACGAGACAAGAGACTGGGAAGATGGCCTACTGCAGCACCGCGATGGGGCAGGCGTCGGCGGGGTGGTTCATCACCCGCATAGGGATGCCGTAGATGGCTTCCAGATTGGTATCGTTCATCATGCTGGCCGGCGCGCCTTCGGCGAGGAGCCTGCCGCTGTGCAGCGCGACCAGGTGATCGCAGTAGCGTGCGGCCATGTTGACGTCGTGGAGCACGATGATCACACCGAGGCCCAGCTCGCGGCAGAGCTTGCGCACCAGCGCCAGCACTTCGACCTGGTGGGCGATATCCAGCGCCGCCAGCGGCTCGTCGAGCAGCAGATAGCGGCTGCCCTGGGCCAGCAGCATGGCCAGCCACACGCGTTGGCGCTCGCCGCCGGAGAGCGTATCGACCAGACGGTCGGCGAAGGCTTCGGTATGGGTCAGGGCGATGGCGCGCTCGATCTGCTGATGATCGTGGCGATTGAGGCGTCCCAGCAGGCCATGCCAAGGGTAGCGGCCGAAACCGATCAATTCGCGGCAGGTGAGATTTTCGGCGCTGGGCAGATGCTGCGGCAGATAGGCGACGTGGCGGGCGAACTCTCGCGGTTTCCACTGCGACAGCGGGCGGCCATCGAGCCGGATGTTACCTTGACTGACCGGCTGCTGCTGCGCGAGCAGCTTGAGCAGCGTCGACTTGCCGGAACCGTTGTGCCCGATCAGGCCGTAGATCCGGCCTTCACCGAAGGTGAAATTGATGGGGGAGAGCAACGTCTTGCCCGCGATCTCGAAGCTCGCCGATTGGACTTCGAACATGGACGGGGCAACCTCGCAGCGAGTGGTGGGTCACAGGGTGGAATGCAATCCTAATTCAAATACGAACGCTTATCAAAGACACTTGTCGTCGTTTATCGATTGGCAGCGTCCCTTGCCGGACGAATATCCCTGTTCAAGGAGTACGAACCCATGAAAGTGTGGTTATCGATTGTGCTGTTCGCGCTCGTTGCCGGGGGCGTGCTGACCGCCGTTGCCTCGCACGAGCCGTTCGAGCCTCGCATGGTGCGCCTGGAAGCGCAGCGGGCACTGCCGTCGCTGGCACCGGCGCTGGCCGAGGAGTCGCCGGAGATCAACGCGCTCTTTCTGAGCTACGCCGGCGAGCCGGCACTCTGGGCCGCTGCCTGGCTGGCGATCCGCAATCACGGCGACCTGGCCCGTGAGGCGCTGCGCGATTACGGTCTCGATCCCGCATTCCAGCGCGTACTGGTGCGTTTCGGCGCGGATGCGGTGCTGCCAGTGACCTACTACCGCGATCACGATATCGCCACGCTGCGGGCACAGCACTGGCTAGGTACGCGCTACCGGGCGGCAAGCGAGCAGCTGTCGCGCTGGTGGCAAGACGATGCCGAGAAGGCGCTCGGCGCGAATCCCACGATGACCGACGAGGAGGCGACGCCGGCCACGTTGACGCCGGCGCGTCGCGGTCAGATCGCCATCGCCATTCTCGAGGCCGAGGGCCACGGCTTCCTCGGGCAGTTCGTCGTCGATGCAGACGGCGAGGTGCAATGGCTACAGAGCGAGCGGGTAGTGAGCGATATCGGCGATTTCTTCACCGGCGGCCTGCGCGATCTGGAAAGCCAGTGGCGTCGCGGCGAGCCGGTCGGCGTTGCCGATCTCGGATGGGCGGGTGTCGATCTGCTGGTGATGACCAGCGCGATCAAGGTGCTGCGCACCGGGCGCGCGGTGCGTGCCGGTGCCGCCGTCGAAGGGCAGGGCGCGCGGGCGGCGGGGCGTGGCGTGCTGGTCGGGGGCGTACGCTTCGTCAACCTGTCGCGAGCGGCCAAGGTCGCGGCGGTCACCGGCACGGCTTATGTCGTTTTGCGACATCCCAGCCTTGTCAGCGCGCTGGGTGCCAATGTCGGGCGGTGGCTGGGCTGGCCGGTGTGGCTGGGCCAGTTCCTGATCTGGACGCTGGTGCTGCTGCCATTGCTGATCGTTGCGCGGTTCGTCTATCGCTGGCTGCTGGCGCCGCTGTTATGGCTGTTGGTGCCGTTGCTGAAGGCGACATCGAGAACGCCGCGCTGGTTGATGAAAAGGCAGCGGTCGCGGGGCGATGGCGCACTGAGTGTTCGACCGCCAAATGACGCCAGAACGGATCCCACGTTATGAATGACGACGCCTATCTCCATGCGATAGGCATGAGCTGGTATCCCAGCGTCGCCGGTTCTCGAGGCTAGTGCCGCGCTGCCCGTTCCAGGCTATCCAATTCCAGGCTATCCAGTTCCTCCTGGCATCGAGTCACCGCCTGAGCGATATAGCGCCCCGCCATGCGCTCGGAAACACCGAGCCGCCGGCCGATTTCGCGCTGGGTCATGCCCTCCATGCGGTGCCAGATCAGCGCCTGGCGTAGCCGTTCCGGTAATCCGGCCAACGTCTGCGTGAGCTGGCGGACACACTGCTGCTGACAGGCTTCGGCTTCCGGGCAAGCGCGTGGGCAGACCAGTACCGGTTCCAGCGTGTCGATGGCGATCAGTTCGGGCGCCTGTCGTCGGCGATGATCGATCAGCAGATTGCGGGCGATGCGGAAGAGATAGGCGCGCGGGTTCTCGAGCCCGTTTTCCGAAGCGGTGTTGAGCAGGCGCAGGTAGACCTCGTGACAGAGATCGGCGGCCTGCTCTCCGGATTCGAGCTGGCGGCGGAGAAAGCCCAGCAGCTCGCGATGGTGCTGGCGATAGAGAGACTCGAACAGTGCTTCGCGCATGATGGCGGCCCTGGGGGCAGAACGACAGAAGTGACGCGATCATGGCAAAAATGAGAATCATTAGCAATAATTCGTATTGGCAACGAGTCGTAGGCCGGGCACCACGACGTGCGCCCGGCGATGGATCGGGGGCGTCGGCTACCTCATGCCGACACGGTCGGTGCGTCGCGCTCGTCCCTGGCGCCGTTTCGCCGTTCAGACATCGGGCGATAGGCGTCGATAGGCGGCGATGGGATTGGCCAGCGTGCCGGCGAACTGCAGGTTCTTCGACGGATCGGCGAGATCGATCATCTGGCGGTTGTTACGCAGCTGCAGCCGGTTGAGACAGGAGAGCGTGAATTCTGGCGCGAACAGATCGAAGCGTTCGAACCTGTCGGCGAACGCCGGGTGTCGTTGCTGGTAATCGATCACGCAGGACGCGACCAACTGCCAGAAATCGTCCTCCTGGAGCTGGTTCGAAGCCACCAGGCTCTCGGCCAGAAAGCGGAAGAAGCAGTCGAACAGATCGGTGAAGATCGACAGGATCTTCAGGTCCTCAGGCACTTCGACCGCGATGCGCCGGGCGGCTTCCGGCAGGGACTGGCCGTTGTCGAAGATGCCGGTCTCCTCGCCGATATCCTTGAGGATCGCGCCGACCGGTACATGATTCTCGAGTTGCAGGATCAGGTTTTCGCCGTGAGGCATGAACACCAGATCGTGAGCGAAGAAGCAGTGCAGCAGCGGCGTCATGTAGGCGGCCAGGTAGCGCTCGATCCAGCGGCGAGCGCCGATGCCGGAGGCGTCGATCAGTGCCGGCAGCAGCGCGTCGCCACTGGCGTCCCGGTGCAGCAGGGCAGCCATGGTCATCAGCCGCCGATTGGGCGCGATGCGAATATACGGGCTCTCCCGCCACAGGCACGCCAGCATTTTCTGATACGGGTGCTGTTTGTCAGTCGCAGCCTCGAAGCCGGCATGGTGATAGCCCAGCGTCGCCACTTCTCGCAGTACGCTGAACCCCTGCGTCTGCAGTTCCGGATCGCTGCCGACCAGGTTCTCGACCCAGGCATTGATGGCCGGCGTGCCGCGCATGTAGTGGGGCGACAGCCCGCGCATGAAGCCCATGTTGAGAATCGACAGCGCGAATTTGACGTAACGTCGCCTGGGCTGCGAGACGTTGAACCAGGTGCGGATCGACTGCTGGGCGCGGTAGTCGTCGTCCGCCTCGCCGAGCAGCACCAGGCGCTGCTCGGCGACTTCGCCGGCAAAGGTGATCGCCAGTTTGTGTCGCCATTGCCACGGGTGGACCGGCATCAACAGGTAGTCATCGGGATCGAGCCCGAGCGCCCGCAGCCGGTTGGCGAAACGCTCCCGTACCGAGGCGTCCAGCTCCTCGGCGAACAGGGTCTCGGCATCGAGGCCCTCGATGGCGCTGTACTCCGTGCAGTGGCGAGCGGCGGCCAGCCACAGCGGACGGATCGCGGCGCCGGCTTCCGGCGCGTAGCGGTGATAGTCCTCGATATCGAAGCCGATCCGTCCGCTGTTGGCGACGAAACAGGGGTGACCTTCGCTCATCGCCGTCTCGAGGGTCTGGAAGTCGGCCAGCGCGAGTTCGGCGGCCGGCGGTACGTCACGGTCGAACTTGTAGGCCATGCCGGCCAGGGTGCTGGCGATCTCCTCCAGGTAGGTCGGCAGGTTGGCGGGGGCGATGCCCAGGCGCGCCCGGCACTCGAGCAGGAACTGCGCCACGTCCAGTGATTGCGGATCGCCGTCGCGGGTCTTGGCAAGCGTTCCCTTGTCGATCCACCAGTGATCCAGCGCCATTCGCCGGGCGCGGAAACGATAGACGATGCTGTCGCTATCGCTGGCGAGCCGGTAATCGGCCCAGCCATCGGCCTCGGGAAGAGATTCCGCTAACGGCGCCAACAGCCGCTCGTGGGCGAATTCACTGATCGCCTTGCCCAGCAGGTCGCGATTGGCGCGCTGCCAGCGGTCGGGGCGGAGATGGGCGACCGTTTCGTCCATTGCAGTGTCGGGGCGCCGCGAGGCGTGCAGCGACTCGAACCGTTCGCGGGTGCAGAACCCCAGCCGGGCGGTCTTCTCCGCCAGTCGGATCTCGCCCTCGTAGACGAACCCGGCACGGCGGTTGAGCGGGTGGATCCTGGCATTGGTCACATCCGGCTCGACGACGATCCGCTGCGTCGTCGGGTCGCTGAACAGGAACGCCACGACGGTATCGATCACGGCCTGGCTGAAGCCGTGAATCGGCGAGGCCGCCGGGTTTCTCGGCGCGACCAGAAAGTGCATGCCGCGGTCGCCGGGCTGGACCGGATAGTGCTCGCCGACCGGATCGTGGCGAGGGTCGTAGCACTCGACCAGAAACGCCGGCTGGCCATCGTGCAGGCCGATGAACGCCTGGGCGCTGTCGCTCTCTTCCATCTCGCGGTAGAACGCGGCGACCTGATCTCGGGTATCGCCGTTCATGCCCCAGAAGCGGGCGGTTTCCCGGCTGACCCAGTCGAACACGGTGTCGATGTTGCGGCCGAGATCGAGCGGTCGCAGGGCGAGGGTGCCGATGCCCGGCCAGTCGCGATGAAAGCGCAGGTCGGGCGAATAGAGGCTGCTGGCCGATGTGGTGTGTGTCGCGGTGGCTGTCTCGGCGTTGGCCAGTCGAGTTTGCGGTAAGTTCATGAGTCTCTCTCCTGACGGAAAGTCGGAAATCGGAAATCGGAAATCGGAAATCGGAAATCGGGAATGGCGAATCGGGGCGCGCGATAGCCGTCACGCCGTGGCCCGCTGCGGCTGGAACACGCGGTCGTCGGGCGCGCCGAAGTCCTGGAAGGTGAACCCGCGTTCGATCGGATAGACCTCGCGCCCGGCCAGTTCGCGGATGATGCAGGCGTTGCGATAGCACGCCATGCCGAGATCCGGCGCGACCAGCCCGTGGGTATGCAGCTCGGCGTTCTGGACGAAGATGTCGTCTTCAGTGCCGATGCCGTAGTAACGGCTGACCGCGTAGCGGCCCGCGTCGTCCCGCCGGATGCGATGCTCGATCGGCGCCAGGAAGTCCGGCCTGTGCGCCGCGTAGCCGGTGGCGAGAATCACCCCCGCCGTCCGGTGCTGGAAACGCCGGTTCTGCTCGGTCTGGGTGAAGGTCAGGTCGAAGCGCCGATGGGCGGCATCGAAATGGCAGCTTTCCAACTGGGCGCAGGTGAGCAGGTGGGTATCCACCGGCCCCTTGAGACTCTTGGTATAGAGCCGGTCGTAGATCGTGTTGATCAGTTCGAGATCGATGCCCTTGTAGAGTCCTTTCTGCTGGCGCATCAGCTCGTCTCGGGTCGACTCGGGCAGGGCGTGGAAGTAGTCGATGTAGTCCGGCGAGGTCATCTCGAGGGTCAGCTTGCCGTACTCCAGCGGGAAGAAGCGCGGCGAGCGGGTGACCCAGCTCAGGGTGTAGCCGTGGGCGTCGATCTCGTCGAGCAGGTCGAGATAGATTTCCGCTGCGCTCTGGCCGCTGCCGACGATAGTGATCGCTGACTTCGCCTGTAGCGCCGCCTTGTGCTCGAGATAGCGCGAGGAGTGCACCACGCGCTCGGCCACCGGCTGGCAGCACGCCGGGACCATCGGTTCGCTGCCGGTACCCAGTACCAGCCGCCGGGTGCGATAGATGCGGTTGCCACTGTCGTCGAAATCATGGTCGGCATCGTCGTCGGGATCGCCCGCACGGGTGTCCCGGCAGTGAACGCGATAGCACCGTTCATCCTCGTCATAGGTGATGCACTGGACGTCGTGATCGAAGCGCAGCGACTCGAGCTGCGTGGTGACCCACTGGCAGTACTGGTTGTATTCGTTGCGCAGCAGGAAGAAGTTCTCGCGGATGTAGAAGCGGTAGAGCCGCCCCTGGGCTTTCAGGTAATTGAGAAAACTGAAGCGGCTGGTCGGATCGGCCAGCGTAACCAGATCGGCCATGAAGGGCGTCTGCAACGTGGCGTCTTCCAGCAGCAGTCCGGGGTGCCAGTCGAAGCTCGAACGACGCTCGAGAAACAGGCCGTCGAGATCGTCGACCGGATCGGTCAGGCAGGCGAGGCCGAGGTTGAACGGCCCCAGACCGATGGCGATGAAGTCATGGATGCGGCTCAGCATGAGGTCTTTCTCCGAACGATTGACGGGCGAGCAGAGGGCGATGTTTGGAGTGATGTCTGAGGCGTCGTTTGGAGCGATACCTGGGGCGACATCAAGGATCCGCCGATATCGGCGATCTCCGAGATCAGGGCGGTCAGATCCTCGAGGCGGGTCATGGGATTGAGCAGGGTGAACTTGAGATAGAAGCGCCCGTCGACCCGGGTAGCGGCGACCACCGCCGCCCCGCGTCGTGACAGCGTCTGACGAATCCGGCGGTTGATCGCCTCGATCCGGGCATCCTCTTCCAGCGCCACCGGACGATAGCGAAACACCAGCGTGCTCAGCGCCGGGGCCATCAGCACGTCGAAATCGTCACGCGCTCGAAGCATGCGATAGGTCTGGCGGGTCAGTTCGATCGCCTCGTCGAGACAGTCGCCCAGGTGATCGGCGCCCAGCGTGCGCAGGGTCATCCACAGCTTCAGCGCATCGAAGCGGCGGGTCGTCTGCAGGCTCTTGTTGACCAGGTCCGGCGTGCCGCCTTCGGCCTGGTCGCGGGGATTGAGATAGTCGGCGTGGTAGGTGACATGGCGCAGCTGGCGGCGATCGCGAACCAGGCAGGCGCTGCAGCTCACCGGCTGGAAGAAGGTCTTGTGGTAGTCGATGCCGACCGAGTCCGCCTGCTCGATGCCGGCGAGCCAGTGGCGATGGCGCGAAGAGAGCAGCAGCCCGCCGCCGTAGGCCGCATCGACATGCAGCCAGATGCCGCGCTGCCGGCAGCGTTCGGCCAGCGCCGGTAACGGATCGATGCTGCCGAAGTCGGTGGTGCCTGCGGTGGCGACGATCGCGAACGGAATTCGTCCGGCCTCGTCGCAAGCCTTTAGCGCGGTCTCGAGCGCTTCCAGATCCATGCGCTTGTCCGCGTCGCACGGCACCGCGATCACCGCGTCGTAGCCCAGCCCCAGCAGCGCGGCGGCCTTCTGCACGCTGAAGTGGCTGACTTCCGAGGTGAGAATGCGCAGGTCCCTGTAGTTCGGGGGGAGGCCATGATGGCGATTGCCACCGTGGCCAGGCATCGTTTCGCAGGCGCTATCGCGGGCGCTATCGCGGGCGCTATCGCGGGCGATGGCCAGCGCCATCAGGTTGGACTGGGTGCCGCCGCTGGTGAACACCCCGTCGGCGTCGTCGCCGAGCCCGATGCGTGCCGCGGTCCAGTCGATCAGCTTCTGCTCGATCAGGGTCGCGCCAGCGCTCTGGTCCCAGGTTTCCACTGCAGTGTTGAGCGGCGTGGCGATTGCCTCGGCGAGGATCGACGGCAGCGTGATGGGGCAATTGAGATGGGCGACGTATCGCGGGTGATGGAAATGCACGGCGTGATCGAGATAGAGCCGCTGGACCTCCTCGAGGCTGGCATCGAGATCGCCGAGCGGCCGGTCGAGATCGATCGCCTCGAACGCGGGCTGCAGTTCGTGGGGCTCGATGCCGCTGCAGGGGCCTTGCGCTTGGGTCAGCGTGTGGCGGACCAGATCCATGCAGCGCTGCATGCCCGTTCGGTAGGCATCGAGACTCGCTTCACCGAACAGTGCCAGTGCTTCCGGGGAGCCTGGCGGCCGGGACCGATGCAAAGGAATGGGCGTGGCGAATTCCGTGTCATGTCGCATGACGTTTCTCCTGATTGCCTGTCGTGTAGCGCCTTTCCGAAACTTCTCGAGCCGAATTTCGGACAAAGGCACCCCTGCGCACGGGTGGCGTGCGCTGTAATGGCTGCGTCGGGTGAAATGCGCTTCGGGCGATTTGCGGATGAGGCGGGCACGTCCCTGTGCCCACTTGGATCACGCGGCCGGGTTGGTAGCTGCGAAATGGTCCGTCAGAACTGGTACGAGACCGTGGCGGTCACGTTGCGCTCCGCGCCGAAGTAGCAGTATTCGAGGGAGTTGCAGGAGGCGACATACTCCTTGTCGAGCAGGTTGCCGACGTTGACCCGGGCGCTGACGCCCTGCAGCCCGACCTGGCTCAGGTCATAGCCCACGGCGGCATCCACCAGCGTGTAGTCGGGGACCATTTCGGTATTGGCGCGGTCGGCGTAGATATCGGCGTAATAACGCACGCCGACGCCGACATCCAGCCCGTCTAGCGCGCCGTTGTCGAAGGCTCCGTTCTTGAAGGAATAGTGACCCCAGAGACTGGCCTGGTGGCGCGGCGCGTAGATGGCGTAGTTGCCATCCTCGTTCGGGTCGTCGCTCTTGGTGTAGCGGATGTCGGTATAGCTGTAGCCCGCCTGCAACCGGAAGTTGTCGGTCAGCCAGGTTTGCGCCTGCAACTCGATCCCCTGGGAGCGTATCTCCCCCACGGAGCGGTAGGGGTCGGTAGGCTGCTCCTTGGTTGCCACGTTTTCCTGATTGATCCGGAACAGCGACAAGGTATAGAGATCCCGGCTGCCCGGCGGCTGATACTTGAGCCCGGTCTCCCACTGTTCCCCTTCCATCGGTTCCAGCAGATCGCCATCGGCATCGACGAAGCTGGTGGGGGTGAAGGCGGTGTTGTAGCTCAAGTAGGGCGCAACGCCATTGTCGAACAGGTAGAGCACGCCGGCGCGGCCGCTGAACTGGGTGTCGTCGAGTGTGCTCTCGGTATCGTTGTAGTGATCGGTATTCTTGATATCGACCCAGTCGTAGCGCCCGCCCAGGGTGACACGCCACTGGTCGATCGCCATCTGATCCTGCAGGTAGATCCCGGTCTGGCTGAGTTCATGCCGCTCATCATTGGTGACGGCGATGTCCCCGATCGGCTCGGCGCCATAGCTGGGGTTGAAGGCATCGAGGCTGGGGAATGAACCGGCGGTCCAGACCACGTCGTTCCTGCGTTTCTGATAATCCACGCCGACCAGCACGGTATGGTCGATGAAGCCGCTTTGGAGCTTCGCTTCCACCTGATTGTCCAGCGTCCAGGCGTCGAGGGATTCGCGGCCTCCCGAGTAGTATCGGTTCAATTCGTTGGAATCCGTCGATACCCAGCCGTACCCGTAAACCTGGTTCAGTTCGACGTCCGAGTTCAGATAACGCAATTTCTGGCGGGCGGTGATGTCATCGCTGAAGCGGTGCTCGAGGTCGTAGCCGAACATGCGCTGGGTGCGCTCGAACTTGTCGTAGTCGTCCTCGCCATCGAAGAAATTGTTGCTGATGTGGTGGCCGTTGTGGCTGGTTACCGCGCCTTCATAGGGTACGCCGGAGTGATAGCCGCCTTCCGGATCCTTCTGCAGATAGGCCATGAACGTGATCGTGGTGTCGTCGGTCGCATCCCAGGTGATCGACGGCGCGATGGCGTAGCGCTCTTCTTCGATGTGATCGAACTGGGTGTCCGCCTTGCTGCCGATTCCGACCAGCCGATAGGCGACGCGCCTCTCGTCATCCAGCGGGCCGGAGAAGTCGAACGCGGCGCTGCGCTGGCTATTGGTGCCGGTGCTGAAGCGCAGCTCGTTGCGGTTCTCGAACAGCGGCTTCTTGCTGGTCAACGCCACCAGCCCACCGGGAGACGAGCGCCCGTAGAGCACCGAGGCCGGCCCCTTGACGATTTCGACGTTATCCAGAAACCAGGGATCGATCACCATCGAGCTATAGCTGTTGGCATCGCCCATCACCTTGAGCCCGTCGAGATAGGTGTTGCTCAGGCTGCCATCGGAAAAGCCGCGCATGACCAGGTAATCGTAGCGGTTGGAGGCGCCGACCTGGTTGGTATAGACCCCGGGCGTGTACTGGGCCGCTTCGCGCAAGGTGCGCACGCCGCGCTCATCCATCTCCTCGCGGTCGACATTGGAAACGGTCTGCGGCGTTTCGACGATGGGCGTCTCGGTCTTGGTGGCGGCGGACTGGCCGGTCACCGTGACGGTATCGAGGTTGGCGGTTTCAGCCGACGCCGTGGTGGCGACGGTGTTGTCGCCCGTCTGCTGGGCCCAGACGGGAAACGACAGGCAGGCGCAGGCCAGTGCACTTGCCGGATAGCGCAGAACGTAATGCATGAACGACAGACTCCCCTTGAATGAAAATCGTTCTTATCCATGGATGTTGCCAATAAGAAGACGTAGGGGCGTCCGGTTTCTGAACCGCAATGACAATTATTTTCAAAAAGAGAAGAACGATACGGCGAGGGCGGCGGTTGCCGGCGATCCGGGAAGCGGGAGCGGTAAGAGGAAGAGGGAGGAGGGAAGGGCCGGCGCTTGCCGGCCCGGCCGATCACCAGGCGATGATGGCGATGATCACGATGGCGAACAGTGCCCACTTGATGGCGTAGTACAGTGACTTGTTGCGCTTCTTGAGCGCCTTGCCTTGGCGCCGCACCGCGTAGATGTACTTGAAGGCGCGATTCAACCCGCCGGTGCGGTCGTTGTCGTCGTTGGGCGAGCTGGCGGCGGCCATCACGGTACGCCCGAAGAAGTGGTTGAGACTGCGGGCCCAGCCATATTTCATCGGACGCTCGATGTCGCAGAACAGGATGATGCGGTTCTGTTCGGAGCCGTTCTCGGCGCGGTGCAGGTAGGTCTCGTCGAACATCACGGCCTCGCCGTCGCGCCAGCTGTACTTCTCGCCATCGACATCGATGTAGCAGCGATCGTCGTTGGGCGTGATCAGGCCCAGGTGATAGCGCAGGGAGCCGGCGTACGGGTCCCGGTGCAGGGTCAGATGACTGCCCGCCGGCAGCTCGGCGAACATCGCGGCCTTGACGTTGGGAATACCTGCCAGCAACTGCGTGGTCCGCGGGCAGAGCTGCTCGGCCGAGGCGTGGCTCTCGCCGTACCACTTCAGGTAGAAGCGCTTCCAGCCGCGGCGGAAGAAGGAGTTGAAACCGGCATCGTCGTAGCGGGAAGAGGCCTTGATGTGGTCCTGCAGCGCCATCGCCTCGTCGCGGATCGTCTCCCAGTTGCCGGTCAGGCGTTCGAGCTCCGGGTAGTTCCGCAGGTCGTGGTAGGGGCGATCCTTGTCGCGCCCGAACAGCGTCATCAGCGCATTGATCGGCGACATGAAGGTCGAGTGATCGGAGAGCTGGCGCAACGGCTTGTGACGCACGCGCCCGCGATAGTGCGTATAGAGCACACTGGCGACGAAAAGCAGTATCAGTATCCACTTGATCATGGGATCAGGTTCCGCTGGCGAGCCGATCGCACGGGCGATCGCGCTTCAGTGAAATTAGTTTGGTCGCTCACGATTCTCGCGAGATCGCGATCAGCGTCAAGAGATAGTCGTCGATTTTCGCCACCTGCCCGGTCAGCCGAGCGCCGGCCCGCCACTCCGGCGACAGTGTCTCAAGCAGTTCGATCGCGACGGTTCCTTCGTCGGCGTTCCAGGCGGTCACTTGGGCATGGGGAAAGTAGAAGCGCCGACGCACCAGCGGGTAGAGCGCCTTGAACAGGCTCTCCTTGAGCGAGAACGCCACGGTGAGGAACTCTCCCTGTCGCTCACCGGGCAGGTCGTCGAACCAGGCGCGTTCCGATGCCACCAGGATCTGTGGCGCCAGACGTCGCGCGCGTTCAGCGGTCATCTCCACCTCGGCGTCCAGGCCGATGCCGCGACACGCTTCCTGTCCGGCGACCACCGCCGCCGCCAACCCCCGGCTGTGGGTGATCGAGCCGACGGTACCCGCTGGCCAGCGGGGGAGCCGCTCGGGATCCTGCGCCGGCGTCGCCGGCGAACCTGTCAGTTCGGCGAGCGCGTGGCGGGCGCTCAGGCGGCCGGCCAGGAACTCGGCCCGACGCTTGGCCGCTGCCGTCGCCAGGCGATCCGGCAGCGAAAGGTGCCAGCCATCGAGATCGGCTTCGCACAGCACACCGGTATCGAAACGCAGGGCACTGAACCTCGCCCAGGGCCAAGCCTCCCGCCAGGGCCACTCGCTCAGTGGCGAGTGGCACCCCGGCGGCAGTGCAGTGGCGGCGGCTTCGAATCCGGACATCGCTCAGCGATCGACCAGCACGGCATCCAGCTCGACCGGCACCTCGTCGCCAATCTGCTGGTATCCCATCAACGAGAGAATCGAACGCACGGTCTGGTTCTTCATCAGTTCCCTGCCGTCCAGCGACACCGGTTCGGCATTGCGGGCGCGCACGACGTCGTCCGCCTCACGGGTGAACCGCACCGGCAGCTTCTCCTGACGCTGTTCGCCGTTGGCGTCCGTGCGCAGCGTCAGTATCTCGACCGTCGACTGGCCGACGGCCAGCGAGTTGATCCGCTCCGGCGGCAGGTGAGTGACGACCGTCACCAGGGTGGTGTTGGTGAGCGAGGACATCCACGGTGGCAGATCGCCGAGGCGATCCAGCACGTCGGTCTGGTTGAGCCGAATGGGCAGCTTCAGCGTGCCGTCCGCGCTGATCTGGCCCTCCATGCGGCGCAGCGCGTGCTCGTGGGTGATCGACTCGCCTCCGCTGGTGATCTCGGTCACCGTGGCCGTGACGCGGGACTGAACGGGGTCGAGCTGCCACGCCGCCTGGGCCAGGCCGCAGGACAGGGCCAGCCCGGCGGCCAGGCCGATACCCATGACGCGGCGAATGATCGGTTTCGGTGACATCGTGTCCTCCCTGGACATTCATGGCCTTCAATAGCGGCTGGCCTGTGCCGACCGCTTTGGTTATCATACGGCTCCCGCGTTTCAGGGCCTATAGCTCAGTTGGTTAGAGCAGGGGACTCATAATCCCTTGGTCGCTGGTTCGAGTCCAGCTGGGCCCACCATTCAAATCAGCTACTTAAGAATTTTCTTTGGTGAGTCCCATAGTCCAAGGGTACAGTTTCGGTACAGTGCCGATCCTTCAGCCCCCTGGAGACTTTCATGGCCACCATCGTCAAGACCCCCGCCGGTAGTTGGAAAGCTGTCATCCGCAAGACCGGCTGGCCCACCACCGCCAAGACCTTCCGCACCAAACGAGATGCCCAGGACTGGGCACGCCGCACCGAAGACGAAATGGTGCGTGGTGTCTATATCCAGCGCAGCGCTTCGGAGCGCATGACGCTCGAAGCCGCGCTCAAGCGCTACCTGGCCGACGTCACACCCACCAAGAAGCCCAGCACCCAAAAGAGCGAGCGCCACAAGGCCAGCACGCTGATCGAGCACTTGGGCAAATACTCCCTAGCGGCCCTGACGCCGGAGCTGATTGCCAACTTCCGTGACACCCGCCTGAACAGCATTGGCCATCGTGGCCAGCCTATCAGCGCCAATACCGTGCGCCTGGAGCTCGCCTTGCTAGGCCATCTCTACACCGTGGCTATCCAGGAATGGGGTCTGGGCCTGACCTACAACCCCGTCCAGAACATCCGCAAACCCAGCCCTGGAGAAGGGCGCGACCGGCGCCTGAGCGCCGACGAGGAGAAGCGCCTGTTCGCCGTGCTACGGCAGCACAGCAATCCCATGTTGGCCTGGATCGCCAGAATCGCCCTGGAGACGGGCATGCGCTCCTCAGAGATCCTGACCCTCACTCGCTCCCGGGTCGACGTGAAACGCCGCGTGGTGCGCCTCACGGACACCAAGAACAACGAAGCCCGCCTGGTGCCGCTGACTCAGGCCGCCACCGAGGTGTTCAAGCAGGCGCTGAACAACCCGGTGCGCCCGCTCGATTGTGATCTGGTGTTCTTTGGCGAGCCTGGAAAGGATGGAAAGCGCGGCCCCTACGCCTACACCAAGCTCTGGAACCAGGCGAAGAAGCAGGCCAGGCTCGATGACTTTCGCTTTCATGACCTACGCCATGAGGCCGTCAGCCGGCTGGTAGAGGCGGGGCTATCCGACCAGGAGGTCGCCGCGATCAGTGGGCACAAGTCGATGCAGATGTTGAGGCGGTATACGCATCTTAGGGCGGAGGATTTGGTTGTGAAGCTGGATAGGTTGAGTGAAATTTAATATGGTTGGTACGTGCTTGACTTAATTTCAGTAGAGGATTGAGCGTTTTTGGAAAAACAAGCTATTAGGCTATTTGTTTCCTGTTGAGTTTCTAGGGGGGAGGTTTGAAAAGATTTTTTTCTGTAGACAGAGGAAGAACGTTCAAGGAAGGGATGGTGCTAGAGCTAGTTCGACATGTTGATGTAGAACCAGAGTTCTTGAAAGCACACGTGGACAGTCTTTATCCCGCCTCATTCACGAGGGTGCTGATTGAGCGGTCTGAAGGTACTGACTGGTGGCATCGCTTATCAGGATCGGCTTCTTCAGCGCGAATAGCTGTTGAGTAATGCCAAAACGCTGAAATTTCCCCGCTTCCTTATAGCTCTTTGGAATCAATGGCGACCGTCCAAGCAGCCGTGATCGCCGACCGCCGCTCCGGTCGCTCGCTTACTGATGCTGTGGTGGTCTCGCAGGAGCGTCAGCTCAGTGCGGTCAGCTTCGGCAGCCCCTTCAGCAGCGTCGGCCACCACTTGTCGGCGGCGGCACCCAGATGAACGGTGATTCGCCGAGCGTGCAGTCTCAGCGTGGCGGCGACCTTCAGCACCTGCTCGCGCATCCGGCTGAGGCTCCAGCCTTGCCGGGTCTGCCGCTCCAGCAGGCAGCGCAGGCCATGCAGGACCTGGTAGGCGTAGAGGCTGAGCAGCAGGCTCACCTCGTTGCGTGCCATCACGTCCTGAACGGTGGAGGCGCCGCGATCGGTCGACGAGAGGTGCACGTCGAGCGCCGACTTCACCTCGCCCATGTGCGCCTCGGCGCTGCCGCGCTTGCGGTAGAGCGCCAGGACCTTCTCCGGCGGCCAGTCGAACTTGCCGAGGTTGGTGACCAGGAAGAAGGCATGCAGCAGCAGGTCATCGGGGCGTTCCTGCACCACCAGCACCACGCGACGCGGTGCCGACCAAGAGCCCGCTTGATACTCCAGATCGTGGCACCACTCGCGAGGCTGCTCGGGTGGCCGGCCGGGTGGCCGCTTCAGGTGCGGTGCCGCCAGTTTCTGCAGGCCGGAGTGACTGCGCAGTCGGCCCAGGTACTCGATGTCGCACTCTTCCAGGGCCTCCAGCGTCGCGTTGTCGGTGAAACCGGCGTCGATGCGCACCCGAACCTGGGCGCCGGTGCTCTCGTTGAGTCGCCGCACCAGATGCGGGATCCAGGTGTCGGCGTTCTCGGCCGGGCCGGCGTTGCCCTCGCGCAGCAGGCCGCCCACCATGTCGCCGGTTTCTGCCAGCGAGGCGACCAGCGGTGAATAGATCCGCGCGCCGTACAGGCCATGATAGGCCGAGCCGCCCTGGTGGCCGTGGACCTCGATCGGCAGGCCGTCGATGTCCAGCGTCAGCTGCTTGGGGCGCTCGCCGTTCTTCAGCGCGGTCAGGCGCCAGATCACCAGTCGCAGCAGGCCTTCGTGCACGGCATCGATATTGTCGCAGCGCCCGAGGCAGGTCAGCAGCCGCGACAGCGTGGCTTGAGAGGGCCGGTCCTGGGCCAGGGGCGTTGTCCCGCGCGCATCGCTGCAGGCCAGCTGCCAGAGCGGATCACGGCGCAGCGTGTCGGTATCGCTGAGGTCGATCCAGCCCATCGCACGCTGCAGCACCAGGGTACGCAGCTGGCTGGCCAGCGAGTGGCGGATGCGTAGCGGGTTGCGGAAGTCGACCAGATTGTCTTCCAGCGCCTCGATCACGCCGCTGTTGTCGAGGGCTTCACGCAGCAGCAGGGCGCCGCTGTCGCTAGTGGTGCGCTGGCCGCTCAGCTCAACACGGACAGCGCCGTTGCATGAGGGCGTCCAGGTGGATAGGCTTTCACCCATAGCGGATGGCTCTCTTGGTTCAGATTCTTGGCGGAACACACTGAATTTTCAAGAGAATACCATCCGCTATCTTCGTTTTCGGGCCGGCCTCATGAATAAGCCGGGTTTATCCCTCTGGATTGTCTTTTCATGGCGAACGATAGGCGGTCTCAAGTTCCAAGCGCAACGCTATTGAAGGGTGCTCGGTCCAGCGACCGATTTCTTGAGCACCTCGGCGTAGACTTCCAGCGGCGTGCGCCAGTCGAGCGTCTTGCGCGGCCGCGTGTTCAGTGAGTCGGCGATCTCATCGAGTTCTTCCTGGCTGTAGACCGACAGATCCGTGCCCTTCGGCAGATACTGCCGCAGCAGCCCGTTCGTATTCTCATTGGAGCCGCGCTGCCACGGGCTATGCGGGTCAGCGAAGTAGATCGCCGTCCCGGTCTTCTGCGTGATCTCGGCATGCTTCATCATCTCTCTGCCCTGGTCGTACGTCATGGACAGCCGCAGGGCTCGCGGCACTTCATTGAGCTTGTCGCTGAAGCCAACGGCCGCCGCCGTGGCCGTGGTGTCATCCACTTTCGCCAAGATCACCAAGCGTGTGGTGCGCTCCACCAGCGTACCGACGGCGGAGCGATTGTTGGCACCCATGATGAGATCACCCTCCCAGTGGCCAGGCATCAGGCGGTCTTCGATCTCAGGCGGGCGCATGTGGATGCTGACCAGATCGGGAATCTGCTGGCGTCGATCCTTGCCACGACTGCGTGAGCGACGCTTGCCGTTGCCCTGCCGAAGGCAGGCGATGAGCTCTTTCTTGAGACTGCCGCGGGGCATCACATAGAGCGCGTTGTAGATGGCCTCATGCGAGACCTGCCGACGTGAATCGTTGGGAGACATGCGCTTCAGTGTGCGGGCTATCTGTTGCGGTGACCAGCACTTGCGCAGCAAGTGGACCACTACCTCGAAGAGCTCCCCGTCGGGATGCAGCTTGGGGCGCTGGCGTGGCCGATGTCGCGTCAGACGAGCCCGATAGCCCGCCAGGCCGGCATCGTAGCCCTTGATGGGGTCGACCGTATGGCGAGCAATTTCTCGCGACACGGTGCTCGGCGCACGCCCCAGGTGAGTGGCAATGGCCCGGATCGAATGCGTGGCTCGCATCATCATGATGGCGGCTCGGTCTTCAGCAGAGAGATGGCGATAGCAGTAAGTCATGGCAACACCGTACCTGATGGCTCACGTGTTGCACTTGGTCATTGAGACCGCCATACCTCTTAAGCAATAAAAGTAGAGGCGATGTTGCCAGTCCAATAATTGAACTGCTGTTTGAGAATATTCGGAAAGCTCATTTTTCTGGCCGTCCGTCGCGGTTTCAAAGTGTCTTTGCCTGTTGCTCAATAGAAGAGGCTCGGCAATTCAAAGCCTCCTATGGAGATGAGAGCTCTCCAATATGGGAGGTTTATAAAGATGGTCCTATTTTTAAAGGCAATATGCGGCTATTGGATAATAACCAAACTAATCTTATTTGTTCCTATTTGGCTCACGAGTATTGGAGTGGGCGCCAGGGGCCTACGGAGTTTTCAGGGTTGACAGAGGTTGTCCTTGAGTTGCCCGTCACCGTCGGAACTAGGATCGAGGATTAGTTTGATATTTGCGTGAGACGGATGACTTCAAGCTTCTCTTTGTATTGACCTTTAGGGGGTAAACGATGATCCAGTTTTGTCCTCACTGTTGTAATCGAGCAAAACAAGAAAAGCTCAATGAGCAGTTTTACAAATCTGTAGCATGGGGGGTGGACGATGGGGAAGAAGCCGAATGTGAAGGAACATATCATGTCTATAAATGTACAACATGTGGAGAAATTCTTGTTTATCACCACCTTTTTGATTTTGAACCAACTCTTGTCTTCCCAGATATCGGCTTAGATGATTCTGTACCTGAAAGTGTTTTAGTAATATATAACGAAGCGGTTAGGGTTAAGTATATATCACCTAACTCTTTCGCTGTGCAAATCAGAAGGGCTCTTGAAGCTCTTTGTCAAGATCGCGATGCAGTGAAAGGGAGCTTGGCGGGTAAGTTAAAATTTCTAAGTGAAAAAGGAGAGATTTCTGAAAAATTATCTGAAGCCGGAGATGTGTTAAGACTAATAGGGAATTTGGGTGCGCATGCAGATACTATTGATGTTCATCCTTTGCAAGCAATGGCAATAGATGATTTTTTTAAAGCGATTGTAGACTATGTATACGTGTCTCCCGCAAGAATTTCTCGTTTTAATGAAATGCTTCGTATATATAAAAATAAAACGTGATTTTTCTAATTGGTAATATTCGGGAGTATTTTTTGTATTAAAGTTGTTGGCTGCCAAAGAGTTTAATGATGATAATAAAATTTGTGTGGCTTTAGGGTGAAGTGGCCCCCATCCGTTGGACCACCTGACAGACGATTTAAGCTCTGACCGGATCATCATCAGGCGTCAGGCCGCCTGGGTCAGTGGTTGATCGAAGTACACCTCATCGGGTGTCGCATCGTCCAGCCCTTGATGGGGCCGCTGACGGTTGTACCAAGTGAAGTACTTCCTCAGCTCCCGGCGTAGGTGGGCACCATCTTCGAAGGCCTTCAGATAGACGCACTCGTACTTCACGCTACGCCAGAGCCGTTCGACGAAGATGTTGTCCCGGTAGCAGCCTTTTCCATCCATGCTGATCCGGACGCCATGGGCCTTCAGTACCTCGGTGAACGCCTGGCTGGTGAATTGGCAGCCCTGATCGCTATTGAAGATGCTCGGCGGCCCATAGCGCTCCAGGGCCTCCTCCAGTGCGTCAATGCAGAAGTCCGTATCCAGGGTGTTCGATACCCGCCAGGCCAGCACACGGCGACTGTGCCAGTCCATGATGGCCACCAGGTACATGAACCCTCGCGCCATTGGGATATACGTCACATCAGTGGCCCAGACTTGGTTGGGACGATCGATGACGCGATCCCTGAGCAGGTAAGGATAGACCCGATGCCCCACGCCAGACTGGCTGGTGCGCGGCTTCGGGTACACCGCGTGCAGCCCCATCTGCCGCATCAGGCGACGGATCCGCTTGCGGTTCACCGTGTGCCCCAAGCGGTTGAGATGGGTCGTCATCCGCCGGGAGCCGTAGACCGGCGTCCGCAGATGCTCCTCGTCGATCAGCCTCATTAGCATCAGGTCCTCGGCGAGTAACTCACGGCGCTGGTAGTATAGCGATGAGCGACTGATACCGAGCAATTGGCACTGCCGGCGCAGGCTGGGAGTGTCGGAGGATGGCGGCTCGATCAGGGCCAAGCGCTGAGCCCGGCTCAACGATCGAGCCTGCGCGACAAAAAATCGCGTTCCACCGTCAGCTTGCCGATCTCGCGGTAAAGCGTGTCGATCTCCTCCTGGCTCTTCTGGGCGGCTTTACCATCCTTGCCTTCGAAGACGCCCGTGGCGTTGTCCAGGAGTTCACGCTTCCACTGGCTGACCATGGTGGGGTGGATCTCGAAGCGGGCGGCGATCTCCGACGTTGTCTGATCGCCCTTGAGGGCTGCGAGAGCCACCTTGGCCTTGAAGTCACTGCTGTACTGCTTGCGTTTCCTGCTCATGATCATCGTCTCCAATCGTCATGATCAGAGCTTAACCCCGGCTTATTCATGAGGCCGGCCCGAAAACGAAGATAGCGGATGGTATTCTCTTGAAAATTCAGTGTGTTCCGCCAAGAATCTGAACCAAGAGAGCCATCCGCTATGGGTGAAAGCCTATCCACCTGGACGCCCTCATGCAACGGCGCTGTCCGTGTTGAGCTGAGCGGCCAGCGCACTACCAGCGACAGCGGCGCTCTGCTGTTGCGTGAGGCCCTCGACAACAGCGGCGTGATTGAGGCGCTGGAAGACAATCTGGTCGATCGACGCCACCCGCTGCGCATCCTTCATTCGCTGGCCAGCCAGTTGCGTACCCTGGTGCTGCAGCGTGCGATGGGCTGGATCGACCTCAGCGATACCGACACGCTGCGCCGTGATCCGCTCTGGCAGCTGGCCTGCAGCGATGCGCGCGGGACAACGCCCCTGGCCCAGGACCGGCCCTCTCAAGCCACGCTGTCGCGGCTGCTGACCTGCCTCGGGCGCTGCGACAATATCGATGCCGTGCACGAAGGCCTGCTGCGACTGGTGATCTGGCGCCTGACCGCGCTGAAGAACGGCGAGCGCCCCAAGCAGCTGACGCTGGACATCGACGGCCTGCCGATCGAGGTCCACGGCCACCAGGGCGGCTCGGCCTATCATGGCCTGTACGGCGCGCGGATCTATTCACCGCTGGTCGCCTCGCTGGCAGAAACCGGCGACATGGTGGGCGGCCTGCTGCGCGAGGGCAACGCCGGCCCGGCCGAGAACGCCGACACCTGGATCCCGCATCTGGTGCGGCGACTCAACGAGAGCACCGGCGCCCAGGTTCGGGTGCGCATCGACGCCGGTTTCACCGACAACGCGACGCTGGAGGCCCTGGAAGAGTGCGACATCGAGTACCTGGGCCGACTGCGCAGTCACTCCGGCCTGCAGAAACTGGCGGCACCGCACCTGAAGCGGCCACCCGGCCGGCCACCCGAGCAGCCTCGCGAGTGGTGCCACGATCTGGAGTATCAAGCGGGCTCTTGGTCGGCACCGCGTCGCGTGGTGCTGGTGGTGCAGGAACGCCCCGATGACCTGCTGCTGCATGCCTTCTTCCTGGTCACCAACCTCGGCAAGTTCGACTGGCCGCCGGAGAAGGTCCTGGCGCTCTACCGCAAGCGCGGCAGCGCCGAGGCGCACATGGGCGAGGTGAAGTCGGCGCTCGACGTGCACCTCTCGTCGACCGATCGCGGCGCCTCCACCGTTCAGGACGTGATGGCACGCAACGAGGTGAGCCTGCTGCTCAGCCTCTACGCCTACCAGGTCCTGCATGGCCTGCGCTGCCTGCTGGAGCGGCAGACCCGGCAAGGCTGGAGCCTCAGCCGGATGCGCGAGCAGGTGCTGAAGGTCGCCGCCACGCTGAGACTGCACGCTCGGCGAATCACCGTTCATCTGGGTGCCGCCGCCGACAAGTGGTGGCCGACGCTGCTGAAGGGGCTGCCGAAGCTGACCGCACTGAGCTGACGCTTCTGCGAGACCACCACAGCATCAGAAAGCGAGCGACCGGAGCGGCGGGCGGCGATCACGGCTGCTTGGACGGTCGCCATTGATTCCAAAGAGCTATAAGGAAGCGGGGAAATTTCAGCGTTTTGGCATTACTCAACAGCTATTCGCGCTGAAGAAGCCGATCCTGATAAGCGATGCCACCAGTCAGTACCTTCAGACCGCTCAATCAGCACCCTCGTGAATGAGGCGGGTTAACGCCTGGTCCTGATTTCGGGGACCACCTCACAGCGAGCTGAGCCGAGAATCGAACCGAAAAGCCTTTACCGAAGCCTGCCGATCTTTCGAGAAGGCCCAACGCATGCGGGAATGGGAGTTTGAACCCAGCTCCCCCGACAGATATTGAGGGAGGGCGTTGCATGAAACGATTCGTCTTTGGTGGTTTGGGCGTGATCGCCGTCGTCCTGCTGTCCGATACCGCAATGGCTCAGGAGCTATCCAGCAACAACATCATGGATGATGTGTTGGATCGCTTTCATTCCGCGGCATCAACGTGGGGGCCTGCCATAGAAGCGGCTGCCAGTCGGTTGTTCTGGACCCTGGTCGTGATCTCGATGGTTTGGACGTTCGGCATGATGGCACTGCGTAAGGCCGACATTGGTGAGTTCTTTGCCGAGCTTGTTCGTTTCACCATCTTTACAGGTTTTTTCTGGTGGTTGCTGACGAACGCGACTCAGGGCATGAACATCGCGGGAACCATTGTACAGTCATTGCAAACCCTTGGGGCACAAGCCGGTGGCCTCTCCAACAGCAATTTGGGGCCTTCCAGCATCCTCGATATCGGCTTTGAACTGTACGACCAAACGGTGAAGGCCACGTCAGAGTTGAGCTGGAAACAGTTTGCTACTGCGCTGGTGATGGAAGGTATGGCTTTGGCGGTATTGCTGGTGTTAGCGATCATTTCCGTCAACCTGCTTCTGCTTCTGGCTGCGAGTTGGATACTGCTCTATGCGGGAGTGTTTTTCCTGGGATTCGGTGGCTCTCGCTGGACCTCAGATATGGCGATCAACTATTACAAGGCCATTCTCGGCATAGCGGCTCAGTTGATGGCAATGGTGCTTCTGGTCGCTATCGGTAGAGAGTTCATTACTCACTATTACTCGCAGATGAGCGAGAACATGGCGTCCCAGGAGTTGGTCGTGATGCTGGTCGTTTCGGTGATCCTGCTATTTCTGGTTAACAAGATTCCACCGATGATTTCCGGCCTGGTGTCGGGTGGCAGCGTGGGAGCGATGGGCATCGGGTCATTCGGTGCCGGTGCTGCGGTAGGAGCAGCCATGACAGCGGCAGGTATGGCCCTCACGGCGGGCAAGATGGCTGGGAGCGCGATGTTGGGCGGTGCGGCGAATGCAGTAGGTGGCGGGTCAGCCATCAAGGCTGCCTTCGAGAAGGCCCAGTCCAATATGTCAGGATCAGACATGCCGAGCTTTGGCACTGGAGGTGACAGCAGCGGTGGTGGGAGTGGCAGCAGCTCCACCGGAGATGAAGCTGGCACCGGTGACACCCCATTTGCGCAGGCGGCCGGCTTCGCTGGTTCTGGCTCCCGATCTGGTGGCGGTAGCGGATTCAAGCGAGCAGCATCCTTGGGAGCTGGAACGGCTGGCGAGCTAGCTAAAGGAGTTGGGTCGAAGATGGCTGGGAAGTTCCAGAGCAAGGTTGATCAAACCGCTGGGGGCCGCATGGCGTCCTCGATCCGCGCGAGCATGGAGCCGGAAGAGGATAGTGAGGTCGCGGAAGCGGATGATTCTGCTCCCTCATTCGACAGTGACAGCCTGGGCGGTAGTGAGCACCAGCAGGACCGTAGCGACGAGATCGCTTGCTTTGTGAACCGTGGCCAGCAGGACACCTAAGGAGACCTCACGATGAAACAACGCCATTTTATGGTAGCCCTAGATATGCTCGACGACGGGCGGGAGGCCTACACAGAAGCCGATTTCGTACCTGCTGTCGAGCTATCGCTCGAGGGAGAGAGGAACCTTGGGGCAGAGATTGCCGCTTTCGTGAACCGTCCGGCCCACTCGGGCCGCGAGGAGGCACCACGCAGCACGCACACTAGCAACGATGTAGGAGCTGGAACCGGGAGAACCCCGTTTTCAGAGGCGGCGGGATTTTCCGATACTGGCTTCTGACATTATTGGAGTCATTGACCAGCGATAGCTCAGGCGGCCAATGGCCGCCTTTCCGCAAGGAGGGGACATGGGCGAACAATCACGCCGACAACAGCGTAAAGAGCTGGAAGGCAAGACCGTCGAGCAGGCCGGCGAGGCGCACGCAGAAAGCGGGGAGCCGGCGGTTCGGTGGCTGACTTCCGAAGAGCTGGATGAACTGCGGCGGGACATGAAAGAAGCATCTGCTTGGGCGCGGGCTGAACTGAAACGGCGAAAAACAGATAGTTAGGCTGGGCACCGAAGCCCGTATGCACAGACCCAAACTCTCTCAGCCTTTTAGTTCTGATCTGTGCTGTGGCAGCCGCTAGCGTGCATAATTGTCAAATGCATTCATGCTAAAAACCTATAACTAACTGACCGAAAAGGGAACTTTTGAGGGTATGCTGGTCTACAACGCCACCAAGCAGCAGTTCATCGACGATGTACGAGCCAACGTCATCACCGACGCCATCGAGAACGAGGTGGCACGCAGGCTGAACCGCAACTCGCCGCGCAGTGAG
This sequence comes from Salinicola sp. NYA28a, assembly GCF_976982775.1. The sequence goes on from NZ_OZ334582.1 coordinate 1,173,413, forward strand.
GTGACGTCGTGGGAGAACTCCCTACGCTTCATGATGAGCGTTCTGCTCGATGAGGGCATTCCCGCATCGGCGGGAGTGGCCATCGAGTACAACATTCCGCTGACTAATCGCCGTGTGGACTTCATCCTGACCGGCAAGAACCACCAGCGGGACGATGCGGCGGTCATCGTGGAACTGAAACAGTGGCAGTCCGTCGAGGTGACGAAGAAGGATGCCATCGTGCGCACCCAGTTGGGCGGCGGCGTACGCGAGACCAACCATCCGTCGTATCAGGCGTGGTCCTATGGCGCGCTGATCGAGGACTACAACGAGACGGTACGCTCCGAGTCGATCCGCCTGGTGCCCTGCGCCTACCTGCACAACATGAAGCAGGGGGACGCCATCAATGATCCCTTCTACGAGCACCACACGCGCCGTGCGCCGGTCTTCATCTCGCAGGATGCCTTGAAACTGTCGGCGTTTCTGAGCCAGCACATAAAGTACGGCGACAGCAACAACATCATGTATCGCATCGAGCACGGTGTGATCAAGCCGAGCAAGAACCTGGCGGATGCCCTGGCCTCGATGATGCAAGGCAACGCCGAGTTCCTGATGATCGACGACCAGAAGCTGGTCTATGAAACCGCCATCGATCTTGCGCATCGCGCGGCCAGCGGGAGCAAGCAGTGCCTGATCGTCAAGGGCGGGCCAGGCACCGGCAAGTCGGTGGTGGCCATCAACCTGCTGGTGGAGCTGACGAAGCGTGAGATGATGACGCAGTACGTCTCGCGTAACTCGGCCCCGCGTGAGGTCTTCAAGAAGAAGCTGACCGGCACGCGCAAGAAGACGCACATCGACAACCTGTTCAAGGGCTCGGGCAGCTACGTCAACGCCGAGCCGGATACCTTCCATGCGCTGATCGTCGATGAAGCGCACCGCCTGAACGAGAAGTCGGGCATGTATCAGAACCTGGGCGAGAGCCAGATCAAGGAGGTGATCGCCGCGTCACGCTTCTCGATCTTCTTCATCGATGAAGCGCAGCGCGTGACGCTGAAGGATGTGGGGACGGTCGAGGAGATCAGGCGACGAGCAGCAGAGTGCGGAGCCGACGTCCAAGAGCTTGAGTTGGCGTCGCAGTTTCGTTGCAACGGCTCGGATGGCTACCTGGCGTGGCTTGATCACGCACTCCAGGTTCGCACCACGGCCAACACCGACCTTGATGACATCGACTATGACTTCCAAGTCTTTGATGACCCGAGCGCGCTTCGCCGAGCCATTCTTGAGAAGAATCGTAAGGCCAACAAAGCACGTATGGTGGCGGGATACTGCTGGCCCTGGGCGAGCAAGAAGGACAGGCACGCCATGGACATCGTCTTTCCCGAGCATGGCTTCGCTGCCCAGTGGAACCTTAATGACGATGGCATGCTGTGGGCCATCGCTGATGAGTCAGTCGAGCAAGTAGGTTGCATCCATACCTGTCAGGGTCTGGAGTTCGACTACGTCGGCGTCATTATTGGGGACGACTTCGTAATTCGCGATGGGCGAGTGGTAACCGATGCTGGAAAAAGGGCAGGACAGGACCGCTCCGTTCATGGGTACAAGACGCTGCTCAAGGAAGAACCAGAGCGGGCGAAGGCTCTGGCGGACCAGATAATCAAGAATACCTATCGCACGCTGATGACGCGGGGTCAGAAGGGCTGTTACGTCTATGCCTCGGACCCCGAGACCCGCGAGTACTTCGCGGCCTTTACTCGAGCTCAAGCAGCGACCGAGCGACTGGATGCGTCTGAGGGTGCCGAGACGCTGGATGGCTTGCACCTTTCCGTCGTGACGCGTGATGAGGCAGTGCCGTTCGAGCGCCATGTGCCCGTGTACGATTTGAGCATCGCCGCCGGCGAGTTCAGCGAGATGCAGATCGCTGAAGCCGAGCACTGGGTCGAGCTGCCGGAATTCATGCGCGCGAGCCCCGATCTGTTCGTCAGCCGGGTGGTGGGGGAGTCGATGAACCGGCGCATTCCCAACGGCGCCTGGTGTCTGTTTCGTGCCAACCCTGGCGGCACACGGCAAGGTAAGGTCGTCGTGGTGCAGCATCGAGCCATCGAGGACCCGGACTACGGCGGCAGCTTCACGATCAAGCTATACCAGAGCGAGAAGATCGAGGAATACGGCGAGTTCGTGAACCAGCGCATCGTGCTCAAGCCCCTGACCAACGCCTTCGGCTACAAGGACATCGTGCTCGAGGACGAGCTTGAGGATCTGAAGGTCATCGGCGAATTCCTCTCCGTGCTGTGAGCGAGTGGGCGGCCGAGTGGCCGCCTATGCCGATGTTGACTGGATAGCGAGCGGCATAGCAGGCATGCTCACCGCTATCCGATACCGCATAACCAGGTGAGCCCTAGATGTCAGACCCGTTCAAGCAGCTCCGTGACGCCATGGACCAGTTCGCCACCGAGCGCGACTGGGACCAGTTCCACTCGCCCAAGAACCTGGCCATGGCGCTGACGGTGGAAGCAGCAGAGCTGCAGGAGTGCTTTCAGTGGCTGACCGAGGCGCAGTCCAGGGAGCTGGATGAGCAGCAACTGGCCGCCGTGCGTGATGAAATTGCCGATGTTCAGCTCTATCTGATCCGGCTGGCGGGCAAGCTGGATGTGGATATCGAAGCGGCATGCCGGGCGAAGATGGAGAAGAATGCCGAGAAATATCCCGCCGACCAGGTGAAGGGGAGTGCAAAGAAGTACACGCACTACCAAGACTGACGTGATGTGTGGCCGCTTTGTCCCCTGCAGTGACCTTCTCTGCCTGGCTTCTGCCCTCAAGCTTCCTCCCGCTAAATTTGGGCTCAAGCCGGGCCGGAGACTCAGCTTTCGGTTTATATTCTGTTGTAGAATCGGCCCTGAATGGCGATTTTGTGCTTGAAGATAAACCAGCGTGGTTTATTCTTCACTCTGAAGACGGAATTTAAGGCCGCTTTTTGACGTGAAAATAAACCAGCTGCTGCACAAGATCCCGTATGGCGCCGTCGTTACGACCGCCTGGCTGGCATCACACGGCGTCACCTCAGATCAGGCGCGTAAGCTGGCCGGCAGTGGCTGGCTGCAACGCGTGGGGCACGGCGTCTACTGCCAAGCGGGAGAGCCTCTTACCTGGGAGAGCGCTGTTTTCGCCCTGCAGGCGAGCGACGACACGGGAATACCACCGCTTTGGCCGGGTGGCCAGACAGCCCTGGCACTGCATGGCTTTGCCCACTATCTGCCCATGGGTGAGCGCACGACGCACCTGTATGGCAAGGAGGCCACTCGGCTGCCCCGGTGGTTGAGTGGCGCCGAGTGGGCAGGGCGGATGGTGCTCCACTCGGAAAAGGGCCTGCCAGTGCAGCTTCCCGGCAGCTTCACGGACTACGTGCCGGCTAGCAGGGCCTTCAGCTTGCAGGTATCGACCCCCGAGCGAGCGGTGCTGGAGTGGATCGCCGTGACGCCGAATGAGCTGCTGTTCAACAGTGAGCTGGTGGACACCTTCGGTGGGCTCAATACGCTGCGTCCGCGTCGGCTGCAGGCATTGCTGGAGGGGTGCCGTTCGGTGAGAACCAAGCGGGCCTTCCTGGTACTGGCTCGCCACGCCGGGCATGCCTGGTATGCTCGCCTGGAACCACGTCGACTGGACCTCGGCAAAGGCAAGCGGCAGCTCTGCCAGGGCGGCAAGCTGGATAGGGAATATCACGTGACGGTGCCGGAGGCGTTCCTGCATGCCGATTGAAGCTCGCTACCACGAACAGGTCAGGCTGTTGGTCTCGCTGCTGCCTTTCCTCAATGACGAGCCGTGCTTCGCCCTGAAGGGCGGTACGGCCATCAACCTCTTCGTGCAGCCATTACCCCGCCTATCGGTCGATATCGACCTGGCCTACTTGCCGCTGGAGCCCCGTGACGAGGCACTGCGACGCTGTCGCGAGGCGCTGCAGCGCCTCGCAGTGTCCTTCAGCGCTCGGCTGCCAGGCGTACGCGCCGAGCTTCAGTATAATCGCCGAGACGAGCTGAGAATCCTGGTGCGCCGAGGGCGTAGCCAGGTGAAGGTGGAGGTGTCGCCGGTACTACGTGGCACTCTGCACCCGACCCAGGAGCGCGATGTCGTTGAAGCCGTTGAGGACGAGTACGGCTTTGCGGCGGTGCAGGTGGTGTCGCTGCCGGACCTGTATGGCGGCAAGATCTGCGCCGCGCTGGACCGCCAGCACCCCCGGGACCATTTCGATGTAAAGCTGCTGCTGAACCAGGGCGGCCTGGATCGAAGCGTATTCGAAGGCTTCCTGGTCTATCTGCTGGGGCATCCCAGGCCCTTGAATGAAGTGATCAATCCGCGACTGAAACCACTGGATGACGTCTACCGACAGGAGTTTGTCGGGATGGCCAGGGTTGACCTTCCGTTGCAGGAGTTGGAGAGCGTCCGTGAGGAGTTGCTGTTACGGCTGGGGCAGCTAATGACCGATGAGGATGTTCGCTTCCTGCTGTCCTTCAAGCAGGGAGCGCCTGACTGGGCGCTACTTCCGCTGCAGGGCGTTGATCGGCTGCCAGCCGTGCGCTGGAAGCTCGCCAATATCCAGAAGATGGGGGCTGACAAGCACCGTCAGTCACTGGAGCTATTGGAGCAGGCCTTGGGCAAGCTTCGCCAATGATGCGGCGTGCCCTGGCGGTTTAACGGCCTAAGTCGACTTCTCCTTATATCCTTTAAGCGCTAGGCTGTTACGCATAATTACGCCAGGCGCAGGGCATGACATGGCGAACAGCAGGGAAGCTCAGTTCCAGCGGGACATCATCGAAGCGATGACGACCCGCGGTTGGAGGGCCGGTACGGCCGGCGGCTACGACCGTAAGGGGAGGTACGTCAGCGAGCTGGAGCTGACCCACTACCGCCTCACCAAGCGCGAGGAGAAGCGCCTGCAGCTCGAAGAGGCCGATGGCGACTACGGCCTCACCCCGGTCAGCGAGGTGGGCTCAGGTAAGCCCCATGATCCCGAGAAGCAGCGCCTGGCCGAGATCATCGACCGACTCAACGATTTGTACGGCGCCGAGGTCAGCGACGACGACAAGCTGCACTTCGCCAACGGCATCGCCGACCGCATCGAACGCGACGAAGCCGTCACGGCCCAGGTCCACGCACACAGCGAAGACCAAGTGATGCACGGCCTCTTCCCCAAGAAGGTCACCGACGCCGTGCTCGACGCCCTTAGCGACCACGAGAAGCTCAGCATGCCGCTGCTGGAGGACGAGGAAACGGGAAGGCAGTTTGCACTGTTGATCCTGAAGCTATTGACAGGGAGATCGGGGCGGGATGTTCAGCCAAGCAGGTAATCGATCGGCCTTACTGTGTGGCTATGAGTTCTCTGGATCCTTTAATCGTCAAATTGGTGAAGCTTCCGTTATTGGGGCGTGTTTGTAATAATTCGGAAGGTTCGTGTTTTTTAGCTTTCTGCTCTAATTAGGTTCTTGTTTAAAAAAGGAGTTAGTGATTTGTATATAAAAAGAGTGCAGATAGATGAGGGTTTTTTGGATGGGGTTGACGCTTCTTTCTCATCTGGTCTCAATGTTATTATTGGGGCAAGGGGTACTGGGAAAACGTCTCTTATCGAGCTTATTCGATATTGCTTAGATGTAAAAAGTTATACAAACGAGACAGGTAAGAAAAGCCGGGAGCATGCCCTCTCAGTCTTGGGTGGGGGGCAAGTTACTGTTACGCTCAGCGATGAAAATGAAGAAATAAAGGTGACTCGGGGGGGTGATGATGAGCTGCCAAGATTTTCATCCGCCTATGTTAAGCCAATAATTTTTTCACAGACTGAAATCGAGAGTGTGGGATTGAAGCCTAATGGAAGGTTGCAGCTTTTAGATAGCTTTGCCCAGCAGAGAAAGAACACGAGCTCGAAAGAAAAAGAAATTGTCGCGTATGTTAAGTCTCTTACATTCGAGGCCAATAGTCTTAGAAAAGAAATTGAGGGTTTTGACGATAAGCTGAGCAGCTTGCCTATAATAGAAAAAGAAATTGAAGAGCTGTCGCCCCAAGAAAAACAAGTTTCAGCTCTTTTAGAGCAAGCGGGTGTTAAAAAAAAGTTCGCTCAATAATTTGTCAGAAAAGATTGCCGCCGCGTCTGTAGAAGTAGATCGTCTTCAGCGATTTAGAAAGGCATTGAAAGTTTGGGAGTCAAGCTTAGTTAAAGCTCATCAGGATAGTGCTGAAGAAAAAGATTGGGGAGATGATAAGGAATTTGACCCTCTCGCTAAAGCCAAGAGACATGTACAGAAAGCTCATGCAGGCATTGAATCCTCTCTCAAAGAAATAGCGAGCGCAACAAAAGAAGTAGAGAAACTTATTGAGGTTCACGAACAGGAAAAGATTGAGCTGGAAGGACAGTCAAGAGAGCTTAGGAAAGAGATCGAGAGGCTTCAGGAAGGGGCTGGAGCAGTTGCAAGAAAAGGGCAACAGTTGAGGGAGAAAAAAGCTCAGCTAGAGTCCTTAAAAGAGCTGTCAGTGATGCGGAAGCAGCAGCTTAAAAATTTGTTGGAAGTTAGAAATAAGAAGCTTGATGAGTTAGATGAAGCAAGAGAAGAACGATTCAATGCTAGACTTGAGGCAGCCCATAAGCTGAACCAAGTGCTTGGCCCAAGGATAAAGATCGAGGTCACAAGAGCTGGACAGTATGATGATTTTAATTCCGAGATTTCAGAAGCTTTAAGGGGCAGCGGCTTGCGTTACAATGATTTGGCCCCTCTGTTAGCTGAAAGTATTAGTCCTCGCGAGCTTCTAGAAGTGGTTGAAGCGTATGATTATGACGCTTTAGCTAAGTGGACAGGGATAAGCAAAGATAGAGCAGGAAGGGTTATAAACCAATTAGGACAGGTTGATCTAGGAGCACTTTCAGTTACACCTGTTGAGGATTTTGTGGAATTTAAGCTTTTAGATGGTGCTGATTACAAAGATATACTAGAACTTTCGACTGGTCAGCGTTGTACTGTGATTCTACCGCTTGTTCTACAACACACAGATAGGCTTTTAATAGTAGATCAACCAGAAGATCATATTGATAACGCTTTTATAGCAGAGACCCTTATAAAGTCAGTGCTGTCCAGAGATAAGGCAAGCCAGATCGTATTCTCAACTCATAATGCAAACATACCGGTGCTAGGGGATGCTGATCAGGTTGTGCAGATGGGATCTGATGGTAAGCGGGGGTTCTTAATTGCATCCTCTGGGTTGCAAGATCCCAAAGTTGTTAATGCTATTACGACGGTGATGGAAGGTGGTGAAAAGGCCTTTAGCCAGCGTGCTGAGTTCTACAACAAGCATAAATATTTATGACTAAAGAAGAAGCGATAAAGTTGTTAGATACAGGGTCTTCTCATGAAAGACTCAAGGCAGCTCGATTTTTGGCGGACAATCCAGAAATAGAGAATATCATAGCTTTAAGAAAAGCAAGAAGAAAAGAGACTGTGTCTTATGTGAAGAAAGGTATTAACCTTGCGATTGATAAGTTGGATAATATGCCAGCCGAGCAGGCGGTTAATGAAGGTGACGAGACTAGTGTTTCACAGGAAGTTAAAAAACAGATAAAAAGTCAAGCTATAGAATGGATAGCTGGTTTGCTGTTGCATGAAATAGCATCACCAATAGGGCTGGTAAAAAGATCAGCTGCTAGAGAAATCGATAACTATAAAGAATCTTCAACGAAAGCTCATCTCGATAATGTTTCAAATATATTTGAGGCTATTGAGCAGCTGAAGAGTGCAAGTGCCACGCCAAAAATACAAAATTTCGATTTTTTCGAAGTTCTAAACGGAGTCGTTGAAGAAGAGGTTGAGAAAAAGGGGGGAGGGGCTCCGTCACTTGTCGGACCTAGGCCTATGATGATTTTGAGTGACCCTACATTAGTTAGGTTAGCTGTCTCAAATGGGATAAGAAATGCTATTGAGGCTGTTAATTCTCTAGGTGATGAAAGAGCACACCCAGTTACTATCAATTGGGGCGAAACAGATGTCGACTACTGGGTTTCAGTCATTGATGAGGGCCCTGGGCTTTCTGGCCCAATGCAAGCAGCCTTTGAGATTGGTAGAACAAACAAGAAAAACCATAGCGGGTTTGGTCTGGCTATAGCTAGGCAAGCTATGGAAAGCCTCAATGGGGAAGTGTCACTAGAGCCAGGTGCGAATGGTGGGGCTCGTTATGAAGCAAGGTGGGAAAAATGACTATGCATCTCTTAATTGTCGAGGATGATGTCGGCTTTGTTGATGAAATAAAGCAAGTTATCGAAGATCTTCAGGTAGATGTGAACTGCTTTTTTGCGAAAAGCAGGGATGAAGCTTATTCTGTTATCGATGAAAAGTATTTAGATTACGTCATCTTGGATTTAAAAATTCCAACAAAGAATGAGGCTTTAGATGAGGAGCCTGAACATGGGCTGAGTGTTTTTACTAGATCGAGAAGTGCACTTCCTGGGGTTCCGATATTGGTTTTGACTGGTTCATCTGCTGAGAACTTTATTCCAATAATGCTTAATGAGCAGCAGCAAGTTGATATTTGGAGTCAAGGTCAAACGTTTGGGACAGTAGATTTTTTAAAAAAAATAGATTTCGAAAAACTTCCTGAAAAAATACAGGTTGTTTATCAGGCTATAGATAGTCTATCTGAGGTAGAGGTAGACAGAGGAACGGTTGCTCTAAGTTTAGCTGAGCAGAGAATTCTGAGGATTTTTGCAAAAAAATTTGGAGGAGTTTTTTGCAAAATAATACAGCTTGGTGGAGGGTTGTCGGGAGCAAAAGTCTTGCGTGTTAAGGTTACCGATACCAGTGGGGCATTAATACATAATGCTGTTGCTAAGATTGGTTCCATGGCAGAAATACAAGATGAAGCCAGAAGGTTTGATATCCATGTTTCAAGGCTTAGGCCAGAGGCGACGCCAAGGAAGCTGGCAACAATCGAGTTTGGTGGAGGCGCACTAGCTGGGGTTTTTTATGGTCTGGCCGATGGGTACGATAAATCTGTTTTAGACGTTCTTCAGGACGCTCCACAGTTCTCTGATAAGGTTGTAGAAGCTATAAAGAATACTACTCGCCAATGGGGCGAGGGAGTACCTAGTACTAGGCGGAATATATCAGAAATACGCAGAAGACTTCTGTCAGACAGGACTTATGAGAAATTAAAAGATGGCTATGACTTGTCTTTTCTTCGGCGGATGGAAAATCGGGAGTATCAAGTAAGATGGCCTTGTGTTCATGGAGATTTGCATGTTTACAACTCTCTCATATCTGATTTTGACTCTGCCGTTTTAATAGATTACGGAGATGTTGAGTATGGTCCTGCCAGCTTGGATCCCTTAACCCCGCATTATTCACCAGGAGCTCGAGGTGGGCTTCTGGCGAACAGGTTGGTACCTACGGCCTGACTTGAGCGCTGCCAGGCACCTCTGATTATGCTGTTTGGTTCTTGCCGATGTGCCTACTTATCACCACATGGCACTTTCTATGATGGGGGACGCAGGAAGAGCCCTCGGCTGTTTTCTGCCGATCGTGGTGAGGTGTTGCGCTGGGCCGGTGACTACTCCAATGGTGCAAGCTGGGGAAGACCGCGCAATAGCGTCGGCCACCATTTGTCGGCCGCGGCGCCGAGGTGCACCGTCACCCGCCGTGCATGGACGGTGAGCGTGGCCGCGACCTTGAGCACCTGTTCGCGCACCCGCATCAGGCTCCAGCCCTGGCGGGTTTGCCGCTCCAGCAGACAACGCAGGCCATGCAGCAGCTCGTAGGCATACAGGCTCAGCAGCAGGCTGACCTGATTTCGGGCCATCACCTGCTGCACCGTGGAGGCGCCGCGATCCGTCGAGGACAAGTGGACATTGAGCGCCGATTTCAGCTCGCCCATGTGGGCCTCGGCCTTGCCACGTTTGCGGTACAGGGCCAGCACTTTCTCCGCTGGATAATCGAGCTTGCTGAGGTTGGTCACCAGGAAAAAGCTGTGCAGCAGCAGGTCGTCGGGGTTCTCCTGCACCACCAGCACGACGCGCCGTGGTGACGTCCAGGAGCCGGCCTGGTAGTCGAGATCATGGCACCACTCGCGAGACGTCTCAGGCCGCCGACCGCGAGGCCGCTTGAGATAAGGCTCGGCCTGCGTCTGCAGTACCGAGTTGCTTTTCAAACGGCCCAGATAATCGATCTCCCGCGCGTCCATGGCCTCCAGTGTCGCGTTGTCGGTGAAGCCGGCATCCAGGCGGACAAGGACCTGGTCAATCGCCAGGTTCAGACCTTCCGCCAGGCGCTGAACCAGGTGGGGGATCCAGGTATCGGCCTCCTCGGCCGGGCCGGCATTGCCCTCGCGCAGCAGGCCACCCACCAGGTCGCCGGTCTCGGCGAGGGAGGCGATCAGCGGCGAGTAGATCCGGCTGCCCACATGGCCGTGGTAGGCCGAGCCGCTCTGATGGCCGAACACCTCAATCGGCAGCCCATCGATGTCCAGGGTCACATGACGGGGCCGCTGGATCCACGGCAGCGAGCGCCATCGCCAGATGGCCAGGCGCAGCAGGCCTTCGTGGACGGTATCGATGTTGGCATCCGTGCCCAGGCAGTTGAGCAATCGCGACAGCGTCGCCTGGGACGGACGCGCCTCGTCCAGCGGCGTCAGGCCGCGTGCATCGCTGCACACCAGGTGCCAAAGCGGGTCGTGACGCAGCGTGGCGGTATCACTCAGGTCGATCCAACCCATAGCACGCTGCAAAACGACGGTACGCAACTGGCTCGCCAGCGAATGACGGATGCGTAGCGGGTTTCGGGAATCGACCAAGTGGTGGTCAAGTGCGGCCATGACACCGCTGCGATCGAGGGCTTCGCGAAGTACCAGCGCCCCGGCATCACTGCTGGTGGCATGGCCGCTGAGCTGGACACGTACGGAGCCATTGAAGGAGGGTGTCATGGGGGATACAGTTTCACCCATAGCGGATGGTCCTCTGGAATCAGGTTCTTGGCGGAACACACTGATTTCTCTAGAGAATACCATCCGCTATCTTTATTTCGAGCCCTCCGTCATGAATATCCCGGGTTAACGCTCGAGTTGAGTTTGATTTTTCATCCTGAAACCATCTTGGATGCTTCCTGGCCAACTATACGACAAGCCAGGTTGTGGGGTGATCTGGATGCATATTTAGAAGATTGCCCTTACGAGGTCTATGTTCGTAGTTGTCGGAGATGGGCAGAAGAAGTCTCTGCAGGGAAGAGAGAAATATTAGTGGTTGCATACTCATACCTGCTAAGGCAGCTGAAGTATGAAGACACTAACAAGGAATTGGCTCTTGCATTACTTGATGGGGTTATGAAGTCGTTTGAGAAAACTTGAGATCAATAGAAAGCATCGGAAGTGTGTTTTTATATAACCTTGTGTTTTAAAGCGATTCGGGGATAACTTGTTTGGAGGCTAATTTTACATTAAAACTCTTCATGGCTGCACAGTATATAGTGTAGCCATTTAGGGTTATGACAAGCTCGTATAAGAACACGATATGCTCGAGATTGAGCTGCCATAGAGTTTGGAGTTTCCGCTGATTTTCGATCTGGTGCTCATCGCCTATCAAGGTACTCTCTAGGTACACACACCAGCTTCGTGTGCTATCCTCAACCTTCGCTAAGCTACTGATTCCAAAGAACTGTACCTTTCGCTCGATTACGGTTGCTTTTCCTTGTGTGTCAGTAACTTATTGTTTTAAAAACGAACTCATAATCCCTTGGTCGTAGGTTCAAGTCCTACTGGGCCCACCACTAAATCAGTGGCTTACGGGATTATTCGACAGCGGTCTCAGTGCTTGGTTGCGGTTTGGTTGCTGATCTTCGGCAACCGGGTCATGACACCATCCCATCGAGCGGGATCTGCGTGCGCGTAGCGACTGGTCACTACGAGAGACGAATGCCCCAACAGATCCCTAATGCTTGTCAGAGCTTCCCCCTTGCTCGCGAGCAGGGATGCATAACAGTGTCGCAAGTCGTGGAAGCGGATCTCAGGGCGATCAATCCTCTCTCTGGCTTTCTCGAATGCTCCACGGACTCTGTCTCCTGTCGTATCGAACGGCAGACTTTCCACCAGCGGTAAAGCCTCCTCTGTTAGAGGAATGACCCTCGGTTTCCCGCTTTTCGTCTGATTGGGCCTGAGAACGACGCGGCCATTATGGACATTCCCTGGCTCCAGCCCTAGCAGCTCTCCTCGTCTCATACCCGTCAGCATTGCCAGCAAGATCACCCTCCGTTCGACCCTGTAACGCTCTGGCACTGCCTCAAGCAGTTCGGCGAGTTCTACTTCAGTCAGGTAGATATGTCTCTCGTTCTTGGGAGACGGCTTGCGTAGCTTGCCGTCGAGCGGCAGGTCAATCCAATCCCATTCGCGATAGGCAAGGGATAGCACACGCTTGATCACCTGAATTCGATTGTTGATGGTCGATTGCGCTAGTCCCTTCTCCTTGAGTGCTTTTTGCATCCTACGCGCTGCGTCCAGTAGCTCCTGTCCGATTATCACGCCGGGAGCGTGGTCATCCATCCATCTTGCTACCAGCAGGATGTGCTGCTTTTGAGAGCGAACGTCGTACTCTTCGACCATTCGCTCCAGCCCTTCGGAAAAGGTGAATTTGGGCTTGCGGCCCATGACGCCGTTGAATTCATCCTCCCGGCGCTGAGCCTCCGCTTTCAGCGCATACTGTCTTGCCTCTCCTTCTGTGCGAAAAGTTCGTTGAGCGCGCTGACCGTCGATCGTGCACCGGACGACCCACGTATCGCGATCTTTCCGGTGCGAGACTGTGTATCCCATTTCCGATCCTCCTTCCGCTGAGGACCGCGCCTGCACTTCTGAGCGTACTCCTCAACCTCTGCCTGATCAAAACGTACCGCGCTCCCAAACTGAATGAAGCCGATTTCGTGTTTGTGCCCGTATACCCAGCTCAGGCTCATACCCAGCTGGCCTGCGACTTGCTCCGGACGGAGTAGACGCTCCCCCATACTTGCCTCTCCCCTAAGCTCTATCCCCAAAGGAAACAGTTGGTTTAGGGTCAATAATACGCAAACGTATTAGCTTGTCAATGCGTTTACGTATTGCTTTGGTCGGCAAAATACTTCGAACGAGCGGATTGGAGATAGAAGTGGGCTTAAAGTCGGATTCTGGCTTCGAGGGCAACCGCAAGTATTTCTGAGGAATTGTCAAGCAAAATCAATGGATAAGACGGGTTTAGAGGCTTCAGGTAGCGCTGACCGCTTTCTTCGATGAGCTTACGGAACGTGGCTTCTTGGCTGTCGGGAAGCGTGGCAAGGACTAGCTTTCCTAGGATGGCAGGTGCGTCTGAGTCGAAAAGTACCATGGTTCCCTCTGGCAGGCTGGGTGCCACTCCTATCGGGGCAGCCATGGCATCGCCTCTGACTTCTAGCCAGAAACCTGTGCCTTCAGCCAGGAAGCTACTGGGCTCAACTCGCAGATCCGTTGAGTCCGCAGCTCTGTACGACTGGTGAATAGCTGCAGCCTGTTCCCAGCTGAATATAGGGTAGCGGTAGATGGGGGGCGTTGGCTTTGCTGCTGGTTTGTAAGGGGCCACCATGCCCGCTGCTCCTGCCTGAATAAGCGCTGAGCCTAGGCTAGGCTTGGTGTCTGCTGACCTGGGGGCAGAAGCCTCGTTCGGACGAGTGGGCTGCGGAAGCGGGTCACCATGAGCGAGATAGCTAACAGTGGTGCCCAGCGCTTGTGCAATTTTTTCAAGATTTGAGATTCTTGGCGATTTGCTGGAGCCTTTCAAAATTCGGTGAATGGTGGGTTGAGGCACGCCTGCACGTCTTGCGAGCTTGTTTTCACCAAAGCCTTGTTTTTCCATGATTTTTTGAAGTCTTTCGGCGATACTAGTTGACTCGTGCATTGCTGGACTGCCTTGGAAGTGGTGGCTTCAAAGATTAATACGCAAAAGTATTGGAAATTTTCCCTGCTGTCCAGAGAGCTCAAAGCTCCTAGGTTCCTTCGAACAGACAAGGAGAGAGCGTGTCTTCTCACGACATGTTGCTACAACTGGCTTCCCTGCTACGCCAGCGCTATGTCCGTCCGCCGAGCTTCAATCTGTTTACTACACTGCGCGGCGCCAACGACGAGGTGCGCCTGCATTCCCGCTTTCTAGCCGCTTTGCTCGACCCGCAGGCCCACGGTCTGGGCAATACCCCAATGCGCGAGTTGCTCGCACTCTGCGAGATTCGTGACTTCGCCTTGGAGGGGCTTCGAGTGGAGTGCGAGCGTTGGCACATCGATATCCTAGTGACCAACGCTCAGCGGCAGGCGCTGCTCATCGAAAACAAGATCCATGCCGGGGATCAGGAAGGGCAGCTATTGGGCTACCACCAGCGCCTTCAAGAGATCGGCTACCGCGACATTCATGTTGTCTATCTGAGTCTGGATGGTCGTGATCCTCGGGAAGACAGCCTAGGTGAACTCCGGCATGCAAAAAGCGGCAGTTACACTGCGCTGAGCTATTCGGCCGATCTCGTCCCCTGGCTGGAGTCCCTGTTGGGATGCGCTGCCCTTGATCCACCGCTGCGCGAAAGCCTTGCCCAGTACCGGCAATTGATCCTGCAACTGACTGGACACAACATGGATAGTGATCACCTGGCGACCCTTACTGAGACTCTACTGCACGGTGAGAATCTGCTAAGCGCCCACGATATTCGCCTGGCCTACGATGAGGCGCTGATACGCCTACATGCCAAGCTCTGGCGGGCCCTTCGAGCGAGAATCGAAGAGTTGCATCCGGTTATGGCTGAGCACATCGGCGATGCCTCTTTGGCGGATGAGGCGCTCGATGGTTATTGCCGAGCCTATGGAGAGCGTCGACGCAACAGCAAACACTTCGGTCTCTTTTATCGCATACCCGGCTATGAAGACACGGTCTGTGCCGGTATTCAGGTCGAGGATGCCCTTTACTGGGGCATCTACTGCTATGAGCCGGGCGACCCGAGTAGCCACCGTGCCCTCTGCGAGCACTTGGATGAGCACGGCCACAGCGCGAGCCGCAACGTCCACTGGCCTAGCTATACATATGGCCCTCTAAGCCTGGACTTCCGTTCGCCAAGCAACGATCTGCTTTTACAGCTTGCCGATCCGGCTCGTTTTGAGAGCCTGGTGGTGACTATCACGGACGAGGTGGTGCGACTGTGGGAGCTCTGTCGGGTGGATTGTGATGCGACCGGTCGGCAGATTCACAGCTGAAGCACCATGGTGGTGGGGGGCTCTCGAGAGGTGAGAGTGTGACTGACGAGGGGGCGAAGCGAAGCCGTATTTGGGGCGTGCTGCTGGAATCGAGTCACGTTGACCACGTCATCACTGTACTGGCTAACCAGTTTACACGGATGAGGTAATGGACGAATTCGACTCGCAACTGATCACCTTCTATCGCGGTGAAGGTCCCGACCACCACGGGCGGACGGTCCAGGACCTATGGGCTTTGTCACCATTCTGGTTGGAACACACCCATGATTACGTGCAGTGGCTATTCCCGATTCCCGAGGCGGGGCGCTTCAACGGCTTCGCACCGGTGCTGAGCAACGCCGACCGTGCCTCCTTCGCCGCTGATGAGACACTGCAAGCCAACCTGCGCCGCTCGCTGGGCGTGATGCTAGCGTTCTTCGGGCTCACCCGTTGTGGGCTTGTCATCGAGGCGCTGCCAGAACTCAACATGCGCGATCATATCTGGCTCAAGCGCGGTGGCCATAACCACCTGCGCATCTCGCGGATCATCCGCAGTCTGCATCTCTGCCACCAGCCCGAGCTGGCGGCGGCCTTTCAGCGGGCCGTGATTGAGATCGGCACGTCCCAGGGCGTGGTGTCCGAGCAGTCGGTGGCCTACTGGCGAGCGGCCAACCAGACCTGATGGCGTGCGACCGATATCCGCTATCCCTGGATCTCGAGGATCACGATCTGGAACGCGCGATTGGCCATCGGCAGATGATCATGGTTGAGAAACGGGTGCTGGGGTTCGGAGGCGATCAGGTTCACGTCCTGGTCGTCTAGTCCGGCCGTGTGCAACGCCATATCCAGCCGTTCGATCAGGCGCCCGGTGGTATCCCGCTCCGGTGGGCAGCGGCGGGTCAGCACCAGGTAGTTGGTCTTGAGGCTGTGCCGACCGGCATGGCGGCTGACCTTGGCCAGGCGGCGGATATCGCTGATCAACCCCTGCATGGCATCGCCCCGCTTGAACTCCAGGATATGCGCGGTGCGTCCCCGTTTGCCCGTGTGCAGTACAAGGTCGAAACGCCCCTCGGGACGCAGGTCGGGTTCCCGAAGCAGTTCGGCGATGTCGTCGACCTGCATGTCCGAGGCCTCGAAGGTGCGCTTGACCTGCGCTTCCAGCCGATAGCCGAAGTTGTCGAAGTGCTCGGCGAAGTAATCGGCCACCCTCGTGGCCATGAAGAACTCCGGCATGCGATGCAGCGAGGAGCGAGAAAGGCGTTGGGCATCCTCATGGGCGGCAAGCAGGGCCTCCATGATGGCGTTGAGGCGGTTGTTGGGTGAAGACCTCATGGGTGACCTCCCTGGTCAGTAATAGAGCCGTGATCACCACGGGCACGCTGAGCAGCCAGGCGATGATCGATACGATCGGCATCTCAAGCTCCCTTTTATGGCCGGTGTTGGTGATACCGTGATACATCGGCATATGGCGTCGACACTTGAGCCAACTAGAACAGCAGACAGCCGGTGAGTATGAATAACCTCACCAGCCATCCTGGATTGCCCTGTGCGGAGTTTTATGACGCGACTTGGTAAATCCCCTATCTCACGGCATAAAAGCGGCTCTGGGGCCGCTGTGCGCCTTGACGTGGGTCAGGATGTGGTGATCGAGACGCCCAGTTTCTTCTGGGAGTCGGCAATGGCCAGCACCAGGGAGATGATCTGGCCCATCTTGTCCCTGCCGATCTTGTCCAGCTTGGCACCCAGGGCCTTGTCGTTGACCAGATAGCACTCCACACGCTCGCCCAGGTGATCGACTTCAGCGGGTTCGAGGATCTCAGCTTCGTGCATGAGCCGGACCAGTTCATTGGTGCGGTGTTCATCTTCGGCACAGCCTTGGAGCTTATTGATGCGGTACTGCAGGAAAGGCGTCAGTTCGCCGTTCTCGAACAGCTTGAAGCCCTTGTCCAGCTGGAAGTGCGGGGCTTCAAGGACAACTACCAATGGGGGAGAGAGTTCGCGAGCACCCGGTGTTGAGGCTTGTAGAGGATCATCCTCCCTCATCATCGATGCCAGCATCAATGAAGTGTCGCCACGCCACCGGGGTATGCTCGGCGAATAGGTTCTCAGTATCAGACGGTGTGATCAGAGCGCTGAGCCGACGATGGGGTAGCGTGTGGCCAGAGGATGAATACCAGTGATCAGAAGATCCACGATGGTTTGCTGGGAGGCCAACATTGCATTGTCGATGGGCGTGAGCCGCAGGTCAGCGTGAAGGTCGGGAGAGAGCCGCATGAAACGTCCTTAGGTTACGTGCTGAGGGGAAAGCGTATGTCCGTATTGCCAGTAGTATGTTGGCGTGTATTAGCACGGTTACGATGACGAGAAGTCATCCTCTATAACCTCGCCCCAGCTCTTTACAGTATCTTCGTCGTACTCTCTTTTCCATTCCTGGAGCGTGGCATTGCGAAGACTTCTCGCTTTCACCACCTTTCCCGTAACTGGGTGGGTGTAGCGTTTCAATGGTTGTTTCTGGCTCGCCTTGCGACGGACGGGCTTATTGGAGGGATCGTGCGTGGCTGGGCCGAAAAGCTTGAGCAGATCCTCTCTCTTCTTTTCGTAAGTCTCCAGGACTGCTTCGATCTGTTGCTTGAATTCCATGTCATGCTGAAACTCTTCGTCTTTTTTCAGGCGCTCGAGCTTTGCGTCGACCTGCTTCTTCTCGTGCTCGCACCTCGCCTCGATTTGTTTCTTCTCTTGCTCGAGCCTTTCGTATTCAAGGAGCTTGTCCGTCATTCTTCTTCCTAGCGCAGGTGGTCTTGGTCCGCGCTAGGGTAGAATATTCCGTTTCTCGAATCTAGTGATCCTTGTCGGCGACATGCGTTATCTTTTCTTGTTTCGTACGTTGGCACGCTTCTTTCCCGGCGTCTGTGATTTGACCAGCGTTCTGGTGTTAGCCGGCAGGTCGTAGTGAAGATAGGTATCATAGTGGCTCAGGTAATGGATCAGGGCTTTCCGTCGCTGCCTGTCTTCCGGTGCCTTCACCGACCAGATGCCATTGATCCTCGGCGCTTCGGGATGGAGGGGTTCGCCCTCGATCCAAGCGATACCGCTGTGACGTGTTGCCCTGTCCCAACGTTTGGCAAGAGCTTGCGCTAAGGATGCTGCTTCTTGGACATGGCGGGCGTCGTAGAGAAAGATCATGTCGTGAACAAGCCCTTTCATTGGGTGGTAGTGCAACTTTCCTACATAGCCTACCAGGTCACTAAATAAAGGATTGCCTTCCCGGTTCTTCAAAAAATCTTTTCGATCTTTCAATGTTTGCTGTAGATCCTCGTAGCGCTTGGTCTTGTAGCCTAGCTGGATGTGTACCCACAAGATGTTTGGCGCTTGGCGAAATGCCGCCCTCATCCATTTGTTTAACGTTTCGTAGCGATCCTTGGTCGCTTTGTCCGCTGTTTTTACCTTGCGTCTAAAGGCCGTGCTGGTGATCTCCTTTGAGAGAGCCTTGAGCGAGAGGTCGAAA
Source organism: Salinicola sp. NYA28a (assembly GCF_976982775.1). The sequence goes on from NZ_OZ334582.1 coordinate 1,192,116, forward strand.
CGTTGGCTGATGCGGCTTGCTCTACTTTCGTGAAAGATCCAGATTTCATTGCTACCAAAGTCCTGTAGGCACCAGCGAAAGTGTTTCAGGAAAGCTCTGGCGTGCAGGCTAAGGTTGTAGCGGTGGTCGTCTAACGTCAGAAGTGTTTGGACAAAAGTACGGCACTGATAAAGGCGGCTGTCTTTTATTAGATGCCATCGTACTTGACCTTTCTGTGATCCCCAGCGAATGGTGTTCGGATCGAAGTCATCTTCCAGCATCCGTTCTTGTATTTGACGTTTGGGGATGGCGCGTATGGCTTTCTCGATCTCAGGTAACTGTGAGATGGCGTCATCACTGTCGAACATCCAAGCACCTTCTCGCGGGTGCCCAGGACGTTTGAACACACTGCCAAGCGTCAGGGGGCTGGTCTGTGGAAAATGAGCTTGGAGGAAAGGAGGATTGTCAGTAGGAGGCATCATGGCAATGGCGGCTTAGTCGTTGCGAAGAGCCAAATATCCTAGCATATAGACCAATACTTATTGTCCGAAATTGCCAAAGATATTTCTGTGTAATATCTAAAATCAATGACTTAGCTGATCAGATGGGGCCATTCCCTTTTCATTCAGGCTGCTCGCGTGCCCAGCGCTCCAGGAGGGCCTGGCCGACCCCCGAGGGCAGCCGTCGACCCTGCTCCCACTCCTGCAGGGTCCGCACGCTGACCCCTAGCTCAGCCGCCAGCGCCGTCTGGCTCATGCCACGAATCCGGCGCAGGGTCATGACGTCACGTAGCAATCGGCGAGTGGGTTCCTTGCGTTCCATCCTGGCAAGACGACGATCTCCCCACGGATCGTGGGATGACGATCCTTCTTGGATTTCACGCGTGTTATGAGGGAACGAGAGGGAAGGAAACATCGAAGTCGGGAACATCATCTGGCACCTTGTTGAGAGAGGCAGGACGGGTCCGCCAAAGACGGACCCATACCATGTCACTCAGTGATTAAAGACGACTGCCGTCGAAGACGTGAACTCCTTGACCGAACGGTTTGCTGTAGGCCTTGCACAGGTAGCTAGCCATGTACACCGCTTCATTCATGGCCATCCAGTCATCCCGGTGCAGGACGCAGGACCAGGGTTCTTTGGTGACCGGGTTCTTGCAGACATGGATCAGCTGATGGAAACGAGGATCGTCTTGGGCGAATCCCATCGCCTTTAGCCAGGACCGCATCATGCGGTGGTAGAGGTTGTCGAATGAGTAGACCCCAAACCAATCTGGACCGAATGCCCCCAGGCTGTCGTAGGCGTTCCTGTTGAGCATGATCATCAGATGGTAGTGGGGCTTGTCGCTGTTGACTTGCTCGCGTGCCCACAGGTAGTGCAGCTGGGTCGGGTACTTGGTTTGCCTCCGCTTGAGCTCGTAGCGGAAATTGTCAACGAACCTCGCAAGCACGTCGTTTGTCTCGTGCATGGGTAGGTGCGGCATCTCACTCGGAAAGTGAAGGTCTATGCGAAAAATGATGGTGGAATGGTTGACCCGTGTCACGGCATCGAGCGTGTGCAAGGAGCGGTCCAGGTACTCAACGATCAAGGGGCCATCCGTCCAATACTGAACGTCAAAGCCTCGATAGATGTCGTCGTAGTGAAGGCGAAGCTTGTCGTTGAGCGGATGACGAAGGGGGTGATGTTGAAACATGAGGAGATACCTCGCTGTGGGAATGGTGAAGGATTCCGCAGCGATGGTCTTGTCGGTCGATAGGGGGATGATAGGGAACGGTAGGCATTGACCTGGACATGATGCTGACGAACATCTGAGCTTCATATCAGGCGTTCTCCAGACGCCTGTGAGGTCAATCGGTAGAGATCATGTTGGATGATGATTCCATAGGGAGTGGTCTGTGTGGGACCACTCCTTGGATGATCTATATCGATCCTGGATGGGCTTTCACAAGTGAGCCCATCATGACCTAGTATCTATCCCTTTGGACCCTGTTAAGAGTCTAGTGAATCTCCCTATAATACTTACCCGTCAGTGACGCATGTCGGAACCCCAGGGAAACCCTATCCCTGGTCATGCCAATCGCCCCAGTTTCCTGGCGAATGAGGTGTCACTCACTTTTTCGGGAAATTCCGTTATCGATCCGTACAAGACACCGCGACGATGCTGTCACGGTTCCGCTGCATCTCATCTCACAGCGCTGTAAAACATTACGTCGTCCCGACTCGTCACCTTGGAGTACATTGGACGGATGTTCTGAAACATGCTCAGTAAACCGGCGAAGGCCTCAAAACCCGGCTTTTTCCCGTAGCTGGCGTATACCTAGATGATGCAGCGGGTGTGTCGCCTTGGATTTTGCCCGTTGTCGATTTAACCGAATTTCAAACCTGTACTACCTCCTTGAAGCCCCAGCCGGATGGTTTCGTTCTCATGTCTTTCCCTATGGAGGAGGTAGTGCCATGTCTATGTCTTGTCCCAGCTGTGGCGCGTCGAGGGTGGTGTCGCGCCATCATGGACGAAAGGTCGGAGGCACCACGGGCGCCATAGCCGGAACAGCGAGTGGTGCGGCTGGCGCCTGGAGTGGCGCCGAAGCTGGTGCTTTGGTTGGTGCAGTAGGTGGACCGGTAGGGATCGCCGTCGGCAGCATCGCTGGAGCAGTGTTTGGTGGACTGGTCGGTGGTACGGCAGGCGGGGTCGCCGGAGCACGTCTGGGCAGCCAGCTGGATGATCAAGTGCTCGACAACCTCGAGTGCCGAGCCTGTGGTCACACCTTTCGCCCCCACGTCGACTGATCCCTCACAACACGCTCTAGCGCGTCCATCACTGCTTTGGTGGTGACCCCTCGATTCTCTTTCTCAACATGCTCACGGTTGGCCCGCTTTCCTTGGGGAGCGGGCCGTTATGCCGTGTTCGTCTCTAAAAGGAGCTTTATCCATGGCACATCAGATCGAACAGATGGCTTATGTCGGCGACACCCCCTGGCATGGCCTGGGGCAGCAACTCTCGCGTCATCAGACCCTGGAGGTGTGGCGGCAGCAAGCTGGCATGGACTGGCACATCGAAGAATCCCCGGTGCGCTTCATCGCCGATGGTGCCGGGCACCTGGGCAGCATCCACTCCTTCCCCGAGCAGAAGGTGCTCTACCGCTCCGACACTCGTACCCCGCTGTCGGTGGTCTCTCAGCGCTACAAGGTGGTCCAGCCCGAGGAGGTGCTGGAGTTCTATCGAGACCTGACCGAGTACGCCGGCTATGAGCTGGAGACCGCAGGGGTGCTCAAGGGCGGGCGCAAGTTCTGGGCGCTGGCTCGCAGTGGCTTTGGGACGGCGCTGAGGGGCCAGGATCAGGTCAACGCCTACCTGCTGCTGGCGACCTCCTGTGACGGGTCTCTGGCCACGGTGGCGACACCTACCTCGGTACGGGTGGTGTGCAACAACACCCTGACCATCGCCGTGGATGGCATGGCACAGGGGGTGAAGGTGCCGCACAGCACAGAGTTCCGTCCACAGCTGGTCAAGCAGCAGCTGGGCATCTCGGTCTCGCAGTGGGACGACTTCATGTACCGCATGAAGACGCTGGCCGAGCGCAAGGTGAGTCAGGAAGAAGTGAAGAGCTACTTCCAGTCGGTGATCTGCAACGCCGAGGCGCCGCTGGAAGATGCGTCCAAGCTACCTAACTTCCGTGCCCTCAATCGCGTCCAGAAGCTCTACCAGGGCGAGGGACGTGGTTCTCAACTTTGTACGGCGCAAGGCACCGCCTGGGGCCTGCTCAACGCGGTCACCGAGTACGTGGACCACGAGAAGCGCGCTCGCAGTAACGACTACCGCATGGACTCCGCCTGGTTCGGCCAGGGCGCCGGCCTCAAGGACAAGGCGCTGGAATCCGCTCTTGCGCTGGTGGCCTGAACGGCGTCCTGCGTTCTCCTATCCCCTTCTTTCCCTTACCACGGCATAGCGCCCGGCCCCTTGAAAGGCCGGGCGTTTTTTTCTGGAGGTACTGATGCAATCACCCGTGACTTTTGAGATCTGCCATGCCCTGACCCAGCTGACGCGTCAGTTGCTGGAGGCTGGCGAGCAAGCGACCGAGACCCACGTGCTGGCCAAGGGCCAGGTCTATCGCGTGGCCGTATCCCTGGAGCCGGTCCCGACCGAGGAGCTCCCTGACGTCATCCAACGCTATCGATAACGGAGGCCACCATGGCAACCCCCATTCATCCCAAGACCGCCGACCAGACACCGATCGCTCAAGCCACCCAGGACAGCACCGCGATCATCCAGGTAATCGAGCGGGCCGCCCTCAACCCCGAGGTCGATATCGACAAGATGGAGCGCCTGCTGCAAATGCAGGAGCGGGTGCTCGACCGCCAGGCGCTGATGGCCTATAGCGCCGCCATGGCGGCCATGCAGACCGAACTGCCGAGCATCGCCGAGCGTGGCAAGACCAACAACGGTCACTACGCCACCCTGGAGGACATCGTCGACACCGTACGCCCGATCATGAAGAAGCACGGCTTCGCGGTGAGCTTCCGCATTCAGACCCAGGAACGCGGCATCCAGGTCACCGGTGTACTGATGCACCAGGACGGCCATCGGGAAGAGACCAGCATGCTGCTGCCGGCCGATACCAGCGGCAGCAAGAACGCTGTTCAAGCCTTTGGCTCCTCGACCAGCTACGGCAAGCGGTACGTGCTGTGTGCCCTGCTCAACATCACCACCCGTGGCCAGGACGACAACGGTCACGCCGCCGCCCCGGTCAAGCTGGTCACTCCCTTCCAGGCCGGACAGATCCGGCAGCTGATTGCCGCCTGTCCCCCGGCCACTCAGGAATGGTTCGTCGGCAAGTACAGCGACGCCGAGCAGGTGCCCCGTGGCGACTTCGACAAGTTGCGTGCCTCCCTGCAGAAGCGGGCCCAGCCCAATCGTCAACATCACTGAGCAGCCGGCGAGGGGATGACCTCCCCTTGCGGCCTATGCCGTTTCATCGAGAAGGAGATCGTTATGCAGATCCTGACACTGGACCAGGGCACGCCCGAGTGGCATGCCGCCCGCCTGGGCATCGTCACCATGTCTGAGCTGAAGACCCTGCTGGTCAAAGGCAAGGGGCCGGGAGGCTTCGGTGCCGGTGCGATGAGTTACATGCACCAGCTGATCGGCGAGCGCATCACTGGCGAGCCGTCCGACAGCTTCCAGGGCAACGCTCACACCCAGCGGGGGCATGAGCTGGAGCCCGTGGCTCGGGAGCTCTATTTCGAGGCCACCGGTCTACCGCGCCTGGAGCAGGTTGGCATCATCCTCAACCACGGGGTGGGCTACTCGCCCGACTGCCTGGTCGACAGCAATGGCCTGGTGGAGATCAAGACCAAGCTGCCCAAGTACCAGATTGAGCTGCTGCTGGCCGACGAGCTACCCCAGGAGCACGTCGCTCAGTGTCAGGGCGGCCTGTGGGTCAGCGAGCGGGAGTGGATCGACTTCGTCAGCTACTGGCCAGGCATGCCGCTGTTCGTGAAGCGCACCTACCGGGACGAGACGCTGATCCGCACCATCGCCGAGCGCGTCGAGGCCTTCTACGAGGAACTGGAGCGCCGCATGACCATGGTCATGGCGGCCTGAGGAGCTACACAATGCACCATCGCAAGCTGAGTGCCGGCGAGGCCGCCGGTACCTATCGCATCACTGATACGGTGACCGAAGCGGAGCTATTGAGCATCGCCAAGGCCTTCGCTCGCCGACGGCTAGCCAGGGGACGCAAGCTTACCAAGCCCGCGCTGGCGTTCGAGCACCTGCAAGTGCTGCTGCAGGACTACGAGCACGAGGTATTCAGCGCCCTGTTCCTCGACAGCCAGCACCGCGTGATCTGCTTCGAGAAGCTGTTTCGCGGCACCATCGACTCGGCGAGCGTCTACCCACGTGAAGTGGTCAAGCAGGCCCTGGCCTGCAACGCTGCTGCGGTGATCCTGGTCCACAACCACCCCTCAGGTGATCCTGAGCCCAGCGACGCAGATCGTCGTATCACCCAGCATCTGCAAGAGGCGCTGGGCCTGATCAATGTGCGGGTCATTGATCATATCGTGGTTGGGGTGGACCGCTGTGTGTCGCTGGCGGAGCAGGGCGACCTGTAGCGCCCACTGACTGGCAGGACTCAATCTTGGATTATCTCATATCGCCGGTGCTGCCCTCAGGGTGGCACCGGTGTGCTGGGAGTTATTTTTTTGTTTAGCTCAAGGTTGACACAATTACGTGAGCTTATTATGTTTTTCCTGCGTTGATAGAGACGCGCCGCCCGCATCGGCAAAGCTTAGGCACTATACCTACCAGCACTATTGATACACCTGACTTCGAAAGATTTCTGTCAGCGGGCAACAGGAAGCACAACGTCATCAATCTTTCGAGGATACAGCTGTGTCAAAAACTATCACTCCTGACCAGATCCAACTGGTCAAAACCGCTGCCAAGCGTTTGAAGAAGTCTTTGCCCGACGCCAAACTGCAGAAGTGCCAGGACATCGCCGCCTACCAATTCCTGGGCGTTTCCAGCTTCCACGAGGCTGTGGCGCTGTCGAAAGCTGCCGCCGCTGCAGCCCAGCCAAGTCCGGAAAGCGACTCCCAGCAATATGAAAATCCTGACGTGAACGCAGACCCTTGGCGTCAGAAAGGAAAGGTCTCCTATGCCGAACATACCGGCTTGGTTCCTGCTCATTCCGTCGGTGACTGGAACTACTTCACGGAAGATCACACGCTGTCTTTCGATGGGGAGTACCTACCCTATGCCTTTTCGCTAAATCGGCTCACGACGACTGCTAGGCTTCTGGATATCATCCTGCAGTTGGAAAAGAAGCGTTGGCCGCGTCGGGAGGCTGAAGAAAACGGCATCAGCCCTCACTATCAAGTGCAGGAGTTCCTTGAGCTGATGAACGATCTGAGCGAGGCATACCTCGGGACATCGCTGCAAGGTGCTTTTTCTCCTGGGGGGAAACCGCAGGTGGTGGATTGGGCAGCGGCGATTGAGCAACATGGAGAGGCGGCGCTTACTGCCCGTATCGCGAAGAAAACCGAGTACGTCCGACGCTTTGGACTTTAACGCAATGCCGATCCGATAGCCGCCATTCCCGGCGGCTATCTTACTCCTGCATCTGTGTGACTAATCTCCCGAGTTCCTTCTAATCTACTGATCTGCATGGCAACGCTGTGGATATCGGCACCCTCTGCGAGGTGTAGATGCCTGGCCTCTACTGGACCATGCCCGCCAAGTAGGTCGGGCTCACGCCCCGCAGGCTCAGCGACATTCGGCAGCGTGAGCTTTATCGTGATCACTTGCTGGGCGCGGTGTTCGCCCCGCCTGCCCGCTATTAAGAGGACGAAAGTCTCAGGCCATCGCCAGGCCACCGATCCAGCCACCGGTAGCGAGTGCTACCAGTGCCCGTTCAGCGTGAAGGCGACCTGCGAGTCGTTGGCCGAGCGAGGAGAGCTGTAGGGTGTGTGAGCTCCCCATTACGTCATAGCACCGGTGCTGCCCTCAGGGCGGCACCGGTGTGCTGTAGGGGGGCTTCCAATGGCGCCTTGATCTCGCTGAATAAATAAGGTAATCCCCCGGCTTTGCCGGGGGACTACCCGAGGTTTGACCGTGTGATGCGGTCAAAGGGAACCTCCAATCTCGGCCAAGAGATAGGAAGTTCCCAATGAGAGAGTACCAGAGTCTTGCTCACACAACATGGAACTGCAGGTATCATGTCGTGTTCATCCCCAAAAAGCGAAAGAAGGCGATCTTTGGTGGTATCCGAAAACACCTTGGTGAGGTGTTCCATGAGCTGGCAAGACAGAAGGAGTGCCAGATCGTAGAGGGGCACCTGATGCGTGATCACGTTCACATGTGTATCAGCATCCCTCCGAAGCACTCGGTGTCACATGTGGTTGGCTACATCAAAGGTAAGAGTGCGATATCTATAGCCAGAAATTTCATGGGCAGATCGCGAAATTTCTCTGGTGAAAGCTTCTGGGCGAGAGGTTATTTCGTCTCGACAGTAGGGCTTGATGAAGGAATGGTAAGGGCCTATATCCGGAATCAGGAAAAGGTGGATGAGCATTATGATCAGCTCAAGTTTGGAATGTGAGGCAGCCGCCTTCAGGCGGCTCAGATTCTTGCCCCTTTGAGGGGCTAACAATATAAAGCCCCCGGCTTTGCCGGGGGATACTTACTGGAAGTCACAGAGTAAGGCGATAGCTAATACTGGAGCAGGGTGCAGGGATGACCACAGAGCGCATTACGGACTACCACGCCAAGTACTACGCCTACGAGCTGACCCGACAGCGGCGGGGCGGTGATGTGGATCGGTTGGCAGCCTCCCTGTTCGATGCCTCAGTCGATCTCAACCCTCACCAGATCGATGCGGCCCTGTTCGCCCTGCAGAACCCGCTGACCAAGGGCGTTCTTCTGGCCGACGAGGTGGGGCTGGGCAAGACGATCGAAGCAGCGCTGGTCATCTGCCAGTACTGGGCAGAGCGTCGGCGTCGGTTGGTAGTGATTGCCCCAGCAGCCCTGCGTAAGCAATGGGCGAGCGAGCTGGCCGAGAAGTTCCACCTGCCCACCCAAGTGCTGGATGCTCGCACCTACAAGCAGCAGCGTGATCAGGGGATCTACAACCCGCTGGATCAAAATGTCATCAGCGTGATGTCCTACCACTTCGCGGCTAAGCTGGAACCTCAGCTGCGCACCATCCCCTGGGACTTGGTGGTGATCGACGAGGCCCACAAGCTGCGTAACGCTCACCGCGAGAGTCATCGCACCGGGCAGGCCATCAAGCGGGCCTTCGCCGGCAGCCGGAAGCTGCTGCTCACCGCCACACCATTGCAGAACTCACTGCTTGAGCTCTATGGGCTCTCCACGGTGATCGATGACCAGCTATTTGGGGACGCGATCAGCTTCCGCCGCCAGTTTATGCGCGGTGGTAATGACATCGAGGGGCTGCGACGCCGGCTGGAGGAGTTTGCCAAACGCACCCTGCGCCGCCAGGTGCTGGAGTATGTGCAGTACACCGAGCGCAAGGCGCTGACGATCCCCTTCACTCCCTCCCAGGATGAACAGCGGCTCTACCATCTGGTCTCCGGCTATCTGGAACGCGAAGACAGCTATGGCGTGCCCACCCGCCAACGGCATCTGGTGTCACTGGTCATACGCAAGCTGCTGGCATCGTCTACCACCGCCATCATCCAGACGCTGGAGACGCTAAAGCAGCGGCTGGAGTCGCTGCATGACCGGCATCAGGTCGAGCAGGACTGGCTGGAGCGGCTATTGGCCGATGAATCGCTTGATGAGGAGCTGCTGGAAGCCGCGGAAGCCGATGAAGTGGAGGAGGACGACGCCCAGCCCCTGGCCGACCAGGAGATCAACCCGACTCGGCTGCAGGGCGAGATCGCCGAAATCGAGCAGTACCTGAGCCTTGCTCGGAGCATCCATGAAGATGCCAAGTCCCATGCGCTGGTCACCGCGCTGGAAACCGGCTTTGCCCGCATGGATGAGATGGGGGCTCCTCGCAAGGCGGTGGTGTTCACCGAGTCACGACGCACCCTGGAGTACCTCAGCCGCTTTCTGGAGCGACACGGCTTTGCTGATCAGGTCGCCACCTTCAGCGGCACCAACAACAGCCCGAGCGTGACGGGCATCTACCAACGCTGGCTTGCGGATCATGCCGGTAGTGACCGGGTTACCGGCAGCCCCGCCATCGATCGACGCACCGCCATCATCGACCACTTCCGAGACAAGGCGCAGATCCTGGTGGCTACCGAGGCGGCTGCCGAAGGGGTCAACCTTCAGTTTTGTAATCTGGTGGTGAACTACGACCTGCCATGGAATCCTCAGCGCGTGGAGCAGCGCATCGGTCGCTGCCACCGCTACGGCCAGCAGTTCGATGTGGTGGTGGTTAACTTCCTTAACCAGCGCAATGAGGCCGACAAGCGTGTTCTCGAGCTACTGAGCGAGAAGTTCCAGCTGTTCGATGGCTTGTTCGGTGCTTCCGATGAAATTCTCGGCCGGCTGGAGTCTGGCGTGGATGTCGAGAAGCGCATCGCCGATATCTACGCCACCTGCCGCACACCGGACGCCATCGAGGCGGCCTTCGCCGAGCTGCGCGAGCAGCTGGAGGCCGATATCGATGATCGCATGCGTGAGACCGAGAGCAAGCTGCTGGAGCATTTTGACGAGCAGATTCATGAGTTGCTGCGCATCCAGCGAGACAAGGCCGAGGCCCAGCTCGACCGCACCGGCAAGCTGTTTTGGAAGCTGACCCGGCACTGCCTGTCGGGACAGGCCAAATTCAACGATGGCCGTCTGACCTTTCACCTGGAAGCGCCTCCCGTCGATAATGTGACCGCCGGTGACTACTGGCTGATTCGCAAGGGGAAGGGCATCAAGCCGCCCGAGAACGCTCACGTCTACCGGCTGACTCATCCGCTGGGCGAATACGTGCTCGACAGCGGTCGCCGCCAGGAGACCCCAGCCGCCACGCTACGCTTCCAGCTATCGGACCATCCGCTGCGAATCTCGGTACTCGAACAGCTCACCGTTCGCCGTGGTTGGCTGGAACTGAATCTGCTGGAGCTGGACAGCTTCCAGCACGAGGAGCACCTGGTCTTCACTGCCCTGGCTGACGATGGCACTCACCTCGACCAGGAAGCCTGTGAGCGGCTCTTCAATGTGACCGCCGAGGTAATGCCCGATAGCGCCCTTGAACCCTCTCAGGAGCTCTCTGCGCTCGCCAAGCGGCAGCTGGATGCCACCCTTAGCCGCGTGCTGGAGGAGAACCACAGCTACTTCCAGCGCGAACGCGACAAGCTGGAGGCCTGGTCCGATGACCAGATTGCCTCCAGCGAGGCCCAGTTGGAGGATACCCGCGCCAAGATCAAGGACGCCAAGCGTCGCTCACGCACCGCCGAGACCCTGGAGGAGCAGAAGGCCGCGCAGGAAGCGCTCAAGACGCTCGAGCGGCAGCAGCGCCGCGACCGCCAAGCGATTTTCGACGTTCAGGACGAGATCGAGGAGAAGCGCGACGCGCTCATCGATGCCCTGGAGCGCCAGATGCACCGCAAGAGCCAGACTCATCGGCTGTTCAGGATCCGCTGGGAGCTGGTGTGAAGGGCATGATGGCCCATAGTCGTCGTGGTCGGTTGACCTTGGAGGGTCAACTGCCTAAACTTGCCTTCAACAACACCCCCCACGCTTCCCGTCAGATCAGCGCACCATGGGGGGTTACTTTTTTGTGTGATCAATGAGATACGATAAACCTGCCCTCAGCTATGCCGATCAGCTCGCTCGTCTTCGCGAGCGGGGTATGCAGGTCCGGGATGAAGCCCGAGCCGAGCACTATCTGGCCCACCTGAACTACTATCGACTCGCCGCCTACTGGCTCCCCTACGAGGCAGACCACGGGAGCCATACCTTCCGCCCGGGCACCCAGTTCGAGACGGTGCTGGATCATTATCTGTTTGATCGTGAGCTGCGCTTGCTGCTGCTCGATGCCATCGAACGGATCGAGGTGTCGCTGCGCGGCCACTTCGCCTATCAGCTGGGCCACCGCCATGGACCGCATGCGCTGATGCAGGCCTCGCTGTTTACAGACTCCAACCGGTGGAACTATCGGAACGGGTTGGCCGGCCTTCTCAAGGATGTGCAGAGTAACCGTGAGGTGTTCATCCAGCACTTCCGCACACATTACGATGAGCCCCTGCCGCCCGTGTGGGCGGTGGTGGAGATCATGAGTTTCGGCCAGCTTTCGAAGTGGCTCAAGCATCTTGCTCATAGCGATGACCGCAACGCCATCGCCAGGCCCTATTGCCTGGATGAGCGGATCCTGACCTCCTTCTGCCACCATCTGAACGTAGTCCGCAACCACTGTGCTCATCATGCCCGGGTCTGGAACCGTGAGCTGACGGTGAAGTTCACGCTGCCGCGCAACCCCCAGCCGTTGGGGGAGAGCCTGGTAAAGACCAGAGACGAATCGGCGCAGCGCAAGCTTTACAACACCTTGACGATGCTCGCCTATCTGCTTGATGTGATCAGCCGCCATCACCACTTTCGAGAGCGGCTGGCGGAGCTGATCGAGCGCTATGCCATCAACCCCGCAAGCATGGGCTTCCCCGACGATTGGCTGCAGCGACCCACGTGGCTCGGGCGTCTTTCCTAGAGCCGGGCACTTCCACCGGGTATCATCAGCACCATATAAATTTCCACCGGACAGGCCTCGTCGCCTGGTCGTGCTGTCTTTTAATTGCCTGAATTGGCGGGACCTTCTCGCCAGTTACACAAGCTGATGAGAACCAATCAATGGCTGTAGCAACCGCGGACGACCGCAAGCAACGTTTCATCGACCTGCTTCACGAGCTCTTCCAGCTCGATAAGCCGGAGCTGGATTTTGGGCTCTACCGCATCATGCACGCCAAGAGCGACCAGCTCTCTCGATTCATCCGCGAAGATCTTGCCCAGGCCATCGAGGAGGCGTTTGCCGAGCAGGGCGAGCAGCAGCTGACCGCCATGCGTCAGGACATCGAGGAGAAGCGTCGTCAGGCCGAAGAGCTGGGCGCCCCGGACCCGGATAGCGCCCCGGCGGTGAAGCAGGCGCGGGCCGCTTACGAAGTCGCGAAGCAGGAGCAGAACGCCTCGGCGGACATCTACGACCACCTCTATCGCTTCTTCTCGCGCTACTACGACAAGGGCGACTTCATGAGTCGCCGGCACCACGTCGCCGAGAATGACAGCCGGGCCGCCCCCTATGCGGTGCCCTATGATGGTCGTGAGGTCTATCTTCACTGGGCCAACAAGGACCAGTACTACGTCAAGTCCTCCGAGACGCTGGCCAACTTCACCTTCAACCTCAACGAGGCCCTGAGGAAGCTGCAGGGCTCCGCCGCACAGGCTGGCCTGGGCTTCGACTCAGTGGATGCGGCGCTCAAGGTGCACTGCCGCGTGGTAGACGCCACCGAAGGCGAGCACAACGATGTGAAGGAGAGCACCGAGCGCTTCTTCATCATCCATCATAACGAGCCGGTGCGCCTGGACGGTGCCGACCTGGTGCTCCAGTTCGAGTACCGGCCGGACTCGGAGAAAATGGGCCAGAGTGGCACCTGGCAGAAGAAGCGGCTCGAGGAGGCGGAGGAGGTCATCATGGCGGGGCTGCGCCTTACCGATGGCGTAGCCGCCTACCGGGATGGGCTGGCCACCCCGGCACCGACGGACAAGCAGAAAGAGCGCACCCTGCTTGGCAAGTACCTGCAGCAGTACACCGCCCGCAACACTATGGATTATTTTATCCACAAAGACCTGGGTGGCTTCCTTTCTCGTGAGCTGGATTTCTATATCAAGAACGAGATCCTGCGCCTAGACGATATCGATAATGCCGGTGTGCTGATCGTCGAGCAGCAGCTCAAGAAAATCCAGGTGCTGCGTAAAATCGCGAAGCAGATCATTACCTTTCTGGCGCAGCTAGAAAATTTTCAGAAAAAGCTGTGGTTAAAAAGGCGGTTCGTTGTTGAATGTAACTACTGTATTACTCTAGATCGTATTGCAGCTCGATCTGACATTATAGAATATATTCTTGGTCATGAGGCCCATCATGATTTGTGGTCAAGGTTGTATGGTCTAGATACTGTAAAACTTGCAGATGATATAAAATCTTTGAGTGTTGAGGGGTTTCTGGGGCTAGAGAAATACCGCTATTTGATGGCTGATACCGGACTACTGTCCTCAGGGGTTAAGGGAGAGTTGATTTCCTGTATCGAAGGATTGGATAGCACTTGCGATGGTGTTGCTATTAATTCTGATAATAACGATGCGCTTCGGGTTTTAGATAAAAAATCCAAGGGATTTGATTGTGTTTATATTGATCCTCCATATAACACTGGTGGTGATGATTTTCTTTTTAAGGATAATTATAGGCACTCAAGCTGGCTTTCGATGTTGTCCCAAAAGCTTGAGCAATTAAAGAAAATAGTGTTGCCGTCTGCAACTTTTTTTGCAAGCGTTGATGATAATGAGTCCGCTAGGCTTAAATTGTGCTTGGATAGCTTCTTTTCTGAGGATAACTTTATTTCTCAGTTGGTTGTGCGGTCTAATATAAGGGGGCAAACATATCAGAGGGTGGCTAAGACACATGAATATGTTATGGCTTATGGATTCTCTGAATTTTCACTAATCAGAGAGGTGGAAAAAGAAGTGGGTGGTGCCTCACTCTCTGATGAAATTGGTGTTTACGAACTTTGGGAGTTGAGAAATCGAAACCCAAAGTTTGGAAGGCACAATCGTCCTAATCTTTACTATCCCATATATGTAGATCCGAAAAGCATCGATGAGAATGGTTACGCCAGTATAAGTTTGGATGATAGACCAGGTTTTATTGCTGTTTATCCTGAAAATAGCAAAGGTGAGGCGTCTTGTTGGCGGTGGGGTAAAGAAAAAACACTAGCTGCGATAAGGTCAGGGTCTAAAGTCATTATTTTGGCCAAGGAAAAAAGGGCTGGTGGATGGAATATTTATGAAAAAGCCAGAAAAGGAACAAAGAAGATTAAGTCTATTTGGTCGGATAAGGGATTTATAAATGAGGCTGGTACTGTTGAGAACGGGCGATTAGGATTTAGTGAGTTCGGGTTTCCAAAACCAATGCTTTTGCCAGAGACGGTAATAAAAATTGGCTCCCCCAAAGATGGGCATGTGTTAGACTTCTTTGCAGGAACGGGAACCACCGGACATGCGGTAGTATCTCTTAACAAAGAGGGCGCTCGTAGACACTACACTCTTGTTGAGGTAGGTAATCATTTTGATACAGTGCTCAAGCCCAGAATCATGAAAGCTGTATATGCGTCAGAATGGCAAGATGGCAGACCAAAAAATGGTGAAATCGATGCTATTTCTCACTGCTTCAAATACCTCCGCCTTGAGAGTTACGACGATACCCTTAATAACCTCGAACTGGATGATAACCCTCATCGCAATTCGCTGATGGAACAAAATCCCGAGCTACGCCGTGACTATACCCTCAAGTATCTGCTCGACGTGGAGACCCGCGGCTCGGCAAGCCTACTCAATACTGAGTGGTTCCGTGATCCTGAAGACTACACGCTGAAGGTCAAGCAGCCCGGCAGCGACGAGACTCGCGAAACGAACGTCGACCTGGTCGAAACGTTCAACTGGCTGATCGGCCTGCATGTCACTCACCTCGACAAGCCCCGCACCTACGTCGCCCGCTTCGAGCGCGAGGAAGACCCCGAGCTGCCGGAGGACCAGAACACTCGGCTCAAGGCGGTTAGCCTGCGCGAGAATGAAGACGGCGCCTACTGGATCCGCCAGGTCGAAGGGCATGTGCGCAGGATCCCGGGAAGCGACGAGGACCTCGCCAAGGTGCTGGTGGTATGGCGCAAGCTGACCGACGATCCCGAAAAGGACGCCGCGGTGCTGGAGGCGCTGCTGGCGAAGTACAAGATCGGCACCACCGACAGCGAGTTCGACTCGATCTACATCAATGGCCCGCATGGCCTGAACCTGACCGGCAGCGCACGCAGTCGCGTGCATAGCCTGGAAGAAACCTTCCATGCTCGTATGTGGGAGGGGTGTGACGATGAGCTCTGAAGCCAGCGCCCCCACCTGCTGGATCGTTGCCGGCCCCAATGGCGCCGGCAAGACGACGTTTGCGCTTCATTACCTGCCCCAAGTGGCCAAGTGCGCACGCTTCATCAACGCTGACCTGATCGCCGCCGGGCTTTCGCCCTTGGCACCGGAGCGGGAGCTGCTTGCGGCTAGCCGGATCTTCCTACGTGAGATCGAAGATGCAGTAGAGGAGGGCGAGGACTTTGCCTTCGAGACGACACTTTCGGGGCGCGGTTACCTGAGCCTGGTGAAGCGGCTGCTCGATACGGGCTGGCGAGTCGAGCTGGTTTACCTGGCACTCCCCTCGGTGGAGATGTCGCGCCTTCGCGTGGCAGAGCGCGTTTCGCATGGTGGCCACAATATCCCGCTGAAGGATATCCAGCGCCGCTTCCCGCGCAGCCTGCACAACCTGCTGACGCTCTACGCACCCTGCGTCTCTCGAGCGCGTTGCTTCATGAATGCTGGAGGCACGCCAGAGCCTGTCTTTGAACAGACCTGGCAAGGGCGCAATATTCTCGATGACCGCCACTACAATGATCTCGTCAAGGAGGCACGGCCATGACTCAGCCGACACCGGATACCCAAACCATGCTCGACAGCCTCCGTGAAGCAGTCTCCGAGACCTTGGAGCGCAAGCGGCGCCTGGGCCAGTATGCAGTGATATGGCAGGACGGCAAGCCCGTGCTGGTAGGGGATGATGCGCCGAAACCGCAGATGGATGACCAGGATGATCAAGGCCGGGAGTCGCATTGATGGCACGCAAGCCACGCCAAGCCAAGATCAATCAGCTCAGTGCCAAGAGCGACTTTCTCAAGAAGCTGGTACTCAACCAGTGGATGCTGACGTGCTTCGGCATCGACCCGCTGGAGCAGTATCGCGACGGCGGCAGCCGAGTCCGTCCGATTACGTTGCTCAGCAAGACGCTGAAGGAGAGTGATCCGGGGCTGACCGGTGACCGCCACCATCATTACCTCCATGCCTTGCTGGGTAGCTACCAGCCCACCTGGAAGTACGGCGAGGAGGATCTGAAGCGCTTTGACGCCAATATCGTCAGGCATACCGATGCCCTCAATCAGCAACGTGAGACCGAGGTCGACTGGAAGTACTTCCAGTGGCTGACTCTGCTGTTCGTCGAGATATATCTTCACGAGTACTTCCGTGACCGCGAGGCGCTCAAGGCCAGCCTCAACCGCCAGGTCGAGCGATTCAACAGCTTCTGGCAGGGGCAAGGCTACCAGACCGGTATTGGCTCCTATGAGGAAGATGACCTCAATAAACTGTGTCTGCAGAATGCCACGGGCTCTGGCAAGACCTTGCTGATGCACACCAACGTGCGTCAGTTCCGTCACTACGCCCGTGAGCACCACCGTATCGCCGACTATGGCCAGATCATCCTGATTACGCCCAACGAGCGCCTCAGTGAGCAGCATCTGCTGGAGTGCCGCGATTCCAGCTTGGAGGCGGAGCGCCTCAGTCAGGATGGTGGTGACCTCTTCAGCGGGGAGCGGAAATCGCTGAGCCGTGTTGCCGTGACCGAGATCACCAAGCTCGGCATCGAGCAGGGCAAGAAGACCATGGCGGTCGACAGCTTCGGCGATGGCAACTTGCTGCTGGTCGATGAAGGTCACCGCGGACTGGGCTCGGCCAGTGAGGAGAAGGGCTGGCTATCGCATCGTAACAAGCTGGCCGGGCGTGGCTTCACCTTCGAGTACTCGGCCACCTTCAAGGAGGCGGTAGTTGCTGCCAAGGATGCGGCAGTGGAGGAGACCTACGCCAAGAGCATCCTCTTCGATTACGGCTACCGCTACTTCTACGAGGATGGTTACGGCAAGGATTACCGCATCTTCAACCTGCCGGAGAAGGAGACCCAGCAGCGCTACACCTACCTCACGGCGGCACTGCTGGCTTTCTATCAGCAGCAGCGTTACTACCAGGAAGAGCATGGCCAACTGACCCAGTGGAACCTGGCCGCTCCGCTGTGGGTGTTCGTCGGGGCTAGCGTGGTCAGAGACGACGGCAGCAAGGAGACCGCCAAGAACTACAAGGAGCGCGCCTCAGATATTGCCCAGGTGCTGGGCTTTCTGGCCTGGTTCCTGGGGGAGAAGGATGAGGCTCGTCGGGCGCTGAGCGCGGTTTTTGAGGGTGACGCGGCAACGGCCGGTTTGATCGACAAGCAAGGCAACGAGATATTCTCGGGCAGCTTCCCCTGGCTCAAGGCTCAGGGACCGTCGGTTGATGAGCTCTACCGCGACATCCTCACCCATACCTTCCATGCCCCGGGCGGCGGCACGCTGAACGTCGATCGCATCACCGGTGATTCTGGCGAGCTACTGCTGAAAGTGGGAGAGGCGGAGAATCCCTTTGGCCTGATCAACGTGGGCGACGCTCTGGGCCTGGCCGAGCACCTCGAGGGCCGCAAGATCCCCCACCTGCAGGTCCGCAAGTCGGAGCTGGCCAACCCTATCTTCGCCGAGGTCAACCGAGAGAGTTCAAAGGTCAACCTGCTGATCGGCTCAAAGAAGTTCATCGAGGGCTGGAATAGCTGGCGTGTCTCCAGCATGGGGTTGATGAACACCGGTAAGAAAGAAGGCTCGCAGATCATCCAGCTGTTCGGGCGTGGTGTGCGTCTGAAAGGCCGCGATATGAGCCTGATGCGTTCTAGCCGGCTTGCACCAGTCACGGCACCCAAGCACCTTTATCTGCTGGAAACCCTAAATGTCTTCGGCGTCGGCGCCGACTTTATGGCCACCTTTCGTGACTTCCTGGAAGACGAGGGTCTACCGGGCAACGATCAGCCCGAGATCCATACGCTAAAGCTGAACGTGATGGAGGATGTCGGCAAGTCGCTGAAGATGTTGCGCCCCAAGGTTAGGCAGGACACCAAGCAAGCCTACAGCTTCCACCGCGATGGCCCTCTAGTACGCTTCGGGCATCCTGTGAATGCCGTCAGCAGCGATTTCCATCATGAGCTGGGTCTGACGCCGGATATCGTGCTGAAGGAGCGCAAGGTCGAGCTCGACCGCTACCCTCGGGTCGAGAGTCTTCAGGCTTCTGGCGTGAAAGACGTGATGGCCAAGCCTGGCCAGGCCAAGCAGCACGAGCGCTACTTCGATGACGATCATCTGCTGTTCATGGACATGGCCGCCCTGGAACGCGATCTAGAGCGCTACCGCCGCTCCCGTGGCTATGCCAACTTGCTGATCGATGCAGGCCGATTCCCGGCACTGCTGAAGAGCCAGGTGTGGTATACGCTGCTGGTCCCCGATGATCAGTGGAAACTGCATGCTGACAACTTCCACCGCTACCAGAGCATGGCGCTTGAGCTACTGTCGCTGTTGATGGACAGGGTCTTCAACTATCACCGCCGGGCCTATCTGGAACCACGCATGGAGCTGGTGGCTCTTGAGGATGCTCGAGGCAACCTGCCGAACACCAACGAGTATCAGTTGATTGTCGACGGTAGCGAATCGGCCCTCATCGACGACATCAATCAGATGAAGGATGCCATCGAGCAACAACAAAAGGCTGTCTATCAATCATCCAAGGCCAATGGGGTGAGCGCCATTCAGATCGGCGCGCACCTCTACAATCCGCTTCTCCATCTCGGTAAGGACAGTCGGATACGAGTGGAACCGGTGGCGTTGAACGACGGTGAGTATCGATTCGTCAATGATTTAAAGGGCTGGCTGGAGCGCAATCAAGAGCAACTGGCTGAGAATGGCGAGCAGCTCTACCTGCTCCGGAATCTAGTAAAGCAGGGCATTGGGTTTTTCGAAGCGGGAGGGTTCTACCCCGACTTCATCCTCTGGCATGTGCAGGACGACCGCCAGCGTATCGTTTTTGTCGACCCCCATGGGCTACGCCACACCGGGCCGAAGGACGAGAAGATCGAGTTCGGAGAGCGTATTAAGGATGTTGAGCGGCGCTTGAGGAGTGAGCATGTAGAGCTGGAAAGTGTGATTCTCGCTCCTTCAAGCACCACGCGCGAATGGATCACTGGTCATTGGGGAATGACGGCAGAAGAGCTGCGTGAAAAGCACGTACTGTTCATGTCTGACTCGAACTATCTGGATAGTTTGATGCAGATAGTGGCTGATTCTGCTGTGGTTGGGTGAAGGGGAATTCTCTTCAGGGGACGGGCTTGCTCGTCCTCTGGGCGCAGATGGTTGTCTGATCGCTTCTTAGGGAAACGCTGCACAAATCCCGGTGCAGCTGCTTGATCGCCACCGGCGGGGTAGAATCGGGTCATCCCATCAGCGTCTGACAGAGCCATCCCATGAAGCAGATCTCTTTCGCCCAGGCAGAGCACCACAACAAGAAGAAGATGACACGTCGCGAGCGGTTCCTGGCCCAGATGGAGGCGCTGGTGCCTTGGCAACGACTCATCAACGCGCTGTCGCCGTCTTACTTCCCTAACGCAGCAGGCAAACGCGGCCGTCCGCCCATCGGCCTAGAGCGCATGCTGCGGATCTACTTCCTGCAACAATGGTATGCGCTCGCCGACGAGGCGCTGGAGGATGCCATCTACGACAGCCAGGCGATGCGTGACTTCGTGGGTATCGATCTGGCCATCGAGAGCGTGCCGGACGCGACTACGCTGCTGCGCTTCCGTCATCTGCTGGAGAAGCATGCCCTGACTCAGCGGATCTTCGAGGAGATCAACGCCCACTTGGCCGAGAAAGGGCTGTTCATGCGCGAGGGCACGATCGTCGACGCCACTATCGTGGCGGCTGCCCCTTCCACGAAGAACAAGGCCAAGCAACGCGATCCGGAGATGAAGCAGACCAAGAAAGGCAACCAGTGGTACTTCGGGATGAAGGCCCATATCGGCGTCGATGCCGTCACCGGACTGACTCACAGTGTCGCCGCGTCCTCGGCCAACGTCGCCGATGTCACCATGGCCGGCGCTCTGGTCCGGGACGATGATAAGCGGGTATACGGCGACGCGGGCTACACCGGCATGGGGAAGCACCTCGACGAAGAGAAGGATGCCTCGGATTCGCGGTGCTGTGTTGCCGCCAAGCGTGGCGCCATCAAGAAGATGGACGACAGCCCGATGAAAGCGCTGCTGTTGGCGATCGAGAAGACCAAGGCCAGTATCCGCGCCAAGGTCGAGCATCCGTTTCATGTCATCAAGAACCTCTTTGGCTACCGGAAGGTGCGCTACAAGGGGCTGGCCAAGAACCAGGCGCAACTCTTGAGCCTGTTCGGGCTGGCCAACCTGGTGCTGTCGACACGATGCAAGGGCCGAGTTAACGGGGCCAGTGCGCCTTGAGTCTGGCCTAGCAGCCGGGGTAACCGGCTGCCAGGGAAAACAGACCACCTCAGGTGGTCAGAAATTGATCGCTGACGCGGTGATTATGCCCCTCTGAGCCCTTCGGCCGCTCAGAGACGAATTGATCAGTGGTTCCTTAGTATTTCTTTACCTCATCACTTACTGCGCCTTTCTCAGCTGTACCCGAACTTATCCAGCAGTTATTCGAGTCCAGCCATTTATTTATGTCGATTTGGCCCTTGCCGTCGTAAGCCCGAAGTCACTGGCTTCCCGGCTCGCAGAACTACACTAAGCTCTGTCTGAAAAATCGGCGAGCGATAGCCAGACAAGGCAAAAATCGGCGAAAAAGCGGAGTTTACGGGGTGTAAATGAGCATTTTGAGCCGATTTTTAACACCGTATGGTTAAGCGCAGACATTTTTCAGACAAAGCGTAGTTGCCATCGAATTTCTCCAGCCAATGCTGTTAAATCCACGGCGGCGAATCGAATGTGGTGTCCCTCTATCACTGCTGTCTCGTCGGCCGTTTGCCCGATTGATGGATGCAGCAATAATCCACTGGCGCAATCAGCAAGCGTACCCCCGCGGCCAACCTGAGAACGTTGCTACGCGTACTTCTGCTACACGTATTCGCTACGAAGGGTTTCCTCTCGGTACCAGCCCCTCGTCACGATCGGTGTGAAACTTAGTATCGATGACGATACGCCGTCGATCCTGGCGGGAGTCAAAAGGGTTACATAGGGAACCCTATAATTATGCTGTTGGGTCAGCTTAGCTCGACCATCCGCCAAGCTCGGCTGCGACGGCGGTAAAATAACTGGGGAGCTGGTTCAGTAGGCCTCGGATAGTGGCTTCCTGTCGACAGGCACCGCGGACCGCGTCGCGATCAGCCGTAAGCGGCCAATGCTCTCCAAGAAATGTAGCTACTTGTCGGTCGGCGAAACCTGCCTCGTAGAAGGCAAGCGTAGCCCGGTTCGCCAGCCCTGCCTTGATCTGGCGCTGGAGTAGCGAAGCAGCATTTTTCAGGTCCTCGTCTAAATCCTCGGCGAGATCCGCAATCGACGCGACGACCATCGCAACGTCATAACCAAAGCCGCCTTCGCAAAGCGCCACGGCGTCCTCGACCGAGGGTCTGCGACGTCGCCCACCTACCCGCGCACCCATATCCACGAGGCTTGCAAGAATGCGGGCGTAGCTATTCCCGGCCACCCATTCTCGAAGGATTTGGGGGATAACGTCCTGATTGGTTATGTCAGTGATCTTACGTGATGAGGCGAATCGCAATGTGATCGGCGCGATTTCGTCTAGAAGCCGCCCCTCGGCTACGGCCACCTGAAGGGTCGGTAGATTTATGGTGAGCCATGCACGCAACTCTGCGACGGCGGCGGGCGGCAGGGGTGAGCGCCGGATGATGGCTCGCTGATCGCCATCGGTATTAGTGATAACAGATGCGCCAATAGACCGGAAAACCTCAATGAGCCGCAGCCTAGTGTCGTTTCCGGCGAGGTGATAGGCGAGCGTGTTGGCCGCAAGCTCTGTGATC